>JAHOYT010000022.1 GCA_019038645.1 Bacteroidales bacterium
CTATTATGGATTCCGACGGAAGTATTTCATCTGCTAATGTTAAATGGGGAACAAGCTCAGGATCTTATCCTAATACTATTTCCATGTCAAATTCAGGAGACGATTATTCCGCAACAATTCCTTCACAATCCGGCGGAACGAATGTTTATTACCTTATCGAAGCAACGGATAATAATGCAAAAGCAGAGACTTTCTATAGTTACTACGAAGTTTCTGAATCGAGTGGAATAAAACAATTCGCGTATAACAATCTTAAAATTTATCCAAATCCTGCAACAGATATTATTAATATTGTTTTTTCAGACGGATCAAAAACTGAAACCATAAAGTTATTCAATCTCATTGGTGAAAAAGTACTGGAAGCATCTGATATTAATTCATCTGAAGTTTCTGTTAACTTAAATCAGTTTGCAAAAGGAATCTATTTTCTACAGATTGATAATGGATATAATCGTATCGTAAAGAAGGTAATGCTGGAGTAGTTTTGTTATAAGAACAAATGAAAGACGATTACACCAATTGAGAGTTTTGGAGGAGGTATTAATTCAAAAAAATTATAATACTCTCAACAAATTCCTTTTTCATAGAATACATAAGGCGAATTGCCTTTAGGAAACAATTCTTATTTTCACTCTTCTTTTTTGTCATTTCCGGTTTACCCGGAAATCTCAATAATTAAGCACTTTTTAATTTATCTTCCTGGAATCCCTCTCCCGAAGACTTTCGGGATGGGGTTGATAATATGACGGCTAAATCAAACAAAAACTCAACTGCCACTTAAAATATAGGTTTTCTTAAACAAAATACAAAAACTATGTTGAGTAATATGGATTGCATTTAAACAATATTAAAATAGGTTCCTGCCTGCTCAGGAATGACAAGCAAAAGTACCTTTTCACAGCTTCTGTCATTCTGAGCATCTGCCTGTCGGTAGACAGGTTCAGAAAGAATGTAAACAAAAAAAGGGGCAAAAATGCCCCTTTTCTAATATTCTGAAATATGTTTTATTCCATTGTAGGCCCTTCAACTAAAGTAAATTCAGGATCTGGTCCGGCTTTAGAAACCTCAAACTTCATGTTATAGTTTCCGTCTGTACCATCATAAGTTTTAAACACTACTCTGTAACCCATTTGCACTCCATTAACTAATTCAAGTGCATTAGGATACAACTCTGGCAACAATACTGTTCCTAAAGCTTCTTCAATAGCTTCTGCCCAGCTATCAAATACTTCTGCATTAAAGTTTCTGAGATCGAAATTACTATAATACGCACTTGCTCCGAAGTAATTATCTGTATTATCAGGATAATCATCAGTATTGGTCAGGTTAGCATTCACATAATCAACAATTAATTGAAAGTCTGCGCTTACCATTGTAACCAGTTCGGTTGGATCAAATACCCAGCCATCACCATTATGTATAAACTGGTTGCTTACTTCAACTATAGCATCATACTGAGTCCATGTTGTACCATCATAGTGGTATTCCTGTGCTCTTGTATAAGTTGTACCTGAAGAATAGTATTTATAAACAATCACTCTTTCCGCACCTGCCTGATCATATGGAAATATTAACTTTAAGAACGTTGGTAAATAATCTTCCGGTGCATCAGAACTTGAAAAATTATTATATGCTCCCGGATCACCCATTGAGTCATAATCCGCATCAACTAATTCATACGTATTAAGAACCATCCAGGCTGTACCGTCAAAATATACATACGCATCTTTTGGATTTGTTGAGCCATCATAGTATTGATAATTAATAACGTTTAGGTCTCCCTCTTCAGCATCAGTATATAATGTTAAAAGAAAATCAGGCATGTATTCTTCCGGCAAAATAGAGCTTGAAAAATTGTTATAATAACCCGGATCTCCGTATTCAGTTCCCATTGCATCATAATCAGCAGTAACTAGTACATAAGTATCATCAGGACTTCCTACTTTATCTAAATAATCAATGCCTAAATAATTGTTGTACGTTATTAATGCCATAGAACCCTTGTCAAGAACCTCGTAGGTTTCTTCCAGAACATAAGGAATATATTCTTCTGCTGTGTAATACTTATTAAATGCTTCCATTTCTTCAATGTTTTCAGCATTAACAGTGTCCTCATCAGTTACTGCATCGTCGATTGCATAGCCTGATGCTATAGCATAATCGTCAGCAGTTAAAGTGATAGTAACTTCTGCACTTATCGGATCTTCTGCTGCATCTATTTCATCGTAGATGTCTTCCATTGGGTCGCAAGCATTAAGAATTACAAACCCAATTAAAATAAATATTGATAATATTTTTTTCATAATTTATCTATTTTCTTAATTAAAATCTAATTTTTAAACCTATTGACCATGATCTTCCCCATCCATAATAAACTCTGGCTGTAGTATGATCGTGAGTACCACCATCAGTTGCATCTGAAATATATTCAGTATCTAACAGATTATTAACATTACCAAATAATGTTGCGTTCATATCAGAAACTTTGAAATTATAGCGTAAGTTCATGTCAATTAGGCTATAAGCAGGCATTTCCCATGAATCAGGATTTGTATCGCCCTCTTGAGTTCCTCTGCCTAAAATATCAAAATCAGCAAAAAGATTATCATAGTAATTATAATCAGCACCTATTTTTAAGCCCTTTAATAATTCATAATCAACACCTAGAGCCATAGTCAATTGTGCAGCATCACCAACACGAACATCCTTAACATATAAGTCAATAGTTGCAACCTCTACCTGGTTTTCATCAAATACTCCAACATCTTCTATATCATCCAGCCATCTCCAGTCACCTACTGAAACAAAACCGCTAACCTGAAGTCCTTCTAATGGTTGAGCAACAAAGTCTGCTTCAACTCCCATATGAGTAGCATCAACACCTAAGATATTGGCTATATAATATGTTCTGTCACCAGTTACCGGGTCATCCTGTGAAATTGATTTTGTAAATGTTTTATCCTTCCAGTTAGTGTAATATGCATTTACGTTTGCAGTAATAATTCCGGATCTGTAACCATATCCTACTTCAGCACTTAATATTTTTTCATTTTCAGCCTGATCATTAATAAGGTTTATATAGTTAAGAAAAACAGCATCAAAATCCGGCTGACGCTGAAAATAACCTGCATTAAAGAATACATTATGGTTTTCGGTTAGATTATAGTTAGCACCACCCTTAACCATGAAACCAAGGAAATGTACCCAATCACTTTTCTGTCCGTTCATTGCTTGATCAAATTTAACCTGACCAATATCATCTACAATAGACTGTTCAAGATCGCCACTGGCATCTGCTTCGATTTCTGCAATATAATCATCGGTAAAATAGTTGAAATAATCTACTCTTTGATATGATTTGTCAGAAACAGAAAGAGAAACGAAGGATGCGAGTTTATCTAATTTGTATTCAGCCTGACCAAACAGACCTGCCCAAGCTACATGTCCATCGTTATAATAAGCAATTTTATCACCTACATCAACAACTTTGGTAGTATTGTTATAATCAACGTCATCAACATAAAATTCACCGCCTAAAAGATCAAGAACTTCACGATAATGTTCTCCTTTATAATAACGGCCATCAACGCCTAATAATACATCTAAATTGCCAAGATCTTTGTTAAATGAAGTCAACAATCCGTACCAGTTGTGATTATTATTAGATGATCTCATTATTGATTCTGAACCATCAACTCCACCATCAGCAATATTTTCATCAACAATACGATCAAAATCAATTTGACCTTCTCTTAAGTAAGTGTAAAACTTTGAAGTGTTACCATAATTTCCTGTTCCACCACCAGTACCAATAGATGCATAAATTGCAGTTGTCATACTTGTATTTTCATCCATTGTCCAAAAATGGTTTAATATTGCTTGTGGCTTGTGGTAAAAGTTCTTTCTCAGATAATAAACTTCTCCATTTTTATAACCCCAGTCAGCATTATATCTTATTCCTTCTTCCTTGAACTTCTCAATTGATTGCTCAGAAGTTCTCTGACCATGCCATTGAGGTGCTCCGAAAAGAGAAAAAGCTACAGTATGATTATCGTTAACTCTTTTAGAAATATTCATAAAATATGAATATGATACAAATTCTGTAGCGTCAACATAACCGTCTCCTTCTGCTTTTGCCACAGAAATTGTAGCAGCCCAGTCACTTTCACTTAACCCAGTTGATAATGTAAAACCGAATTTGTTATAACCATCAGCACCAACTGTTGAAAATGCACTTCCGCCAGTTTTTGCATCCGTGGTTTTTGTAAGGATATTTAATGTACCACCTAATGAAGGTACAGCCATCTTAGATGCTCCAAGACCTCTTTGCACCTGCATAGAACGTGTAACATCTGCTAAACCAGCCCAGTTTGACCAGTATACCCATCCGTTTTCCATATCATTTACTGGCACACCATTAATCATAGTAGCCGTATTTCTTTGGTCGAAACCACGAATATTTATTCTTGAATCACCAAAACCTCCACCTTGCTTTGTTGCATAAACACCCGGGGTTGATTTTAATATTTCAGGATATTCCTGTGTTCCTAATTTCTCAGCAATCTGCTGAGGTTTAATTGTTGACAGTGCAACAGGAGTTTCTCTCGCGATAGCAACTGATGCCACAACTCTAACTTCATTTAAGTTAATGGCGTCGGCTTCAAGAGCTATTTTACCAAGATCAAGATCTCCTGTAACTGATAAATCTTTTACCTGTTCAAGATATCCAACATACGAGAAAATTAATTTTTGGTCTCCGGACGGAACAATAATATTAAAACTTCCATCCAATGCAGTTGCAGTACCTATTGTTGTACCATCTACAACAATTGATGCACCAATAAGTGCCTCGTTGGAATTTGCATCAACGAGAATACCTGTAACTTTTGACTGGCCGAATGATGCAAGACTTACAAGCATCAGCGCCACAATTAAAAATTTACTTTTAAAGATTTTCATCATAGAATTGTTTTAAGGTTTGGTTTAACTTTTATTTTAAAATATACAATAATACAAAAGTAGAATTAAATAGAATATCAAATATATCGAAAATATTAAGTTTCTGTTAAATTAAGCCATATAAACATATTAACATATGTTTTAATCCGGTTTATTTTAAATGCTTTAACAATTGGGCGGTTTAAAAACAATAACTCCTTAAATTAACAATTGTTAATAACTTGTGGGGACAAGATTTTTAATACTGTGTGCTTAAAAAGCAGATTTGTCGGATATTAAAAGATCTGTTATCTGTAGTCATAATTGTAACCGTAACCATAACCATAATTATAGTTATAACCTTTATTCTTAATATTAATGTCATTAATAATAAGATTAGTGTTTTTAATATTCTTTTTCTCTAAACTGTAGAATAAATGTGACAACATCTTTTTCCTGGAATAATTATGTCTAACTATGAAAACACTGGTGTCGGCAAATTTTTCAAGTAACAGGGCATCTGAAACTATACCTGTTGGGGGTGTGTCAAGAATTATATAATCAAACTTTTTTCTTAGCTCTTCAAACAGAGCTTTGGTCTTTTCAGAAGCAATTAATTCTGATGGGTTTGGGGGGATGGGCCCGGTAGGTATCACTCTTAAATTTGGAATTTCTGTTTCAAAAATTATATCTTCCATGTTACAATTTCCGCTTAGAAACGTACTCAATCCCATCTCATTATGAAGATCCATTAATTTTGAAACAGAAGGCCTTCTTAAGTCAAAACTTAATAGGACAACCTTTTTTTGATATAACGCAAAACTCGTAGCCAAATTAATAGAAATAAAACTTTTCCCTTCCTCCATCATTGTTGAAGTAATCATAATCACGGGAGTCTTAATTTCTCCTAATACGTATTGGAAATTAGTACGTAGCGACCGGAAAGACTCTGCAATAATAGAATTAGGAGAATTGTGTACAACCAGTGGATTTTTTTCTTTATTATGAATAATATTACCTAAAATGGGTTTGTCAATTATCTTTTCAACATCCGAAATATCAACTATTTTGTCATTAAAATAATCATATAATAAAATACAACAAACAGGTAAACCCAGACCCATTATAATACCTAATAATAATATAACTTTTTTATTTGGAGAAACCGGATCGGGTTTAATTAATTTAGGATAATCAATGATTTCATTTTCAGGAAAAGTTGAAGCTTTTGCAATTTGTAGCTCAGACTTTTTTCTTAATAAAAAAGTATATAAAGCATCCTGTAACTGAAACTCTCTTTCATAAGTAAACAGCATTCGCTGAGTTTCCGGGAGTGACTGTACTTCAATTGTCAACTTATCTATTCTTTCATTTATATCATTAAGCGATATTTTTGCTCTGTCAATAGAATTCAGAATGTTTTCCAATAAAGTGTTTTTTTGGTTATCGATTTTCATTTTTACACTCTCTAAATACGGATTATCTTTTTTAGAGTTAACCATAATATCAACTTTTTCTGAATAAAGTCTGGTCAGCTCAATAATTAAATTATTAAGCAACTGGTCGTCAATTCCCATAGATGAAGGGGCTATAACATCCTGTAGATCTTTACTGTCAGACAAATATTCCTGCAGATAAGTGTAGTATTTTTGCTTTAGAATTAATTCTGCCTTTTGATTTTGAAGACTCTCCAGATTTTGATAAGCTTGTTGAGACTGAAAATCGATATTCATAACTTTTTGAGACGACCTGTAAGCCCCAAGGCGTTTTTCTGCACTTTTCAGTGAATCAGCAATGCTATTAATCTGACTATTAATAAATTCTATCGTATTAATTGCTATTTTATTCTTTTTCTCTACTCCTCTGTTTAAATAAACATCCAACAACCTGTTTAAAAAATCAATTGATTTAGAAACATTCGTGCCATCATAAAATATTTTGATAACAGACGAATACTTTATGTCTTCTATTTGTATTTTTTGAAATTCATTAGTAAGAGACTCTAAGGTTCTAAACTTAAATAAATAAATTTTTTCATTCTCAATTTTTGCTAATTCCTTGATTTTAAATTTAAAATAATCATTAGTAAAATAAACATCCTTATAAATAGTATCATCTATTTCAACATCAAACAACTCCTTAACAATTCTTTCTTCACTGTAGGAATAAACCAAACCATTAATTGCTGAAGACCAAACATGAAAATGTCCATTTTTAAGTTTTTGCAAATAAATATCAATTTCAACAAGTTGAACATGAGAAGAATCGTATTCTATAATAAATGGAGTTTCGTTATATATTTCATTAATTCTGTACTTTTCTTTCTCAAAATATGAAACAGAAAAATCAAGTTCCTTCATTGTCCGTTCTGTAAGATGATAAGAGTTAAGAATCTCTATTTCATTTCTTAATTTATATTCAGACATTGAACTAAATGGGGACACTGCATTTTGTATAATTGCATCCGGATCCATTAAAGATTGCTCATCTTTAATTAATAGTGAAGATTCTACCCTATAAACCGGTGAAGTAGTTTTTATTACAAAGAATGATACCAATAATCCCAGTACAAGAGAAATTGGGAATACATACCAAAACCTTAAAAGCCTGTATATATAAGCTTTTAGGTCAATTGACTCTTCTTCAAAATTTTGAAATTGACTATTATTTACCATATTCAGAAAATAACAATATAAACCCTAAAATAAATTATTATTTAAATAATGCTACTACAATTGCTGCAGTCGAAATTGTTGATAAAAAAATTGAATATGGGAAATTATCAAATGCAAATGATTTGCTTTTTAATGGTTCAATATAAACAACATCATTGGGCATTAAATAAAACTGATCAGATTGTAATACGCCATTATCAGTTAAATCTAAATAATGCATTTCTGAACCGGTTAATGTCTGCCGAACAAGTTTAACCTTTTTAAGGTTTCCAAAGTTATTAGTTCCACCAGCCTGAGCAATTGCCTGCAATATATTAATTTGTTTATTTTTAATAATAAAAGTACCGGCACTTACAACTTCTCCAAGTACAGAAACCCTGTAATTTACCAACTTAACCACCACGGTTGCTTCTTTAAAATACTCATTTACTGTCTTTTGAAGCAAGTCGTTAACTTCTTTAACGGTCATCCCTTTAACGTATACTTTATCAATAAATGAAAAGTTAATATAACCATCTTCTTCAATTCTATAACTATTCAAATTTTGATACGTTGCAGTCATAGGGTTAGGAAAATCTGTTTGAAATAATCGACTTGTTTTTTGATCAACACTGTGTACATTTATATACAGTTGATCTCCTGGTTGCAAATTATAAACAGTATTTCTGTTATTTAGAAATCCCGAAGAAATATCTTCTACTGATTTTTCCTGCAACAACTGTACTTTTTTCTGTGAAACACATGATGAAAATAGGAAAGCCACTATTACAAATCCTGTAATAAGTTTAAGGGTATAATTCGCTCTTGTTTTCATGATATATTGTTTTAATTATTTTTTAGTTTTTTGATAATTTTATTGCGTCTTTAGTATTAATTTTTTGTCCGTTTTTGTAAGCTACAATAAATGCTCCATTAACACCCGATATTTCTTTCATTTCTACAGCTTTATAATATGATTTTAAATTACCTATCGAGTACTTAAACCAATCATTTTCTTCTATTAAGTATACATTTGGTTCAATGCAACATATATTTTTTATTTGATTAACCGTTAATTTCCCCGGACTTGCTGCTATCTGAACTTTAAAAACCAGATCTGTATTTTTCGATATCCAGTCTTTATTAATTACGGGTTCAAAACACTTTTGTGATTTCTTTGCCTCCAACACATTCATTTTATTGTTGCCTTTAAATGCAATTACAAATGCACCTTTTGCACCACATTTTTTTCTGAATTCATTGGCATCATTAAAATTATTAAACTCTCCAACCGAATATTTATACCAGTTATCTTCTTCAAATTTGTTGATTTTTTCATGCCCGGAATAAATCGCATGTAATTTTTCAGACGTTAACTGTCTTTTGTCAGCAGCAATCTGTACTTTAAATACTATAATATTTTTTTGTGTTATATCTGACAATTTTCCCTTTCTTGCCAAATACAAAGGAACTTTTATTTCGTCATTGTAAGCTACGATAAACGATCCTTTAACATTTAAAGACTCCTTTAATCTTACAGCCTGTTCATATGAATTATGTTTCCCTACTGAATATTTATACCAATTTTCTTCTTCAATCATATCAACAGATTCATCACCCAGATAAATATTGTTCAGTTCTTTTTTCAACATTTTAATCCTTTTGGCAGCTATCTGAACTTTAAATATTAAACCTGCCGGTAAATCTGATGCAATTTTATCTTTTTCGTAAGTAGGTTTTTTTCTGTCCCTTTTTAAAGCAAACAAATCAACTTTAACTCCATTCTTATATGCTACAACAAACGCATCACCAACACTTAAAGTTTTTTTGTAATCATCAGCTTCTGAAAATGTGTTAAAATCTCCGATAGAATATTTACTCCATCCTTCCTCGATAATCATTTTAATTTCTTTATTTCCATTATAAATTCGCCGTAACGTATTTTGAGATAACGGTTTTTTATCAGCTGCTATCTGAACTTTATATATTATATCATCACTAACTTCAGAATATGTGTCTTTAATGTTAGTTTCAGGTGTCTTTGAGCTTATTTCATCTGCCTGCTTTAAAATATTTTGATTTATTGATTCTGCAACTATATCAACTTCATCTGGTTCGATTATTTCAGCATCCTCTGCTTCAGAATACAGATAATCATCCCAAACATCTTTCATGCTGGTCACAGACAAAGAATCAGAATAAAGCAGATTTCTGAATATATTAAGGGACAAAACTGAATCTTCCGTGTTTACATAGTTTATATATGCATTTAATAACTCTTCATTTATAACAACTTCTTTACCATTCTGGTCCGTACTTAACCTTGTTTGGTCCTCTATATCAATTTTTTGATTTCCGGAATAAATATCAATTACCTGATTTAGCCTGTCCAAACCAGATTTTTCATGCTCCTGAGCATTAAGCAGTTTTAGATAACGCTCATCCTTTTCTCTTTTTTCAAGTTTATACGCTTCATTTCTCAACTTTTCAGCCTTGTAAAATAACTCCTCAGCCTGCTCTTCCATTAATTTTAATTCCAGAGGGATTTCGTTATTGACTAAAAACTTAGTTTTCAGTTCAGGGATAACGTTTTTAAGCACATTGAACTCAATGAAATTTGCTTCTTTTTGCAATTCCACCGCACTCAGCTGACAATCAACAGCTTCATCTTTTAGCTTTTCTGTCTTATTAGCATTTTTTGGATTTGAAGCATCATATTCAGCTATTTCCGAATATAAAGAATTTGCTTTATCAATGAGTTTTTGAGCTTCCTGATTTAACTTTTGTGCTTTTTCCAGTTTTTTTTGATCTTCTTTATCAAAAGGAAGGTCTTTAGTAAACCCCATCAATAAAAAAATTGATGAAATCATCCAAATTATCAGATACCTTTTCCTTGCTTGATTCATTTCACAAAACTAGCTTAAGATTATGAATTGTTGCTAAAATAACAATTTATAGTAATTCGAATCATCATAAAACTAAATAATATACACTAAAACGCAAGCAATTTATAAATTTTACAACTGACTATCTAATAAAAGTGACATATATCACCATCAATTTCAATCTATAAAGTTCAAAATTTTTAATGTTGCACCCCTGTTATTATTTACATAATCGGCAGCAGTTTTTCCAATAAACACTGCATTCTCCAAATTATCAGTTAAATGTTCTATTTTATCTTTTAAGGCTTCATGTCCTGAAACTGAACAAGCTCCTCCCAAATTTATCAGGTCAACGGCTTCCTGAAATTTCTTGTAATTTGGCCCAAACAACAAAGGCACACCAAAGGTTGCTGCCTCCAAGGTATTATGTATTCCTTTTCCAAATCCGCCACCGATATATGCTATATCACCATAGTTATAAAGTGATGAAAGCATTCCAATACTATCAATTATTAATACCTGAGCAGTGCTAATATTTTCACTATTTGCATCAGAATATTTTAGTGTTTTTAGATTTGGTAGTATCAGCTTAGTGATCCGTACAATATTTTCATGATGTATTTCATGAGGAGCAATTATGAGCTTTAATTTATTATTACTTTCATTAAAATACCTTAATAAAATTTCCTCGTCAGGTTTCCAGGTACTTCCGGCAACCAGAACCAGACTTTTGTCTTTGAATTTCTCAATCAGGGGCAATTTTTTGGAATTTTCGGCTATCGAATAAACCCTGTCGAACCGGGTATCTCCTGTAACACTTACATTGTTTAAATTTATTCCGGCCAGTAATCTTTTGGATTCATCATTTTGAACAAAAAAATGCTTAAAATTCCTTAACAATTCTTCGGATTTACGGCCATACTTTTTGAAAAAACGTTGTTCCTTTCTAAAAATACCAGAAATCAGATAAAGCGGAATTTCCCTTTTGCCAATTTCCTTAATAAAATAAAACCAAAATTCATACTTCACAAAAAATACAATGGAAGGATTTACAATATTTAAAAAACGTTTTGCATTCTTTGGAGTATCCAACGGAAGGTAAAATATATAATCTGCATTTTCATATCTCTTTCTTATTTCATAGCCCGACGGAGAATAAAAAGTTAGAAGTATTTTATATTTTACATATTTTTCTTTAAACGACTCAATCACAGGCCTTCCCTGCTCAAATTCTCCGAGCGAAGCGCAATGAAACCATGCAATTTTACTTTCAGAATTTATTTCTTGTTTAAGCTTTCTGAAAATCCCTTTTCTCCCTTTGATCCAAAAACGTGCTTTTTCATTAAAAACAGAAGCAATCGCAATTAAAACGAAATATATTCTTATACCAAAAAGATAAAAAATGGTCATAAATTGTAAATTGAAATACAACAACAAATTTAATAGTCTGGAATCGTTTTTAATAAAATTTCTGTTCATTAATTACAAAAAACAACTTTACCCCTGATTTTCTGAACCTTACACGACCACTTTCTTATATTTTAAACAAAAAAAGAGTGTTTACATTGAAAAAAATCTAATATTTTTTAACATTTCCCTTGTTTTCTAAAGATTTTTTATACTTTTAGGCGTCAATTAAGAAATTTCTTGATACCCTAATCCTAAAATTTAAACCCAAAGGTCTTCACAAAGAAGGCCTTTTTGTTTTATAACATTTCGGTTCTAAATTTCAACATTTCACAATTATTTCCGTTCTTTAATTGCTTATATTTAGATTAGTTAAATTATCTGTTTTGCAAAAAGCAATTATCACTATATTATTTATTCTTTTTGGCCTGATTGGAAAAACCCAGATTACGGGAAATTTGCGTACAAAATCAATAACTCTACCTGACGATACTATCTTCGTTGACACATTAAGTATTGTACCAGGCTCGGAAATAATTTTTGATAACAATAAAAAAATAATACCTGATACACTTTATAGTTTTGACCATTTACAGGGAATATTGATACTTCCTGATTCGATCAGGGCAAATAATTTTGCATATCCCTTAGTTATTTCGTACCGTGTTTTTCCTGTCAACTTTTCTGAGCCATGGTATCATCGCAAAAAAGAAGAAACGATAATTGTCGGTCCTGTTTTAGCATATCCCGACAATAAAAAATATAATTACAGGGATAACATTTTAAACGACAACCAGCTGGACAAGAGGGGAAGTATAGCACGTGGAATAACTGTAGGAAACAATCAGAATGCTGTTATAAATTCAAATCTCAATATGCAAATTTCGGGAAAATTGAGCAATGACCTGTATATTCTGGCTGCAATTTCAGATGAAAATATCCCGATACAAGCTGATGGTAATTCACAACAAATTCAGGATTTTGATAAAGTTTTTATCAAGTTATACAATAACAAAACCAGCCTGATTGCCGGGGATTTTGAAATAAACAAGCCCACAGGACATTTTATGAATCTTAACAGAAAAGTCCAGGGAGGATTATTGGAAACATCTTTTGATAATAAAAAAAACATCCGTGCCAGTTTAAAATCAACAATAAGCGGAGCTATTTCTAAAGGGAAATACTGCCGGCAAACTTTTCAGGGACAGGAAGGTAATCAGGGACCATATAAATTAAAAGGCTGTGAAAATGAACAGTATATTATTGTGCTGTCGGGAACAGAAAAAGTTTATATAAATGGACAAGTTCTGACAAGAGGCAAAGATTATGACTATGTTATTGACTACAATACCGGTGAAATTACTTTTACGGCAGGCAAGCCAGTTACAAAAGATTCCAGAATTGCAGTAGAATTTGAATATTCGGAAAGGAGTTATTCAAGATACATGATTTACAGTACTAACGAGTTCAAAACCAAAAACGGTAATTTCTGGTTAAATATTTATTCTGAAAAGGACAGCAAAAATCAGCCAATAAATCAGGATTTAACAAATGAACAAAAACAATATCTTTCCGAGTCGGGAGACAGTATCGAAAATGCTTATGTGCTAAATGTTGATAGTACTGAATTTAAAAACGATTATGTGCTTTATGAAAAAAAGGATACGCTGGTTAACGGGATCGTGTATGGATTTTATCAATATTCAACAAATCCGGAAAAGGCTGTTTACTATCCGGGGTTTAGTCAGGTTGGTGAAAACAAAGGTAATTATGTTCAGATACAAAATTCGGCTAATGGAAGAGTTTTTGAGTGGGTTGCTCCGGCAGGAGCTATTCCTCAGGGAAACTATGAGCCTGTTCGTTTATTAATTTCTCCGAAAAAACATCAAATGATAAGCTTTGGGGGAAATATAAATTTAAATCCGACCAGCTTAACAAATTTTGAATTTGCTCTAAGCAATTATGACATAAATACTTTTTCGGAAAGAGACGCATCTGACAATATTGGATATGCACTAAAACTGGCTTTTCAAAAATCCCTCTTAAATTCAGACACCACATTGAATTTGTTAAAAACCAATATTAACTGGCAACTGCTTAATAAAAATTTTAAAGAAATTGAAAGATTCAGGACAGTTGAGTTTGAAAGAGACTGGAATATTATAAAGCCATTCTCTAATGATGAGCATTTAGCTGAATTGGGAATCCTGTACAGGCGTAAAAAAACTATTTTAAGCAACTATACATTTAGCTTGCTAACTGATAATAATGAGTATACAGCTTATAAAAACAAACTTGATGGTTCACTAAACAAATCGGGTTATTCTGTGTATTTAAACTCCGGAATTCTTAATACAAACTCAGGAATTTATGAAACACAATTCATTAGGTATCTGGCAGGTATTTCAAAATCGTTCAGCGTCCTGGAATCGGGAATAGAACATGAAATGGAACAAAACAAATGGAATAATACTGAAAATGATAGTTTAGTGCCTAATAGTTTTAGCTTTACTTCATATCGGTTTTTTATTAAAAGTCCGGATTCTCTGATTAATAAATATTCTGCCAGCTATACCTTGCGAAGCGATTTCCTGCCTGTTAACAATAGTCTTATGCAAAGTACGGAATCGGAAGATTTTCAAATTGGTTTTGCATTATTAAAAAATCCGTCTAATATTTTAAAAACGAATATCAACTATCGAAAACTTCTATATACCGATACAACAATTATTAAAGGCCAACAGGAAAACACACTTACGGGGCGAATTAATTACAATTTCAGGCTTTTTAAAGGAGCAATTTCGTCATCCGTATTTTATGAAGCTGGAACTGGTCTTGAGCCTAAAAGAGAATTTAGCTATTTAAAAGTGGCAACAGGACAAGGAATTTATACATGGGAAGACTACAATAATAACGGCATTGCAGAGCTTGACGAATTTGAAGTTGCACAATTCCAGGATCAGGCAAGTTATATAAGGATATATTCACCCGGAACTGAATACATAAAAACGTATAAAAATGAGTTTAGCCAGATTCTCAGTATCAGACCAGCAGTAATATGGAAAAATAAAACCGGACTTAGAAAAATTTTATCAAGGTTTTCAAATAATCTGGCATGGCAAATAAATCAAAAAACGACTGATGAAATGCCTGAACACAGTCTTAATCCTTTTTATACATCAAACGACAGCACAATAATTAATACAAATCAAAATATCAGAAATACATTTTCTTTTAACAGAATTAGTTCAAAATTTGGCATTGATTATATTTATCAGAAAAACATTAATAGTATTTTGCTTTCAAATGGTTTTGACAAAAAGAACAGATATCTGAACAGAATAAATGTCAGATGGAAATTTGCTGATGCTTTTGTGCTCACCAATTCATTTGAATCTGGACGGAAAAAGTACGAATCTGAATTTTTTAGTATAAAAAATTTTGATATTGAAGCCTTTATTTACGAAATAAAAATTAGGTATCAACCGGGATATCAAACCAGAAGCGAGATTAATTATAGCTACTCTGATAAAAAGAATGTTTTATTCGTTGAAAATTGTTTTATAAATAATCTAGGTGCAGAAATAAATTATTCCGTGACAAAGAAGGGAAACTTATTAGTAAAAGGGAATTACTTAAATATTAATTATAACTCAGATCCTAACACTTCTGTTGCCTATGAGATGCTTCAAGCTTTAAAACCCGGACATAATGCCACATGGAATATTCTTTTTCAAAGAAAAATAGCGGAAAATCTTGAAATGAACTTTAACTATAACGGAAGAATTTCTGAAAACATTAATGCCATTCATACAGGAAGCCTGCAGTTAAGAGCATTTTTCTAATAGAAGTACACAAGTATATATCTCTAAAAAGCAGCCATCAGTAAATCCAGATCCTTAGATGGAATATCGAAATAATTACCAATCCTTGCGTTTGTTAAAATCCCGTTATACACATAAACACCGTGTCGCAAACCAATATCCTCCTTTAACTGTTTTTGCACACCACCGGCTTCCGCTACGTTTAAAAGTAAAGGGTTAAACACATTACTTAATGCTATTGAAGCTGTCCGTGCCACACGGGAAGCAATGTTAGGAACACAATAATGAATTACTCCAAATTTTGTATATACGGGATTGTAATGACTTCTGCATTCAGAAGTTTCAATACAACCGCCCTGATCTATGCTTAAATCAATAATTACAGCTCCTTTTTTCATTTCTTTTACCATGTCCTCGGTAATAAGAAACTGAAACCCTTTTTCTCCCGTATGCATTGCTCCAATTACCACATCGGCCGACTTAAGATGTTTTTTTATTACGCGTGGATGAAATACCGAAGTAAATAATCTTTCCGATAAATTTGTCTGTAATCTTTTAAGCTTTGAAATAGAATGGTCAAATACTTTTATAAACGATCCAAGACCTATTGCAGCACGTGCAGCATACTCTGCTGCTGTGCCGGCACCAAGGATAATTACTTCTGTTGGTGTAATACCCGTAACTCCACCTAACAACACTCCTTTTCCATTATGAACATTACTTAAATGCTCGGCCGCTATTAAAATAGATGTGGTTCCTGCAATCTCGCTCATTGAACGAACAACGGGATAACAATTTTCCTTATCCTTTAAACCCTCAAAAGAAATTGCAGTAACTTTTTTTTGCATTAGTTTTCTAATATATTCTTCTGATTGTGAAGGCCAATGTAATGATGAAAAAAGAATCTGGTTGTTTTTAAAGAGTTCTATTTCTTCAATTGTTGGCGGTGCAATTTTTAATATAATATCACACCGATAAACATCTGATTTGTTATCTACTATTTGTGCCCCGGACTCACTATAATTTGAGTCAGTATAATTTGCTGCCGCTCCGGCGTTCTTTTCTATGAATATTTCATTCCCATTATTTACAAGGATTTCAACCGCTTCAGGAGTTAATCCAATCCTGCTTTCGTTTTTTGTGTCTTCTTTGGGAATCCCAATTACAAGTTTTTGCCTTTTTTTACCTGTTTCAAGCATTTCTTCCTGAGGCAAAAATCCTGTATTTCCAAAAGTATATCCTGATTTTTCTTTTTTATCCGACATAATAACTCTGATTTTGGGATATTATTAAAATCTCTTGAAGACAACCAAAATAATACAAATACTTTGCATTTTCAAGTATTTTGAACTGATCTTTATTAAAACAGAAAATGTTTAGCGCCAGTTAATGGTTCTACTCCCGTCTTTGTTTTCCACAAGTTGCACATAGGCTATATTTTCAGGAAGTAACTCAGCAATTTTATCAGGCCATTCTATAAAACAATAGTTCCCGGAATAAAAATAATCCTCATATCCAAAATCATACACTTCTTCTATTTTATTAATCCGGTAAAAATCAAAATGATATATCACTTCTCCGTTACCCGTCTGATATTCGTTAACTAAAGCAAATGTGGGACTTGTTACAATTTCAACAACGCCCAGTTCATTGCATAAAGCTTTAATAAATGTTGTTTTCCCAACTCCCATCGGACCAAAAAAAGCAAACACTTTTTTACCGCGCATAATTCGTAAAAATTTATCGGCAACAACATTCAAGTCTGATAACGATTTTAATGTTAACGAGTCCATATATGCAATTTAAGAAAAAAATTTAATTATTCGGGCTTAAAATAATAAATGGGATAATCATTTCTTCCATGGATACTCCACCGTGCTGAAATGAATCTTTGTAATAGCTTACATAATAGTTAAAGTTATTGGGATAGGCTAAAAAATCATTATTCAGAGCAAATATATAACTTGTACTTAAATTTGATTTGGGAAGATAAGCTTTTTCAGGATTTCTTATTTCAAAAACTTCTTTAGGATTATAATTCAGGTTTCTACCGTTTTTGTATCGTAAATTTGTCGAAGTATTTTTATCTCCAACAACTTTTACCGGATTTTGCACTCTCACAGTACCATGATCAGTAGTAATTACAATTTTCACTTTTTGTTGCTGCAATTCCTTAATTAAGGTAAATAACGGAGAATGTTTAAACCACGATAAGGTTAAAGATCTGTAAGCAGGCTCGTCATTTGCAAGTTCACGAATCATTTCAATTTCGGTTCTTGCGTGCGAAAGCATATCTATATAATTATAAACCAATACGTTTAGCTGATTATTAAGTAAGTCTGCTATGTTTTCCACAAGCTTTTCTCCTGTTTTCAGGCGACTAACCTTTTCGTAAAAACTCTTATAATCCTTACCATATCTTTTTAGCTGAGCCCGTAGAAGCTCTTCTTCCTTCATGTTTTTGCCCCCTTCTTCATCGTCATTTAACCAATATTCCGGATATAATTTTTCAATTTCCGATGGCATTAAACCTGCAAAAATTGCATTACGGGCATATTGGGTTGCTGTAGGTAAAATACTACAATACAACTCTTCACTTTCGACTGTAAAGTATTCACTAATAAGAGGCTGAATAAGTTTCCACTGATCGTATCTGAAATTATCTATTACGAGAACAAATACTTTTTGCTCCTGATCAAGTAAAGGAAAAATTCTGTCTTTGAACAAATTTGGCGACAACATTGGTTTGCTCGGATCTCCGCTTAACCATAACTCATAATTGTTTTTAATAAATCTGGCAAAATTATTATTGGCATCTGATTTTTGCATCTGAAAAACTTCCTGCATTCCTGATTCTTCGTTTTGTTCCAGTTCCAGTTCCCAAAAAACCAGTTTTTTGTAAAGCTCAACCCAGTTGTCAAAAGTTTTTGCTTCAGAAATCTGCAATCCTATTTTACCAAATTCCGATTGGTATCCGGACAATGTTTTTTCTGATATTAATCTTTTGGTATCTATATTTTTTTTTATACTTAAAAGTATTTGTTTAGGATTAACCGGCTTGATCAGATAGTCTGCAATTTTGGACCCAATTGCCTGATCCATAATATCCTCTTCTTCACTTTTGGTAATCATTATTACCGGAATATCGGGTTTAATTTCCTTAATTATCGTTAATGTTTGTAAGCCGCTAAGGCCAGGCATATTCTCGTCAAGGAAAATCAGATCAAAATCATGCTTACGAACTTCTTCAATAGCATCGTCGCCATTACTTGCAGTAGATAAATCGTATCCTTTTTCTTCCAGAAAAAGGATGTGTGGCCTTAGAAGATCTATTTCATCATCTGTCCATAAAATCTTAATACTCTTCATCACAAATACATTCTGATTTATAAACCTGCAGTCAATTCAATACAAAAACTATTCCGTATAGTTTTTATTATAAAACATCAGGTAATTACGAACAATTTTCTCTTTAGCTAATTTTGTCAGGTTACCCTCTGCAATTATAAAATACTGATAATCTGAAGTGTTAACATCTCTAAAGATAGTCTCTTTTTCTGTTTCAAGTTTATTATAATATTCCAGACCTTCAACAGCATTTTTAAATTGCTTTACCGTAATAATTGAAAAGAAATCATTGAATTCTTTGTTTTCAATATCGTAACTTTTCTGAATAAAGAAATCAAGGTTAAAATTAATGATATTGAATTTCAACTGGTTTATATCTGATTCTTTTGATATAACAATTGCAAAATAATGCTTTTCTTCAGGAGTATATGTATATATTTTCTCTATTTCATCAATTGTTTTCTGCACTTCCTCATCCTCATTTAATCCTGATTCATAAAGCATTCCTGATTCTTTTGTTAAACCAATGTCTGCAATATTTTTAAATTCATTTTCCTGAATAGATGCCAAAATCTCTTCAGCTGCCAGAGCAACAGGGTCTTCCCGAAATTCAGGTATTAATTTTTCAAGTTCCTTTTTCAAAATAATAATACCATAAACTTTTCCCATTGAAAGAGCTTTTACATATCTGTATTTAGGTATATAAACCTTATCTGAATACATATTTAAAGCAACATTACAACGGGTTATTACTTCTGAGAATTTGTTCTGCCTGTAGAAATCAAGTGTTATCTGATAATATTCTTTTCTGTCCTTTTCTTCTCTTTCGAATTGCTGAAAATAGTCCGGATCAATTAAAACCTTTGCATATTTTGAATCCGGATAATTTCTAATAATGATATTTTTATAAACATCAGCCTGAGCACTGTTTTCTTCCTGCAAATAAACTTTATACATGCTATAATATGCAGCTACCTTGTATTCGCTTTCTGAATATCTTTCAGTAAGTTCTTTATAAGCATCCAAAGCCAATGGATAATCTTTAAGATTATTACGATAAACCTCGCCAACATTGTACAGTCCTGATTGTATTTTTTTGTGCGACATCTCCATGGCTGAATCAGTAAGAGGAAGATCAACCATGTAATATTCAGGCGTTTTATCATCTAAACCGGTTTTATTATCGATAATTTCGTCTGAAAATTCTGTTTCTATAATTTGCTCAATACCAACAGCCTGTTTGTTTTTTCGTCTCCAGTTATCTTCCAGCTTTCTGGTTCCCCAACGTCTTTTAAACTCGGGCTGACCAAAACTTTTTGCTGATTGATTGTAAAAATACCATTTCCCTCCTTCTGTTAACGATGAAGCCGGTCGTGAACCAGTTCTGTTAACTCCGGCCATTTCTGCCAGTTCTCTGGCTTTTTTTCTTTCCAGATCTTCTGCTTCCTTTTCCCTTAAATCCTGTATAATATTTTTAATAAAATTATTTCTTTCCTGTTCAGACATTTTAGCTACCATTTGTAAACTGTCCTGATGCCTCACTTCTTTCAGATTTTTAACCAGCCTTGACAAATACTGATTTTTTACCGATAATTCTCTGTAACCAGGAAAATCCGGATCAAGTGAAACAACTGCGCTATCAAAATATGCCTGCGATTCAACATAATCGGTTCTGTCGAAATAAAGATTTGCAAGTGCAAGATATGATAAGGCTTTCTGATTTGTATTTGAAACACTGGTTTTTGCCGATAAATGATAATATTCAATAGCCTGGCTTATTTTATCATTTTTCATTTCAAGTTCTCCAAGGGCGAAATAAATCTGATCCTGATAATCAATGTTCTTATCATCTTTAAGCATCGCTAATAATTCAGATTTTATTGAACCGGAAGATTTCCCTCCTGAATATAATGTTGCTCTTTTTATTTTAGCATTAAAAGCCATTTCGTAGGGAGGATTCATTTTGATAACCGCCTCATAAAGTTCCGAAGCTTCACTAAAACTTTCATTCTCTTCCTGCAACTGAGCATGAATATATGTTAATCTAATTCTTTCCTTTTTCTTTTTAACCAACAATAATGCTTCGCTAATATATGGTTCTGCTTCACCATATTTTTGCTGTTTTAAATAAAAATCAGCAAGCGTTAAATTAATTTGATAATTTAGTTTTTCGGGATAATCGATGTCAGTTAGTAAAAAGTCAATAATATTTTGTGCTTCGCGAAAATCCTTTAATTGAACATTTGACCTAACCAGCCAGTTATATGCAAGGTATTTTGCTTTTGGATCATCATATTGCTTAATAATAAAATCAAAAACTCTAATAGCACTAGCATAATCGGCTTGATAAAAGAACGCTTTCCCCATTATTAAATAGGAATCGTCGATATAAGCGTTATATTCATTTTTATTATAAAAGTCCTTGTCTTTTTGAGACATGGCACTTTTACTCTGATCAGGTTTTGTGGTAATTGAATGTAATCTTATTGATTTTGTAGATTTTTCAATTGTTCTGTCCATTCCCGGTTTAATAGAAGCTGAAAGTTGTTCATCACCATAAATAAAAACAGGGAGTATTTGGGAATAATCATCGGTATGTGCTACTTCATAGGTCTTTAATCCTTCTTTGTAACTCTCAGTACCATTGAATAAAATATTATATTTAGTTGTTAAACCATGATAAAATCTGGTAAGACCGGTGTTTTTTTTGGTTGAACATCCAAAAAACAAACCCATTATTATTAAAAACAAAAAATATTTTAAACCTTTATTCACCAGACAAATAATTTAACCTGCAACCAACTATTTCAAACCACATTTTTGCTGAAATATTATATAAAATTGCTATTTATTTTTTACAAATTTAAGGAAAGTATAAAACTAGTAAATAAATTGAATATGACATAAAAGAAAATGGATGTTAAAATTAACATCCATTTTCTCAAATATCATTTAATTTTCTACATACAAATCAAGCTGAAATTACTTCTTTGATTTCAGGAATTTGCTTTTTAACTGCCTGTTCAACTCCATTTTTTAATGTTTGAATACTGTACGGGCATGATCCGCATGCTCCTAACAATTCTACTTTCACAACCATATCATCGGTTAATTCCACAAATCTGATATCTCCACCATCTGCTACAAGATATGGCCTTACCATTTCAATTGATTCATTTATTCTTTTTTCAAGATCTTGTCTTCTAGCGTCATCCATTTTTATTAGCTTTTAGATTATATTATTTAGTTTTTATTTCAACTCTTTTTGTTGGTTCTAACTTAGCATTTCTTTCATCAACCGCTTTTATTACAGAAGCTGATAATTCCTTAAACGCTTTTTCTACCAATGAACCATCCGTCAGTACAGCTGGATTCCCAAAATCTCCTCCTTCGCGAATACTTTGAACGATAGGAATTTGACCAAGAAAAGGAATATTTTCCTTTTCTGCAAGATTTTTACAACCATCTTTACCAAAAATATAATATTTATTATCCGGTAATTCTTCGGGTGTAAACCACGACATATTTTCAATTAAGCCTAAAACGGGAACATTTATATTTTTTCCAGTGAACATTTTTATTCCTTTAATAGCATCTGCCAAAGCAACATCCTGAGGAGTGCTCACAATTATAGCTCCTGTTACAGACACTTCCTGTACCAGTGTCAAATGAATATCACTTGTTCCGGGAGGTAAATCAACAACGAGGTAATCTATTTCGCCCCACTCTGCCTGATGAATTAATTGTTTTAAGGCGCTTGTTGCCATTGCTCCTCTCCAAACCAAAGCATCTTCAGGATTAATAAAAAATCCAATGGACAACACTTTAACACCATAATTTTCAACCGGTGTAATCATATCAACCTCATTGACCTTACGAACAAAAGGTCTTTGTCCTTCTACATTAAACATTTTTGGAATTGACGGGCCGTAAATATCTGCATCAATCAATCCAACTTTCGCTCCTGTTTTTGCAAGAGAAACTGCCAGATTTGTTGCAACTGTCGATTTCCCAACGCCACCTTTACCTGATGCAACTGCAATAATGTTCTTAACATCTTTCATGGTTTGCGCATCCGGAGTTCCTTTTGTTTCTTTTTTCTCAGGAGATTTAATTTTGATATTATCAGTAAAATCAAGATCTTTTCCTAAATGTTGTTCTATGGCCTGAATACAAACTTTGTGCATTGAATTAATAAACGGATCGTTAGGTTTTTTAAAACTTAGCGTAAAACCGGCTTTGTTTCCTTCAATCCAGATATCATCAACCATTCCCATTACCACAATATCCTGAGCAGTTTCAGGATGCTTTACATTCCTTAATGCGTCTAATATTTGTTTTTTAGAATATGACATGTTATTATCCTTATTTTTATTTAATTTAAATTAACGCAGCAAAGATAATTATTATTTAATTATTTGAGCACAAATTTTGGCTATTGTGTTCGGCAAGAAAGTTATTTATTTTAATTCCTTTAAAGGGTCCCAAAAATACTTTTCAAAATTGACTATTTTATCATTTTCAATTTTAATACCCTCATTTTCCAGAAGTTGTTTCATTGAATTTGAATTTCCGAAATGATGTTTTCCTGTAAGAACTCCGGACCGATTTACAACTCTGTGAGCAGGAACATATTCACTCTGGTGATGCGAATCGTTCATTGCCCAACCCACTACTCTGGCAGATTGTGCTGTTCCGAGATATTTTGCTATTGCACCATAACTCGTTACCCTTCCCTTTGGAATTTGACGGGCAAGATTGTAAACCATGTTAAAAAAACCTTCTTTATTCTTCGTCTTTTGGTTCTTCAAGTTTTACCTGTTTATTTAACTTAAATCTTAAATAATATATTGGTTTGCCTTGCGCAAGAAATTGTTTCTCGTAAAATGTTTTTATTGACAAAATATCGTTAACAATTCCTGAATTATAAAGATCGTTAGTATCAATACTTAGTTCTAATCTATTTAATTCAATTAGCTTTTTTGTATATGTATACAAATCAGCATTATCGGTTTTTAGATTAACATATCCGTCTTGTTTAATAAACCCCTGATAATATCCCAGAAATCTTGTTGAAGTAAGTCTTTTATAATACTTTTTGAGTTGAGGATCGGGGAAAGTAATCCAGATTTCTGAAACTTCCGCTTCGCCGAAGAATGAATTTGTAAGATCTACTCTGGTTCTTAAAAAACCAACATTTTTTATTTCATCATCGAAGGCAGTTTTAGCTCCTCTCCACATTCTGGCTCCCTTTATATCAATCCCCAGAAAATTTTTATTCTTATATTGTTTAGCAAGACCAACTGTATATTCTCCTTTGCCACACCCGAGTTCCAAAACTAAAGGATTGCTATTACCAAAGAAATCTTTGGCCCATTTTCCTTTTAACCGGTAATCTTTATTAAAAACTTCATCAAATGGTGGTTGCACAACATGGTTAAAAGTTTCCATTTCAGCAAACCTTGATAGTTTATTCTTTACCACTTTAACTCATTATTTTAAACTTAGCGAATTTCAACTTTTTCAATTCTTAAACCGATATCCGAAATAAATTCCAGGTTATCTGTTCTCATTGCCTGTATGTATTCAAAAGTATATACACCGGAAACAGGGAATCGAATGCTTTTCTTATATAAAAACTGATTATCATATATGTCTCCCCAACCACTGCCAGTCCATTTACCACGTTCATCGGCCAGATAGCATTCAAACGTATCACGAAGGAAAGATCCGCCGGGCGCCGTTGTCTGCACAAAAATAAACAAATTCTGCATTTTATACCTTGAGCTGTTTCGAACGTTAATATAAATATTGTGAGGATTGATTGTATCCTGAACATCAACTTCAAACTTTAATATTGAATCCTTGTGCCATATAAAACCAGGAATTTCTACGTTTCTTTCATATACCTGATGCGGGTCACATGAACACAATATAATAACAAAAAATACAAACAAAAAGATATTAAGAATTCTGCCTTTTGTCATTTCCGTGTCTTTTGTGTTTATTATTTCTTTTCTTCTTTTTCTTTATTTTCTTTTCGTCAAAACGGGTTAAGCTTTCCTGTCCGACTTCATTTTTAAAATCAAGAGGACCTTCTGTTGCAGCTGAAGATAAATCAATAAGGGCATCTACTTTCTTCCCTTTTTTATTAAGGTCTATTATTTCCTTTACTCTCTCGACGGGTACCGGTGTAAAATTCACGAGATTAACAGGATCAAATGTATACCACATAATACCACGAAAAATATCTGTTTTGCTATGGTGTGCCTGTCCTGTTTTTGTTTCCAGTACGATTTGCGTTGAAGGAAAATCCTTTTGAGCATCGATATAACAATCAAGCTCGTAGTTTAGACAACATTTTAATTTACCACATTGTCCGGCCAGCTTTTGAGGATTAAGCGAAATTTCCTGATAACGGGCAGAGTTAGTGGTAACAGAAACAAAGTTTGTAATCCATGTTGAACAGCAAAGTTCTCTCCCACACGATCCTATTCCGCCTATTCTTCCTGCTTCCTGCCGCGCCCCGATCTGACGCATTTCAATTCTGATTTTAAATTTTTCAGCTAAAATCTTTATTAATTCACGAAAATCAACTCTCTCGTCCGCAATGTAATAGAATATTGCCTTTGTCTTATCTCCCTGATATTCAACATCTCCAATTTTCATTGCGAGTTTAAGATCAGAAGTAACCTGACGTGTTTTCAGCATGGTTGAATCTTCCAGAGATACAGCTTCGTACCATTTCTCCAAATCTGCAGGCTTTGCTTTTCTGTAAACTTTTTTAAATTCATGTTCTGCAGGATTTATTCCAAGTTTATGAAGCTGAATACTTACCAGCTCGCCCATAATTGAAACAACTCCTATATCATGACCCGGTGAAGCTTCAACAGCAACAATATCACCTTTTTTTAGTCGCAGAGAGTTTGCATTAATAAAAAATTCCTTACGGGTATTCTTAAACCGGACTTCAACAATATTATATTTCAGAACCGAATCAGGGATTTCACTCAACCAGTCGAAAGCATTAAGTTTACTACAACTTTCCGGTTTTATGCAATTACATGATGATATATTATTTTCAGGCTGACTACCTGATTTTTCTTTTTCAATGTTATCCATAACTTACATGTTATACTCTACAAAATCAATCTCACAATACAAATATCTCTTAGGATAAAGACATTTCAATTAGCAAAAGTAATGAAAATTACTTTTTTATCAATTTAATAACCTTTAAAGCTAAATCTAAAAATACGATTTTATTATATGCATTCATTTCAATATCGGAATGAGCGCAGTTTAATGCTTCATAAATCTGAGAAACATTTTCCTGATTAATAAACTGAGAAAATTTCTCTGAAAACTCTAATTCCTGCTTCGTAAGATATACCAGCTCTCTATTTTCAATGTTAAGCATAAAGTTATCGCGTATAAGCCTAAGTGTATATGATAAAAAGTTCTTTTGTTTTTCCCGTCCTATTCTGGAAATTTCATCAACCCAGTCGATTATTTCAATAACTTTTCGCTGATAAGATAAGCGCATGAATTGTGTAAACTGATCAAAATTATAATTATCTTCTTCAGTTGAATTTATCAAATTTTGTACATTTAAATAATTGCCGTTTGCCAGATGAGTTATATCACTGGCCTTTTCAGGAGATAACCCAAACCTGTCGCAAAGTGCACTTCGCATACTTTCATTATCAATTTTAGGAATTTTTATTAATTGAGTTCTTGAAAGTATGGTTGGTAATATTTGTTCTGAATTTTCAGATACCAGTAAAAAAAGAGTTTTTGCCGGTGGCTCCTCAATAAACTTCAATAATTTATTTGCAGCAAAAGCATTCATTTTTTCCGGCAACCAAATAATCATTATTTTATAATCAGATTCAAAAGTTTTCAGATTCAGTTTCTTTAAAATCTCAGAACTTTCGTTCTTGCTAATAATTCCCTGTTTGTTCTCAACATCAATTATTTCATACCACTTGTTTTGATTTATATATGGGTTTTCAATAATTGTTTCGCGCCATTGCGCAATATAATCATCACTAACGGGATTTTTCTTAACAGCTTTTGAAGTTGAAACCGGATATACAAAATGCAGGTCGGGATGTACTAGTTTATGAAATTTTAAACAAGAAACGCAAACTCCGCAGGAATCCTGTTCCTGTTTATTTTCGCATGATACATATTGTGAATATGCAATAGCAAGTGCAAGATTCCCTGAACCTTCCCCTCCAAGAAATAGCTGAGCATGACTAATTCTGTTCTCCTTAATAGTATGAACTAGTTTTTCCTTTATTTTCTTATGACCAACAACTTCTTTAAACTGCATAAATTCTAAATAATTTTATATACTTTTTTAACTCCCGGAAGGATAATTAGCAAAAATAACAATAAACAAAATACAAACCACAAAGAACCTCAAATCAAAATTTAAAAAAATTTATTGAAAGGGGGAAAGATATGTAATTTCACCTGTCACTGTGCATTACGGGTCTTAATATCAACTAATTAATCTATTCGGCTTGCATTCGGAGCATAAAGCATTTTAGTTTTAAGCTTATACTCAAAAGTTTAATAAAATATATTTCTATCTTTAACACATCATCTAAAAGCTCCAAACATGTATTCTATCGACAATTATAATTTTTCAGGGAAAAAAGTACTAATGCGGGTAGACTTTAACGTCCCGTTAAACAATAAGCTTGAAATAACAGATGATACTAGAATTATTACAGCAATTCCTACGATTCAGAAAATTATTACTGAAGGAGGATCAATAATTCTGCTTACACATTTAGGAAGACCAAAGGGGAAATTTAACGAAAAAATGTCTCTAAAAATTATTCTGCCTCATTTAAAAAAAATTCTTGGTCGTGAAATAAAATTTGCACCTGATTGTATTGGTATAAAAGCGGAAAAATTAGCTAAAAACTTAAATCCTGGTGAAATTCTATTATTGGAAAATTTGAGATTTTATAAAGAAGAAACAGATGCTGATGAAGGTTTTGCACGGCACCTTGCCGGTCTTGGTGATGTATATGTAAATAATGCGTTTGGTACTGCACACAGAGCACATGCCTCTACGTATACCATTGCAAAACATTTTCCTAAAAAATGCATGTTTGGTTATCTGGTCGAAAGTGAAATAAATAATATTGATAAAATTCTGCATCAGCCCTTGCATCCATTTACAGCAATTCTTGGAGGTTCAAAAGTATCCAGTAAAATTCATATTATTGAAGCTTTACTTGAAAAAGTTGACAATCTGATTATAGCCGGTGGAATTGGATTTACTTTTGCAAAAGCAATGGGAGGAAAAATAGGAAGCTCGTTGGTGGAAGATGCCTACCTGGATTTTGCACGTCATATTATTAGCGAAGCAAAAAATAATAATGTCAAATTATACTTACCTACGGATTGTGTTATTGCAAATGAATTTAGAAATAGTGCAAAAATTGATCATTGCAACATCAATGAAATACCCGATGGATGGATGGGACTTGACATTGGAATTAAATCTGCAAATCGATTTGCAGAAGTAATCGAAAATTCTGAAAAAATACTTTGGAACGGCCCGATTGGTGTTTTTGAAATGCCAAGTTTTTCAATGGGAACGCTAAAAACGGCAATGTCTGTAGCCCGTGCTACAGATAAAGGAGCATTTTCCCTAATTGGTGGCGGTGATTCAATTGCTGCCGTAAATAAATATAGCTTAGCACATAAAATTAGTTATATATCAACCGCCGGAGGTGCGTTACTGGAATACCTTGAAGGAAAAGAACTGCCAAGTATTAAAGCAATTAAGCAAAATTTGACAATTGACAGATACAATTTCGAAGGTAAAAAAGTTCTGATGCGGGTTGATTTCAATGTGCCAATGAACGAAAACAGAGAAATTACTGATGCCACAAGAATTATAACTGCTTTACCTACTGTACGGAAAATATTAGCTGAAGGTGGTTCTGTTATATTTTTAACTCATTTAGGCAGGCCAAAAGGAAAATCTGATGAAAATCTTTCGTTAAAACATATTCTACCGTTTTTATCAAAAGCGCTTGATAAAAAAGTGAAATTTGCGGCTAACTGCATTGGAGAAGAAGCTATAATTGCAGCTACTGTGCTCCAACCCGGAGAATGCCTGTTACTTGAAAATCTTAGATTTCATAAAGAAGAAACAGATGCAGATGAAAGCTTTGCGAAACAATTAGCCGAACTTGGAGATACTTATGTTTTTAACGCTTTCGGAACTGCACACAGAGCGCATGCTTCAACGTATACGATTAACAAATTTTTTCCTGAAGATAAAATGTTTGGTTATCTGGTGGAAAATGAAATTAACAATATTGATAAAGTTATTAAGAAAGCCAAAGCGCCGTTTACTGCCATACTTGGCGGATCAAAAGTATCTACTAAAATACAAATCATTGATGCATTAATTGAAAAAGTTGACAATTTGATTATTGCCGGTGGAATTGCATTTACTTTTGCTAAGGCTATGGGTGGTAAAGTTGGAAATTCTCTTATAGAAGATGATTTTATTGATGTTGCTAAAAAGATTATTACAAAAGCGCAAGAAAACAGCGTAAACCTTTATCTGCCTACGGATTGTATTATTGCGGATGAATTTAATGATGATGCTAATATTGAGCATTGCGAAATAAATAAGATAAAAGATGGCTGGATGGGACTGGATATTGGAATAAAATCAGCCAACGAATTTACTGAAGTAATTGAAAACTCTTCTACTATACTTTGGAACGGACCAATTGGTGTATTTGAAATGTCGAATTTTTCGATGGGAACTTTAAAAATTGCCATGGCTGTTGCCCGCGCTACAGATAAAGGAGCTTTCTCGCTAATTGGTGGTGGAGACTCAATTGCTGCCGTTAACAAATATAGTCTTGCTTATAAAATAAGCTATATCTCTACTGCCGGTGGTGCTTTGCTTGAATATATTGAAGGAAAGGAATTGCCTGCGCTTAAAGCTATAAAGGAAGATATATAAGAACCATATTAAATCGTTCAAATTAGGATCACGAATTAAAGTGATTCTAATTTTATTGCTTAAAAAACAATTTTGAAGTAAATTGTGTTCCCTTTCTTTAATTAATTTCTAATTCAACAGGAGGTAAAAATGATTGACAAATATAATATTCCATTAATACAGGATGCAGATCTTAACGGTAAGGTAGTGTTGGTTCGTGTTGATCATAATGTGGTAAAAAAAGGGATTATTCATGATCCGTACAGAATTGATGCTACCATCGGAACATTGTATCATATTAATGCAAAAGGAGGCAAAATAATTTTAATGTCGCATGTTGGACGGCCAAGGGACAAAAAAACCGGAGACATTACAATCGGAAAGGACACATCGGTAGAACCAATTGTTGAATACCTCAGAAATAAACTTCATATCAGCATGAAAATTCCTGATTTTTATCCTCATGAAAATAAAGGATACATTGGAATTGAAACATCAATAAATCACTCAATCCGCGAATTGAAAGAAGGTAAAATAGACGGAATTTACTTACCAAATACACGTTGGTTTCAGGGCGAAGAGTCAAAAGATTCTGATATGGATCGTTTTGCAAATCAGCTTGCCGGATTAGCAGACATATTTGTTAATGACGCATTCGGATCGTGGCAGCCTCATGCTTCTACTATTGGAGTAAATAAATATTTACCGTCTTATGCAGGATTCTTAATGCAAAAGGAAATTGAAAACCTTGAGCGAATTTATAGCCCACAATCCCCTTTTATTGCTGTTGTGGCAGGTTCAAAATTTGATACAAAGATTGATTCTTTATATGCTTTGATTAAAAAAGCTGATTATCTGGTTTTAGGAGGTGTTATTTATAATGCATATTTATATGCAAAATATGGTATCGAGATAAAAGGTATTTCACAAGATGATGTAGCTCATGCAAAAAAATTTGTAGAATTCAGCGAACAACATCCCGGCAAATTAATTGAGCTTCCGTTTATTATTGAATCAGACACACTGGAAGGAAAATTTGAAGGGAAAAATCGTGTCCATAATATTCATGAATTAAAGCCCGGAACAAAACTAAATTATGTTCTTGATGTAGCAAAAGAATCATTTTACGAAGATAAAATTCATAAAATTTTCTCAACGGCGCGAACAGTATTTGTTAATGCTGTAATGGGTTTCACGCCACATTTCAACGAAGGAACAATTGCCCTGGATGAATTAATTGATGAAAATATTGAGGCAGTAAAACTTTACGGCGGCGGTGATACAATGCAGGAACTAAAAAGATTATTACCGGGATTATACATCGTTGCTCTCGACAGCCCTAAGTACTACATCTTTACAGGTGGGGGAGCTGTTTTAAAAGCAATTCAGGAAGGAACAACTTTAGGAATTGAGCCCGTAAAGGTTTTAACAAAATAAAAAAAATCGCATTTTTGCACTTTAAAAAATATAGAAGGAGCTGTTCAAAAACAATTTTAAGTTAATCAACACTTCGACAAGCTCAGTGTGACAAGCTGAAATACAAAAAGTTGTCATGTTGAGCCTGACTGCCGCCCGCCTGCCGGACGGACAGGTTAGGCAGGTTTATCGAATCACAAACAATTTTTTGGCTTTTTGGACAACATCTTTCTTTCACAAATTTTCTGTTCTATTAATTTATTATAAAATATGAAAGCTTTTAAGGCATACGACATTCGGGGAATATATAACGAAGATTTTAATAAAGATGATGCTTATAAAATAGGGTATTTCTTACCCGAACTTTTACAGGCTGATAATGTTTTAGTTGGCAGGGATGTACGAATTTCATCTGATGAAATATTTGAATATCTTGCTCAGGGAATTGTCGATAGCGGCGCAAACGTTTATAACATTGGCATCTCTACGACTCCAATGGTATATTACATAACTGCAAAACATAAATTTGCTGCTTCGGTGCAAATTACTGCATCGCACAATTCACGTGAATATAACGGAATGAAAATTTCAAAATCGAATGCTTTGCCTGTTGGTTTTGATACAGGCTTAAAAGAGCTTCTCGAAATGATACAAACCCGTGAAGTTGTGATTGCCGATAAAAAAGGGAAAATAGTTGATTATAAAGTTAAAGGCGAATATGTTGAATTTTTAAAGACTTATGTTCAGGATTATTCTGACCTTAAAATGGCCGTAGATTGTTCAAACGGCATGGCCGGATTACTAATTAAAAAACTATTGGGGAGAAAACCTGTTTACTTATTTGAGGAACTTGACGGCAGTTTCCCAAATCATGAACCAAATCCTTTAATTGAAGAAAATGTTGCTGATCTTAAAAAAACAGTATTAAGTGAAAAATGCGATATCGGAGTTATTTTCGATGGCGATGCCGATCGGGTAATGTTTGTTGACGAAAAAGGACAGTTTATTTCTCCTGATTTAATTATTGGGCTTATGGCTCATTATTTTCTTGAAAAAGAAAAAGGTGCTGTTCTTGAAGATATTCGTACATCGAAAGCTGTTAAAAAGTATGTTGAAAAGCTGGGAGGCAAAATGCATACCTGGCGCGTGGGAAGAGCTTATGCTGCGCCAAAATTAAGAGAGATTAAAGGTATTTATGGTGGTGAGCTGGCTGGTCATTATTATTTTCGCGATTTCTTTTATTCCGATTCAGGTATTTTAGCGGCATTAATCGTATTAAATCTTCTTGTACGATTTAAAAAAGAAGGAAAAACCATGTCGGAGCTAATTTCTGATATCAGCAAATATGCAAATTCCGGCGAAATCAATTTTAAAATTGTACAGAAACAGGAAGCTATGGAGGCTTTAAAAGATTATTTTGTTGCCGAAGAAGAGCCTATGGAAATTCTTGATTTTGATGGCTATCGTCTTGAATTTAAGGATTGGTGGTTTAATGTTCGCCCTTCGAATACTGAACCTTATTTGCGATTATTAGCCGAAGCTGATAATGAGGAAATCCTTAAAACAAAGTTAGCAGATATTAAAACGATTCTTAAGAAGTTTAAATAAATTATTGCCGGAATTATCCAAAAAGTAATATTTTAATCAGACTTGTCATGTTGAGCGAAGTCGAAACATCTCAATATTAAATAAAACAGATTCTTCGACTTCGCTCAGAATGACTATTAATTGACTTTTTGGATACTCCTGATTTTTACTCCCCATTTTTAAAAAGATTATATAATACTTTGAGGTTAATTAACCGGAAAACAAAAGCAAGAATCAGCGATAAAACAATAATTCCCACAAATTTATACATCCAGAACAGATCAACATGAATGGAAAGTTTTGCAATTGCAAAAACACCTGCTACAAAAAGTGATAATATCGCAATTCTTTTAATATTGATATTAAATTTAAATATTCTTTTCGCAATAATAACCTGAGTAATTGCTACAATGGATTGCGTTATTAAGCTTGCTATTGCAGAACCCAGTGCAAAATACTTTGGTATAAGAATCAGGTTTAATATAATATTTATTGCAACTCCTCCGGCTGCTAACATATTTAATTCCCTTAAATTGCCATTAGCAGTAAGTAAAGTTCCAAAAATATAACCAAATGATATTCCGATAAAACACAATATTAATACTCCAAATATCGATGAGGATATTTCAACATGCTGATGATATAACAAATCTATTAGTTCAACTCTGTAAAAATAAGATGCAAAAGTTACACCCAGAACAGGTACAATTAACAATAAAAATGAAAAGAGAGTTAACTGATTAACCGACTCTTTCTGTTTTATCATTCGGGAAAATATGGGAAGAAGAAGCACTGCAAAAAGAAAAGCAAACATTGCTGCTGCATCTAAAACTCTGAAACCCTGCGCATAAATTCCTGCCTGCACTTTTCCATCAGGCAGCAATCTTTCCAGCATTACCGAATCGACCCTGTAATAAAAAACCATTAAAAGCGCCAGTAATGCATATGGATAACTTTTTTTCAATGTAGCAAGAAAGTATCTTCTGTCAAAATTCAAACTTAATAGTTCTGCCTTGTTGTAAACAATCACAAGTGTAATTAACATAGTCAATACATAAGCTACAGTTTGAGCATAAACAAACCATTCAATTCTAAAATCAGTATTTGTTATTCCTCCCCAAAGTAAAACGCTGCAAATTAAAATCATTAATGCACGATCAAGCACAGAAATAAAACTGTCGGTTTTAAAGTAATGCAACCCACTTAGATTCGACCTAAGATATAGGATAAAAGATGCAATAAATTGATTTAAAATCAGGAATAATAAAATCTGAAACTGTCGCCAGTCATAACCAATAAAAAAGCCTGCAACAATAGTAACCACAGCATACAATATTGCCAGCAATAGCTTTAATCCAACAATATTCGATAATGATTTGCTTAACAATTGATTATGCTGTGCTATATTCCGGTTGTTGTAGTTAGTAATTCCTAAATCGAGCAGCATATTCAACAATAAAGAAAAGTTGAAAAGCGAAAAGTAAAGGCCATACTCTTCGGCACCAACAACGTTCTGAACAGTCCGGTCGATGCCAAATATCCAGAATGGCTTAATCAACAGATTAAGTAATAATAATAACGAAAGATTGGTGAAAAACTTTCTTTTCACAATAAGTAAATTAGAAATATAAAGTTACTAAAGTTTCAGGTAATCACAACGTTCTGCCGGAATAAAGAAAAAATTCTGATATCCCTTTCTTTCTTTGTATTCTTTTAAAATATTTTCCTGATTTATAAATACTTTGTAGTTTAATTTGCTGATAAACCCTAAACTTCTTTCCCTATTTTCACTTTCCCATAGCTCACAATAAATCACGGGCCTGTTTTTTTGTATTAATTTCTCAGCACCTTTGAGTACATTATACTCATACTCCTCAACATCAATTTTAACAGCATTTATTTTTATGTTCTTAAGCTCTTCAATATCATCCAAACGCTTCATCTCAACATCATATAAATGCCCACTATTTTTTTTGTTTATTTCCTCAACATGACTTAAACCATGAAAATAAACTTTATTAAATTCAGGCATTACCATTTTAACCTTATCATTTTTATTTCCAACTGCATGTTGATAAATCTTCACATTTAACAAATTATTTTTCCTTACAATTCTTTTTAATACTTTTATATTATCTAATACCGGTTCAAATGAGTGCACCGCTGATTCAGGAAGTTTTTTTGAAAAACAGTATGTCATTACACCAATGTTGGCACCAATATCCAACACATGTTCTCCATCTTCAATTATGTCCATAAATCTCAAAAAATCTTTCTCATTTTTATCGTATGGTAATTTTAAAATTACATATCGGGCAAATAAAAAAAGGTAATTATGCAGTCCGAAAGTTTTTTGAAGTATGTATTTTATTAAGTTCTTCAATTTTTTAGCATCTTTGTTACAAAGATATGATAATCCATTAAAACTGTTCCCATTTGAATATTGCTGTTAACACAAGAGTTTTATTAAAAAACAAACTGGAAGGTATTGGTTGGTTTACCTACGAAACTATGAAACGGATCACAAAGAATCATCCGGAACATAATTTCTATTTTATTTTTGACAGACCATATGATAAGGAATTTATTTTTTCTGATAATGTTTATCCTGTTGTTATCGGCCCGCAAGCGCGACATCCGGTTTTATTTTATTACTGGTTCGAAAAATCAATTCCAAAAATTCTGAAACAAATCGATGCTGATATCTTTATTTCGCCAGACGGCTATTTGTCGTTAAGGCCTGACGTTAAGTCTATTGTGGTTATTCACGATGTCAGTTTTATGCATAATCCAAAAGATTTCCCTTTTGGTATTAGGAATTATTATCAATATTTTTTTCCGCGTTTTGCACAAAAAGCAAATAAAATAGTAAGCGTTTCTGAATTCTCAAAACAGGATATTGCCCAACAGTTTAATATAAACTCCGATAATATTGATGTAGTTTATAATGGATCAAATGAAGTATATAAACCATCGCCTGATGAGGAAATAATAAAAACTAAACAACAGTATACTGAAGGAGTTGACTTTTTTATTTTTGTAGGAGCTTTAAGTCCACGTAAAAATGTTGCAAATCTTCTTTTAGCATTTGATTTGTTTAAATCCAAAACCAGAAGTGATTTGAAGCTGGTTATTGTAGGCGGGAAAATGTTTAAAACAAAAAGCATAAAAGATGTTTTTAACAAAATGATCTTTAAGAATGATGTCGTTTTTACAGGCAGATTAAATCCTGTCCAGCTTAAAAATCTTTACAGCGCAGCACTTGCTTTAACTTTCGTGCCCTATTTCGAAGGATTCGGAATTCCTATTATTGAAGCTATGTATTGTGACACAGCAGTAATAACTTCCAATGTTACATCTATGCCTGAAGTGGCAGGAGATGCCGCCCTGTTTGCTAATCCGTTTTCTGTAAAATCCATTGCTGATGCAATGGAAAAAATCTACAGTGATTCTGATCTTCGAAATAAGTTTATAGAAAAAGGTAAAACTCAAAGACAAAAATTTAGTTGGGATAAAACTGCTGGTAAATTCTGGAATAGTATCGAAAAAGTAATGTATGACTATTAAAACACAGTTACTTAGCTTTTTTGAGCAGGGAGTTGTAGAAGCTGGTTGCGATGAAGCCGGTCGTGGTTGTCTTGCAGGACCTGTTGTTGCTGCAGCAGTTATTCTTCCGGCAGATTTCGCTCATCCGGTTTTGAACGATTCAAAAAAAATAAACGAAAAAAACAGGTATTTACTTCGTGAAGAGATTGAAAAAACAGCCATTTCGTACGCCATTGGCATTATTGATAATAAAGGAGTTGATGAACTCAATATTTTAAAAGCTTCAATTATGGCCATGCATAAAGCCCTTGATTCTCTTAAAATATTACCTGATCATGTAATAATAGATGGAAATAAGTTTATAAAATACAAAAACATCCCACATCAATGTATTGTAAAGGGTGATTCAAAATATTATTCCATTGCAGCAGCATCCATTCTGGCAAAAACATACCGCGATGATATTATGAATGATTTACACCAGAAACATCCGGAGTATAACTGGAAAAGAAACAAAGGGTACCCAACAAAAGAACACCGGCGGGCAATCAAAGAGTTCGGAACAACTCCGTTTCATCGAATGACATTCAGGCTTTTAGATGAACAATTAACTTTAGATCTTAATTAAATGGAACTTGTCATTCCTGACGAAGCTAAGCGGAGATTAGGAATCTCAAAAAAACAGAGAACTATTTTTTCTTCCCTGCCAATTGCCCACAAGCTGCGTCAATATCCATTCCACGGCTACGACGAACGTTCACAACAAGGTTTTTACTTTTCATAAAAGTGACAAACTCATTAAACGAATCGTTCGGCGATTTTTTAAATCGCTTATCGCTTGTTGAGTTGTATTCGATAATATTAATTTTTACAGGAAAACTCTTGCAATATTCAGCGAACTCCTGCGCATCTTTTAATGAGTCATTTATACCTTCCATCAATAAATATTCAAAGGTTATGCGTTGGTTTGTTTTTTCATTAAAATAAACCAGCGAATCTCTAAGTTCAGACAATGAGTTCCGTTTATTAACGGGCATAAATTCACTTCTTTTTTTATCATTAGCCGAATGCAACGAAACTGCCAGATTAAACTTAACATGATCGTCTGCAAGTTTTTTTATCATCCTTGGCAAACCAACTGTTGAAAGTGTAATTCGTTGCGGAGACATTGCGAGACCTTGTTCGGATGAAACCATTTCCATTGATTTCAAAACATTGTCATAATTCAACAATGGTTCTCCCATTCCCATTAAAACAATATTTGTTAACGAAAGATTATATTTATCATCAGCCAGTTTCACAATTTCCACAATCTGATGATAAATTTCACCAACGCTTAAATTTCTTGTGAGGCCCATTTTTCCCGTAGCACAAAATTCGCATCCCAAATTACATCCAACCTGTGACGATATGCATGCTGTCGCCCTGTTTTCTGAGGGGATTAAAACTCCTTCAACTAAAGCTCCATCGAATAGTTTAAATGCAATTTTTATGGTTTTGTCTTTACTTACCTGTAAATCCTCAACTTTAACCGACTGAATTATAAAATTATCATCTAATAAAGTCCTTAGGTCTTTTGAGATATTCGTCATTCCTTCGAAACCAGTTACAGGCTTTTTCCATAGCCATTCATAAATTTGTTTTGCCCGAAAAGCTTTTTCTCCATTTTTAACTAAAATATTTTTAATTTCGTCAAGAGATAAAGTCAAAATATCTATTTTATTTTCTATCATAATTAATTGATCTGTTCAAAATTATTGAGTAAAAATCCGAAACAAAGGTATATTAAAAATCAATCCTTTTTAATTTAAATTAAACTAAACACATATTATTCAATCTAAAAATTATTAACTATTCTAAAGAAAATTCATATAATCTAAATCAATACAACATGAAAAAAATATTAGCTTTTTTTAGTGTCATTTTGCTTTTTAATATTTCAATAAAGGCTGATGAAGGAATGTGGTTGTTACCACTAATTCAGGAATTAAATATTGATGAAATGCAGCAAATGGGTTGCGAATTGTCAGCAGAAGAAATTTACAGTATTAACAAAACAAGTTTAAAAGATGCCATTGTGATGTTCGGTCGTGGATGCACCGGAGAAGTAATTTCAGATCAGGGACTTGTTTTAACCAATCATCATTGTGGACGTAGAAATATTCAACAACACAGCTCTCCTGAACATGATTATTTAACAGATGGATTTTGGGCAGCATCAATGGAAGACGAAATACCAACTCCAGGGCTTAATATCACATTTCTTGTTCGTATTGAAGATGTTACAGATAAAATTTATTCTGTATTTCTTGATGGTATGACAGAAATAGAAAGGCAAGATGCAGCTACAATTAAAGGTGACAATCTAGCCAGGGAAGCTACAGCAGGAACACATTACAGCGCAATAATTAAAAACTTTTATGGTGGTAATAAATATTATATGCTTGTTTATGAGAAATTTACTGATATAAGAATGGTTGGAGCTCCTCCGTCATCGATAGGTAGATTTGGTGCCGATACCGACAACTGGATGTGGCCCCGTCATACTGGGGACTTCTCTCTTTTTAGAATTTATGCTAATAAAGATAACAAACCAGCAGATTATTCAGAAGACAACGTTCCTTACAAGCCAAAACATCATTTGCCAATTTCAATTAAGGGTATTGAGAAAAACGATTTTGCTATGATTTTGGGTTATCCCGGAGGAACAGACAGGTATATGACATCAATGGAGATTGATGAACTAATTAAAATAACGAATACAAACAGAATATTTATTCGGGGAATCCGACAGGAAATATTATTGGAAGATATGCTTGCTAATGATACTGTTCGAATTAAATATGCTAATAAATATGCAGGATCAGCCAATTACTGGAAAAATTCAATTGGAATGAATAACGCTCTTAAAAAACTTAAGGTTATTGAAAAGAAGGAGGAAAACGAAAATAATTTTACGAATTGGCTTAGTGTAGATTCAAAAAGAAAAGTACAATATGGTGAAGCTTTATCATTAATTAATAATTCTGTTAACTCAAGAAAAGAGTATTTACATGCAAAACAATATATAAGTGAAAGCATGTTAAAAGCTATGGAAATTTTTGATATTGCGTATGATGCGAAAAATCTTTATGATGAATTTGGTTCTGAAAATAAAGAAGTATTTGAAAGTACTGTAAATGATCTTAAAATAAGTGCTGAAAAATTTTATAAAAATTATAATGCACCAACAGATCAAAAAGTTATACCTGTTATGTTAAAGGTATTTGCAGAGAATGTTGATGAGCAATTTTATCCCGAAATCTACAATACAATTAAAAGCAGATATGGCAATGATTACAAGCAGTTTACAAACGAAATGTTTGAATCCTCTATTTTCACAGATAAAGCAGAATTATTTAAGTTTTTAGAAAATCCATCAAAAGAATTTTTAGAAAAAGATCTTGCTTTTGTGGCAGCTAATTCTATAAACGAAAAATATGATAAAATAGTTGAAAAACTAGATGTGATAAATCGTGATTTTGACAAAGGTCACAGATTATATATTGGCGGTATCATGGAAATGAACAAAGGTAAAGCCATGTATCCGGACGCCAACTTCACTATGCGCTTAAGCTATGGCTCAGTTTTAGACTACTATCCAATGGATGCAGTACATTATAACTATATAACTACATTAAAAGGTGTAATGGAAAAAGAAGATCCTGATAACTGGGAATTTGTTGTTCCTGAGAAACTAAAGGACCTTTATAACAATAAAGATTACGGACAATATGGACTAAAAAACGGTGAAATGCCTGTTGCGTTCCTTTCTACAAATGATATAACGGGCGGAAATTCAGGAAGTCCTGTTATTAATTCAAAAGGAGAACTTATTGGAACTGCCTTTGACGGAAACTGGGAAGCAATGAGTGGTGATATTGTTTTTGAATCAGAATTGCAACGTTGTATAAATGTTGATGTTCGATACACACTATTTATTATTGAAAAATTTGCCGGAGCGCAAAGATTAATTAATGAAATGACCATTATTAAATAATCGGTTTAAATTAATATCTAAAAGGGGATGCACGAAAATGTATCCCTTTATTTTTTTATATTTATACCTTAAATAAAATTTATGTCAAAAATCATAATATATACTGATGGTGCTGCGCGTGGAAATCCTGGTCCGGGAGGATACGGAATTGTAATGAAAGCCGGGCAACACAGAAAAGAACTTTCAGAAGGATTCAGAAAAACTACAAATAACAGAATGGAGTTATTAGCTGTTATTGTTGCGCTTGAAACACTCAAATTTGAAAATAGTAACGTTGAAATATATACTGACTCTAAATATGTTTCCGATGCTGTTGAAAAAGGCTGGTTATTTGACTGGGAGAAAAAGCAATTCAAAAAAAAGAAAAACCCGGATCTTTGGATCCGTTTTTTAAAAATTTACAGAAAACACTATGTTAAGTTTCACTGGATAAAAGGACACGCCAATATCCCCGAAAATGAGCGATGCGACCAACTTGCTGTTGAGGCATCTAAAGAAAGTAAATTATTAATTGATGAGGTTTATGAAAACAACAATGATTCCGGATTGTTCTGATAATTAATCTTACCTAAAACTTATCAAGTTATTAAGATTATTCGTGTATAAGAATAATCATCTTATCAAAATTTGATTTTAGTAAACTATTTTTGATTTAAATTGTTTCAATTTAGATTAAATAACTAATTTTTTATAGAACATTAAAAACCCACTATGAGAACCACGAAAATTTTGTTTTTATTTATTTCTTTATTTGCTTTAGTCTTCACTTCATGTGAGAAAGACGTAAATCTATCAATTGTCGAAAATGTGTATACAAGCGACGATTATTCTCTTAAGGTTATTATTTCATGGGATGCCGTTTCAGATGCTGACGGATATAACATTTACCGGGCAGATTATGATTACTCTGTTTATGAGCCCACAGAACTAATATATACAAAAATTGGTATAACATCTGCTACTTCATACGAAGATTGGGATGTCCTTTCCGGAACAACTTATTATTACCGGGTGGAGGCATACAGTGGAAGCTCTACCGGTGCACTCAGTGATCCTATTTTAGGAATAACAACAACACTCACGGCAGCTGAAGCTTTTGATGTCCTTGCAGAATATACAGACGGTATAACATATAATGCATATTCAGCAGCAGAAGTTCCAACAATGATAAATCAAATTATTTCAAACCATGCCGTTCCTAATACCGATTTAGTTTTCCTTATCGATAATACAGCAAGTATGGTTGATGATATTTACCAGGTTCAGCAGGCGATTTCAAATATTATGGCTGCATTACCTTCAGGTACAAGAGTTGGCGCAGCTGTATATAATGATTTAAATGAAGATCCATACGGATGGTACGACTGGGAAGATTTAACAACAATTTATTCTATTCCGTCAGAATTTATAAATACTATTTCTGTATATGGCGGCGGCGATTGGCCAGAATCTGTTTATGATGGAATTGTTAATACCGTTAGCGATATGTCATGGACTTCCGGATCTAAAAGAATAATGATTGTTATTGGTGATGCTCCACCTTTAGAAGGCGATCTGACAAATTACACTTTAAATGACGTTATTGAAGAATGCACATCACTTGGAGTTACTATTAATCTTTATCCTATATTAATAGCAGGTTATAAAAAATCATCTCAGGATTTTCAATAATTTTTAATATTATATTAAAAGGGAGACCCGTGTCTCCCTTTTTTTGTTTTATATAGTCCTATTTTATATAAAATTTGAGGCAGTTTTCATATCTTTTTTTAAATTTACGGATATGAAAAGAATTCTGATCTTAGTAATTTTTTCTATCTCTTTTTCTACAGACATTTTTCCTCAATTTGGTCAAAACAAAGTTATGTACGATCATTTTGACTTTGACGTTTATAACACTCCTCATTTTGAAATATATAATTATTTAAAAAACGACACCTTTCTGCTAAACCTTGGTCAGTTATCTGAAAGATGGTATACCAGACATTATGCAATGTTTTCTGATTCTCTTGAAAATAGCCCGGTAATTTTATATAACAATACTACCGATTTTAAACAAACAACTGTTATTTCAGGCATTATTGGAGTGGGTACAGGTGGTGTAACCGAAGGGTTACGAAGCCGGGTTGTTATACCTGTAATGGTTTCCAATAAGGAAACCGATCATGTGCTCGGGCACGAAATGGTGCATGTTTTTCAGTATAACCTTGTAAGAGAAAATGATAGTTTATCTTTTTCGTCTTTAATGAATACACCTTTATGGATGATTGAAGGCATGGCTGAGTTTTTATCTATCGGTTCGTCAGATAACAGAACTTCAATGTGGATGCGCGATGCGGTTATAAATGATGATATTCCGACTATAAAAGATATGACCCGAAAAATGGGAGAATATTTTCCTTATAGATATGGTCATGCATTTTGGGCTTATACTACCGGTGTATGGGGAGATAATGTTATGCAACCGTTATTTTATCTTTCATTAAAAGCAGGAATAGAATTTGCATTTAAGGTGCATTTAGGAGTTGATTCGGATAGTTTATCAGTACTCTGGAATAATTCCGTTAAAAATCATTACAATAAATTTCTTATTGATACAATTGCTCCTGTTGGTAAAATAATGTTTAATACAGAAAGTGCCGGTGAAATTAATTTGTCGCCGGTTTTAAGCCCTGACGGTAAATACATTACATTTCTCTCAAATAAAGAAGTCATTAATATAGATTTATTGCTTGCCGAAACAAAAAGCAATAAAATTATTTCAAAATTAACTTCTTCACTCAGAAAATCGCATATTGATGATTTTAATTACATAGAAGAAGCCGGGTGCTGGTCGCCTGACGGGGAAAAATACATTATGACTACCTTCACAAAAGGAACTAATAAATTTTTAATTGTTACACTTAAAAATAATAAAGTAAATTCCTCAGAAGAAATTGAAATAAACGGAATTGATGCCTTAATTAACCCTGAGTGGTCTCCTGACGGAAAATCAATATTATTTAACGGCCTGGTAAAAGGAAAAAGTGATTTGTATATTTACAATCTTGAATCTAAAGATATTGAACAGTTAACTGATGATTACTATTCAGACCTTCAGCCTTCATGGTCAGCAGATGGAAGCGAAATTGCTTTTATTTCTGAAAGAGGACCCGATACTGACTTAGGTAACCAGGTTTATGGCTCATACAGATTATGTATTCTTAAAAAAGAAACCAAACAGGTTATTGTATATGATTTATTTGCTGGAGCTAATATATATAGTCCCCAATATTCACCTTCTGACTCATCAATTTATTTTTTATCCAATGCTGATGGCTTTAGAAACTTATACAAATATCATTTACATACAGGCGAAGTTTTTAAGCTTACAAAATTTGCAACCGGAATAAGCGGAATAACCGATCTTGCACCGGCATATAGTGTATCAAGAAAAACAGGGGAAGTTGCATACACATTATATAGAAATAAAAAATATGAGATCTATGTTGCAAACCCTGAAGATTTCTTACAAATACCTGTGGACCCAAATGTAGTTAATCTGGATGCTGAATCTTTGGCTCCGGGTAAAATCCGAATTTTTAATGTAGTCGACCACAATCTGGACTACTCTATGTCGTTACCCGAAGATTCCTTTACAATACAAAGGTACGATCCAAAATTTGAACTGGAATATATTGGATCAACAGGAATGGGAGTAGCTCAAAGTTCATACGGGACTTTTATTTCAGGTGGTGTTAGCCTGCTTTTTAGTGACATGCTTAAACATCATCAAATTTATACTATGTTAAATATTAATGGTGAAGTTTATGATTTTGGAGGTCAGCTCGCTTATATAAATTCTAAAAATCGAATTACCCTGGGAGGGTCTTTTTCTCATTATCCTTATAGAGGAATGTATTACTCAATATTTCCTGATACACTTTCAAACGGAACACTGATAAATGTTACAAATTACAGTTTAGTCAGAATATTTGAAGAAAATTTATCTTTCTTTTCTCAATACCCTTTATCGTCAAAACTCAGGTTTGAAGGTGGGTTGTCTTATGCGAGATACAGTTATCGAATAGATAGTTTAAATTACTATTATACACAGAATTGGTATTATCTGGGACAATCCAAAGGTAAAGTTGAAAATGTTCCCGAACCATTTAATGTTGGCAGTAGTTATATAGCGTTTGTCGGAGACGATTCTGATTTTGGAATAACATCTCCTCTTAATGGATACAGATATCGTATACAGGTTGGACAAATGTTTGATAATTACAATATTACAAGCTTAAGCTTTGATCTTCGTAAATATTTCTATTTCAGGCCACTTAACTTATCTTTCAGGGCATTACATTACGGCCGTTATGGGAAAGATGCAAATGGGTTATATCCAATTTTTTTGAGTAACGAGTATTTAATCAGAGGTTATAACTTCAATGCAATATATTCATCTAATCAGTTATTTTCAGATGAAGGACTCAGTCTCTCAAGAATAAACGGAAGTAAAGTTTTAGTAATTAACTCCGAAATCAGAATACCGTTTACCGGAATAAAAAGGCTCTCATTAATAAAATCCAAATACCTGTATTCAGATATAGTACTGTTTTTTGATGCAGGCGTCTCCTGGACAAAAGATAAATTCCCGTGGCTATCAACCAGCGACATCAGGTTTTACTGGAATCCTACTCCTGACTATTACACGCCAATCTATAGTCTGGGGGCATCATTAAGGATAAATCTTTTTGGATATGCTATACTGGAACCATATATAGCGTTGCCTTTTCAAATAGGTGATGTAACTTATTCTACAGGATTATTAATAAGTGGTGGAGGCTGGTAGTTTTAATTTTATTCATCGATTTCCTCGTAATCTACATAATCACCTTCATCTTTGTCTATCTTTTTACCCTTATTCGGTTTTGTGTTTATGGTAACATCTCCTTCTTTCTTTTGACTATTCTGAGACTCCTGATTTTTAAAGTTGCTTTGCGCGTTCTTTAACCAGGAACGAAAAACATACCTCGTAAAAATTCTTATTACAAAATATATTATCAAGACAACTAACAAAAATCTAACTAAAGCCATATTATGTTTTTTAATCTTCTTCTTATGTCTTGCTTATTAATTGATATCTTTTTATAAAAGCAAAAGAAGAAGCTTATTTATTAATAAACATTTTTTACTTTTGCAAAAGTACTATAATCAAACAATATATTAAATAAATCTTTATGGAAACCGTTGTTAGTGGAATCAGATCAACAGGAAATCTGCATCTTGGGAATTATTTCGGTGCATTAAGAAACTTTGTTAAAATGCAGCATGAAAATAATTGCTTTTTCTTTATTGCTGATTATCATTCATTAACTACACACCCAACTCCCGGAGATTTACACGGAAGTGTGAAACAGGTTTTAGCAGAATATCTGGCATGCGGACTTGACCCCGAAACAGCTACATTATATCTTCAAAGCGATGTTCCGGAAGTGACAGAATTATACTTGCTTCTTAACATGAACGCCTATATTGGCGAACTGGAAAGAACTACATCATTTAAAGATAAAGTTCGTAAACAACCTGAAAATGTAAATGCCGGCTTGTTAACATATCCTGTTTTAATGGCGGCGGATATTCTTATTCATAATGCTTCAAAAGTACCGGTAGGTAAAGATCAGGAACAAAATCTTGAAATGGCACGTAAATTTGCACGTCGCTTTAACAATATGTACAAAGTTGAATACTTTACAGAACCACAACCCTATAATTTTGGTGAGGCATTAATTAAAATTCCTGGTCTGGATGGAACCGGTAAAATGGGAAAATCAGAAGGGAATGGAATATACCTAGCTGATGATCCGGCAGTTATTCGCAAAAAAGTTATGCACGCTGTAACTGATAGCGGACCAACTGAAATGAATTCCGAAATGGCTGAGCCAATTCAAAATCTATTTACTTTAATGGATGTTGTTTCTGAAAAAAACACAATAGATTTCTTTAAAGAAAAATATGCAAATTGCGAAATAAGATACGGCGATTTAAAAAAGCAACTGGCTGAAGATATTATTAATTTCACTTCTCCAATTCGCGAAAAGATTCTGGATATTTCTGCAAATGAAGACTATTTAAGAAAAGTAGCAGGAATGGGAGCAGAAAAAGCCCGAGAAAGTGCAGCAAAAACAGTTAAAGAAGTTCGGAAAATTATTGGATTTAAGCCGTTTTAAAATAGATATGAGATACTCGTAATGTATATTGGGGATAGTAATAATTAATTCATTTAAGGTTTTACTATTACTTCAACACGAACTGCTTTTTCTTTAATTGATTTCTCCAGGAAGGCATGATAAGGTAATGATATTCCAGCTATATGTGTATCATCTCTGGTAATTGTTATTCTGTATATAATTTCAATATTATTCCCCTCTGCTTTTTCATCAGTAATTGAGCCTCCTCCATCGATACTCTTTGTTCCGATTATTAATAAGTATTTTTCAAAATCAATTTTGGGGATATTCTCCCCTGTTACATATTTTGTAATATCACTTTCGGAATAAATCAAATAATAGGCATCATTAACATATTCTGGCTTTAACAATAAATAACAATCATCACAACCAAAATCAGTAATTTTTTTAATCTCCATGGGTTCAAGGTCTCCTGTATCCACAATATCTTCCTCACAACTAAATACCATTAAAAATATTATTCCGCACAGGAATAATACTTTACTTATGTTTATCATAAATTTTTAGTTTTAATGCCGCTTTAGATTAGTTATTAATTTGTTGCAGATTTGATGATTACCTGAATGAAATGTAAAAAAAGTATATCAGTTGTACATAGATTGAAAATCATTTCATTTTCATTAGCGATTAAATATAAAATCTTAACCTCATACTTATAGCGTAATGAGTCAGGAAAATAAGTAGAATTCCTATAATTTTGAAAATATGATTCTGGGATTTTGTAAAGAGTATCGGATATATTTTTGTAAAGAGTATCGGATATATTACTAATAACATTTGCTGGCATTTTATAAATACTGTCAGAAAGGTTATAGGTAACCAATGTATCTTTTAAATCTGTTGATATGATAACATATCCTATTCTGTAATGATGGTTTATGGTGCAAGGGTCAAAACCAACAATATAACCTTCGGCTAATTTAATTGGCTCATCATCATCTTTCTCACAGCTAAAAGCAATAAATCCAATTATTCCAAACAAAAATACTATTTTACTGAGGTTTGTCAATACATTATTAATTTTTAGGTTTAAAAAACAAAAATAAATTTAAGCATAATTAAAAAAAAGAACTATGCTTCTACCTGTTAATTCCCAAAAACCACAAGAGGTGACCCCTTAACTTGAAGTTTTTTTTCGCACTTTTTAAACAAAAAGGATTAATGGCATGAATATCAACAATTAAGCGTTTTAAAAAAAAGATACTGGTTTTAAACCTTTTTAAATAAGATTGAACTTAGGGTCGGGAGTATTGAAATACTTTTATTGGTGATTCCCGCAATTCAAATCACTATACTTTTTTCTTAAATAAACATTAATAAACTAACAGCCATAACCATCATTCCTAATACTAAGCCATAAATTGATAAATGGTGCTCTCCATATTCCCTTGCTGCCGGCAAGAGCTCATCTATTGAAATAAATACCATGATTCCTGCAACACCGGCAAATAAAATTCCAAATATAGTAGGTGACAAAAAAGGCATTAAAATTAAGTACCCTATTAATGCTCCAACAGGCTCTGCCAGGCCAGATAAAAATGAATTCCAAAACGCTTTCTTTTTATCTCCTGTAGCAAAATATATAGGAACAGAAACAGCTATTCCCTCAGGAATATTGTGAATGGCTATGGCAACAGCAATAGCAATACCCAAACCAGGATCAGTTAAGGCTGCTGTAAACGTTGCTAATCCTTCAGGGAAGTTGTGAATAGCAATTGCTAAAGCCGTAAACATTCCCATTTTCATTAACTTCTTATTTTTATACTCTTTTTTAGCATTCTCATCCATTTCCTCAACCATGCGAATTTCATGTGGATTTTCAATTGACGGTATTAACTTATCAATTAAAGCAATTAATAGCATGCCACCGAAAAATGATATTACAGTGATCCACGAGCCCATTCTTTCTCCCATTTCAGCAATAAGTGAGTCTTTTGCTTTAAAAAAGATTTCCACCATTGAAACATAAATCATTACTCCTGCAGAAAAACCCAGTGCCAGTGATAAGAATCTGGTATTTGTGGTTTTAGTAAAGAAAGCAAGAACGCTACCAATTCCTGTTGATAAACCAGCGAATAAGGTTAAACCAAAAGCGAATAATACTGTTTCTGTAATCATTTTTTCAATTATTTGGGTTATGAAAAATATATAGAGCAATCTAACAATATCCTCTGTAAAAAGTTTAATTCTTTGTTACACATTAACTTTTTTTGCCCGTTTAAACAATTTGCTTCTGTCGAATAAATATCGATAAGTAACATGTGTTTTTAAAATTTTGGATCCTACCTGCTGTAATACTTTCATCATACTTGGATTAAAATCTCCAATCCAGTTAAACTGCAGGTGTTTATATGGAAAATTCTTTTTTAAAGCTTCGTTAGCAAAAGCCATTACAATTCCACCTTCAATTCCTTTTGCCTGGTATTCAGGAATAATGCCAAAAATCAATCCTAAAACAGTATCGCATTTCCCTATTGATTTGTAAAACAGGAATTTAAGCTTCCCAATTAAGTTCATCTTACCATTCAGGTATTTAACAATTTGATTTATCTCGGGTACCTGAAGAAAAAAAGCAATTGGTTCGTTCCCAAAATAAGCAAACCACATAATACGCTCATCTAAAATGGGTTTTAAGCTTTTCATTAAAACTTTTGCATGAGCAGGCTTCATTTCTGAAACGCCTGGAAATCTTGCCCAGGCTTTATTATATATTACTCTAAAATCTTCGGTAAACCTTTCAGGATTTTTCTTATCAAAGTGTTCAAAATGATATTTTGGGTTTCGTTTTAATCGCTCCGCCTTCTCTTTTATTACATCGCTTAAGCCTTCTTTGTTAACTAACCGATAATAAGTATACTGATTAAAGTAATTTTCGAAACCATAAGCTTCGAACAAATCCTTATAGTAAGGAAAGTTGTAAGGCATGCAATAATTTGGAGGATACTCAAAGCCATCAACCAGGCATCCCCACCAACGATCACGATCACCAAAATTTATAGGTCCGTCCATTGCTTCCATTCCTTTTTCCTGTAACCAATCTTTGCATTTATCAAATAAAGTAAATGCAGCTTCTGTATCATTTATACAATCGAAAAACCCCATTCCTCCTGTGGGTTGATCATTTCGGGCGGCAGTTTTTTTATCGTAGAATACTGCTATCCGGCCAATGGTTTCTTCTTTATCATTTACAAGTATCCATAGGGAAGCCTCGCCATTTCTGAAAAGCTTATTCTTTGATGGATCAAATACATTTTCAATATCCTGATCTAACGGACGTACCCATTGTTTTTCATTTTTATACAACCTGGCCGGAAAGCGAATAAATTCCTTTTTTGAAAATTTATCTGAAACCTGAATCAATTTATACTTACTCATATAATATCACTCCTTTTTTGACCATTTTAATAATATCCTTGCAATGTTTGTAGCATGTCCGTTAATTGCTCTGAGCATGGTCATTAGTTCAACATGTGTTTTGCTACTCGATATAGTTTCAATAATTTCGTCTTTTAAGCGTTCAAAATGCTGTTTTTCCAACTCGATTTCCATATTTCGATATCGTCTGTATTTCTCTTTCATTGCTTTTGCTTTTTCCAAATTTACATTTTCAAATACATCCAACGCTCTGCTTAATTGTTTTTGGGTTTTTGTATGATAATTAATAATCTCATTTTTGCCATCCACAGAAAATTCAAAGTCCATCTTACTCCATTGTTCAGCTTTTTTTATCATAACTGTAGATATGATATCAGCAATTTGCTCAAATTCTTTTACAGTATACATCAACTGGAATGATTCATTTACGCGCTCTTCATTCAGATTCTCGCGGGTAATTTTTAATATAAAATCATTAATCTGATCACGCAAAAAATTAACTTCCTTTTCTTTTTCGTTTATGTCATAAATAACTTCTGTTTTTTTAACTAAATATGGAATTATAATGTCTGCTGTCATATTCTGAACTAATTTACCCATTCGGATCGTTTCTTTCTTGGCTAAACTTAGTGCTAACGAAGAATTTTTAACCATGCTATAATCGAGATAAACTGTTCTTAAAATTGGCTCTTCGGTAATTTTTAACGGTAGAATTCTTTCAATTAACTTTGAAAAAACAATTGTAAATGGAAGAATTAAGAAAGTAAGGACTATATTAAAAACGGTATGAGCATTGGCTATTTGGCGCGGAACAGTATTTGCTAAAACAGTAAATTCATCATTAACTGAGAAACTTTTAGGTGATAAAAATCTAACAATTTCTGCAAACTGCGGAATCCAGAATATAAAAATCAAAACACCAATTACTTTTATAAGAGTATGTGCTAAAGCAACTTGTTTTGCTTCCCTGTCTGTTTTTATACTTGCTAAAATAGCTGTAATAGCTGTACCTATATTCGCACCAAATAAGAGTGGAATTGATGCTTCCAGACTTAACAATCCCTGTGTTGATAAGATAATCATTATACCAATAAAAGCACTGCTACTTTGAATTAAAGCTGTAAATGCGGCTCCAACAAGTATTCCTAACAATGGATTTTCCAGTTTTACAATTGAATCAATAAACGGAGCATAAGATCTTAAAGGATACATTGATTCTGACATAATGTGCATCCCGAAAAACAGAATCCCAAATCCAAGAATAGTTTTACCAATATTCCGTACACTGGCTGATTTTGTAAATGAATTCATCAAAAACCCAATTCCAATTAAGAAAAGGGAATAATCAGTTAACTTAAATGCAATTAACTGTGCAGTAATGGTCGTTCCAATCCCCGCGCCCAGAATTACGCCAGTGGTTTGCCTGAATTTCATCAATTTGGAATGCACAAAACTAACCAGCATTACAGTAGTAGCACTACTGCTCTGTATTACCATAGTAACAAATGTTCCAACACCAACTGCTATGAATCTGTTATGTGTAATCTGACTTAACACCGAGCGCATTTTATCACCGGCCGCATTCTGCATTCCGTCGCTCATCATATTCATCCCCAACAAAAACAAGCCTAAACCACCAATCAATCCAGCAATCAGGAGAAATACCCAGTTGGTTTTTCTGGCAAAAACTTTATAAATCAAAAAATTGGTTTCCGGGTAATCCAATAACTGAGCAGATATTTCATACATTCCTTCTTTCGAACCCAAAATCACAAATGTTTCAGCAATTCCGAACGAATCTGTATAAATTAAAGTATCGCGTAATCTAAAACTTCTATCACCATCAGGAACAGAAATTTTATTAAGTTTTATGGTCAGATCTTTAACAGGTTCATTTTCTTTATTTAAAACTTTTACACGAATTGGTTTGTCGGTTTTCAACCGGGCTGTCTGCGTTTGTAAATCTCCGGAGAAACCCGGAATCGTTTTTGAAACAGGTTTTATCAGTTTATAAGATTCATAAAAAGTGAGGCTGTCATTTTGAGCGGGTGCAAAATATGATAGCAAAATAAACAGGCCTGATAATATCCCTATTTTGAGTTTCATTATAACAAATTTAAGCTTGTTAATTTACTTTTGAAAAAAGAAGTGAATAAATATTGATTTCAAATTATATTTTCTTTCTAAAGCTTATATAATTGGTTTTGGAGATCAAATGATGAAAGTTTTTCAAAGAATCTAAACAAAAACGAAGCTGTCTACAAAATCATTAACTGCATCCTCAACTTGTATTATATAACTTAATAAGAAATTATCAAAATCTAATCTGTCCGTTTAAATCAACACAAAACTGATTCTCATACATTTTAAAATCGTTAAAGTCAAAGGAAACCTTATTGCGTGCAACAGTTCTGATTAAACCTTCATTTTTAAGTGTGTAAAAATCATTTGTGTTTTTTACCTGACTTGCTAACTGTTTTGATAAAACTGTTATGTTACTTAAAATCCCTGAAACATAACCATTCCACAAGCCTCGTGTAAGCCTGAAAGTATTTAATTCTGAATCGGTACTATCCCGGGCAAACTCTAAATCAGTTCTGTAATTATACGTTCTCCCTTCAAAAATTATTAATTTTTCACCATAAATAGATGAAATATCATATTCCCTGTTTACGACTCTATAATTATACTGTGAAATTAAATCAGCAGAATCACTATTTGCTATATTATCCTTTATAAAGAAATTAAAAAACTCAATTTTTTCGTGTCTGAAATTTTTTTCCATGAAAACCTGAAGATGTTCTCCTTTAACTTCAAGAGTATCCACATTTTTTTCGGAATCAGAATCGTAATTAAATTTAATTAATACAATTCCTTCGTTATATTTCGTATAAAACGTATCGACCAATGTAATTCCCGAATTGTCATAAGGAATTGTTGCCTTTGATAAAGAAAAATCCTGAAACTTAGTTGAGTATAATGAGTATTTTCCTGATTCGTGTAAATTGGTATAATCATCTGTAATATTACTAATGGTGCTATAATTCATTAGTGCAAAAATTGCCTTAGCTCTCAAAATTGCCTGCTTAAAAGCCTCGTCTTTTTCCATATTAGGATCAGAATAAGCAACTACTCTGGCCGGATTACTAAAATCTACCGGATTAAAAACCCAATCGGGAAGTTTTTCGGGGATTCTGTCGTACAAATTTCTTTTTGCATTTGTTGTATCCTGATATTCATCAAATTCCTGATTAAATACATTTTCTTCGTAATTCTTTTTATCCTTATCAATTAAGTTTGAAGAAGTAGTTTCCTGAGCTGGAAGTATTGAATTACTGAAAAAAAGAATGGTTATTAAAACGGCAAAATATTTCATTTTCTAAACAATTAGTTCGATGATCAAAAACTAAAAATACCAATTTAATTTATTTTCTTTGCAATCTTTGAACCAAAAATTTCTATCCGGATATTTTTTTGTTAAAAATTAGCTCTAAGTCCAACGATAAGGTTTCTGCCCGGAGCTACAATACCTGAAGAATAAGGTCTGTAGCGGTTATCCAAAATATTTTCCATTCCTAAATTAATTGTGCCCCAATCTTTAAAATTATATGAAGTCATAACATTCAGTGTCCACCAGGCCGGAGAATATGGATTACCATTATTATCAGTGGCATACATATAAGGTTTATCCTGTTCGCCTGGAGCTAAGTTTTCGTACTTTATTTCTCCGTTATAATCGGCAAACACTGATGCAGTAATTCCTTTATGTGAATATGTAAATCGTGTACTACCAAACAGGGGAGCGGAATGCCGTAATGCAATTCCATCCTGATCTTCACCATGTGTGTAATTCAGTACAGATTTCAATTTAAGATTATTAAGTAATTCGATATTAGCAGAAGCAGTGAATCCATAAATATAAGCCTTATCAGCATTAACAATTGCAAGCACTTTGCTCATCTCATTTTTATAAATAATGGAATCTTTACCATTAAATGTAAAATCCCTACGAACAAGCGCATTTGTTAAATAAGTATAAAATCCCGTGATACTTAATGTAGCCACATCTAATATTTCTTTCTGAATTCCCAGATCAACATTATAGGCATATTCGGGTTTCAGGTTTTCATTCGGAACAATAATCGTTCCCGGCTCCGGGTCAAAAATCTTAGCCATATCGTCTATGTTAGGAGCATGAAAACCAGATGAAAGATTTAAGTTAAACTGCCATTTTTCATTCGGACGATAAACAAATCCCATAGAGCCATTAACCGCACTATTATTAACAGATATTTCATCAAAAGGAAAATCAAAAAATGAAGTATCATCTATGGTAGAATATAAACTTACATAGTTAGCGCGGATTCCGGCAATGGTTGTAAATTTTTCACTAAAATTCTTTTTATAACTTAAATAAGCAGCTAGTGTTGCATAACGATTTAATCCATCCGGATATCGTGATTGCTCATCAATTACGCTCCCTGTAGAAATGTTTTTAGTATGTGAATTTGAATTTACGGAATTATAAACAGCTTCAATTCCATAAAAGAGCTGATTTTCACGTTTCAGGTTTTTATCAAAATCAATATTCAGCGAATATGCATCTACATTTTCGGTTGATTCAGTTAGCTCGTCACTCCTGTATCTTCGATCATGACGGCTTTCTTCATAATCCTGATAGGCAATTGTAAACTTTGAATTATCGAATAACAAATTGGGCTTTGAATATTTAACATTCAATGCATGCATCATCCATTTTTGAGGACCATAATACCAATCGCCATATTTTAGAGTTCCATCCGCATATTGAATAAGTCTGTCGTATCGCGGAACATCGGATAGTTTCGAGTAATGAAATGCATAAGTCATATCCAGATTTTTCGTTGGTCTGAACCGTAACTTTTGCATAAGATTAATCTGGTTATATCCCGATTCAACCTGAACATTTGGATCGCTATTAGTAAAAATAGAATCAACTCCATTTATTTGCCTTACATATTCTGTACGTTGATATTCCGAATTATTATGGCTTCCCATTCTTAAATCATCATAATCGCTATAAGTTATGCTTGAAAGAAATCCCCATTTTGAACCACCAACATTAAAATCAAAATGTCCTGTTTTTTCATTATTTGCACTTGAATATCTACTAAAAGCGTTTCCGGAAAATTGCAATTTTTCACTTGTTGAAAGCTTAACCCTTAATGTATGAAAATCCATAACACCACCTAAGGCATCACTTCCATATGTTACCGAACCCGGACCAAAAATCACTTCACTGCTTTCTACAGCATTTGCATCTAAAGAAATTATATTTTGTAAATTCCCTTCCCGATAAATAGCATTGTTCATTTTTACGCCATCAATAACCAGTAAAACTGTATTAGAAGAAAATCCGCGAATCATAGGGCTACCTCCACCAAGCTGGCTTTTTTGAATAAAAACTTCGTTTGAATTTGCTAATAAATCGGCCGTAGTTTGAGGATTATCAAAAATGATTTCTTTTTTCGATAAACGAGTTATTTTATTTGGAACCTCCTTCGCATTTTGTTCCCACCGGTAAGCAGATATTACATATTCTGCAATTTCAATTATCTTTTTCTCCAGATAAACCACATGATTCATATTAATCAAATCTATTTTTGTAGTAACGAGTTCATTGTAAGATGGATGCTGAAAGTAAATCGGTTCATCATCTGAAAATTTATCTAAAGGAACTTCGCCTTCCGAATTTGAAAGTGCCGATTTTACTTTCTGCTCATTAAAAATAGCAACATCTGCAACCGGTTCATTCGTTTCTGCATCTTTAATTAAGAGTGTCTGACTAAAAGAACAAATTGAAAAAAATAAACTTATAAGAATTAAATATGTTGTTTTAGATATCATTGTTTATCACGGATTATCAATGTTTTGCAAATTTACTATTTGATTACATTTGTTAATATAGGTTTAATCAATTTTTAACTATGTTTGCCAGCATATATTTCGCTTATAGAATTATATTTAATATTTTTGATAAGAACTGAAAAAATCACTTAATATCCTATGCTAAAGAAAGTTTTAATTGGAATTGTAATACTAATATTGCCTGTTTCCGTATACGTGGGATACAAATATATTAAAAAACAACAATTGCCCGATTTTAATATTTATAAAGCTGTTCCCTTAGATGCTTGTTTTATTATTGAAAGTTATGATTTTATTGATAAAATATCTGATATAAGAGCAGAAAATAAAATATGGGAAGAACTTATTCTGTTTCCATCAGTAAAAAACTTCGATTCCGATCTGGAATACTTAAACAAACTTTCTGACCAAAATCAAATCATAAAAGAATTAACTGACAACAACCAATTAGTAATTTCGGCACACAAATTAGGTAAAGCCGATTTGGGATTTATATTTTTAATTCGATTACAAAATTTTCGTGATAAAAAATCTCTGCTACAGTCTATAACAAGTTTAATTAGTACAGACAAAATAATTAAAACCCGTGATTACAATAACGCCAGAATATATATTGTAAAAACAGAAGATAAGGAACTTAACTTTTCGTTTAGCAATGGGATTTTAATGTTTAGTTCTTCTTCTATTTTAGTTGAAAATGCAATACGACAATCCGAAGCAAAAGAATCAATTTTAAACGACCGGACATTTTTAAAAGTGCAAAAAACTTCCGGCAAAAATGTTGATGCCAATATATATTTGAATCTTTCAAATTTCAACAATATTATTTCAAAAACCTTAAATAAACAGCAAAGCTCTGTTATTTCAAAGATGGCCAATTTAGGTAACTGGACGGAACTTGATGTTAATTTAAAAAAAGATGCTGTTTTGTTAAACGGATTTACTTTCAGTAACGATTCGCTTAATAATTATCTGAATATATTTCTTGGGCAAGAAGCTGTTGATCATAAAATGAATAGCATTCTTCCTTCCAATACTTCATTATTTGTATCATTCGGAATAAGTAATACAGATCAATATTTAAAATCATATAAATCATATCTTGAGAAACAAGGAAAAATTAATCAGTATCAGTTATTTATCGATCAATACAAAAACAAATACGCAATTGATCTGGAATCATTTTTAAAAACGCAGTTAGATGAAGAAATTGGTGTTGTTTTAACTGATATTCCTGGCGGTAATGTTAACGAAAACATGTTTGTCGTTATGCGTACCAAAAGTAAAAGTATCGCTGAAAATAACATTGAAGATATTATCACAAAAATTGCAGCCATTAATAACAATAAAAAATCAAATTATATTAGCGAAGTACGAATCGATAAAGAAACTACATATAAAGTTTACTCATTGCCAATTAGCAATTTATACCGAACATTTTTTGGAAATATATTTCCGGAATTTAAAAATCAATATTTGACATTTATTGATAATTTTATTATTGTAAGTAGTTCGAAAAACTCGCTTTCAACATTTATTCATTCAAACATTCTGCAAAAAACACTGGAAAACGACATGAAATTCGAACGTTTCTCTGATTATTTATCATCGAAATCGAATTTCTACTTTTATACTAATATGTACCGTTCACCTACATATATTTCAGAATTATTAAATCCAAATCTTAAAAAAGGATTAAACACTCATATTGAAAGCTTCAGAAAATTTCAGGCTTTTGCGGTACAATTTCAGCAAAACAACAGTATGATTTACAATAACTTATATCTGCAATATATTCCTGAAATAAAAGAAGAAGCTGTTACTGTCTGGGAAAGTCATTTAGATACAACTACAAACTTTAAACCTGTTTTAGTTACAAATCATTATACTAAAGAAAATGAAATTTTTATTCAGGACCTGAATAACAAAATATATCTGATAAACAAAGTAGGCAGAATTTTATGGAAATTTCAGCTTAGCGAAAAAATTAACAGTGAAGTTTATCAGGTTGATTTTTTTAAAAACGGGAAGCTTCAGTTGTTATTTAGTACCGAAAATAAAATTCATTTAATAGACCGAAACGGAAACTATGTTGAACGTTATCCTGTTAAATTACGTTCACCTTCGACTGCCGGAATAGCATTATTTGATTACGATAAAAACATGGATTACAGAATAATTATCCCGTGCAAAAATAAAAATGTGTACCTATATAACATTGAAGGCAACCTTATAAACGGATGGAAATTTGGACAGACAGATACACAAGTTAATAAACCTGTTCAGCATTTCAGGATAAATTCAAATGATTATATTGTATTTGCCGATCAGTTCAGAATTTATATTCTGAATCGCCGGGGCGAAGAGAGGATTAATGTTAAAACACAATTTTCAAAATCTGTAAATAATTCGTTTATTCCTGAATCCGGAAATAACATAAATTCCGGCTTTGTGACAACCGACGTTTCAGGTTTAATCAAAAAAATAAATTTGGACGGAACGGTTGAAACAAAACAAGTCGGTGAGTTTTCTGCTAATCATTTTTTCGATTATCAGGATATTAATGCCGATGGATTTAAAGACTATATCTTTTTAAATAAAAATAAACTGGCAGTGTATAAAAGAGATGGTTCCGGTATTTTTAATTACAAATTCGACAAAAACATTGAATCTTCTCCGGTTTATTACTATTTTTCCTACGATGACAGAAAAATTGGAGTAGTTTCGAAAACAACTAATGAAATATTTTTGTTTAACAGTGACGGAAGTTTGTATAACGGCTTTCCTCTTAAGGGAAGTACTCAGTTTTCTATAGGTTATCTTGAAAATGTAATGAACAAGTTTAACTTAATAGTTGGTACACAATATAACTTTTTGTATAATTATTCCGTAAATTAGATTGCGTATTAAAATTTCATCGATATGAACAAATTAAAACTTTCCCAAATAATAAAAACCATTCTACCGGTTTTCTTTGTATTTATTTTCTGGCAGTGTATGCATGATGAATTTGATTTTAATAAACTTAGTACAGAGGCAGAAATTAATTCAGGTTTATTAATGCCACTTGCTTATGGTTCACTTTCCTTTGATGATATTATTAGCAGTTTTGATAATTCCGGGTTTCTGGAGGAGGATGCCGACGGTTTATTATATCTTACTTATGCAGACTCATTAATTTCTTTTATTGCTGAAGATTTACTTGAAATTCCGGAGCAAGACTTTTTTCAGTTTTTTATCCAGACCGATTTTGCTTTTCCTCCTGGCTGGGACACTGTAATGGTTAACAAAAAACAGAATTTTCCTTTTAGCTTTGCAAATAATGAGAAACTTGACAGTATGATTCTCGAAACCGGAAATCTTATCTTTGATATAAGCTCTGAATTTCAACATACAGGCCAAATTGTAATGACATTTCCTAATATCACATTAAACGGAACACCATTAGTAAAAACCGTTGATGTTGACGATCCAAGCGGTAATTTTTCAGCAAGCGTAAATGAACCTATTGATGGTTATACAATTCATCTTAATGATTCATCTGGTGTAGACTCTATGTTTTTACCCGTTGAATTTCACGTTGAGCTATATTATGAATCAGGAAATCCGGATCCTGCTCCAACCGATAGTATAAAGGTTGTTGCTAAAATTTCTGCACTAGAATTTGAATCCATTTTTGGTTATATCGGCGATTATGAGATGTTAAGTGAAGCCGGTGAAATGGATCTTGGGTTTTTTGACAGTCCCGTGGATGGATATATTGAATTTGAAGAACCTATTATTAATCTGAATATTCAGAATTCATACGGTGTTCCGGCAGCAATGACGCTTAAACAATTTAAAGGTTTTAACAATAACGGAGATTCCATTGCACTCACTTTTGGTTCAGAAGATACCCTTGCATTTGAATATGCTTTTCCACGATTAAGTGATTACTTTAATTCAGATATTTTAAAGGACACTACAATTTCAATAAACAATGGGAATTCTAATCTGCCGGAATTTTTGGCTTTTATGCCATCGGTAATGGAGTACAATATGTCTGCCAAGTCAAATCCTGACGGAAATGTGGAATATAACTTTGTAACAAACGAAAGCGAAATTAATGTGGGATTTGAGTTTATTTTACCCTTATACTTTAAAGCAGACAGTTTTGCATTAATGGACACAATTGATTTTAACCTTTTTGAAGATGCTGATTTTGTTGAAAAAATAACAATTAAGCTGGATGTTTCTAATGGTTTGCCTCTCGATATTGATTTTCAGATTATTTTCACAGACTCATTGTACAATCCTATTGATTCCTTGTTTGAAGCAAATTTTCAGCCCGTTATTGAATCTGCAAGCTTAAATGATGATGATAGTGTTAAAGATCCGGGTATTAAGACATCACTTATTGAGTTTACAGGAACAGATATTGAAAACCTTGAATCTGTTAAATTCGGATTGCTTAGAGCAGGATTAAAAACTCCTGACGATGATGATGGAAATCTAATTCCTGTTAAATTCTATTCAAACTATGCAGTTGATTTTAGCATAAGTGTTGGCATTGAGGTGAAGGCAAATACTAATGACTTTTAAATTTTTGACTCATGACCCTAAATCAAATTAAAAAGATCTTTTTTACTGTAACCTGTTTTGTTATTATTTTAGGTTCTGTAAATGCACAGGATAGTCAGACTTTATACTATATGAACAGAGTTCCTCAAGCAACAATGATGAATCCTGCAATGCAGCCAGCCTGTAATTTTTTTCTTGGTTTGCCTGTAGTTTCATCTTTGCAGCTTGATGTTGGAAATAACAGATTGGCCTTAACTGATATAATTATGAAGCATCCAACACAGGATTCCTTAATTACATTTTTACATCCCGATGCAACAGTTAATACAATTGACTTTCTTAATAAACTTGGCGAAAACAATTTCTTCTATGAAGATTTTAGAACTGATCTTCTTTCCTTTGGATTTAGATTAGATAGCTGGTACTTTTCTTTTAACTTGTCGGAAAGACTTTCCTCCTCTATAAATTATCCAAAAGATTTAATGGAATTAGCGCTCGAAGGAAATAGTCAGTTTATTAATACAAATGCTGATTTAAGTTACCTGGGTATAAATTCGTCTTTTTACCGCGAATATGGATTAGGAATTTCAAAAGAAATTAACCAGAATTTATCCGTGGGAATAAGAGTAAAAGTATTATTCGGACATGCAAATATTACTTCTGATTATAATGAAAACAGTTTTACCATGTATTCCAGCAGAGATTCCATTTATTTAAATGCTGATGCTGTTATCAATACTTCATCTCCGTTAATTGCAACAACAAACGCCGACGGAGATTTTGAAAGTTTTGAATTACCCGGATATATAGAAAATGCTGATACAGATTCCTTAATCGATCTTGCTCTTGCTCACACCAACACAGGATTTGGTGTTGATTTTGGTGTTTATTACAAACCAATAGATAAGCTTTCATTATCACTAAGTGTTATTGACCTGGGTTATATAAAATGGAATGCGGAAGATGTTACAAATCTTGAACTTAAAGGTAGTTACTCTTTTACAGGGGTTGATGTAAGTAGTGAAATTGGTGGTACTGATACAGTGGCAGATCCTTTTGATGATATGATAGATTCCCTGACAAACTGCTTTACAATTTCAAATAACTCCGACTCCTATACAACCGGACTTGGAGCAAAAATTTATATTGGAGGTAACTATGCTGTTTCCAAAAAATTTGATGTTGGCTTTTTATCACGCACATATTTCTATAACAGCAATCTAAATCAGGCATTTACTTTTTCCGCTAATGTCAGACCAATTAATGGTTTATCGGCTAGTCTGAGCTATTCAATAATGAACGGAACCTATAACAATATTGGTTTTGGATTGGTTTTAGGCGGTGCTCCATTACAGCTTTATGTTGTTACAGACAATGCTTCAGCAGCGCTTTGGGGGCATGAAACATCGTCCTTTAATTTTAGATTTGGACTTAATGTTGCATTTGGTTGCAGACAAAAAACTAAAACAAAAGATACTCCTATGCTAAAATCTGTTTTTTGATATTACCCTGAATATATTAAATAGACTGAATACAAAGCTTTACCGTGCATACAATCTCTTTTTTTCGACTTTAATAATACCAGAGTCTAAAAATCGCACATATACATACAAATTATTTAAATTTATAAATACTTATATACTAACCTATTAATTGAGTATTAGAGCCTTTGGTCGAAATTAATTTAAATTTTGGTCGAATTTTTTTTCTTTTTTTTTAACAGAAAAATTATCTTAGTCCGGTAATCAAAATTAAAAAATTATGAAAAGACTATCTTTACTTTTAGCAGGAATATTAAGCCTGCCACTTTTCTCTTACTCAGGCGGTATTGTAACAAACCAGAATCAAAGTGCTGCCTACATACGTATGTTTGCCCGCGATGCCTCAACAGACATTGATGCGGTATTTTTTAATCCTGCTGGTTTAACAAAACTTGACGATGGATTTTATTTATCATTGAACAATCAGTACATTTCTCAGAACAAGTCCGTTATTTCGGATTATCAGCTTCTGGATGGAGCACCTGTTGAATATCTGGGTGAAGTTAAAGCTCCGTTATTCCCTGGTATCTATGCTGCTTATAAAAAAGGTAAAATTGCAGTATCTTTAGGTATTAACCCAGTAGGTGGTGGAGGTAGCGCTATTTTCGATACCGGATTACCTTCATTTGAAATGCCTATTTCTGAATTAGTTCCGGGCCTTGCCGGATTAGCACCTGTTGGTGCAGCTGCAGGCGTTGATCTTGGTGTAACAGGATATGGTTTAAATGCTTATTTAGATGGAAGCTCTGTTTTCTGGGGATTCCAGGCTGGTGTTTCTTATGAAATAAACGATATGTTCTCAGTATATTTAGGAGGTAGATTTGTTTATGCAAAAAATACTTATACCGGATATTTAAAAGATATTACAGTAGAAAATGAAGGTGTTATGATGCCTGCTACTGATTTTATTAATCTAAAAGCAATTCCTACAATTGACGGAACTGTTACTAACCTTAATGGTATAATTGCAATTCCGGACAATGTATCACCAATTATTTCTGGTGGCGGCGGAGGCTTAACCCTTGATCAGGCAGAAGCATTCGGTTATTTAGATGCCGCAAGTAAAGCTGGTATAATTGCAGGTTTAGGTGCTATTGGAATTACAGATGCTTCTACAATTACAATTCAACAAACAAGTGATGCTATTACTGGAGCCACACCAACATTACAAGGTAATATAACTGCACTTGAAACAAACAAAGCTGTACTGGAAGCTACTGCTGCTTTGGTTGCAGATCAGGATGCTGATATTGTTCAGACCGGAACAGGTATTACTCCGATTATCGGTGTAAACATTAGCCCAAATGATAAGTTAAACATTGGTTTAAAATATGAATTTCAAACTACATTAGAACTTGAAAATAGTGTTGATCCGGGAATGGGATTTTTAACAGGTTTTGATGAAACTACCGGAGATCCAGTGTATCTATATACTGATGGAGAAACATTCAGAAACGATATGCCCGCAATGTTTTCTGTTGGTTTCGATTATAAAATCACAGATAAATTTATAGTTGCCAGTGGATTCCATTATTATTTTGATAAAAATGCTAATTATGGTAGAAAACTTAACGGAATATATGTTGAGAACAGCGATGTAATAGACAGAAATGCTACTGAATTTGCATTAGGATTACAATACAATGTTTCTGAAAAAATGCTGCTTAGTATAGGTTATTTGATGACACAAACTGGTGTTTCAGAAGCTTATCAAACTGATTTAAGTTACAGTAATCATTCTAATACTATTGGTTTTGGTGGAGCATATTCTGTTTCTTCAATGATTGATCTGAACTTAGGATTTGGATATACTATGTATCAGGAAGCAAGAAATATATATAGTGTTAATGGTCTTACAACAACTGAAACTTATGATAAAGACAATATCTTTATTGCTTTAGGTCTTGACTTTAAATTAGGTGGTAAAAAATTTGATTAATTAAAAATAATTTGATATTTACATGCCCTTCGGGTTTCCTGAAGGGCATTTTTTTTAAAAATCATGAAAAACAGAATCCTTATCTTTTTCCTGTTTATATTATTTTCTACAATTACTTATTCTCAGGTATTTGAAAACCCTATTGCCGCTAAACAAAGTCACCCGAAACTTGAAATAAACCGAATTGAAATTACTGATAGTTCGACTATTATTTCATTAAAAGTAACAAATAAACGCAATCAGGGAGGATGGTTTTGCGCCGATGAAAGTATCCATATCAAAAATTCTATCGGAACGGAAGTTTATGAATTAGTAAAATCAGAAAATATTCCCACATGTCCTGATCAACATGAATTTGCCTATACCGGCGAAGTACTTGAATTTAACCTCTATTTCGAAAAAATATCGGATACAATTAAATTTATTGATCTCATTGAAAATTGCGATAATGCTTGCTTCTCATTCCATCGAATAATCCTTAACAATGAGCATAATGAAAAAATAAGAGCTTTTGAAAATGGGTTTGACTTATATCAAAAAAATGAATTCGAAAAATCAACTCCGTATTTTGAAAAAGTATTAGATGGAAATGTAATTATTCAATCTCAAATCAATGGTCTTGCTTATTATTATCTGATTCTCATATATAAAAATATTGGCGATACAGAAAAGGTTAATATCTGGTATAAAAAACTACTAAATTCCGATATTCAGGATAAAGAAACTTTTATTAAAGAATTAGAAGGTAAGATTGATATTCAATAAAAGAGACTATCTCAAAAGTCCTTTTTGTCATCTCCAACTTGATTGGAGATCTCATAAGTAATTGTATAATTGTTAAGTATGAGATTCCCTTTCCCGCCCGTCGGCAGACAGGTTCAAGGAAATGACAGTTTTGTTACTTTTAAGACAGTTTCTTTTATATTTATGGAGTTTAGGTAAAAATGACCTGGGATCCTTCTCCACCTGCCATTGAATAAAAATCTCCTATAGTGATAACATCAATTACATGATCACTTAGATCTTCTTTTTTCATTTTAAACATGTCCATAGCAAGCTTACAGGCATAAATTTCTCCTCCTCCGGCAGTAATCATATCTAAAAACTCATCAACAGGAGGAATATCTAATTTATCCATTTGGCTTCGCATCATTGCAGAAACACCAGCCTCTACACCTGGTATTGCTCCTAATAAAGTCGGAAAAGGCAAACCTCCAGGCATACGCATTGCAGGATTTCCTACAGTTGCAGTATGCAATTTATTCATGTGTTTCTTTGTAATAGCATCAAGCCCGAAGAAAGTAAAGAAAACCTTTGCTTCCATACCTTCCATAACAGCACCATTTGCCATTACCAATGTAGCATATACATCTTCAATTGTACCTTTGGCACAGATCATAGCCACTTTTTTTACTTGTGTATCTTTCTTTTCAGTCATAATCTTAGTTTTTTAATTAAACACAACTTGTTGGTTTTGGTATACCTGCAATTTTAGTAGACATTTTTAATGGTCCACCAGGAAATAAATCATAGAATCCTTTAATATCAACAATTCCTGATTTTCCGACTTTACGAATAGTTAATCCGGATTCAGCGTTTTCGCGAATAAACTTAATTACTTCAAAATGCTTATCATTAAGTTCAATATTTTCTTCTTTTGCAATTTCTTTTGCAATTTCTTCATTCCATTGTGACGGGTCTGTTAAATAACCTTCATCTGAAACTTCCAGGTTTACACCTGCAATAGTTTTTTGTGCCATAATCTTAACTTTTTAAATTGATTAAATATTTTATTTATTAATTGATTCATTCGAAAGATTTTTCAAAAATGTCATTATAAAACCAATACCCCGTTTCATTTCAGGTGTATTCAATTCTCTAAAAACTTTCCATAATGAATATTCTTTAATGTTTTCTGTTTCGAGATTTTTAAATATACTTACCGCATTATTAATAGCATTCAGCATATCGGGTTGAGTTAAATTTCGAACTGTATCTAATATAATAACTATATTATCAGCCAACCCTCGTACCTCTTCCGGTGGATAACTTGAAATGATGTTATCTATTATTTTTGAGAGTTCCTTAAAGAAAGTAAAGTATCCCTTTTGTTCAAATTCATGTAATTTATGTGTGAAATCAATACCAACTTCGTTAATTATCGGGCCAGCGTCCTTTAATAAGTCAGTTATACTTTCGAACATATCCATTACCTGAGAGAAATTATTTACATTTCTCATTAGTTTGAATGCAAGTAATTTTATGTCGTCAATATTAAGTTCTATTCCTCGGTTATCAAGCTCTTCCACAGCACTTGAAAACGCATCTTTACTAATAATTGAAATGTCAGTTACTAAATCTTCTATCGTTTCGCTTTTTAATCTTTGCTCATTTACGTAATGCAACACAAGGTCAAGCTTTTGATTGATTTCATTAATTTGCACCTGAACATTATCTGTTTTAATTTCCATTTTCTTAGATTTTGAAATTCTTATTTTTTCTTACCAGCCATTGTCATTTCATTCTCAACAGGAAGTTCCTTCCCCTTCAATAACATGTGCCAATAAATCCAACGGAAAATAACTTTACCGTAGTGGTTCATTTTTGTATTCTTTAATAAACCAAATGGTCCAATTCCAGGCAATGGATAAGTTCCTGGTAAGGGTTCAGTATCGTAATTAAAATCAATTAGAGAGCCTTTTCCAAAACCTGTTTCAATATAACAATTTGCATGTCCGTCAAACTTAGCTCTCAACTCTCTCCCTTTAATTGCGCAAAGTAAATTATCATAAAGAACATCTGCTGCAAAATGAACTACAGAGCCTGCTTTCGAAGTAGGTATATTTGATGCATCACCTAATACAAAAATATTTTCGTGCTTTTCTGATCTTAAGGTATGCTTATCTGTTGGAATAAAATTTAAATCATCTCCCATTCCGCTTCGCTCTATCATATCATCACCTTTATTTACAGGCACAATAGTCAATACGTCAAACGGAACTTTCTGACCATCATATGATATTATTTTCTTTTCTTTATTATCAATGCTTTCTAAATAAAAATCAGGAATAACAGTAATGTTCTTTTCGTTCAGAAGTTCACCTAACATTTTTGTTGCTATAGGCTTAGTAAATGCACCTGGTAATGGTGTAACGTATGTAATATCAACTTTATCACGAATTCCGGCTTTAGTGAAATATTCATCTGCCAGGAATACGAACTCTAATGGAGCCACAGGACATTTAAACGGTATCTCAGCGATATTCATCACTAATCGACCACCCTCCCATGTATCAAAAAACTCTTTTAATGCAATTGCGCCTTCAACAGTGTAAAAATCAAAAATTTCTTTGTACCACAGTTCATCTTTTAAGCCTGGAGTTTCTGTGGGATCAGTTCTTGTTCCTGTTGCCACTATCAAAAAATCGTAATTAAGTATTTTGCCACCTTCAAGCAATACTTTGTTTTCTTCCGGTACAATCTTATTTATATCACTGTAAATAATATTAACACCGGCAGGAATAAAATCTGCCTTTTGCTTTATTACATCATGCTTATTATAAATTCCAAACGGAATAAATAAAAATCCTGGCTGGTAATAATGCGTTTTACTCTTATCAACAATTGTTATATCCCAATCTTCTCTGTCGAGTGATTTTCTTAATTTATTAGCCATGATAGTTCCGCCTGTCCCTGACCCCAAAATCAATATCTTTTTCATTTTAGATTTTTTTTATGTTATTTTTATATTGTAATTGATTTTTACTGTTACAAAACTAACAGATATAAATATATTTATATCTTTATAT
>JAHOYT010000053.1 GCA_019038645.1 Bacteroidales bacterium
AGCAGCCACAGATGTTCAGGCTGCTATCGATGAACTCGAAGCTGAAAAACTAGCTGCTAATGCTGCTATCGTTGCTGCCACAAATACTAAAATTACTTATGATGTAAATGGTTTAGTTACTGCTGGAGCAGCTGCAACAACGGCTGATATTGCAGCTTCTGCTGATAAAAACTATGTGACTGATGCTCAATTAACTGTAATTGGAAATACTTCTGGAGCTAACTCTGGGGATCAAGCTTCTATTGCAGGTATAACTGGAACTCTGGCACAATTTAATACTGCTTTAACTGATGATGACTTTGTTAGTTTGACTGGAACAGAAACATTAACAAATAAAACTCTTACCAGTCCAACAGTTAACACAGCAACAATTACTGGCGGTACTATAAATAATACAACAATTGGTGGTACTACTCCTTCTACAGCGGAATTTACTACTTTAAATGTAAGTGGTCGCTTTACAATAAATAAATCTATAGCTCCTCCTGCTGGAATTGATACAGATTACATTGCCACCGTTTCAGAAATACTTGATGCTGGTATAATTGGCTTCTCCTCCTCTACAACTCGTACATTAACTCTTCCTACAGCTCAGGGCCCAGCAGGTTTGGTGCAGGCTCTGCCCGGAACTCCAGCCGTTGGTGATGTATATACATTTTATGTCTATAATACAACGGCCAACGCTGTAACTTTAGCTGCAGGAACTGGGATAACCATCTTTTACAATCCTACAATAATAGCTAATCGGCCAAAGATTGTATATTGTCGTGTTACAGATATTACATCCGGTTCAGAAGCAATAAGTGTATACTAAATAATTATTTTATTAAATATAAAACATATGAAAACCCTAATCCTAACATTCTCAGCATTACTGATAACATTTGGTTTGTCAGCACAAGAAACTGATAAACCAACAAATGCAAAACAAGAAGTTATATTAACTTCTTCCGCCGATACATTGCAATACGCCCTTGGTGCATATCTTGGCCAGTGGATAGTGAAAAATTCTTTCGAAGTAACAAATGCCAATGTGTTTTTAACTGGTATGGATAATGTGTTGAAGAATATGCCTCTTGCAATTCCGGATTCTACCATTACTCCTATTGTTATGGCATACCAACTTTCTTTACAAAACATAAGAAGTCAACAACTGGAAGAAAGCTTATTTGCTAATTTAAAAGAAAAGACTGGAATTGGTGCATTACCAAATGGAGTTAATTATATTGTCGTAAAAACAGGTGCAGGAATACGACCAAATATTTCAGATACTGTTGTGTTTAATGCCAAAGGTATTTCCCCGGACGGGACTGTCTTTGAAGATACTTACCAGAAGGAACCAATTACAAATGTGATGTCAAATTTAATTCCCGGTTTAAATGAAGCAATGCAGTTAATGCCTGTTGGTTCAGTATGGAGGGTTTTTATTCCTTCAGCTTTGGCTTATGGTTCTGCTGGATTACCAAACGTAATACCACCAAACACTGCTTTGGTTTTCGATATTACTTTAATTGAAGTCAGGGAGGCAAAGAAATAAATATAAATTAATTATTGGCGGTTACATAGGCAACTGAATGAACAACAGAAATAAACATATTAAGCAATCAACAAAAAGAACATTGCGGTCTTTCCTTAAGACAAGCATCATTCTTGGTTGTACGTTAATGTTTATTTCCATAAATAATTTACAGGCCCAGGTTATTAATAACAATGGTGCGACCATTTCAGTTACTAATGGAGTTGTTGTGAATAGCGACACTCTTGAAAATTCTGTTGGGTTGCTTACAAACGATGGAACAATAAATCTTAGTGCTAGTTACCGAAATGCAGGTACTACAAGTGGTAATGGTATTTATAACATTGCCGGTAACTGGACAAACATCGGAGTATTTAATCCGGGAACCAGTACGGTTCATTTTAATGGTAGTAATATTCAAACAATAACAAGTACGGGGGGAGAAATTTTTAATAACCTTATTATTAATAATTCAGGTGCTTCTCCAATTAACAGAATTATTTTATCGAATAATGTAACTATTTCTGGTACACTTACTTTCAGTCTCGGTAATGTTGAAACAGGTGCGAATAAATTATTTCTTTCAAATCAATCTATTGCATCTTTAAACTACACTTCAGTTACCGGAAGCCGTGTTATTGGTCAATTTGAGCGTGGTATTAACACTACAGGGAATTATTTATTTCCTGTTGGATCAGATGCAGATTATAATCCCTTAAACTTAAACCCAAATGTAGCTCCAGCGCCCGGATCAGTTCTTTCAGAATATATTGCAACCGATCCCGGAGATGCAGGTTTACCTTTACCTGATGCTGGCTTCCTTAACGCAGCAGATAGTGTTGAAATTTTTCCGGCTTATGATGATGGTTATTGGAGTCTTACTTCAATAGCAGGATTCTCAAGTTTAGATTATAATATTAATTTGAATGGATCAGGATTTTTAATTGATGTTACTAAAATTACAAGAATAATTAAACGTCCTGCAGGTGGCGATTGGATATTAGACGGTACACATAGTGATGCTATTGATACGGTTGCTTATCGAAATAACTTAACTGGTAATATTTTGGGTACTGGAAATCATTATGGTTTTGGACATGGTAGACCTAGAATTCAAATTCAACCTCAGGATACAGCAGTTTGTGATGGAGAAAGCGCATCATTCTCTGTAACAGTATCTGGTCGTCCAAATTATACGCTCCAATGGCAGGAAAATCAGGGCAGCGGATGGAATGATATTACCAATGGAGGTATTTACTCTGGTGCAACAACATCAACACTGAGCTTATCTGCCACTAATCTAACTATGAATTTATACGAATATAGGGTAATAATAACGCATGATCATGGAAATCATAATAATAAAATTAGTGACCCGGCATTGTTAACGGTAAACCCAAGACCAGTGGCTTTAGCCACTCCTCAACAAGATACCATATGTAATGGTAGCACAACACATATTGAACTTACAAGCGATGTACCCGGAACAACATTTGTATTGGAAATCCTAAATCCAACAACAACAATTACTGGAGCATCATTATTATTAGATGGAGATACTATAAAACAAACTTTAACGAATCCTACTTATTTTGCCGATTCTGTAGTTTATAGAATTGTTCCATACGGACCATTCTCAACAAATTGTGAAGGTACTGCCGACACGGTTATTATTTGGGTAGAACCTACAGTGGAAATTAATGCTGTGAATGATACTATCTGTAATGGCGATGCTACAAATATCCTTGTAACAAGTCCAAATACTACTACAAATGGTATAAGATATACCTGGACCGTAGCTGACAATCCTAACATAACAGGTGAAAGCGGCAGTATTGGAAATGGACAAAATATTGCTACTGCTATCGTACAGAATTTATCTAATAACAGCCTTACCGAACAGTTAGTTCAATATGTTATTACTCCATGGACGGTGAATGCCAGCAATAATAATGAATGTACGGATGCCGGAGAAGTAATAACTATTGACATCTGGGTTGAACCTACAGTACAAATCAATGCTGTAAACGATACCATTTGCGATGGAGATGATACAAATTTAATGGTTACAAGTCCAAATTCAACTACGAATGGTATAAGATATACATGGACTGTAACTGATAACCCAAATATCACAGGAGAAAGTAATAGCACCGGAAATGGTCAAAGCATTGGTACGGCAATTATCCAAACATTAGATAATATTTCTGATAACAAGCAGCTGGTGCAATATGTAATTACTCCATGGACTATTAATGCCAATAACGATAATGAGTGTACTGATGCAGGAGAAATAATAATCGTGGATATATGGGTAGAACCTACGCCAATAGTAATTACAACAGTCTTTAAAGATACAATCTGTAACGATACCCGTACACACATTACACTTACAACACCAACGATATTAACAACCGGGGTGGTAACATTTAATTATACATCTTCAGCTGACGCCGGCTTAACAGGCAACACAAGCGGAATAACAGGTTTAACAGATAGTAATATAATTGAAGATTCATTACACAATGCAACTGCATTACCTGCTATACCACAGGTTGTTAGATATTCGATAACCCCGGTTGCATTATCAACAGGATGTGCAAATGGTCCCGTTGTTACAGATTCAATTACAGTTCATCCGACTCCTGATACTTATTTTATCAATGTTGACAGTGTAAGATGTTATCTGGATTCGAATGGTCGGGCAACAATTGTAGCTGAAAACGGAATAAATATTTTTACTTATGAATGGAACGATCCTTTAAACCAGACTACAGACCAGGCAACAGGATTATCCCGAGGAACATATAAGGTAACCGTAACTGATAATCAGGGATGTATAAAAGAAGATTCTGTAGATATAGAAGAGCCATTTAGAATTATTCCGGTAATTGACAGTACAAGAAATGTTTCCTGCTATGGAAATGGTGATGGATACGTAAGTGTTGCTCCAACCGGAGGCAATAGTCAGTATTCATATATTTGGAATATTAGTGAAACAACCTCATATATTGATGGGCTTAGCGGTGGAATATTTTCTGTTACTGTGACTGATCATAAAGGATGTTCACAGGATACGTTGGTCGAAATTATTGAACCAGAATGGATAATCCTAACATTTGATAAAGGGAATGTAGTATGTAACGGTGAAGCCAATGGCTGGGCGGAGGTGACAACCCCGGCAGAATCCTATATGTGGGATACAGGGGATACAACAGCATTAATTACGGGGCGGTCTTCACGCAGATATTATGTTACGATTGTGGATGCAGGTTCATGTATTGCTACAGGCGATATTGAAATAGAAGAACCTGATGAACCATTAACATCTTCAAATGTAAGTACAAAGATTTGGTGTGCCGGAGATGCCAACGGAACAATCGACATTACAGTTGAAGGAGGTAATGACTATACTGACTATACATACTCTTGGTCAACTTCTGATGGTTCGGGATTAATACCAACAAATGAAGATCAGTCCGGCTTATCAGGAGGAAATTATTATGTTACTGTAACTGACGACAGAGAATGTGAAGTTTTAGATTCCTCTATTGTTGGTGAACCTCCTACATTTTCATCCGATATTGATTGTGATAGCGTTACATGTTTTGGAGACGATAACGGATGGATTTCGTTAGATGTTACCGGTGGTAATGGTAGTGATTATACCTATACCTGGAATAGTGAAAGCGGATCAACATACGCCGATACAGCATACCTTGATAATCTGCTGGCAGACCAATACTATGTTACAATTACGGATTCTCTTTATTGCGAAATTTACGGTACCGCTATTATTACTGAACCAGACACGCTTGAAACATTCATTTCTAAAACCAATGTAACTTGTTATAATTATGATAATGGTACTGCAAAAATTACAATTCTTGGAGGTAACGGTGGTTATATAATTGATTGGTCAAACGGAGCTACGTTAGACTCTATTTTTGATCTTTCGGCAGGAATATATCAGGTAACAGTTTCTGACTCTAAAGGATGTATTTCCACGAATTCTGCAAATATTAATGAGCCAGACCGAATACAGAACAATATGACAACAGAGAATATTAGCTGTTACGGTTTTGGTAATGGTAGAATAGTACTAAATCCGACAGGTGGAACTACTCCATATAATTACACATGGAGTCATAATGCTTTTTTAACAGACAATCTCGTCGAGAATCTTATGCCGGGAAATTATTCAATATCAGTTTTAGATGATAACAATTGTTTGAGAGTATCAAATACTGATCTTACTCAACCAGATCCACTTGAGGTAACCGTAATGAAAAACGATATTACTTGTTATGGTATGGATGATGGTTATATTTCATTAAGTATGTTTGGAGGAACTCCTGAATATACTTATAACTGGTCAGCTGGATTCATGGAATCATCAGCAGACATGCTAACAGGAGGATTGTACGAGATAGTAATTACTGATATTCATGACTGTGAGATTGATACTACAGTTGAAATTATTGAACCCGAAAAATTAGTAATTAGTCCTGTTATTAAAAGACCAACATGTACTGATATAAGGGATGGATATATTGAATTAAATTTAAGCGGTGGAATTGAGCCTTATTACATATATTGGGATAATGGAAGTTCTGATGAAAATCTTTATGATATAAGATCAGGAATTTTTGACTTACTGATAAATGATAATAACCTGTGTGAAATAGACACATCATTTATTATCAGAAGTGCACATGATTTCTGTTTTGAAATTCCTTCGGCTTTTAGTCCTAACGGAGATTATATTAACGATACTTGGGAAATGGATTTGCAGGAATTATATCCTTCTGCCGAAATAGAAATTTTCGACCGGTGGGGAAAAAGAGTATTTTTCTCTAAAGGATATGAAGAATCACAATACTGGGATGGAAAATACAATGGAAGAGATCTTCCTATGGATTCCTATTTCTATATTATTTATTTAAGAAACGGTACGGGTCGAATATCAGGAACAGTAACATTATTACGATAAAATAAGTTTATTATTTAAATATTTAAAAACATAAATGATTGCAACATCTGGGTTTTATTTTTAAATTTATCGAACCTTTTTTATTTAGAACGTATAAACTAAAAACTATTAATAATTAGTAAACCTTTATATTATGAGATTCATAAGCATTACTCTATTTCTGATTATTTTCCCTTTCTTTCTGTCAAATTCCATAAAGGCTCAGGAGCCCCTTAAGCATACAAAAAAAATGTACAAATCGCCCAACGGAAAATTGTATATTAATAAAGATCTGCCAGTCTATTTCAGAATATCTTCATCATCGGATGAAAATGCAGAATCTTATCTTTTAATGCCAACAGCAGATTCCAAAAAATATGCTAATCCTGCCTATCTTGATACTGAAGGTTATAATACATTCCGTTCACCCTCGAAAGTAGATACTATTACAAAACGGGTAGTTTATCCTCTTCAGGATATTAAATATGAGGTATATTCCGATAGCAGACCCCCGGCGACAAACTTCTTATTTGAAAATAAAAAATATCATAAACATGATAATGTTTTCTACTTTGGGGAAAAGATATTTGTAAAATTCAGTGTTAAAGATGCCACATCAGGAGTTGAAAAAACTTACTATTCAATAAATGGGCTGCCATATAAAGAACTAAACACCGACATAGAGTTAAACGAGGAAAAACTATATGAAATAAAATACTATTCGGTAGATTTTGTAGGTAATGCCGAAAAACCAAAATCAATCAATATAAAAATTGACCTTACTAAACCTGTTACAAAATTAACTGTAGAACCCGATTTATATAATGATATAATTTCGAGACGGTCAAAAATTATTTTAGTTGCCAGTGATGAAAATTCAAAAATTAAAAAGACCGTATTTTCAATTAATGACGGAACTCTTTACAATTATGTGCAACCGGTTATTATTTCGGGATTAAACGAAGGGGAGCATACCATAACATACTATTCTTTTGATAATACGAATAACGAGGAAGATAAAAAGACATATACTTTTTATCTTGATAAAACTGCTCCGATAATTGTAGATGAATTAATAGGAAATACTTTTATTGCAAACGGAAAAGAATATTCATCGGGACGAAGCAAAGTTAAACTCACTGCAATGGATAATAAAGCAGGTGTTAAAGAAATTCGTTATTCCATAAATAACAGTGAATTTTTAGAATATACCAAACCTTTTTATCTGTCAAAATCAGGAAAATTAAAAATACAGGCATTTGTTACCGATAATGTAAATAATCAGGCTATTAGCACCATAATGACCGATAAATCTAATATATCATATGTTGATTTATCGGGCCCTTCTCTCGGTCACAATTTTAGCGGTGCTAAATTTATTTCAAAAGATACGGCGTATATTACAAGTAATACAAAAATACGTCTTTCAGCAAGCGATCCTTCTTCAGGATCCAAAAGGATAGAATATAGTATTGATAATAAAGAAGTTATTGAGTATACAGGAGCCTTTAATATTAATGAAGAAGGTGTACATTCAATTACTTATACTGGTTATGATAATGTAGACAATTCGAGCACAAATACCTTTATTTGTGTTGAAGACAATGCCGGTCCGGAAATATTTTTCCGTTTTAGTATTCTTTCTGAAAAATCAAAAAATATCGACGGAGCGAACTATAGTATTTATCCAAACCATGTTGTTCTCTTTTTATCTTCGACCGATTCTTCGGTTGGTTTTGACAAGCTTCTTTATTCTGTAAACGGAGCTCCTGACAAAGCATATACAAGCCTGATTACTGGTTTTCAAAAAGATAAAATTTATAAGATTAATGTCACCTCAGTTGATAAGTTGGGCAATAAAAGTCAGAAAACCATTGAGTTTTATATTGAATAGTTCAGTAAATTATCTTTTGTATGATCAAAAGAATTTGTATTATCCTTTTTCTGATCTCAATTTCTGTAATAAACAATTTTTTATATTCACAGGAACTGGAATCTACTGTACAGAATAATATAGATAAATTAAAAGCTGATGTCGAAAAGCACAGATCAGAAAATAACTCAATTCAGCAGGCAGCTTCCTTAAATAAAATTGCCTATTTATACTGGGAAAATGAAAGATTTGAAGAAGCTATATCCTGCTTTACTCAGTCGCTTGAAATAAATAAAGCAAATAAAAATATTAACGGTCTTAAATCTTTGTACTTCAATATTGGCCTTATTTATGCCGACAAAGAAGAATATCCAAATGCCCTGACCAATTTTAACGAAGGAATCCGCTTAGCCCGTCAATTAAAACAGAAAGAAGGAATCTACACAGGTCTTATGAACAAGGCAGGTGTTCTGAAAAACCTTTCAAAAAATCAGGAAGCTATTAACAACATTAAGGAAGCGTTAATTTATGCACAGGAATTTAATAATGTGAAATTATTAAGAACCTGTTACGGAATGCTTGCAGAAAATTATGAGCTAATTGGCGATTCGGAAAATACAATGAAATACTTTGAATTATTTGCTTCAATTGATAAACATATAAAATCCGAACAAATTAAAGATATAGAAGCAAAATCAAACGAACAAGTGCGTGTAGCTCAAAATGAAAAAGTTCAGACAGAACGGGCCCTGTCTGATAAAACAGATCAACTCCAGGAAACACAGCAAACCCTTAAAGAATCGGAAGAAACAGCACAACAACAAAAGCTCGAACTTGATTTAAAAGAACTTGCAATAAAAGAAAAAGAAACACAGCTAAAAAATGAGCGGCTTATACGATATGGAATTTCTGTTATTTTTGTTGTTATATTACTGTTTTCAATATTAATATATAAGCAGTTCAGAGCTAAAAAAGCAGCAAACGAAAAACTTGCCGCACAAAATCTTCAGATTAGTAAACAAAAATCAGAAATTGAATCACAACGAGACCTTGCTAATCAACAAAAAAAGGACATCACAGATAGTATTGAGTACGCAAAACGTATTCAAACAGCTTTATTGCCTCCTTTAAATTTTATTAAAAGAAACCTGCCGGAACATTTTATTCTATTTAAACCCAGAGATATAGTAAGTGGTGATTTTTACTGGATGATGAATAAAGATGATAAAATAATTATTGCTGCAGCAGATTGTACCGGTCATGGTGTTCCTGGAGCATTTATGAGTATGCTCGGCACTGCATTCCTAAATGAAATTGTTACAAAAATTGTAGAAAACAAGCATATTTATTCGTTACAAGCCAATGAAATATTAAACCAGTTAAGAGATTACATTATTAAATCACTTCATCAAACCGGAGCTTTAAATGAATCAAAAGATGGAATTGATATGGCATTATGTATTATTGATTCCGAAAACCACAAAATGCAGTTTGCCGGAGCACATAATCCTTTATACCTGATAAAGAATAACGAACTAAAAGTTATTAAAGGAGACAGAATGCCTGTTAGCATTCACCAAAATGCACATAAATCATTTGAGAATCACGAGTTTGACATTGAAGAAGATGACGTTATCTATATTTTTTCTGATGGATATTATGATCAGATTGGTGGTCCGCAAAACCGCAAATTCATGTCCAGGAATTTCCAGAATCTTTTATTGGATATTCATAAAAACCCAATGGCTGACCAACATCAGATTTTAGATGAAACAATCAAAGAATGGAAAGGTGATAATATTCAGTTAGATGATATATTGGTTATTGGTATAAAACTGGAAGTTGCCAAAAGAAAAGCAACACCAAAAGAAACTTACGATTGGAGTAAAAAAACTATCTTAATTGCTGAAGATACCGAAATGAATTATTTGTTCCTTGTTGAAGCTTTAAAACCTACAGAAGTTCAAATAATCAGAGCAAAAGATGGAGAAGAAGCTATTGAACTTTTCAACAAAAATAATCAAATCGATTTGATATTAATGGACATAAACATGCCTAAATTAGATGGTTTTGAAACAACTAAACGAATTAAGAAAATAAGAAAAGATATTCCAATTATTGCCCAAACAGCATTAAATCTGGAAGATGCAAGAGAAAAATCAGAAGTGGTTGGTTGTGACGACTTTATTCTAAAACCAATACGACTTAAATTATTTTTGTCTAAATTAGATTCGTATTTAAAATCTTAAATAATACCTATGGATCAATTAAACATCGAAGGAACAGATTCTACTCCAAAAATTCATTTGGATAAAAAATCCGGGAAGTTTGAAATTGCCGGAAGATCATTCCCCGAAGAAAGCAGAAGTTTTTATGCTCCTTTATTTGACTGGCTTGAGGAATATGCTCAAAATCCAAATGAAGAAACCTTTTTTGAATTTAAACTGGAATATTTCAATTCTTCATCTTCACTTATTATTTTAGAAATCCTGAATTTATTAGATGATATCTATAAAAAAGATAAAAAAGTTACTATTTCCTGGAATCATCTCGATATTGATGAAGACATGATGGAAGCCGGAGAAGAATACTCTGAACTGGTTAGTCTCCCGTTCGAATATAAGGCCTTGAAAGAAAATGAGTTTTAATTAAATGTGAATTTAATCGATAACTGCAGATCGTCGTTAAAAAATCAATTATGGAACCTTTGCAAATAGCCGCAACAGAAGAATCGCCAGGTATAAATTTCGATAAAGATGTTGGCAAATTCTTAATTTTCGGAAAATCATTTCCTGAAGACGTAAAAAAGTTTTACAACCCGGTTATTTACTGGTTAGAAGAATATGTAAAAACCCCGAATGACAATACGGTATTTGAGTTTCGCCTTGAATACTTTAATTCTGCAACCTCAACCATATTATTAGAAATATTTTATATTCTTGAACGAATTATTAACGAACAGGAAAAAGCAGTAAAAATAACCTGGAATTATCTGGAAGTGGACGACGATATGCTTGATTCGGGAAAAGAATACGAGGAAATGATAAAAATGCCTTTTGAATATAAAGTCATCGAGGATTATTAAACAAAATAGCTCTCCTAAAAAGTCAAAAAAACAAATAAAAAAACCCTCCGGAAATTCCGAAGGGTTTTTTGCTCCTCAGGTAGGATTTGAACCTACGACTCCCTGATTAACAGTCAGGTGCTCTAACCAACTGAGCTACTGAGGAATTTTACAAAAATCAGATTCCTGATTTGACTGGCAAAAATAAAAGCTTTTTATTAATAAACAAACAGTTCAATAAGAAAAATACACATTTTTTTTATCACAGAACATTATAGTGCTGATTTACTGAATATAAACATTCTGTTACTCAATAATAAGCTGTAAAAGCATTGCCGAACAATTTTATAAAATCAATTTAAATTATGTGTTTTTTAATATAAAACTCTTTTTAAACCATTGCTATTCCATGCATTTCATAAAATTTATTTCGGCATGTTATAAAACATATTTATTGCCAAAAATACAACCTACTTTACCATGCTTTTAGCAGAAAAAAGAGCCGGTATAAAAGGATTACAGACATAAAATTACTACAGTTTTGATAATTGGAATAGGAACAGATATCTTCGAAGTTGAACGGATGAAAACTAAAATAGAGAAGCAACCATCATTAATTGAAGGTATATTTACCGACAATGAAATTAGTTACTGTAATCAGTATAAAAATAAAGCTCAGAGATTTGCCGCCCGTTATGCTGCAAAAGAAGCATTTTTAAAAGCGCTTGGGACAGGCTGGAGAGACGGAATCACTTTTAAAGATATTAATATAATAAATGATGATTTAGGGAAACCGGAAATTAAATTATCAGGTATGGCTAAACAAATTGCTGATAAATTAGGCGTAACTGCTGTACATTTATCAATGAGTCACACTAAAGATCTGGCAAGTGCATTCGTAATAATAAATAATAATAACTAAATACTAAAAATTAAACTTTTTTATCTTATGTCAAACATTGGGTCCTACGAAAAACGATTAGAAGACTTCGATTGGTCAATTGCCGAAAAAGAGCTTGACTATAAAAGCGGAGATGATATTAATATCGGATGGTATTGTTCCGATAGAATTTGTGAAATGGGAAAAGCAGATAAACCGGCCTTAATCTGGGAAGGATTAGGCGGCGTTGAAAAACAATACACTTTTAATGATGTTCGTTTACGAAGCAATACAATTGCTTCATTTCTTAAAGATTTAGGAATTAAAAACGAAGACAGGGTTTGTCTTTTTATGGATAAAATTCCTGAATTATATATTGGTTTTGTGGGAATATTAAAATTAGGTGCTGTTGCTCAGCCTCTTTTTTCTGCATTTGGTGATGAATCATTACATGTAAGACTTGATAATGCGCAAACAACTGCTATTATTACGCAACGAAAGCATGTATCCAAAGTAAGAAAGATCCTTGATCAGATGCCTTATGTAAAGCATATTATTCTGGTTGATTATGATGGTAGCAAACCTCTTAGAGAAAGAGAAGTTGCTTTTAATATGGATGAAGCTGAGCAGGTTGAAAAATTCGAAGCATTCCCTACAAAAGCTGAATCGCCATCTGTTCTTCATTATACTTCAGGAACAACCGGACAACCAAAAGGTGTTAAACACGTTCATTATTCACTGATATCCCAATATTTAACTACTAAATGGGTTTTAGATTTACAGGAAAATGATATTTACTGGTGTACTGCCGATCCGGGATGGGTAACCGGAACATCTTACGGTATAATCGGACCATGGAGTCTTGGTATTACACAATGTGTACTCGATACAGGATTTTCTGCCGAATCGTGGTATAAATTCATCGAAAAAAGGAAAGTTACCATGTGGTACTCTGCTCCTACAGCTATCAGATCATTAATGAAAGCAGGTAATGAAATTATAAAACAATACGATCTTTCATCATTACGTCATTTGGCAAGTGTGGGCGAACCATTAAACGCCGAAGCAGTAATATGGTCTGAAAAAGTATTCGGAAAAGCATTTTTGGATACCTACTGGCAAACCGAAACGGGATCAATGATGTTAACCAATTATCCTGGAATGAAAATTAAACCGGGATCAATGGGAAAACCTTTTCCTGGTATTACAGCAACAGTTCTCGATACAAAAACATTTGAGCCAATATCTGAAACAGGAAAACCCGGGTTAATCGGATTTAAACCAGACTGGCCGGCAATGATGAGAACTTACTGGAGAAACGAAGAAACATATCAGAAAAAGTTCGAAAATGGCTGGTATCTGCCTGGCGATCGTGCATATATTGACCAGGATGGATATTACTGGTTTATTGGCCGCGACGATGATGTAATTAATACCGGCGGACACCTAATTAGTCCATTTGAAGTTGAATCTGCATTACTGGAACACGAAGCTGTTGCAGAATCAGCAGTTGTTGCAAAACCCGACGAAGTAAATATGGAAGTTGTTAAAGCTTTTGTAACTTTAAAACCGGGATTTGTTGCCGATGATGATCTTGAGTTAAAAATTATGAACTTTATTCGTAAAAAATTATCTCCATTGGCAATGCCACAGGAAATTGAATACAGAGATTCGCTTCCGAAAACACGAAGTGGTAAAATTATGAGACGAGTGTTGCACGCTCAGGAATGGGGCGAAGAAATTGGTGATATATCAACTCTTGAAGACGATTAATTAATAAATGTAAAACAGAAAATAAATTAAAAACTTAAAAAATACGAATTATGGAAGACATGAAAGAAATTATCCTGGAATATGTAATTGAAGAATATTGCGACGAAGAAAATGACGATGTAACATTTGATACTCCACTAATTTCTGGTGGTATTGTTGACTCTTTTTCAATGGTTTCTTTAAAAAGATTTCTTGAGAATAAATACAAAATTTCTATTCCTGATGCAGATGCTTCACCTGAAGCTTTTGATACTGTGAATAAAATTGAAGTATTAGTAAAAAGATTTCAATAGAATTGGAGATATCCGTAAAGTCAGGTAAGTGTCATTCCCAATCAAGTTGAGGATGACAAATAAGGATTTTTTGGATAGTTTCTTTTTGTTTCATTTAAACACTAATAATTATGGCATATTCAGATAAGATTAAAGAAATATATCAAAATCAGCTAACCGGAATACAGGAAGCCGGATTGTTTAAGCAGGAGAGATTTATTCATTCATCGCAGGATGCTGAAATCGAAGTGGAATTTCCAACCGGATCTGCACCTAAAAAAGTAATTAATGTATGCGCAAATAACTACCTCGGGCTATCGAGTCATCCGGAAGTAATTAAAGCTGCACACGAAGGACTTGACACACGTGGATACGGAATGTCATCTGTACGTTTTATATGTGGTACTCAGGACATTCACCGTGAGTTGGAAAACAAAGTAAGCGAATTTTTAGGAACAGAAGATACCATTTTGTTTCCATCCTGTATGGATGCCAATGCTGGTGTTTTTGAAGCTATACTTACCAGCGAGGATATAATGATCTCAGACAGATTAGTACATGCATCAATAATTGATGGTATGCGTTTGTGTGCAGCACAACACGATACGTTTAAGCATTCCGACATGGCTCATCTCGAAAAGAAATTACAACTACATGCCGATAAAAGGTTAAAGGTTGTAATAAACGATGGTGTTTACTCAATGGATGGCGATACTGCCAAGCTTGACGAAATGGCTGCGCTTTGTGAAAAATACGATGCACTACTATTTGTTGACGAATCGCACTCATCAGGATTTATTGGTAAAACAGGACGCGGAACACACGAAAAGTGTGGTGTAATGGGTAAAATAGACATTATTACTACAACATTTGGTAAAGCATTGGGTGGAGCATCAGGAGGTTGCGTTTCAGGACGTAAAGAAATTGTTGAGATGTGCCGTCAGAAAGCACGACCATATTTGTTCTCAAACACCATTGCTCCTGTTGTTGTTAGCGGAGTATTACGCGTATTGGATATTCTTTCGCAAAGTACCGAGCGACGCGATAAGCTGGAAGAAAACACTAAATTCTGGCGTAAAGGATTAACCGAAGCTGGTTTTGTTTTAAAAGATGGCGATACTCCTATTGTTCCTGTAATGCTGTTTAATGCAAAATTAGCACAGGATTTCTCAAAAGATCTTTTCGATCTGGGAATTTATGCTATTGGCTTCTTTTTCCCTGTTGTTCCACAAGGAGCTGCGCGAATAAGAACCCAGATTTCTGCCGGACACGAAATGCATCATCTTGAAAAAGCATTGGATGCGTTTATTCAGGTTGGTAAAAAGTACGATATCCTTGGTAAAACAAAACAGGAAATTATCGAAATGTACGGAAACTAACATTAAAAAATTCTAATAGTACTAAAAGCTGTCTGTTAATTCAGGCAGCTTTTTTATATTTCCCCTTTTCCTAAAGGGGGATTTTTTCCTTTGCTCCAAATCAAACAATTTATAATAAAAGATCATTTAATCCGAAATTCCTGAAGCACAACGTTTTGCAATTTTAAAATAATATTCATACTTTTATACAACTTACCTTAAGAACGTACATTTCGGAACACGAAAAGGAGTATTAATGTAACATTAGTATAAAGTACGTGTATTGCATAAAATTTATTTGTTTTCTATTTGATTTGTATAATACATGTACAAATTAAACCTGTAATCATTTGTTGGCTATAAAGCAAAAAATGAAAACAATATTACACAGAAAAGAAAAGATATAAGAGATAGTCAAAAGATTAACTAACTTTAATTATTATGGTACAACAACAGATTCCCTGGAGTAGCTTTCAAAGTTGTAAAGCAACAAATATAAATAATGTTCCCGAAATGGCAGGAGTTTATCTTGTCTGGATCAAACTCAATAATGGCGAATGGGCATGTTTCTACGTAGGACAGGCCAATGATTTAAAATCAAGGTTATTGCTGCATCTTTCCGGTAATGAAGTGAATGATTGTATTAAAATCAACCTTAGAAAATACAACTGTGGTTTTGAGTATGCTTCAGTTGGTAAGCAAAACGATAGAGACGGAATAGAAAAATATTTATCTGACCATTATAAACCAGAATGTAATCATATTTCTCCTCCACAAGTTGACCCAATTGTAGTTAATCTGCCATAATTACTTAAATACAAGATATCACACTACTGGCATGATTTTGTTGCCTTCACAAGATCGTCTGAATGTCAAGAGGCAGGCTTCTAAGTTTATGCTAAGTAATAATCTGGCATTTTTTTATCAAATTTCAATACATGCTCACCAACCATACAGGTAATTATCTTCTTATTTGATAGTTTTATAAATAGTTTGTAGATTCATAACTTATTAAAAAGATGGAGTTTTTAGACTCTGTTAATTACAAGTATTAATATTACCCATGCAAAATCATAAAAAACTAATATTATGAAAAACCCAAAACTAACTGGCTTAAGTTTAGAAGAACTTGAAAAGAAACATAAAAATCTCAAATTGGTAGCAGTACTTTTAGTTAGTATAATAATATTATTCAGTGTATTAATTGCTTTTTCAGTAATTGAGCTGGAATCAAGCTATTTATATATATTTCCAGTTGTTTTCATTCCAAACTTATTGATTAATTTCCTTATGATTAAAAAAATAAGGACTGAAATTGAGTCGAGAAAATAATACGCCGCTTCTCAAAGCCAGCCTTATTGTTAAACAAAATAAATTCGATTGTGCAGCAATAAAAAATAAAAATCATGCAAATAATAAAAACACTCAAAATGCCAAAGAGTAATGGTCATTACTCACAATGTATTCATCATAACGGTGTTTTATATCTGTCGGGACAACTTCCTATTGATCAACATACCAGGGCAATCCCAAAAACTATTGAAGAACAAACAGATTTGGCATTACATAATGTAGAATTAATTTTGAATGAAGCAGGAAGTTCAAAAAATCAGATACTACAAATGCGTGTATATATATCAGATATTGCACTTTGGGATAAAGTTAATGAAAGGTACAGTATCTTTTTTGATGACCATATACCAGTCAGAAGTGTTATTCCAACACGGGATTTACATTTCGGATGCCTTATTGAAATTGAAGCAACAGCAATTTCCGGCTAGTACATTTGCCCGGCTAACGTAAGCGTCATTGCTAATGCTTATCAGAATAAACACACAAGCTATTGACATTAAGTAAATTAATTCCTAATTTTACTTTCACTTACCTTAAGAACGTACATTTTAAATCCGAAAAGGAGTATTAATGTTGTATTAATACTTAGTACGTGTATTACAAAAAAACCAGCTGTTTTTATCTTATGTGTATCATATACATACAAGCTGTCTTATAATTAATATTTACAAACAAGACAAAAAGAGAAAACTTTACTAATAATAAAATTAACTAAAAAAGTAAATTATGTTTCATGGAAATTTAGATTATTATACAGCACTTGGCTTACAGGAATTGAGATCCCGTATTGCCAAAGGAAGTATCCCTGCTTCTAAATTAGATAAATCAATTAATGTTGCAACCTGGAATATTCGTGAATTTGGTAAATCTAAAAGACGCTCGGATTCTTTACATTTTATTGCAGAAACACTTGGTCAGTTTGACTTAATTGCTGTTACAGAGTTAAGAAAAAATCTCTCGCAACTTAAAAAAGTACTTGAAATCTTAGGTCCATATTGGAAAGTTGTTTTTTCTGATTACACACTGGACAGAGGTGGTAATGGTGAACGCATGGCTTATATTTATGACAAGAGAGCTGTTGTATTCACAGGCTTAGCTGCCGAAGCAGATCCTCCAAGAAAAAAGAATAAAGAAACAGGTGAATATGAAGCTTTATTAACCTGGTGGCGACCACCTTTTATTGCTTCATTTTCTGCTGGTAGTTTTGATTTCATGCTTCTGACAGTACATATTCGTTGGGGAAATAAGATAAGTGAACGAAAAAGAGCATTAGAACATCTTGCCAAATGGGTTGATAAAAAAAGAAAGGATGCTTATAGTGTAGACAAGGATATTATTGTTATGGGCGATTTTAATATTCCTAAACTTGACGACTCGCTATTTCAGGCTGTAACCAGCAAAGGTCTACGTATTCCTGATTCATTGAGGGGCTTAGACCATGGATCTAACTTAGCAATGAACAAGAGATACGATCAAATCTTTTATTACCCTAATTACACCAAATCATTTACTAACCATGGAGGCATTCTTGACTTTCACACCGGTGGCATAGATAAGTTATATCCGAAAGACACTCCTGAGTTTAATGCTTATACTTTCGAGATGTCTGATCACCTACCTCTTTGGGTGCAATTAAATATTGATATCGAAGATGAAAAACTTGACCAAATAATACAAAAGAAAAAACCAAAATAAATATATACTGTTGTTGCGCTAATATGAGCCTTTAACTTATTATTTAAAATGATAAATAATGTCGTGAAAAAATCTCATCTAATTACAATACAACATTTTGCAATTATATTATATTATCTCAAATTTTATACAACTTGCCTGAAGAATATATTTGCCGAACTAGAATTGGTTAATAAATCATTACCTGTAAAAATACAAAGTAAATCAGGATATATTGAGCGTGAAATTCATGATTTGATTAACGCCCGTAACCCAAAATATGCTCATACCAGCTATCATAAACCAATTTCAATAATAATTAGTGAAAGCAATTAACATTGTTTAAAATTAGACTTTATATAGCATTTCATTTTAAAGCGCGGATTTTAATTCGTGCATTTTTAAAACAAAACCTGCTAATGATTGTTCTATGTTTCAGAAAATGAACCCAAAATGGTTAGAATCACTAAAAATTATCAATAAACCAAATCTATTCATCTAAACAATAAAATTCATGAATCGAACTTTACTTTTATCCGGATTAGTCCTGCTATTTTCATATTCTGCTTTAAGCATTGCTCCCTTTTATAAAATAGCTGAAAAAAAAGCCTCTTTAGCTAATGTAGAAAAAGAAATAACAACAGCATTAAATTCAGCAAATTTTGAAATTATCGGCACCTATAATGTCGCCGGAAACAATAATTTTAAAGTTATTGTATTTACCAGTTCAAAGTTAAAAGAAATTACTTTGTCGTTCGCAAACAGAGGCTCTCTTGCAGCTGCTCAGAAAATAAGTCTGATTCACAAAAACGGAATAACAACCATTAGTTTACTTAATCCTGACTATCTGTTTCATGCATATTTTCAGGATAATTATAGTAAGAACAATGAAAAGTTAACTACTCAGATAAACGAAATCATGAAAGTCTTTAAAAATCAGGGTTACAGTTTTACGCCATTTGGTGGGGATCAGAGCATTGATGATTTGCATGATTACCAGTATATGATTGGAATGCCTGAATTCAACGATCCGGTTAAACTTAATTCATATAATAGTTTTGAAGAAGGATTAAAAATAATACGGAAAAATCTGGAAGCAAAAAAAGGTAATACATTAAAAGTATACGAATTGGTATTCCCAAATGAAAAAACAGCTGTGTTCGGAGTTGGATTGTTAGATGCTGAAGAAGGTGAAAAACACTTCTTGTCCATTATTGGTGAAGATCAGCTGGCTGCAATGCCTTATGAAATTATTCTGCAGGACACCAAAGCCACTATGTTACATGGACGATTCCGTTTTGCTCTTTACTGGCCTGAACTTACCATGTCAACATTTACAAAAATAATGAGCTCGCCTGGCGATGTAGAGGATTTTATGGAAGATATTACAGAATAACTAAAAAATTTACTGATTTAGAAAATATTTTCTAATGTCTTTACACACAGTATTTTGTATTAATAAATATATTTACTAATTTGATAAATTCCATCATATTACAAAAATGAGATTAGATTTTCTAATCAACAAACTGATTTTGCAGAGAAGTTAAGAATCAAACCTTAACAACACAATAGAAAAATTAATTGCCCATGGAAAAAAGACTATTGGTTTACATTGGAATATTAAGCATTTCTTTTATACTCTTGCTTTCATGTGAACACGACTTGCCAAATGCCAGTGAGATACCTGAAGTTTGTTTTGGAAGCGAAGTATTACCAATATTTCAGACTGGTTGCGGAATAAGCAATTGCCATGATGCAGTTTCAGCAAAAGATGGCTTTATATACACAAATTATGCCTCAATAATGCAAACTATCGTTCCTGGTTCACCCGACGAAAGCAAAGCATACCAATCCATAATTTCTTTGTTTGATCATCCAATGCCTCCAAATGAACCTTTATCTTTAGAAGCGCGAACCCTGATTCGCATATGGATTGAACAGGGTGCTGAAAAAACAACATGCCCCGATGATACAACAACAATAATTGCATCATACCCTTGTTTCGAACGAGAGGTGCTTCCGATTCTGTTATCATCATGTGCAACAACAAATTGTCACGATGCAATAACACACGAGGGCGATTATATTTTTTCAAGCTATACTTCTTTAATGGAAAGCGGCAAATTAGTAGTTCCGTACTCGGGTTCAACCAGTAAGTTGGTTAAGGTTCTGACCGGAAATGCAGAAGATATAATGCCTCCTCCACCTCAGGATCCTTTAACAGCAGATCAAATTGCTATTATTACAGATTGGATAGATAACGGGGCCATTAACGAAGTATGTGAAACATTATGCGACACTACTATTTTCACATATTCGGAAGCTATTTCCGATCTTATAGTTAATAATTGTAAAGGTTGCCACAGTGGATCTTCTCCCTCAGGAGGAGTAAGTCTTACTACTTACGACCAGGTTAAATTAATTGCTGATGATGGTAGATTATTAGAAACCATAAAAGCTTTAAACGGTAGACCTTTAATGCCTCCTTCTGGTAGCCTGAGCAATTGTCAAATTCGACAACTTGAAAAATGGATAGAAGCTGGTTCTCTAAACAATTAATTCCAAAAGTTCATAAAATGATCAAAATCAACATAAAGAGAATAATACCGATACTTGTAATTATTGTTGCGGTTCAGTCATGCTATTATGACAATGAAGAACTGTTGTATCCGGAACTTTCATCAGCCTGTGATACATTAAATATAACATACAGCGGAACTATTTCTCCAATACTTACTCTGCAATGTCTGTCTTGTCATTCAAGCTCTGCCGCCTCAGCATATGGTGGTGGCATCAGGTTAGAAGATTATTCAGATGTAAAAATTTATGTGGATAATGGTAAACTTTGGGGTTCAGTCAGTCATAGTTCCGGGTTTTCTCCAATGCCAAAAGAAGCAGGTAAAATGGCTGGTTGCAAAATAACTCAATTTGAAATCTGGATAAATTCAGGTGCTGCTAATAATTAAAAATATAGACTAAATGAAAAAACATATAATTCTTTTGTTATTAGTAGTAATTGTAAGCAAACTAAGCGCTCAGGACATCGATGATTTGATGAATAGTGAATTAAGCAACGAAATCAATTATACATCAGCAACTTTTAAATCGACACGAATAATAAACAGTCATTCTGTTGAACAATTGAAAAAACAGCATCTTGATTTTCGGATTTCCCATCGTTTTGGAACTGTAAACAATGGAATTAGTGATTTTTTTGGCATTGATAAATCATCAATCCGGTTAAGTTTAGAGTATGGAATTACAGATTGGCTAATGACCGGAATTGGCAGAAGTTCTTTTAACCAGACTTATGAAGGATTTATTAAAGTTAAAATTTTACAGCAAAGTACAGGGGAAAAAAATATGCCTGTTTCTGTCAACTACTTTGCATGCGTGAATGAATATACAAGTGATTTTGTTAATACGGATTTAGAAAACTACTATTCTTCACGATTTAGCTATATTCATCAAATTCTTATAGCACGAAAATTTAACGAAAACCTTTCATTGCAACTAACGCCAACTCTGGTTCATAGAAACCTGGTTGAAACCGTTCTGGAAACAAACGACCTGTACGCCATTGGTATTGGTGGAAGATATAAACTCTCCAGAAGAATTGCATTAACAACAGAATATTTTTATTCCATTCGGTCCTCAAGAAGTGGTTCTGACTATAACGATCCTTTTTCGATTGGTGTTGATATTGAAACCGGAGGCCATGTTTTTCAGTTAATGCTCACAAACACATCCGTTATGCACGAGAGCGGGTTTATTTCAGGTGAGAATAATGATAATTTTTTCAATGGCGATATACATTTTGGGTTTAATATAACCCGCATTTTTTCTTTAAAAAAATAATCACTAAAAAATTATAATTATGAAAAAATCTATTTTGGTAATTCTTTCTCTGGCTCTGCTTTGTGTAACTGCTTTTTCTCAAAATGTTTATTTTACAAAAGGCGGAAACATCGATTTTCTATCAAAAACGCCTGTTGAAAACATAGAGGCTGTTAATAATCAGGTGGTAAGTTTTTTAAAGACAGAAACCGGAGATCTTAATTTTGGTGTCCTCATTAAATCATTCAAATTTAAGAATGCTTTAATGGAAGAGCATTTTAACGAAAACTATATGGAAAGTGATAAATTTCCGAAAGCTACATTTAAAGGACAAATTACTAATTTAGACGATATTGACATCGGAAACCAAGGGATTTATACTGCAAATATTACGGGAAATCTTACTATTCACAATGTTACAAATGAGGAAGAAACTACCGCTCAAATAGAAGTAAAAGCAGAAAATATTGTTGCAATCTCTACAATTATTATAAAACCTGAAGATTACAATATTGAAATCCCTGATATAGTTAAAGAAAAAATTGCAAAAATAATTACTGTAAATATTAATATAGTCTATGAACTTTATAAGAAGTAAAGTCCGGCTAACTTGCCGGGGTGAAATTTACATTTACTAATATTAATCTTACACAATGAAAAAAATACTCATATTAGCTATAATTGTGACAGTTTCAGGTTTGATTGCTTATTTATTCGTTTTTCACAAACCTCATAAAAATACTTTCAAACTGAAAGCTGAATATATTATTTCTGCCAGTGAATTACTTACTGAATTTGAAACAGATGAAAACAATGCAAATTCAAAATATCTGGGAAAGATAATACAGGTTGAAGGTGAGATTATTAAAATAAAAAACATTTCAGGAAATTATGAAATATCATTTATTGATGAATTGTTTGGTGTTACCTGCATTGTAGACAGTGTTTATGCCGTTCAACAACGAGATGAATTAATACAACTAAAGGTAGGAAATAATATAAAAATAAAGGGACAATGCAATGGGTATCTTTCTGATGTAAAATTAGACAGGTGTATAATATCAGATTAATATCTACGTCACATAACCATAATTAAACTACTGTTACATAACAGCTTGAAACGGCCCGGTTTTAGAAATGACAATGATTTGTTTCGTTCCCATTTTTTATGAACTCGGTCAGACATAGTCCTTTTCTATATAGTAATTAAAAAAAGCGCAACCAAATGGCTTCGCTTTTCATTTTATGTGAAATTTATACTATTCTACTAAATCTAAAACCTTTGCCGTTGCTTTTCTTGTTTTTCGACAAAGCTCAGCATCAACAAATATTCGTTCGGAATTTTATCTGAATTGTACCCTCATTAATAAATTAGTCGGTTTTGGCATTTAATAAAATTTGCTATTTTTAAACTCTCATTTTGCAAAACAAATATACATGAACCAATTAATTGCTGTAAAATCTGCCAAAGATATTTTACCCGAATACCAAAAAACACCAATTGCTTTGCTTTTAGAATACCATAACTTCAATTTGTCGTTTCAAATTCATCAAATCCCTCAACTAATTATTGGTACTTGTGTCGATAACCGGATTCATTTACGTGTTCCTCCAAATTTTGCTTATATAGCTCGGGCCGGTGGTGCTAATATGCGTAATAGCGAGTTTAAAATTTCGTATGCAATTGCTTTGGGGAATGTTAAAAATATGGTACTCATAGGGCACAACCATTGTGGAATGTCTAATCTGAAAGAGCGTAAAGACCTGTTCATTCAAGGACTTATAAAAACTGCCGGATGGAGCGTACAGCAGGCCAAAGAACATTTTGCTCAGGATTCACCTGGTTCTGAAATCGGGAATGAGGTTGAATTTATCTTAAGCGAAACCAAACGTTTACGAAATCTATATCCAAAAATTCAAATTGCCCCAATGATGTATTTAGTTGAAGATAACCAACTTTATCTTATGAATGAAAAATAGTCGGTTTATGATTTATAATTAATCTGGCAGTGATTTGTAATTTAAAAAAGCGCAACCATTAAGCTGCGCTTTTCAATTTATGTGAAATTTATACTATTCTACTAAATCTAAAACCTTTGCTGTTGCTTTTCTTGTTTTTCGGCAAAGTTCCGCATCGTCAATTAATGATTTTCCATAACTTGGTATCATTTCAGTTATTCTGCCTTTCCAATCTTCAGATTTCAGTTGTTCCGCAAAACATTTTTCAAGAATTTCAAACGTCGTTGTAACAGCCGTAGATGCTCCCGGAGAAGCGCCCAGTAATGCAGCCAAACTTCCATCAGCACTATTAATAATTTCTGTACCTAACTTTAACACGCCACCTTTTTCTTTATCCTTTTTCATAATTTGCACACGCTGGCCGGCAGTATACAATTCCCAGTCTTTCTCTTTGGCAACAGGGAAATATATTCTAAGAAATTTAAACCTGGCTTTTCGCGATTGCATTACCTGCCCCACAAGATATTTGATTAACCCAAATTCGTGCCATGCAACAGCAAGCATCGGCCTGATATTATCAAATCTTAATGATCCAATCAAATCAAAAATTGAACCTGTTTTTAAAAATTTAAGCGACATTCCTGCGTAAGGTCCGAACAATAATGAATCTTCACCATCAATTCTTCTGTCATCAAGGTGAGGCATTGACATTGGAGGAGAGCCTTCTGCGGCCTTTCCGTAAACTTTTGCATTATGCTCTTTAATGGTTTCCGGGTTTTTACATCGCATAAATTTACCACTCACAGGGAATCCTCCATATCCTTTCCCTTCTTTAATCCCCGATTTTTGTAACATTGGTAGCGAACCACCTCCACTACTAATATATACGAATTTGCTATTTGAAGTTTTTGTTTTACCAGATTTGGTATCCTTAACTTTTATATTCCAGCTTCCGTCAGCTTGCTTGCTAAAGTTTTTTACCTTATGATTCACATGAACCTCAACTCCTTCGCAGTTATTCAGGTAAGCCATAATTCCTCTTGTGATAATATCAAAATTTACATCAGTACCAGCCTGCATCCTTGTAACTCCCATTCTTTCACTTCTGTCTCTGCCTTTCATCATCATCGGAACCCAGGACTCCACTTCATTAAAATCTTCTGAATATTTCATGTCTTCGAAAAGAGCATACGGAGTCATAGCTGCATGTCTTTTTTTAATGAATTTAATATTTTTTTCACCCCAGACAAAACTCATGTGGGGAACCGTTTTAATAAAAGGTTCCGGTAAAATGTTTTGTTCTTTTAAGTATGACCAAAACTGCCTTGAAACTTCAAACGATGAAGCTATATCAAGGGCTTTTTCAATTTTTATTGATCCGTCCTCCTGCTCAGGAGTATAATTTAACTCGCAAAAGGCAGAGTGACCAGTTCCGGCATTATTCCAGGAATCAGAGCTTTCGGATCCAACCTTATCAAGTTTTTCATAAATAGCAATTTTAGCTTCAGGGTTCAATTTTTTCATAATTACACCCAAAGTAGCACCCATGATGCCTGCTCCGATAATTGTAATGTCTTTTTGGTTTTGCATAGATTTGTTTTTTCTTGCGGCGATAAAGATAAAAAAAAATAGTAAACATCGTTAATTTTCACATTTATAAGTAAAATATAAACACATCTTTAATTCCGGCACACACTCAATCCTTACCAGAACATTACAAACAACCACAAATTCCGGTTTAACCTAATTTGATATCGCTCCTCGTTTTTTATATATTTACTTAAACAAAACAAACAAACGTTTGTAGTACAAAGGAATAAACACCATAAAATAAGTAAAAAAACCTGCTGATAATAGTGATTTAAAACATGAAAATAATCGATAATTGATGATGAATTTTACATTACATTTGCAGCCGGTTTTGACCTACAGATTAAATAATATATATCTCTGTTACAAAAACATTTTAAATTTAAGGGTATCATGTATGGTAAGATAAAAGAACATTTAAGAAATGAACTTGACGCAATTGAAACAGCGGGTTTATACAAAAAAGAACGAATAATTACCAGCCCGCAAAAAGCTGATATTAAAGTTAATACCGGTCAGGATGTATTAAATTTTTGTGCTAATAATTATCTTGGATTATCTAATCATCCCCGATTAATTCAGGCTGCAAAAGATGCGCTGGACTCTCATGGTTACGGAATGTCATCGGTTCGCTTTATTTGTGGAACTCAGGATCTACACAAAGAACTTGAGAAACGTATTGCCGATTATTTTGGTACTGAAGATACAATTTTATATGCCGCTGCTTTTGATGCAAACGGAGGTGTTTTTGAGCCCATTTTAACCAGTGAGGATGCGATTATTTCAGATACTCTGAATCATGCTTCGATAATTGATGGCGTAAGGCTTTGTAAAGCAAATCGTTTACGGTACGAATCGGCCGATATGGAAGATTTGGAATATCAGCTTAAAATTGCTCAGAAATTTCGCTTTAGAATAATAGTTACCGATGGTGTATTCTCAATGGACGGACATGTTGCACCTCTTGATAAAATACGTGAATTAGCAGAAAAATACGATGCAATGGTTATGGTCGATGAATGTCATTCTGCCGGAGTTGTTGGTGATACAGGAAAAGGCGTTACGGAGCTTTATAATTTAAAAGGCAAAGTTGATATCATAACAGGTACATTAGGGAAAGCATTTGGTGGAGCAATTGGAGGTTTTACAACCGGACGAAAAGAAATTATAGATATGTTACGACAGCGCTCACGTCCCTATTTATTCTCAAACTCATTACCCCCGGCAGTTGTTAATGCAGGAATTGAAGTTTTTAAAATGCTCGAAGAATCGGACGATTTGCATGACAAGCTTGTGGAAAACACGAAGTATTTTAAACAAAAAATGATTGAGGCAGGATTCGATATAAAACTAAGTAATTCAGCAATACTGGCAGTTATGTTATACAATGCAAAATTATCGCAGGAATTTGCAGCAAAATTACTAAATGAAGGTATTTATGTTATAGGATTTTACTATCCGGTAGTTCCAAAGGAACAAGCCAGAATAAGAGTCCAGATTTCTGCAGGGCATGAGAAAGAACATCTTGACAAAGCTGTTACAGCCTTTACCAAAATAGGAAAAGAACTTGGTGTTCTGAAATAGATGTTAGTATTTAGTACAGAGTATTTAGATTATAGATTTTTAATAATTTTGGGTTAGATAAAAAGGATCGCCAATTAGCGATCCTTTATTTTGATCTATAATGCAATTTTAAAATAATCCGTGAATTTCGGCATCAATTTTATTGATTACGCTGCTCAAATCCTCCTTAACTTCTGTAAAGTTCAGATTATCAACATCAACAATTAATAGTCTGCCTAAATTGTAGGATCCAATCCACGCCTCGTACCTTTCATTCAACCTTTTCAGGTAATCTAATCGAATTGAATTTTCATATTCTCTTCCCCGCTTTTGAATCTGGTGAACTAAAGTAGGAACTGTCGCTCTTAAATAAATCATAAGATCCGGTGGCTGAATTAAAGATGTCATTAAATTGAAAAGCGTAAAATAATTCTCAAAATCACGGGTTGACATTAAACCCATTGAATGAAGGTTTGGAGCAAAAATATATGCATCCTCATAAATTGTCCGGTCCTGAATAACTGTTTTTCCTGATTTTCTGATGTTCAGAATTTGATTTAATCTGCTGTTTAAAAAATATACCTGCAGATTAAACGACCAGCGTTGCATATCCTCATAAAAATCATTCAGATATGGATTGTCATCAACATCCTCATAATGAGCATCCCAGTTATAATGCTTTGATAACAACCCCGCTAAGGTAGTTTTCCCTGATCCGATATTACCGGCAATTGCAATATGCATTGCTCCATTTGTATCTTTTGTCATATGCTAATATACTTTATATTCCGTTCGGTTTACGATTAAATAATGTTGGCCTTTTTTCAAACAGCGAAGGATAATCTTCATCAAATTTTTTAAGTATTGATGAAATAATCATTTCCCTCATAAACTTCGACTTGTTGTTTATCTTATATTTTTTGCAATAATGATCAATAGCCTGTATTTCTCTGTTATTGAATAATATCGATTTCCGGTGTACTCTTTTTAAGCTTTCATCCTTTAAAACTTTCCTCTTTTTCACTCCAATTCTTTTAATTTATTTAAATTATATACAAGAATCTTCTTTTCTGTTTGTATAAACAATCTGTTTCCTTCTATTGCTGATCGAACTGGATTTTCCACAGGCAATTTTATACTTTCTTCTGTATAATTTTTTGTATTATAATAATTCAGTTTACCTTCTGCGTAATAAATTATTATATTATCAACAACCTGAAATTCAACACTGTTCGTAATTGGAAATGTTTTTATATAAACTCCGTAATTGTCAAATTGCAATATTCCTGTATTTTCAATTCCCACATAAATATAGTCATTTTTTTCCAGCATGAAAGCCTGTATAACTTCATTATTTTGATCATATATTTCGGGTATCACAGAGCTTTTCTGAACAATATTCAGGGATTTATTAAAATACAGCAACTGACCCGAATTTTGATCAAGAACCCGGAATCCTCCGTTAACAGACTGACAAACGGATATTACATTGTAATATTCCGTATCATCCAAAATAACAGGGCTTGTAATTTCAGTCAGGTTCTTATCAAGAAATACAATTTTATTGAAGTCTTTATAAAAAACAAGAATCCTAAACGGATCAGAAGGATCAATAATGCTTATTTCGCCTAATGAAGAATTGCTGTAAACGTATTTTTTATTGTTATCAGTATTGATTTTTACTAACTGATAATTTTGCACAATATACAGATTTCCCAGTCCATCAGTTGAAATATAATCAGCTTTATAATTATATACTTTTTCAGGAATTATATCAGAAGGATTTATCCACAAAAAAAAAGATAATAAAACGGATATTAAAAAAGATAATATCATTTACTTATTAAATTTGATCGTTAAGCTTCAAAAGCTCGTCAATGTATTGTCTGTTATTTGCCAAACGGGGCACTTTATTCTGACCTCCAATTTTCCCTTTTCCTTTTAACCATTTATAAAATAAATTTTTCCCGGCAACAGTAATAACCGGCATCACAAGTGTAATATCCTTATAGCGCTTTGCTTCGTAATCCGAATTTGCTTTTTGCAATGTAATGTCAAGTATTTTTGTAAATTTTTCAATACTATCAGGATGTTTTTCAAACTCTATCAGCCACTGATGACTGCCTTTTTTATTTTCGCCCATAAAAACAGGTGCAGCTGTATAGTCTTTAATCATTGCTCCGGTTTGTAAACTTGCCTCTTTAAGTGCTCTTTCAGCATTATCAATAATTACTTCCTCTCCAAAAGCATTTATAAAATGTTTTGTACGACCGCTGATTTTTATTTTATGCGGATATAATGATGTAAAAGTAACCGTATCACCAATTTGGTAACGCCATAAACCAGAGTTTGTCGAAATAACTATGGCATAATTTGTATTACGCTGTACATCATCAATATGCAGCGCTTTAGGAAATTCTTTACCTACTTCCTCAATTGGAATAAATTCATAAAAAATACCATAATCGAGCATTAAAAGCATATCATCCTGAGATGGATAATCCTGTATTGCAAAAAAACCTTCTGAGGCAGTGTATGTTTCCAGGTAGTTCATTTTATCCGAAGGAATCAACTTTTTATAATGTTCCCTGTATGGTTCAAAACTTACACCTCCATGTGTAAAAAGTTCCAGATTAGGCCATATTTCAAGCAGATTAGTTTTTCCGGTCTTATCAAGTATATATTTAATTAACACCATCATCCACGAGGGAACTCCGGCAATATTCGTCACATTTTCATTAATAGTGGCATCGGCTAGTTTTTCAAGTTTTTCCTCCCATTCGCTCATCAAAGCAATTTCCTGACTGGGGGTTCTTATAAAATAAGTCCAGAACGGAAGATTTTCTATAAGAATGGCAGATAAATCACCGTAAAAAGATTCATTGTTAATCCGGTTTATCTGATGACTGCCTCCTAATGTTAGACCTTTCCCTTTAAAAAGTCCTGTTTCCGGATAGTTGCTTGCATAAAGGGCAAGAATATCTTTCCCTCCCCGAAAATGAGCATCTTCAAGTGTTTCTTTTGACACAGGAATAAATTTGCTTTTATCATTTGTTGTACCCGAAGATTTGGCAAACCACTTAATGTCAGCCGGCCATAATACGTTTTGTTCCCCTTTTAACAAACGATCAATATATGGTTTCATATCCTCGTATGTTTGCACAGGAACTCTTTCCTGAAATTTTTCTATGCTGTCGATTGATTTAAAATCGTACTTTTCACCAAACTCTGTGCGCTTTGCCTGATCAATTAGATTGAAAAGAACCTCTCTCTGTACATCAAATGGAAATTTTTTAAATAAATCGATCTGATACAATCGTTTAAAATTAAGCCAGGTTACTATTGAGTTAATAATTTGCATCAGGTCGTAAGATTATTAGTAAAAACAAAACCAAATATAATTAATATTTGGCTTTATTATAAAAGAATAATATGTGTTTTACTAAAAAAATTTAATTCTTCTTAATATTATTTAAACGTAATGCAGCCTCTTTAATCACTTTTTCCTCTCTTGCAAAACTAAATCCGAGAATCTTATTGTCTACAGAATCATGATAAAACACTGATAACGGGAATAATGCAACACCGTACTCATCCATAATCCGGCGGGCAAATTCTGTGTCTTTTTCATCACTTAAATTGCTGTAATCTAAAAGTTGATAAAAAGTTCCTTTTGAAGGCACAATTTCAAATCCTGAATCTTTTAACAAATCGATTGTAAAATCTCTTTTTGCCTGAAACTGCTTTTTAATATTACTGAAATCTACTCCTTGTTTTAAAAAATCAGCAAGTGCATATTGCAAAGGAGTGTTTACTGTATTTATCTGAAAGAGATGCTTTTTACGCATCTGAGCCATTAACTTTTCGCTTCCTATATAATATCCGATTTTCCAACCGGGAACATTAAATGTAACACCAAATGATGAAATTACCACGCTTCTTTCGGCCAGTTGCTCATCAGATAAAATACTGTGATGTTTTTTCCTGTCGAAAACGATATGCTCAAAAACTTCGTCGCTGATAACATTTATATTTGTTCCATTGGTAATTTTCTTTAGCTGAGCAATATCCTCTTCCGTAAAAACAGCGCCAGTCGGGTTGTGAGGTGTATTTACAATTATCAGTCTGGTTCTGGTATTAATCAACTTTTGTACTGCTTCCCAGTCGATATGATAATCAGGTTGTTTGCGCTGGACAAATACAGGTCGCCCGCCGTTACTAACTATTGCAGGTTCGTAGCTGTTAAATGCCGGTTCAAATAAAACCACCTCATCACCTTCATTCACAAAACTGCTTATAGCAGTATACATAGCCTGTGTAGCTCCTGCCGACACAGTAATTTCGCTCCGGGCGCTAAAACTAACACCGTATTTTTTCTTTATTGTTTCGGCAATTGCCTCTCTAAGCTCCAATAATCCATTAGGATGAGCATACTCTGCAGATTTTTCTCTGATATATTTTGCAGCCAGCTCAGTAAGCCCGTCAGAGCAAGGTATTTCAGGTGACACTTTTGCCAGGTTAATAATATCAGTATCCTGAACTAACTCAGAAATAACAGTATAAATATCTTTCCCTATACTCGACAACTTCTCTTTAATCATATTAAGATATTGTTTCTAAAAATCGGAACGCAAATGTATAAAAAAAATTTTACTAAAAAAGCTCTGTCAGTCAGACACTCTCCGTTTTCAATTAATCATAGTCTGGCTTCAATAACCATACCAATCATTTAAACCACATTTATCCGGATTCCGATGAATGAAAAACTTCCCGTAAGACACTTAAAGATTTAATGTCTGATACACCTTCGCTGTGCAAACTATAATATTCAAGAATTTTTTCAAGCAACTCTATTCTGTTAGAATAGTTTATTGTTAAGCTTTCGTGCTGATTCTCTGAAAAATCCAATAAGCAACTGAATAACAAGCTCAGGTCTTTTGCCAGACAAAATGTATGAACCGGCTTTATCTGCTTGAATGTTCCAGCTTTTAAATCGAAATAACAATTTTGTTCAGAATAATTATTGTTTGGGAAAAATCCCAGATATTTAGATAAGTGAAGTAAAAAATAGATATGAAACACAGACAAACCCTCTTCTTTAAGATCAAGCATCTGAACTGAATTGTACAGATATTCAAATAATTCCTTATTCGGTTCCTGCTCCTGAATAGTTCTGTATAAAATTTCAGCAATAAAAATTGCCAGGGTGCTTTTTCTTAAATCAAACGGTAATGAAAAGAAAATATAAGCATTCTGGATTTCTTTAACTCTCTGTATATCATTTTTTGGTTTATGATAAACTTCCATGTCAAGCAAAAACAATGGTTGAAGAATATTTGCCTTTATTTTTGCCTTCTTGCTCCTTACCCCGTTAATTATATAGGACTGTCTTCCGTAACTTTCAGTGTAAATTGTAACAATTACACTTGTTTCAGAGTATTTTATATAATGCAGGACAATTCCTCTTGTTTTGTGTATCATAAAAATTATTAATTCAGCTCATACAAAAATATTTAATCTATATTATTCAGAAAATATTTATTAAAATAATTCCGCTAAAAACCTTGTCTTTTAACTGATAATCAATTTAAAATCAAATTTAATCAAATAAACCTGACATCGCTTTTTAAAAATGGTATATTATTTGCACTTTGCTAGAAACTAGTCTATTTTATGTATCTTTCGAAATTAAATTACAAGTTGTATGAAAATAGAAATCTTTAGTAAAAATCTTAAACAAGTTTTCATTTTAATCCTGTGCTTAGCTTCTTTTAACATTGTAATGTCTCAAAATGAACCCGCCTGGATGAAGCATTCATGGAGAACAGAACAATATCCTTCAAATGTATTTATTACAGGTTTTGCTCAGGATGAAAAAAACAGTAATGAGTCTTTGGCAGAAGCAACTGAACGATTAAAGGATCTGGCCCGCACAAATTTGTCGGAAAGTATTTTAGCTTCAGTTCAAAGTGTAAGCGAAAACTATATTCAAAGCATAACAGAGGGAGGCTCAGAAACTTTTAAGGAAAACTTTCAGTATAATACCAAAATATCAACAGATCTTGAAATAAATGGAATACAGGTAGATAGTTACGCAAAAAACAATGTCGTATCAGGATTTGCATATGCAAACAAATACGAAATTATTGGATTTTATAAAGCAAACCTGAACATGCAGGTACAACAAATTGAGGGCTTTGTAAATACAGCTCTTGAATTGGAAAAAAACAATGAAAAAAATAAGGCTAAAGATGAGTTTAATAAGGCAGTGCCGGTATTCAAAGAAATAGCAAAGTCGCAGGGAATATTGAGTGCTGTCGATAAGAATATAACTGAAGATGATTTGAAAATGCAAATAACAATGAATCTTTATAACGAGGTTGTTCAGGCAAATGCCCGTTTAGCACAAGGTGTAATAGTTTTTATTGTAACAGATGAAAAACTTTTTAATAATTCTACAACAGCTATTGAAAATAACTTAAAAGCTATTTTAGCCGAGAATGGATGTAGATTCACAAAAGACGAGATCGAAGCTGACTGGAAAGTTAAGATAAATGCAACGTCAAGGGAATATAATTTCTCAAATAATGTGTATTTTAGCTATGTGGATGCAGAGGTAAAACTTTTTAAAGCTCCGTCAGATAAGCATGTGTATCAAAATGAGTTTTCTCATAAGGGTGCACATAGTAAATCGTATAATGATGCTGCAGGAAAAGCTTATAATGAGATAAGTAAACCTATATCAGATAAAATATTAAACTGGATAAATAATTAAATAATATTATCATGAATAAAATAAACCTATTAATCATTATTCTTGTTTTTACCTTAATTGGCAATGTAAATGGCCAGGAAGATAAAAAAGTAGCGGTATTTGATCCTGTTGGAGAAGTCTCTGACAACCTGAAAATAATTATCCGTGAAGAGCTTAGTAATGCTGTTGTAAATACCTTAGGATTTACGGTCTTAGAGCGTGAATTGATTAATAAGGTAATTGCTGAAAACAAATTCCAAATGACAGGTCATGTAGATGATGGACAGATTGGGGAACTTGGTAAGAAAATGGGGGCTAATTATGTGTGTTACGCATCAATTTCATCGGTTGGAGGTAACTATTATATATCCTGTAAAATGGTAGATGTTATGACTGCTAAAATTGAAAGACAAAATACTGGAATTACGCAATCAGGATTAGATGATTTGTTTTCTGTTGTTTCAACCGTTTCAAGGGCAATGTTGCAGCAACAGGGAGCGTCTGTTAAGAATCGAACTTCTTCTGGTTTAAGTCAACCAAAATATGTTATTGATGATTCAGATTCTAAGGATTTAATTGAATTAAATATGATGGGATTGAGCTTATTGGTTATGCCAATTGATGCTACTCCAACAAAAACAACATGGATGGAGGTTAATAATGCCTGTTTGGAAAGTAATGCTTACGGACTAACCGAGTGGAGATTGCCTACAAAACTTGAGATTTCAAGAATGTATGCTCAAAAATCGATGTTGCGAAATATGCAAAATTATTGGTATTGGTCTGCCACGCCGTATAAAGGTGATGAATATTTCCGTCAGGCATTCGATGCTGATAAACTGGATCCGGCAGCAGGCAAGGCAAGATCCTTTGCAAGATGTGTTCACAGCAACGGAGTAATCAATCTGGTTGATGCGGATGGCGTTTGGGAGTTTAATATATATGGCTCTGATTACATGGTAATGCCTGATGATTTGGCAGGTGAATACAAGTGGGAAGAAGCCCGTAATGCATGCGAAAGTTCTTCTGCATATGGATATAATGACTGGAAATTGCCCGCAATTGACAATCTTGAATTTATGTATAATAATAAAATTGCTCTTAACATGAGTGGAGAATGGTACTGGTCCTCAACACCAAAAAAACAGGGAAGCACAAGTGCAATGTTTGAAAAAAACTTCATGAATGGGCAAACTTATGATACAGGAAGTAATGCCAGACGACAAGTTCGTTGTATAAGGAATAAGTAGTTTAAAAAGAAATTAAATCTTCATAATAAAGCCGCTTCAAATGCGGCTTTTGTTATTTTATAAAAAGGAGTTTTGTAATATAGGTTTTTGATCCATCATCGTTAGTGCAAAAAACAAGATAAACACCCGTACTCACTCTGCTTCCTGAAAAATTTTGCCCATTCCAGGTTGCCTGACCACCCTCAGCATTTGTTTCATAAACAATATTGCCGCTTATGTCAGTAATCTTAACATTTACATCAGAAGCCAGTCCTCTAATAGTAATATCTCCATCATAATTTTCACGAACAGGGTTGGGGTAAACATAGACATCCCCGAAATCGTCGCTACCCATTGTAGCCGATCCCCGACATGAAATTAATCCCTTGTCTGTTGCAAAAAACACTTCTCCCGTTTCGTGATTAATTGCAATATTATTAATCCGATCTGACAACAAAGGGCTGTTATCAGCAGTAAAATGATTAATTTCTTCCGTTCCATCTTTTGAAACCAGATAGACCCCGGAGCTATGTGTTCCTATCCATTTACGATTTGCCCCGTCAACAGCAATTGATGATATTAATTCTGTATTTAAAAGATACTGTGTAAGCTCACCAACAGTTAAGATTATCCTTCGTGCATAAAAACCATCCTCAAAAACAGTTTCCGGCTGATAATAGATAACAATGCCTTGATCGGTTCCAACCCAAATATCTCCGTTAAGGTCTTCCGCAATTGAATACACACTGTTCGAAATGATTTTCCCGTTTTCATCCAGAATACTCAGTTTTTTAAACAAATCGTCGTTTTTATCGCTAATTGTTCCCTGATTATCAAACACAAACAGGCCGTTACCTCCCGGCAAAATAATCCATTTCTGATTATTTTTCGTAATTATTATATCACCTGTAAGAATATTACTAATTTTTTCTTCGTAATTATAACTATGCCAATCTCCAGTACTCATGAAAACAGAAACAGGATCGGCAACTTCAGAATTAGCGATCCAAAGATTATTTTCATTATCATAAGCTAATCCGGATATCCGACAAAAATCATCGCCCGAAATCATTGATTGTAATGTACTGCGACCATCAGTTTCATTATACGTTTCCACAACTTCATTATTTCTATATTCAATCAATCCTTTTCCCCAACTACCTGCAAAATAATGATCTGTATTGAAGGGATCTATTTCCACAGTTATATAATCATTAACCTCATAATTTACTAATGAAGTCCATCGTTCGTTTTGAAATGAGAAAACAATACCATTTAGAAAAACATTACCATAAGCAGGAGTCAATCCACCGGCTGCCACTAACAAACGTTCATTCTTAATATCCATAGAGAACGCATTAGCCAAATATGGAGCATTAGGAAGTATAGTTTCTTCGTTTCCGTTCTGATACTTTATTAATCCTCTGCCGTTATCGGCAATAAAGAATGTATTGCTCTCGTCTGAAATTGCATCGAAGGGATGAAAATTCGTTATCTCTGTATTAGTTACCGAATTTATCAGTGATAAATCGGAGTTATACACTAAAACACTTATATCTGTGACAATATGCAATCGCGAATTTGCGAAATGAATGTTATTTACCGAAGTATAATTGTTGTCAAAGCTATTCCAGAAACCATCTTTATATAAATAAATGTTGTCATTTGAAGATTCATTTACCTGATTTACTAATATATCCCCGTTATTGACATAAATGGAATTAAACTCAGAGGTATACGATGGGATATCTGTTAAAATCTGCCAGTTCGAATAATCAACCAGATTAGGATTGGTAAGATCGGCCTTGTAAACACCCTGATTTGTTGCAGCGTATAAAAAATCACTACTTAAAACCAGCTGATTAACCTGAATCTGACTTCCCAAATCGCCAATATAATATGTCTCTTTTATTTCTCTTTTTTCGGTATTAACTACAACTATTCCAAAACCACAAGATATATAAGCATATTCATTAATAAATAATATGTGATTAACAGATTTGCTTCCACTAATTATTTCTCTTTTGATATCAGATATATTATATACTTCATTATCAAATATCAAATCAATATTTCCGTTTGAATATCCTGCTATCAACAGCTTGTTTTCTTCAGAATACACAATTGCCGAAATGCCAATATCAGACAGCAAATTAACTTTTGTGTATTTTTCAATATTCTGATTTGATTTACTGTAAGAAAATATTCCGTTTTCAGAAGCTACATAAATTTTTGCCGCGGATTCTGTAATGTGTCTTGAATATGTAAAAGGTAAATGATCACGCCATTCGCCCACTCCAATTTGTGCTTCAGAAACACAAGTGAAAAGCACAAAAAATATCTGTATTAAAAAAAGTTTTCTCATCAGTAAATTTGCATTAATAACCCGCTTTTTTGTCAGAAATTGCTTACACTACTTACTTTAATAAAAACCCAACCAGTTTTTTTGTTGCCCTGGCGCGATGGCTAATTTTATTTTTCTCCTCCATAGACATTTCAGCAAAAGACAAATCACATTCAACTGGTTTAAAAACAGGGTCATAACCGAAGCCATCCTTCCCGGTTTTTTCAGTGAGAATTTCACCATCAACCTGTCCTTCAAAGAAATACTCTTTACCATCCAGTATTAACGAAATAACAGTTTTAAAACACGCTTTACGGTTTTTAATACCCTGAAGTTTTTCCAGAACTTTTTTATTATTATCGTCAAAAGTACATGGTTCGCCTGCGTATCTGGCTGAATATACACCCGGCTCACCATTTAATGCATCAATTTCAAGTCCTGTGTCATCGGCAAAACAATTCATTTTATACCGGTCATAAATATAACGTGCTTTCTGAGAAGCATTTTCTTTAAGTGTCTCATAATCTTCAGGAATTTCTTCTGAGCATCCTATATCTTTTAAGCTAAGTAGCTTAATTTTGTCGCCAAGCAAAAACTGTACTTCCTTTAATTTATGCTGATTATTTGTTGCAAATACTAATTCCATCATATTTTTAAAAAAAGTGGATGACATTATAGGTCATCCACAAGAGTTATTAGAATAATTTTTGTTTTTAATAAAATCTTTCCTGTTTTATTAAATCGTCGCGTGGGTTAACAACCATAACGGGGATTTTTGAACTATTGGCAATTATATATTGCTCGTGAGCTCCGAGAACATAATCTGTTATACCGATATTTTTTGTTGAAAGAATTAAAATTAAGTCAGCGTTAATATTTGTTCCAAATTCCATAATTTCAATAGGAAATCCTTTTTTACCTTCCGCAGTATGAATTTCATAATCAATCCCATTGTTATCCATCGCTTTTCTTACAAAAACAATATTGGCTTTTATTCTTTTAATAAATCCAACATCCGTAGTATTTGGTTTTACGATATGAAATTTAGGATTAAAATATTTGTGAAGATAACTTACCCAATTAAGCGTTTCTTTGCTTTCCCTTTTAAAATCGATTGGAAGAATAATATCTCTCAGGTCTGTTTCATTTGGTGGCTCCTGCACCACAACAAACGGAACTTTTGAGCTTACAATAACCTTAAGAGCCCAGCTACCAGTAAGCTTTTGCATTCCTCTCAGGCCATGAGTACCCATAATTACCAATTCAGAATCTACTTCTGTAGCAACTTCGCCTATTGTAGTGAAAATGCTTCCTGTTCGCACTATTGCCTCAATTTCTAATCCATTCTTTCCTCTGTTATTATCTGCAACTTCTTTGAGTTTCTCCAGTGCAGCATCATATTCTTTATCAGTTTTGATAATATGAACCAGAATAATCTTTTTGCTTTTTGCTTTTTCGGCAAATTTATATCCGTGCAATAAAGCGTATTCAGCTACATTTGTAAAATCCCATGGAATTACAATAATATGATTCTCGTTTTTCATAAACCACCAGATTTATTAAAAATCAACGTTTGTAAATAAAAAAATTCTTATATTACAACTTAATAATTTTGGATTACCAAGTTCCAAAAAACCAAGTTATGTATTTTAAAATAAATTTCAGTAAAAATACACTTTTTTTTTCCATCATTTTTTTAATTTATTTATTCCTTTTTTCTTTTAATGGTTATACTAATAATATAGGGAATCCATATATACAACGTATAATTCTTAGTAATTATGGTTTTAATAATAATAATTTTTCGATTTTACAGGATTTTAGCGGAATAACTTATATAGGAAACACAAATGGTATTATTCAGTACGATGGACATTTCTTTGAAATTTTAAAAGCACCTGGCAACCCTTCAATGGATATAGACCACAATGGAGTCATATTTGTTGGAGGAGAAAATGATTTTGGATTTATTCATAAAAATAATTACGGCAAATCATCATTTCTGTCGTTTGCTGATTCATTGAAACCAAATATTAATTCCTTCGGACAAATTCATACGGTAGCATGTAGACAAAATGACGTGTATTTTTGCGGCGAAAAAATCCTTTTTAAATGGAATGGTAAAAATGTTTCTGTTGAAGATACTACTAATACAAAGTTTGATTTATTTAAAGTTAACAATAAGATATACCTTGAAAAAAGCGGAACAGGGATTTTTGAGTTACTTAACAATAAGTTCATGTTTCTGCCGGGAAGTGAGTATTTTGCGAACAAGGATATTGTTGATATACTCCCGTTCAATAAACAAATACTTATTAAAACTTTAAAAGAAAAGGGCTTTTATTTAGTTGACAATTATTCAGTAGAGCCATTTACTACGAACGCAGATCAGTTTCTTTCTGAAAACTTATATTCTAAAGCCTGTGTATTAACTGACGGAACCTACGCTATAGGAACAAGACTTTCCGGAATAATCGTAATTGATAAAAATGGAAAAATCATTACAACGATTAACGAACCAGCCGGTTTATTTAACTCCGATGTTAACAACTTATTTGCAGATGCTAAAGGGAATTTGTGGGCTTTACACAATCAGGGAGTGAGCAGAATTGAAATTCCTTCATCTTATAGTTATTTTAATAAAAATCATGGATTACAAGGCAGCGTTATGTCTGTTATCAGGTTTAAAAATGTACTTTATGTAGCCACATCTGTTGGAGTTTATTACCTGGAAGATTTATCCGAAAATGAAAATAATTGCCCCAGTTGCCAGATATTTAATCGGGTATCTGAAATTAAATCAATGTGTTACGATTTTCATCTGTTTAATGATCAGCTATTCGTTTCATCTACAAAAGGAATCTACGAAATATCCGGGAAAAATGCTTTTCTGTTTTATAATCGAAATGCCAGTGATATAACATGCGTACTGCGATCCTTCAAAAACCCGGCATACATATATCTGGGACATAACGACGGGTTTTCTGGTATCAGGTTTACGGCCGGAATACTGGTTATTGAAAAGAAAATTGTCGGAATAAATAATAAAATAACAAGTATTGCTGAAGATTCGGCTGGAACGTTATGGCTATCCGGAAATCAAAACGGGATTTACAAAATTGATCCGTTTGATAATTATTCCGAAAATCTTGAATTTAATCATTTTACAGTAAACAATATACTTCCTGATAGTCTTGAATGGATAAATTTATATTCGATAACTTCCGGCACACTCTTTTCAACTTCACAAGGCTTATACAGATTTAATCCCCTAAAAGAAGAGTTTTACAAGGATACTTTACTTGGAATAGATTTTATTAATACAACTAATTGGGTATATCCAATAGTTGAAGACAATCTGAACAATTTATGGTTAAACATTATCGGGAAAAATAATATGCCAAATAAAACATTGTTCAGAAATAATAAAACTGATTCTTTAAAAACGTTGAGGCCTTTACCTCTAAACCGGGTTAAAGATTTTTTTATCACTTCAATCCATCCTGATTCTAATGGAATAGTCTGGTTCGGAGGATCTGAGGGTTTGATTCATCTCGACATGAATCAGGAATTACAATTTGACAGCGATTATTCTGTAATAATGCATAAAATTACTATTGGTAATGATTCATTAATACACCAATTGCCCTTTGGAAACATAACAAAAACAAAAGAAATTCCAAATAACATTGCTTACAACTTAAATACCGTCGCATTTGAATTTAGTGCACCTGACTATGAAAGCGAGAATCAGGTTTTTTATCAATATAAGCTGGATGGTTTTGACGAAAAGTGGTCGGAGTGGAATGAATCAAACTTTAAAGAATATACCAATCTTTTCGAAGGTGATTATAAATTCAGATTAAGAGCAAAAAATATTTTTAATACTATTTCAAAGGAATTAGTTTATGAATTTTCTGTGAAACCTCCATTTTACAGAACAACCGTAGCTCTTTTTATCTACATTATTACAACCATATTGTTATTTCTACTAATCGGAAAATGGAGGGCGTTTTATTTTGCGCGCGAAAAATTCAGATTAGAAAATATTATTCATGAACGAACTGAAGAAGTTGTAATTCAGAAGGAAAAAGCAGACAATCTTTTGGAAAGGGTACTGCCAAAAACTACCGCAAAAGAATTAAAAGCCGGTAAAAAAGCAGGACCATACCATTACAACATGGTTACTGTATTGTTTTCTGACATTCAGGGGTTTACAAAAATTTCAGAACAAATGGATTCGGAACTTCTAATCGATGAGCTTGACAAATTCTTTCTGCAATTTGATACCGTTGCTGAAAAATATAATATTGAAAAAATTAAAACTATTGGTGATGCTTATATGTGTGCCGGTGGAATACCTGTGAAAAACAGAACGAATCCGGTAGAAGTTATTGTCGCTGCTATTGAAATGCAAAATTTCATGAAAGAATTAAAACGACAGACAAAAGATGACGCAAAACATATCTGGGATTTAAGAATTGGGATAGATACAGGGCCAGTTGTAGCAGGTGTTTTGGGGCGCAGCAAAATATCTTATGACATTTGGGGAGGAACCGTTAATACAGCCAGCAGAATGGAAGCATCAGGAGAGCCTGGTAAAGTAAATATTACTGAAAATACATATATGCTTATCAAAGATTTCTTTATTTGTCAATACAGGGGAAAGATGCCGATAAAATACAAAGGAGAAATTGATATGTATTTTGTTGAAGGATTTATGCCACATTTAGCTTCTGATTTAAAAGGACAGGTTCCCAATGAGCAGTTCTTTACTCAACTTCAGATACTCAGAATTAATGATGTTGAAGAATTTGTGCTAACCAGGCTGGAAGAAGGTCTGCCGGACAATTTATATTATCACAACGTAAAACATACTATTGATGTAGTAACACAGGTTGAGCTGATTGGCCGTTCAGAAGGAATTAGCGATGAAGAAATGTTGATTCTTAAAACAGCAGCCTTATTCCACGATATGGGACATTTAATAAATTATGATACTCACGAAGAGGAAAGCACTAAACTTGCTAAAAAGATACTGCCACAATACCATTATACTAAGGAGCAAATAGAAAGAATATCTCAACTGATTCTTGTAACCCAAATGCCTCCCCAGCCTAAAAATCTTCTTGAAGAAATTATGTGTGATGCTGATCTGGATTATCTTGGACGTGCTGATTTTGTGCCTGTCTCTATTAACCTGTACAAGGAGTACCACGAGAGAAAAAAAATAGATTCAATCCTGGAATGGAATCAAATGCAGCTTAAATTCATTAAAAATCATCAGTATTTTACTAAAACGGCACAAAAGCTTCGCGAAGTAAACAAAAAGAAACAGCTTGAAAATATACAGGAAGAAATAAGACGCGAGATTGAACGAACCGATGAATGATTAATATTCCAGTTCTACAGAATAACCATTATGTTTTCGAATATTTAATACTCGGCCTTCATCAAAAATTAAATACTGCCCTTTTATTCCCATTAGTTTCCCCCTGACACTATTTTCCTTATCAAACGAAAATGAATTCACTTTTTCGGGATACTCTAACACAGGATAGTTTATTTCTATTATCTCATCATCTTCGATAAAATACTTTACAAACTCCTTTTTTACTAATTCTTTAGCTCTGATTTTTTGCTCAGGCAAATTAACTTCGTCATCAATTTTATTTGTAAGCATATTACGCCAGTTTGTTTTATCGGCAAAATGCTTTTTAAGATTTACTTCCAAAAGTCCGGCCGTATTTCTATTTGGAACCCGAGCAATTTTTATAGCATAGCATGCTCCCTGATCAATCCAACGTACAGGAACCTGAGCCAACCTTGTAACACCAACTTTTAACCCGCTCGAAATAGCTAAATATACAATGTGGTCCTGCAGGCAATGATCTTTTGACCATTCCATATCGCGCGAAATGCCTTCATGAGCACGACACATTTCGGGTCTTAAAATACAATTGTCGGTTTCTGGAGCAGTCCTAAAACAAGGAAAACAATAACCCTGATGAAATGATTTATTTGTTTTTCGGCCACATCGTATACAATTGATTTCATTTAAATAAGTAATGGAGATATGTTGACCAATTAAATCGTTCATGTGAATTTTCTGATCTCCTAATACCAAATAATAGTCAACCGGATTATTGAACTCTGTAGTCATTTTATGTAAAGAGCCTCTAATTTTCATTCTTTTAACTTTTTTATCAAAAATAATACAATTTTTTATTATTGATAATCAATCACTTAAATCGTGTAGTATAAATATCTTACTACTATGTGTTGCATGGTACTTGTTTTTTTATATATCTTTGTATTGTCAATTTGCATGCATAAGATAGTACTATAAATAATTAAAAAATGAAAACAACAATAACAATAAACCTTGGAGGAATAGTATTTCACATTGATGATGATGCTTATGAAATACTAAACACCTATTTAATTGCAATTGAAAAGCAATTTTTAAGTGAAGACGAACGCACCGAAGTTATGTCGGATATTGAGGCCCGCCTTTCCGAATTATTTACAGAAACTCTTGGAGAAAAAAGAGATGTTATTATGAAACAAGATGTTTCGACGGTAATTGAAATTATGGGAGAACCGGAAGACTTTATGGACGATGAAGCTGCAAAAGAATCTGCCAGGTCAACGGACCGGGGATATAAAAGGAAAAGAATGCATTATAAAACCGCAAAACGGTTGTATCGCGATCCCGACAACAGAGTTCTTGGTGGCGTATGTGGTGGGCTAAGCGCGTACTTTAATACTGACCCTATTGTATTTAGAATAATTTTTATTCTTATAGCTTTAGGAATGGGCTCCGGTCTGATTATCTATATTATTCTCTGGATTGCTATTCCGGAAGCGAATACAACAGCTCAAAAGCTTGAAATGAGAGGAGAGCCAATCACCATTGAGAATATTAAAAAAGCTGTACGCGACGAATTTGAAAATGTTAAAAGAAACATGAAATTCTAAAACGGTTCTAATTAAATAATATAATTCTTATTTCTACACTAAAAATCAGAAAAAATGAATCTCGAAAATACAAAAGCTCAGATGAAAAAAGGCGTACTGGAATTCTGCATACTTTCAATTTTATCAAAGCAGGACTACTACGCTTCCGACATCATTAAGGCAGTAAAAGAAGCTAAAATGATTGTTGTTGAAGGAACCCTTTACCCTCTCCTTACCAGGCAAAAAAATGCCGGGTTATTAAGCTATCGCTGGGAAGAATCGACACAAGGACCACCACGAAAATATTATACCTTAACAGAAAAAGGAAAGGAGTATTTGGGTGAACTTAAATTATCGTGGGAAGAGCTTGTCGAAGCAGTTAACTCGATTAATAACCAAAAAAATATAAAATCGTAATGAAAAAAACAATAAAAATCAATATAGGCGGTGTTATATTTCATTTAGATGAAGACGCATATCAGATTCTGCAAAATTATCTTACTGCTATCAATCAGCGATTTGCATCTACAGAAGAAGGAAAAGAAATTGTTTCCGACATTGAACATCGTATTGCAGAAATTCTGCAAAGCAAACTAACTGAACAAAAACAGGTAATCACAAAAGAGGACGTTGACGAAGTTGTTGAAATAATGGGACATCCTGAAGATTTCGAAAGTGAAGAAGAAAATACAGGAAATGATTATCATCAATATGAAAAAAATACAAAACGGTTGTATCGTGATCCTGATAATAGAATTCTTGGCGGTGTTTGTTCCGGGATTGCTACATACCTGAATATAGATCCTTTAATTATACGGATTCTGTTTTTAGTTTCCCTGTTTGCATTCGGTATTATGGCTATTGTATATATTGTTCTATGGGCATTACTTCCGGCAGCTCAAACCACTGCTCAAAAACTCGATATGCGTGGAGAAAAATTTAATATCTCCGATATTGAAAAAAATGTGCGTAAAGAGTACGAAACCGTAAAGGACAACTTTAAGAATTTTAAAAATTCTAAAGATTACGATCGTACGCGTGGCTTTTTCGAAAGCATAATTTACGCAATAGGTGCTTTTTTCAGATTTATTTTCAAATTTGTTGTCGCAGTTATTGGTTTAGCATTGGTCGTTGCGGGAGTTGGTTTTCTTATTGGTCTGACAGGAACGTTAGTCATAGGAGAACCTTTTATGCCCTGGAATAATATTTTTATTAATGATCATGTAATCTTTACAGACATGATCCACTCTGTTACTGATCCGAATACGATCTGGATAGTAACAATATGTGCAGTGCTGGTAGTATTTATTCCCCTAGTTGCTATTATTTACGGCGGCTTTAAATTGTTACTCGGAGTACGACCACACGACAGACCAATTGCTGGAATTGGTTTTGTAGCATGGCTGCTCAGTTTAATAGTACTTGTTGTAATTGTTGGACTACAGGTAAAGAATTTCTCGGTATCGGTCAAGGATGACGAAAGAATAGTTGTTAATGAATCAGCAACCAAAACACTTTACCTGAAAGCACGTGAAGATAAATCTGTTGCTACATCAAAATTCTATATTTTCGATAGTGAATTTAAAATAATGTACGATGAAGATGATGAAAAACATTTGTATGCTTTCCCTGAAATAGATATTATTAGTGGTTATTCAGATCAGGTAATTATTGAAATTATTAAAGAAGGTCGTGGATCGGATCGAAGTGAGGCTTTGCGAAATGCCAATAACATTGAATATCATGTGGTTCAACAGGATTCGATTATTTTATTCGACGCAATATACACTTTAGTTGATAAAAATAGATGGAGATTTCCGGAAGTTGATATTACCATAAAAGTGCCTGAAGGTTATATCTTATACTTAGATGAAAGTATTGAAGAACAGCTGGATTATATTAAGAAAGAAAGATATTACCGAAACGACAAAATGGTAAATAAATACTGGATAATGACTGACGAAGGCCTGGAAAAATATTACAAAGTAACATATGATGACGAGTAATTATTAGCGAAATTATGTGTGATTGGATTATTAAATTTGAAGTTTGATAATCCAATCATTTTTTTGCATAAGTCTTTTTTTCAAAAAATCTTATAAAAATATTTGCAGACAATAATTTTTTTTTAAATTTGCACACTCAATCAATTGTCCGATGGTGTAATTGGCAACACATCTGATTTTGGTTCAGAAGAGTCCAGGTTCGAGCCCTGGTCGGACAACAAAAACCCAGCTATTTAGCTGGGTTTTTGTTTAAATGATTTTATCTAGTCTTTCAAATGCTGATCCAGCCAATCGAAGAAAGTGCGCTGCCATAAAATTCCGTTTTGTGGTGTTAACACCCAATGGTTTTCTTCAGGGAAATACAAAAATCGAGCTTTAACATCCAATAAACGAGCTGAATTAAATGCTGCCATACCTTGTGTATAAGGAATCCGGAAGTCTCTTCCTCCATGAATAACCAATATTGGTGTATCCCAATTTTGTACAAATTTATCAGGAGATCCAGCATATGATTTCATTGCTATTTTGTTATTTTTCTCCCAGGGAGCACCACCTTTTTCCCATGTATCGAAAAACATCTCTTCGGTAGTCATAAATTCCATTTCAGAATTAAAAACTCCGCAATGTGCAATAAATGATTTAAAACGTTTGTTATGATTCCCTGCCAACCAATAAACTGAAAATCCTCCAAAACTTGCACCAACAGCACCTAATCTTTCCTCATCAATATAAGGTTCCGTTTTTACCTCGTCAATTGCCGATAAAAGATCTTTCATGGCTTGCCCACTATTATCTTTACTTATTTGATCTGTCCATTCCTGACCCATTGTTAAAACACCCCGACGATTTGGAGCTACAACAACATAATCGTTTGATGCCATAATTGAGAAATTCCAACGGTAACTCCAAAACTGACTTAACGGGGATTGTGGCCCTCCTTCACAAAATAGAATTGCAGGATATTTTTTTGTTGCATCAAAATGAGGAGGTAAAATTATCCAGGTAAGCATGTCTTTTCCGTCAGTGGTTTTTACAAACCTTTTTTCTACCGTTGGCATTGCCAATTGATCCAGAATATGCTTATTCTCAAAACTCAACTCGGTTTCTTCGCCCGATTCAGGGTTTACGGCATAAATTTCCTGAGGTTTTATCATAGAAACTTTAGTTCCAATAAGTTTATCTCCGGCAATTGCTACGGAATGATAATCATGCATTCCTTCTGTAATAGCCTTAATCTCTCCTGTTTCCAAATTTAACTTATGAATCTGATGTGTTGCAAAAACTCCTGCAACAAAATAAATCGATTTACTATCATCTGTCCATTGCATTCCAAACGGACTGTGATCAAAATCCTCTGAATAATCTTTCTTTTCGCCTGTTGCTAAATCAGCAATAAATAATCTTTGTTTATCAGCCTCAAACCCAGCACGTTTCATGCTTAACCAAGCCAGTTTACTTCCATCAGGGGAATAAAGTGGTTGCCAATCATAACCGGGCATTCCTTCTGTAAAATTAGTAGTTTCTTTTGTCTCCAGGTTGTACAAATAAACATCAGAATTTGTACTCAAAGAATACTCTTTACCAGATAGTTTTTTACAAGTATAAGCTACTGTTTTGCTGTCAGGACTCCATGTAATTTCTTCGATACCACCAAAAGGCATTAGAGGCGATTCAAATGGTTCGCCATTCATAATATCAAAAGCATTCTCAATTTTTCCATTTACAATATCGCCAATAAAAATATGACTATAAGAACCATCTTCCCACACATCCCAATGGCGATACATAATATCATCGTACAATTTTGCATTAGCTAATGGTAAGTCGGAATGCATATCCTGAATATTTTTGTCAACTTTTATCTCGCTTGTAAATAGTAATTTCGTGCCATTAGGCGCCATTTTTATGTTTGTAACACCATCAGATACATCTGAAACCTGCAAGCTATTTGTTCCGTCCGGATTCATTGACCAAATTTGTAATCCGTTCCCTTTTTTAGCAGCTGCTAAATAAAAAATATTTTGGCCATCATTTGACCAAACAGCTCCGTATTCTCCACCTGCTGTTTTAGTTATTTGGGTGGGATTACCTCCCTCCACTGAAAGTGTAAATAATTCACGATTGCTTTTATTCAATTCTTTTGAATAATAAGAAACTCCATAAAGTAAGGTTTTACCATCGGGAGAAACCTGAACATCGCCTAATCGTCCGAACGACCAAAGTACCTCAGGCGTTAAGATATCCGACCCAAGATTAAGCCCGGCTTTACTAATAATATTAACTTCCTCTTTTTGCACAGTATCTGTACAAGCTGAAATATTAATCATTAATAGTCCTGCAAATACAACATAGAATGCAGTTTTAATTTTAAATGACATAAGTTGAATCAATTTCATAATATTATCTTTAAAAATTAAATAATTATTTTTTGATGTAAAGTATTTGTAAAATTATAGAAAGTACGGCAAAATATCAACTGGTTAAATTATAATCCTTTTTCGTTTTATCTCTTTCTTTTGTCTTTCTTTTTCTTAATCTTTTTATAATTTTTATCCATCTTTTTAGCCCAGTAGCAGTTTCCTTTATTCATGGAACTATATTCATTACTCATCTTCATTTCTTCTTCTTTGTTTTTTGGGCATCCAAATAATACTCCAAAGCCAAAACGGAGATTTAAGTTTCGGGCATCTAATGGTTTTATAATTCCTAAAACATTATCGCTTACCATATGAAACTGCAATCCTCGATTATGCCATGCAAGTCCCAGTCCGATGTTTTTATAAGTATTGTTTAAGTATGACCAGCTTAAGCTTGCCGAAAGTTTATTCCAGACAGTAGTGTTTGCCGATAAGGTTAAAGAAGAATGTAACTTATTGCGATAAATCATATTGCGGTTTACAACACCTATTCCCAGTTTAGGCCTGTATTGATACATTCCGCCCAGATAAATCTGAGTTGGTAACCACGAATAGTATTTATCTTGTGTTACGGTTTGTTCATAACTATTAAATAACGAATCTCTGATATCTAAAATATATCCGGCGTTATTAAAACCTGTACCAAAACCAACACCTGAATAATCAAATGAACCTGTTAACTTAATATTATTTACATCGGTTTGCCAACGTATAAATCCAAGGTCAAGAATGCTTGCCGATAATGTAATATCCTCATTATATTTGTGAATCCAACCTAAATCCAAAGCAAATCCTTTATTCTTCCCGTTCATTAAAAAACTTACATAATCGATATCGCCCATTGAAATACCTGTGATGTTTCCATCAGCATTTTGATCAATGGTCATTGGAAAAGAAGAATTAATATTAATATCACCTTCCACTTCAAGATTAAATGTGTTAGGGTCTGTATACAAGCTCATTTCGGATTTACCAGAATATATTCCCGCCTTACCAAACAACAATTTTGCCCGTACTCCTAAAATATTATAGGCATCCCAAACTTTCGAAACACCAAGCGAGTACTCCCGGTAATAAACCGAATGAGTTCGCAGGTTATTAAATTCAACTGTTTCTCCTAAAAACGGTGTGTTCCCCTTCCACACCAGCTCCATAATACTGCCAGGATAAGTTAATCCAATATTTACTTTTTCTGCTATGTTAAAATTTATATAATAATCGTTTCGCCGGTAACCAATTGATATTAGATCAAGATGTAATTCTGTGCTTACCAGATTTGTTTTTTTTATGTTTTCGTAAAAACTTCCAATATCCAGAGAAGATGATCCACCACTTGTGGTAAACAGCTCGTTAAACGAAAAAGCAGAATTGCTATAATTTAATTGTGTTGAGCCAAGTACAGGAATTGCAACATACCATTTACATTTAATCTGTATAGCAGGATTCAGTAAATTGGATTGTGGAACATCGTGCATTAAATAAAAAGTGTTATTCTGTTGAGAATAACTACTGAAAAAACTTAACAGAAATACTATTATAATAAGAATAACAGATTCCCGCTTTTGCGGGAACTTCCTCATGATTGAAAGGAATAATGACATCTTATTCTTTATTTTAGAAATTCTTTTCAATATTCACTAATTTTTGATCATTGATCATAGGTATCTGAAGGTCGATCCGCCAAACTCATTTTTAGTTTTACCCGAACTCCCAGTTGTAAATCAAATTTATACGCGGGATAATAGTTTATTAAAGTAGTATCAAGCGCCACATTCCTTATTGCTCCTTCAATTAATATGTTCCGAACCTGCGAAAGCTCATCAATTTTATCCTGATCAAAAATAATATCAGTTTGATTATGTGAAGAATTAATTGTTTCTCCCGTTCCGTTAACTGTTCCGGATTCAAGTATTAACGCAGAGTCTGAAAACAGTGAATCGACAATATTATTACTTACATCAAGAAAATAAACCTGCCCGTCAACAGTATTTGGAAAACCATTATAAGTATTTACTCTGAACATAATACTTACTATTTCCTCTGAAAATTCACTTAGCTGTTGCATATCAAAAGGCATAGAATAAGTTAAAGGAATATCAACTTCTTCAGTCCAGAACGGTAACCCTGTAACTGCGTTTATTAACAATAATAATGTGTCGAATCCGCTTTCATCATTCATTCCCAAAGAAGCATAACCAACTGCAAGGGAAAAATCCGGATTCCATTCAGAATCAGGATTGTCGAAATCTTCCGGCACATCATCTAAACAAGAATATGATAATGTGATAATTAATAGAATTGCTACAAAAAAAGAATACTTCATCAGAAAAAATATACGTTCTTAAATGAATTTCTAAGTTATAAAATTTCTAACAGGAATAAATATTAAACGCATAATAAATGCCTGATAGTATATGGGTTGTATTGAAAAATAATTAATTAAAATAAAAGCTAAAACAGTTTTGCCAGGGTTTTTAATAAATTATTTATCTTATTAACAAAGGTTAATCAATAAAGTTGCCGGCAACATACCAAATCTTAGTTTATATTTAAAATTGAAAAGTGATGAAAAAATATATAAAAACCATAAAACTTGGAGGACTGGCAGGAAATTGCTACCTGATTAAAACCACAAAAGGTTTTATACTGATAATTACCGGAGAAAAAACCAGACACTTAAAGCTTGAAGAAGAACTTATTCAATTGGGTTGTACATCTGAAAATCTGAACCTTATTATTTTCACTCATTGCAATCCTGTTGTATATAACAACTTTATGTATTTAAGTGAAAAGTACAATACAAAAATAGCTATACACATAATTCACGAAGCATTAGAAAATGAAAACAGAACTACATTTAGTAAAATAATCAGTGTGTTTAGGAAAATACTCTTTTCTTTTCAGAATATTAAAGAATTAAAACCAGATCTTATTATCGACGAAGGATATAATTTGTCTGAATTTGGGTTAAATGCACGGGTTCTGTATATGCCGGGATTTTCAAACAGTTCCATTGGGATTTTAACCGATAATGGCGAGCTGTTTTGTGACGATATATTTGTCCACAACTCACCTCATCTAAATTCAACAATTGCTAATATTAAAGACAACATGATGTGTCTTAAAATCCTTAAAAAATTCTTAATTAATATTATTTATCCTGGCCAGGGAGAACCATTTCCTTTGCAGTCATTAAATAATTAGTTTATCAAAACTTTTTAATAATTTTAGAAATTTCAAAATCTATAATATGCTAAGCTGATGAAAACTTTAATAATTATTAATGATGCACCATACGGAACAGAGAAAGCATTTAATGCTTTACGATTGGCTAATCAAATTTTAAAAGATTTCGAAGATTCTGAAGTAACATTATTTTTAATGGCCGATGCTGCAACCTGTGTTATTCCAAACCAAAAAACGCCAAAGGGATATAACAATATTGAACGCATGTTAAAAGGATTCGTAAATAAAGCCGGAAAAATAAAGGTTTGTAAATCTTGTGCCGAAGCTCGTGGAATTGATCAACTGGAACTTGTTTCAGGTACTGAGTTAAGCACTATGAAAGAACTTGCACAGTTAACTTATGAATGCAACAAAGTAATTACTTTTTAAAAAAGTATTCTGAGTAATATAAATAAACCCCTGCTAACACAGAGGTTTAAAATGTAATAATATAAATTCTTATACCACTAGTTTTTCGTTAACACAAAGCTCCAGTATTCAAATTTGCCATTATTAAACGAATCGTAACGCGTAGATCCTTTTGTTCCTGCAAACTTTTCAAATGATTTTTGCAACATTCCAGGAATTTTTTTCTGAATAAGCTTTTCTCTTCTCTCAGTATCCAGGTCAAGCCCTTTTGCAACATTTTTTGTTATTTCCTCTGAACTGATAATATTAAAACCACAAGCCTGAAGTTTACTGCGAATTTCTTCGACTTCACGCTTTTCGATCATATCAGCAAATAAAAAATGTCCGCTTGGATTTAAAATCCTGTGCACTTCATCGAAGAAAACTTTTAAATCGGTATAACACCGTGCTGATTCAACATTAACAACAGCATCGTAAGTTTCTGCTTCGAAAGGTATTTTTTCGGCCCTGCCATGTACAAACGACAAGCCCGGAACATCGTAAAATTCATTACAGTATTTAATAACACCCGGGGAAATATCAACACCAGTATATTTTGTGGGCTTATAGTACCTGGCAATATAATGTGCACCGCCTCCTCTGCCGGATCCAATTTCAAGTACCTTTTTGTCTTCGAGTTTTACACTGTTTACAACGTGATCATAAAGCTGAATACAATAACGGTTTATTTCATCATCTTTTTCCAGTTCAATAGGTTTGTCGCCATTCAGTCCTGCATATCCATAATTCATAAAATTTACAGTACTATCCTTAACGAATCTTAGTATTAAATTATGCCATATCCGCCACATAGGTCTACGTAAAGCGGTAGGAAATTCACAATAATTATCTACAAAGTTTGCCATGTAAGTCAATTGTTTAGTTCAACCGCAATCTAAGAGAAAATAAAGAAGAACAAAAAAAAGAGGGCTGTTTGCATGTATTAAAGGGAGCAAAAGGACTAAATTGTGGCGAATGACACATAATTTGGGATGAGCGACATTCTATTCGTTAGTAGAAATTGCTTCTTTTACCTGCATCAGGTATTGCCTCGACACAGGCACTCTTTCTTCTAAGTAGTTCATTTTTAAACTATAACCACTATAGCTTCGCACTGGTTTATCAATATGTAAAATATTTACAATCCTTGTACGGTGACAACGAATAAAACTTCTCTGATCTGCTAATTGTGATTCAATGTTTTTTAAAGTGTTCCTTATTAATTTTTTTTCAACCGAATCATTTTCGAGATAATAAATTTCGGTATAGTTATCTGCTGATTTTATAGAAATAATATTTTTATACTTTAAAGTTAGTTTGTCTGATTTATTATTGGAGGTAATATCAATTTCTTCATCTTCTCCTATTTTTTCATATTCACCAATTTTTGAGAAATAGTATTTGTTTTGTTCCTGCAAAATACCAATAATACGTTCCAGTGCTCTATTCTTATACAAAATTATCAGAATTATTAACGGTAACAGGCAAACCAAAACGATTTTAAACATGACGTAAAGAGTAAGTAAAACCAAGCCTACATACCTGATATAAAAGGCATATGACGTAGCCATCGTAACCATAAATAATATGCTTAGAATAATAGGCGGATCACTTTCCCATTCGTTTATATTAAACCATTTAGGAATTGACAATGGCAAAAGGATAAAAACCAAACATGCTAACAAAAAGGTTATTGCACCAAATCCGGTTACAAATAACAAACGGCTATCGTAATCAAGCATTTCAAGCGGAAAAGGTTGAAAGAACAGAATAAAAAGAAACACGCCAAAGCTAATCATAAACAATCTGCTCAATTCAATTTTAAAGGAATTCATTATTTGATTGTTACTATTATCCACGAATGTTTTTTTATAAATAATATTTCTTGTCAGTATTTACTAAATAAAAATACCAATAAAATTTTTATTATGATTTTGCTAAAGTTACATAAAGATTGATTATTTTCAATGATGTAGTGTTTTTTATTGCTTAAAAAAACCTTAGCCCGGTTTAAAGTATTCTAACTCCATCCCATTATCTCAAGCACTCTGTTAAATTCAGATTGCAATTCTGCAGTAATTACTATTTCCTTTTTAGTTATTGGATGTATAAATTCTAATTCAAGGGCATGCAACATCATGGTATTCATATTCCATCTTTCTTTAAACAATCTGTTTTGCTTGTTACAACCATGAGGGCGATCTCCGATTATCGGATGCATAATATGCGCAAAATGTTTACGGATTTGATGCATACGACCGGTCTGTGGCATAATCTCAACTAATGAATAACGCGATGTTTCAAATTTTCCGAAAGGGATATCCAACTCTGTTTTTTTAATTGTCCTAAAGTTTGTAATTGCTTCCTGAGTTTTACCTTTAAAGTTCGTAAGCGGATAGTCAATTATTCCTGAATCTTCGGTATAACCACGTACAATCGCAATGTATTTTTTCTTAATCTGATTTGCAGCAAATTGTTGCTGCATAAAACGATTTGCTTCTTCATTTAAAGCAAAAAGTAAAACACCCCCTGTTTTACGATCAATCCTGTGACAAGGGTATACATACATCCCTAACATGTCTCTGAGCTTCTGAACTGCGTATTCATCAGCTATACCAGAATATTCCGATCGGTGAACCAGTAATCCGTGAGGTTTATTAATTGCAACGAGATATTCATCTCTGTATATAATTTCCAGATTAGCTTTTTTCATATCAGGCATTAAAATCAAAAGTACATCTTTATCACGAAATCAGTTTAACTTAAACCGCTAATTGTAATAATAAAAATCTACAACGATTATTCCGCTAACCGATGCTTTTTATGTAAAGTTTCATTAATTTTATACTCCTTATAAAATCATTATAAAATGAAAGCATCAAGGATTACCAATAGCTTACTTATTTCTTTTGCTGTAGTTGTAATATTTATTTATGGCAAGAATCTGATACTCCCGTTTGTGGTAGCACTTATTTTCTGGTTTCTTATAAAAGAAATCCGTGATGTACTTAACAAAATAAGATTTGTTGATGAGAAAATTCCAAATACTGTTTTAAATATTATTGGTTTTGCAGCTATTTTTGCCATAATTGGTGGTGTTGCAAAAATACTTACACTTAACATTCAGCAATTATCGTCTGAATTGCCTGTATACCAGAATAATATTACCAAAATAACTGAAGCAATAAATACAAATTTTAGTATTGATATTGTTAGTGCCGTTAAAGAATTTCTGGGCGAATACGAATACGCAAATTTGCTTTCGGTTCTTTTCAACTCATTAACAGATTTATTCGGAGATGCTTTTCTGATAATTATTTATACTTTATTCCTGTTATTGGAAGAACCATTCTTTTCTAAAAAAATTAAAGCTATTTATGTAAAGCAGGAAGATCTCAAAGAAGTTAATCAGGTGCTGGCACAAATTGATAAATCAATTGGTCGTTATCTTTCACTTAAAACATTAATTAGTTTATTAACCGGATTTTTAAGTTATTTCGCTCTGTTATTTATCGGGATTGATGCTCCGCTCTTCTGGGCCTTTCTTATTTTCCTTATGAACTATATTCCCGCTGTTGGATCGCTTATCGCAACTGCATTCCCTACTATGTTCGCAATGTTACAGTTTGGAGAACTTATGCCTGGAATCTGGGTTTTAATTGTTGTTGGTGCTATTCAGCTTGTAGTTGGCAATTATATTGATCCTAAATTAACCGGAAGTTCGCTAAATGTAAGCCCATTAGTAGTACTAATTGGATTAGCATTCTGGGGTGCAATATGGGGAATAATTGGAATGATATTAAGTGTTCCTATTACTGTAATGATGATTGTTGTTTTTTCAGAGTTTCCTAATACAAAAGGAATTGCTATTTTACTTACCAAGGACGGAAAAATATTAAAAAACAATTAGATTCTGATTGCTGAATTATTAATACTCATCTTCGGACAGGAATCTGATCTTGTCCAGTTTTTTTAATATTAAATATCCGAAAACTGACCCGGCAATATAATATGGAAAATCACTCCATGTAAATGAATTGCCAATAATGGTTTGTCCAATAAAATTTGATCTGATTATTTCTAAAAAAAAATTGTCTAACAATTGGACAAACTCCAGTACACAAGTTACACTAAACACCCAAATTGCAATTTTAACTGGCTTTGATTTTGGTAAAATAATATAAAATACCAAACACCAGAATATTTCATAAAGTACACCGCCAAATTTATTGTTTATCCACTCATGTCCTGATCCCGAGTAAAGTTTTGTGTAAAATCCAACAGGGACAAGAATAAGGAGAACAATTATCGCGTATACTTTATTTTTCACTGTTTTTAAAATATCCCCTATTTATAAATTTATCCCTTTTATATCTTTATATAAATCGACAGCGTATAAATCCGTCATTCCTGAAACAAAATCTACGACGGACATTGCTTTTTTGTAGAAACTATACTCTTCGACATTAAATTGCGAAGGCAGAACTGAAAGAATTTTTTGCGAATAATCGCTGTCCGGACTAAAAATAGCGGTAATAAATTCATCTAAAAGGGTTCCCAGAATATTAAATCCGGTTAATTCTATTTTCACAACAGAGCGATGCTTATAAATTTCCTTTACAGCCAGGTTTTTACATGCTTCAAATGCTTCTTTACTTTTTCCCTGCAAACCCTTTATCAGACTTTTATTAAATTCGCCTTCCATGATCTGATCATGGTTTTCAATAAAAATCTTTGCTGTTTCATTTATTAATTTTCCGATAACGGATGCTCTTAAATAGGCAACCTGCTCATTTATATCTGTAACTTCCTTAAAAATGTCATCTTTGTTTTTATAAAACTTTTTATCCGTTTTTTCATCAAAAAAACTCAGTAATAATCCAAATATTGTTCTTGTATCAAGAATTTTTAGTTTATGCGCATCCTCAATATCCATTATCTCATAGCAAATATCATCGGCGGCCTCAACTAAAAATACTAAAGGATGACGTGCATATCTCAAAGGCTCATCATTTAGTTTTTTTAATCCCAGCTCGTTTGCAATTTTTAGAAATGTTTCCTTTTCTGCCTGAAAATAGCCAAATTTCTTTTTGCCCTTTATCATTGCATCTGAACCGAACGGGTATTTTATCAATGCTGCAAGAGTAGAATATGTAAGTGCAAAACCTCCCGAACGTCGTCCCTTAAACTGATGTGTTAACAATCGTAATGCATTTGCATTTCCTTCGAAATGAGTTAAATCGGTCCATTCCTCTTCTGTAACTACATTTTTAATCTTTTTACCATTGCCCTCTACAAAGTATTTCGAAATAGCTTCTTCACCGGCATGCCCGAATGGAGGATTCCCCAGATCATGAGCTAAACATGCTGATGAGACTATAGAACCCAGTTCATTAAGAATTTCTTTGTTTTTAATATTATCTCGTTTTCTAAGTTCCTGAGCAACCAGATTTGCCAGCGACCTTCCAACACTTGCAACCTCAAGACTATGAGTTAACCGATTATGCACAAATACGCTTCCAGGCAATGGAAAAACCTGTGTTTTGTTTTGTAACCTCCTGAATGGCGATGAGAAAATGATACGATCATAATCACGCTGAAATTGTGAGCGAATCTCATCTGTGTTTTTATATTCGCGGTTCTCTGTCCCAAGCCTTTTTGCAGATAGTAATTTATCCCAGTTCATTTTTTATAGTATTAAGAATAATTTTAGATATCAACTCCTAAAAAAATTCGTATTAAATAACCAATGCCAAATGTAAATGCTGCAACTCCCATGCTAATAAAAAACATTTCCCGGAATCGTTTTCCGAAATTCAGATCTTTTGCTACAGAAATGTAATAATTAAAGAAAAAGATTACGAAAACAGCAAAAATCATTGTTAATGCCAGACACACAAAATAGTTAGTAAATAAAAAGTATGGCAAAATTAAAATGATTACTGTAAAAATATAAGCTAATCCTGTGTAAAACGATGAAGCTAAAGCATTGGCTCCGTTACCTTCCGTTTTTGTCGACAAATATTCCGATGCGGCCATGGAAAAGGATGCAGCAATTCCTGTAATTAATCCTGCAATAGCAATTAAACGTGTATTTTGTAATGCAAAAGTTAATCCGGCTAAAGTACCTGTTAGTTCAACTAATGCATCATTTAATCCTAATACAATGGACCCAACATATTCCAGCTTTTTCTCCTCCAGCATGTTAATTAATTCCTTTTCGTGCGAATCTTCATCATCAACAATCTGTTGAGCCTCCGGAATAAATTTACATGCTCTTTCATAAGCTTCCTGTGCCCCTTCTTCGCCTTTTTCCATTAATTTAATCCCAAAAGTGATTCCAAAGATTCTTGCAATCCAGTAAAACTTAAAAATCTTCCATTTATTGGGCTTTACATTGACGTCTGTATATTCCTTCCAAAACAAATAATGACGCATTTCATCATCGCCAATCTTTTGTAGAGTTTCTGCATTTTTCTTGCTTTTTATTTTTCTCGACAACCTGGAATAAATGTAATATTCAGTAATTTCATTTTTCTGAAATTGTTTAATTAATTTAATCTGATCAGGATTTAAGTTTCTTTCTTGCATTTCATTTCTGTTAATTATCACACAAATTTAGAAAAAAGAGAAGTTAAAAAGTAACATCCCGTTGATTAAAAAGATAATCCGAGAAGTATATGAAAGCTATCAGCAACATCGCCATGAGCTTTTAAGGTTACTCCGCCTAAAACATGTTTAGTAAAACTGTAGCTTAATGAATATCGCTGATAAAAATTTTCCGATTTATATGGAGCATAAATATATGTTCCCCAGTATTGTGAAAAATCAAATTTTCCGAAAAGCAAATGATGACCTATTAATCCTGAAAAATTTTGATGGTCCAGGTTTAAGCCTTTCCTTGATATTTCTTCCTTTGCGCCACCATCGTTTATATATTCAACACCAATGCTAAATCCATTTACCTTACTAATTGTTCTTCCTGCCAAACTATATAAGCCAAAAACATATGTTGTTTCTTCCGGGAAATATTCATCCTCTTTAATCTTTTTACTCATTCCAAAAGTGTAAATATTGAAGAAATACCCAGGAACAAATTCATGTTTATCACGATCAGGAAAAATCACCTTTCCTGAAGGATAATAACTTAATCCTAATCCAAACATTGGAAAATTCATTCCATAATTTGGTTGTTTTACACCTCCGTTCGAAATATGGTTGTATTTTGCATAGCTCATCAGACTATATTTATTACTTAATTGATAATATGCATTAATATCAATATGAACAATGAAACTTAAATGAGTAGAAAAAAACGTGTTTTCAGGATTGTCCACTGAATCGTAAATTTTATCCAGGTAACTTATTCCAAATCCTATTCTTGCAGAAAGCATAAAACGATTTCTGCGAATAAAAAAAGGCTCGGCAAAGCTAATAAGGTTATATGAGCTCCCGACGATATCCGGATTATCGTAATTAACATATAAAAAAGAAATTCCGGTCTTAGAATAGCAGTTGCATTGTTGCCAGTTTTTATCTTTAAGTAATAACCATGAATATTCTAATTCCAGGCCAAAAGGATTTGTGTGTGTTAAATGCTCTACTTTACTGGAGTGAGATAAAATTATTCCGTATTGTGGTTTAATGGCAAAATTGGTTGGGTTTTTTATTATCCCTTGTTCTTGTGAACTTGTGGCAGGCGTTTGTGCAAAAATGCCTAACGAATAAAAAATGAATAAAATGAAAAATATATTCTTGTGAAAGACAATTTTAGATTTCATTTTTAATCACTTTACATGTTTCTTCCTGCAAATTAGTTATAATATCATCAAAACAAAAAACTTAACATTCAATTTCTGGCTGCTTTATACCTGTTCGCCGGGCTAATGCATGTATTTACCTGTCTATATGCTCGTTATGTTGCTTATATTTGAGTTATCAACAATTAAGAAAAATAATTTTGACTAAAATCTTTAAAAAAAGTTTACAAACCTACGAACCGTAATTTTTTAGTTCCATAATTTTTACTTTATTTGCAACTTATTTTTATAAGGGGAGAACGAAAAATAAGTATGAAATTCGAGAGGAAGCTTAAAAACAAATCAATATTTACGGTAATGATGGTACTGTTTATATTGTGTGCCATATACTTTTCGCTCGGAATTAAAAATCAAAAACAATATGTCGACTGGCAGATTCAGAAAGAAAACGATATTGTAAATCTTGAAATTAGAAATCTGCTCAACACTACAAATCAATTATACAGAGATAAAATTCACTATTTTGTTAATAATCCTGAAATAAAAAAGGAATTCGGTTTAAAAAATACCGAAGAGCTATACAGAAAAGTTTTCCCATTTTATACCATTCTAAGATCTGAAGACCCTTATCATTTTATCATTAATTTCTATTCGAAAAAAAATGATCTGATTCTTAATATGGAAACCGGTAATGGCAGTGATATTAAGGCAAAGAGGAACTCTGTTGTTGCGGAAGCAAATAATGATAGAAGGAAAAAAACTGGTTTTGAATTTACTAATTCATCATTGTATTATAAAGTTGTGGAGCCGGTTATAGTGAATGGTGAATACATTGGCTGCATTGAATTTGGCGTTCGTGAAAATGAAATCGTGGAACGAATTACGCATAGCTTTGAAGTTACTGTTGCCAGTTTTTTTAACCCTAAAAAAATTAATGCGCAATTGTCCGAAGATTTTAAAGCGTCAGTTTCAAACGAAAAATTTTTAGTGCATTCGGTTTTTGAAAAGGAAATTTTTTCTGATATACTGGCTAATAACGAATTATTAGTTCCAGGAAAATTCAAATACAACGAAAACTATTTTTATTTAGACATTATAAAAGTTGACAATAATTTTCAGAATGAAGGTTTTGAAGGAGTTGCTTATTTCAGAGATATTTCGGCACAACAAAATAAATTTTTTGCAACTGTTTACAGATCAATACTTATTATTTTTCTAATTTTAGTAGCAACCTTTATAATTCTGCATTTTTCATTTAATGTGTTAATTCATAAGATATTCAATCTTCAGGATTCTTTAGATAAGCGATTAGCTCAAAAAACAAGGGAAATTGTAAACAAGAATGCAGAATTAAATCAGATTTTCAATACCACCGGAAACAGCATGCGATTAATTGACCTGGATCACACTATTATTCGCGTTAACCGCGCATTTACAACACTTTCCGGAATAAGCAAAGAAGATGCTGAAGGCAAAAAATGTTATAATATTTTTCCGGGACCTAATTGTCATACAGCAGAGTGTCCTTTAAATCAGATCAAAAATGGCGAGGATAAAATCGAGGTTGATATAAAGAAAAAAAATAAGCAGGGCAAAATCATTCCTGGAATATTAACCTCTGTTGCTTTTAAGGGCCAGGGAGGTGAAATGTTAGGCATCATAGAAGATTTTAAAGATATTTCCAAGCGCATTGATGCGGAAGATGCTTTAGAAAGAACTGAACAACAGTTTTCTGTTTTTATGGACAATCTACCTTTGGGTGTATTCATTAAGGATGAAAACCTGAAATCTGTCTATTTGAATAAATATATGGATTTTATCTTTTCTAATGACAACTGTCAGGATAAAACACCACAAGAAATTTTTCCGGAAGAGTACGCAAAAAGGGTAATAGAAGAAGATAAACAGGTTTTAAATGGTGAAGTTCTGGTTGTGGAAGATCAGTTGCCGGATAAATCCGGGGATCTAAGATCATATCAGACACATAAATTCAGATATCGGGGAATTGATAATTCATGGCAAATTGGTGGAATTTCTCTTGATATTACTGATAAGAAAAAGACCGAGCATGATTTAAAGATTCTTTCTAACGCCATACATCATTCTCCTGCCTGTGTTATTATAACAAATTTAAAGAGAGAAATTCAATTTGTAAATCCAAGCTTTACTCAAATTACAGGATACAATCCAGAGGATGTTATAAATAAAGAAATCAGCATTTTAAATTCTGATGACCGCTCAAACAGTATTTACGAAGATGCAATGAAAGTAGTTTTGTCAGGTAAAGACTGGCAGGGAGAGTTTCATCACCGGAAGAAAAATGGTGAAAAATACTGGGAACTGGCTTCAATTTCGTCAGTTAAAAACAATACTGGTGAAATGACTCATTTTGTTGTTATTTCCGATGATATTACTTCAAGGAAAAAGAGCGAAAATGAACTAATCGACGCAAAAGAAAAAGCCGAAGAATCCAATCGTTTAAAAACTGCTTTTCTGGCAAATCTGTCTCATGAGATTCGAACTCCGATGAATGCTATTATCGGTTTTTCAAATTTACTGCTTGATGAAGACATCTCTTTAGAAGAAAAAGTAAAGCTAAATAATCTTATAAACAATAACAGTCAAAACCTTCTTAAATTAATAGATGATGTAATTGACATTTCCAGAATTCAGTCAGGGAATATCGAACTACATAAAACAGAGTGTTTTATCAACAAACTTTTACTCGATCTTTATGTTTCGTTCAGTATAAAAGTTGAAAATGATGATAAAAAGGATATTCATTTATCCATGAACAAAGGTTCAGATTTAAAGGACTTTTCTATTATTACTGATTCTGTCAGGTTAAAACAAATTATGTATAATCTGATTGAAAATGCCATAAAATTTACTTCTAAAGGCTTCGTTGAATTTGGCTATACTATTATTGAAGAGGACAATAAAATTCAATTTTACATCGTCGATTCCGGAATAGGGATATCAAATGAAAAATTTGACATGATTTACGATCTGTTCAGACAAGCCGACGAATCGTTCACAAGAGAATATGGAGGAACTGGTATTGGATTAACGATCGCTAAAAAACTTGTGGATCATCTTGATGGTGAAATTTGGGTTCAGTCAACTCCGGATCAGGGTACAAATATTTATTTTTCATTACCCCTGATAGAAAATGATTCAAAATTTGAAAACTCAAATGAAAATATCAAGAATCAGTACGACTGGCAAAACAAAGTTGTTTTAGTTGCTGATGATATTGATATTAATTACCGGCTTATCGAAGAAATTCTTATGCCTACAAAAGCAAAAATCCTGTGGGCAAAAGACGGTAAGGAGGCAGTTGATTTATGTTTAAATAATGATAACATCGATATCGTATTGATGGATATTAAAATGCCAGTGATGAATGGTCTGGAAGCGACTCAAAAAATTAAAGAACATAAAAGAAATTTGAAAATCATTGGACAAACAGCGTATGCACACGACAACGATCGCGAAAAGTGTCTGAGCGCCGGCTTTGATAATTATATTTCGAAACCAATAAAGATTGAATCTTTACTTTCCAGCATAAACGAAGTCTTTTCTAAAAATTAATTTTCAATTATTTCGTTATTTTATTAAAATCAGTATTAAGCTGTAATTTAATATCTTAAATTTTATTACATTTGTTCTAATGTAAACTAATTACATTTATAACATAAAGCTAACAACAAAATACAACCGTCATGATCGCAACCTACATCCAGGAATTACTTGCCACAAATAACAGGGTAATTGTTCCAAACTATGGCGCTTTTTTAGTAAGAGCCACATCAAAAAGTAAGGATGCAACAACCCTTAAGGAAAAACTAAAAGATGTTTATTTTAGCCCCTTTCTTAAGTTTAATGATGAGCTTCTCGAAAAATATATTATTAAGAAAGAAAATGTTACGAAGGAGCAGGCAGCCCAAAAAATCATACAATTTATTGATGATATTAAAAAAGATCTTGATCAGGAAAAACCATACATTATAGAAGGATTTGGTCAGTTTGTAGCTGATAAGCAAGGAAAAGTACAGTTTAATACAATTGCAGCTGAGTCTGTGCCAGAAGAAAAAACACCTGTAAAGAAAACTCCTGCAACAAAAAAGGCGGCTGCTAAAAAAGAGACACCAAAAGCTGCTGAATTAAAAAAAGAAGAAAAACCGAAAGCCACTGAAATCAAAAAGACCGGTTCTGCAGACGGGAAAGAAGAACCTAAAAAAACCACAAAGCTGGAAGAGTTTAAGGCTGAGAAAAAAGAAGCTGCTCCTGCGGTAAAGGATCCGGACCTAAAACCTGCCGCCGAACCAGTTAAACCAATTTACAGTTATAAAAAAGCAAAGAAACCAATTAACAAAGGTCTTGTATGGTCAATTGCAATTGGAGTTCCGGTTGCTGCAGTATTTGTTTGGGGATTACTAAATTTTAATACAGTTAAGACCGTTTTTACCAAAGAAAAAGCAAAAACTGAAAAAGTAACTCAAAAGAAGAAAGCTACTACTACAAAAAAAGATGCTGTTAAACCAAAGGCAGAAGAAACAGCAAAACAAAAAACAACAACGAAAACTAAAAAAGCTGAAGTTAAAAAACCAGTAACACCAGTTAAGAAATATTATATTATTGCGGGAAGTTTTAAAAACGAAAAATATGCTAATTCGTTTCTGAATAAATTAAAAACAGAAGGATATAATGCTGAAAAATTAGCGGAAAGAAATGGAATGCATGCTGTAAGTTATAATTCCTTTACCGACAAACGAAAAGCCATTGCAGAATATAAGTTTTTGGCACAGGAAAAAGGATTACAAGCCTGGATTTTATATTATTAAACTTAAATATTTGTTTTTATTTCACGAGTCTGTCTCAAAAGTATCAAAACTGTCATTCCCTTGTAAAAGGGAGCCTCATAATTAATACGTAGTCAGGCAATTAAGAAATCTCCAATCAGGTTGGAGATGCAAAAAAGAACTTTTGAGACAGCCCCTTTTTTGTTTTCAAATTAAAAAATCATCCCTTCTGGTTAAAAAAAGAAATAATCTTTTATAAAAATTATTTAATTTGCATTTTGAAAACCCGTTATCTCTTAAATAAATGAAAATTAAATACCTTGATTTAATTGAACAAACTTTCGATTTTCCTCAACCAGAGTTTGATTTAGATGGTGAAAATCTTCTTTTTCACAAAATTCCGCTAATGGGTATCATTAAAAAATATGGCACTCCATTAAAATTTACCTATCTCCCACAAATTTCTAATCAAATACAGCGTGCTAAAACATGGTTCAAAAACGCCATGCAAAAATCAAACTACAAAAGCAATTACCATTATTGCTATTGTACTAAAAGCTCTCATTTTAAACATGTTCTGCACGAAGCCCTAAAAAATGATATACATATTGAAACATCGTCGGCATACGAT
>JAHOYT010000035.1 GCA_019038645.1 Bacteroidales bacterium
TCGGAAATCGTATGATGCGGACTTCTAAAAGGGCGAAGAGTCATTAATGATGTTTCACAATCAATTTTGCCGGCAACAGAATGAATCTTAGTAGTTTCCAGTGCTTCGTGCAGGCTTAATGGCGGAATAATAGTTGGTATTCGTTTGGCCAGCATTGTTTTTCCTGCACCTGGCGGGCCAATCATTACGATATTATGTCCTCCGGCAGCAGCTATTTCTAAAGCACGCTTAACATTTTCCTGTCCGCGTACATCCGAAAAATCATGTTCGTAATTATTAATATTTGAGAAAAACTCATCGCGTGTGTCAATAATAGTTCTTTCTAATTCAGCTTCATCATTAAAAAATCCAATCACTTCCTTAATATTTTCAATTCCGTAAACTTCAAGGCCATCTACAACTGCAGCTTCGCGGGCATTTTCTTTTGGTAAAATAATACCCTTAAAACCTTCTTTTCTTGCCTGAATCGCTATGGGTAATACACCTTTAATTTTTTGTAATCCTCCGTCAAGAGAAAGTTCTCCCATTATCATATAATCACTTGCTTTATCAGGTTTTATTTGTTCCGAAGCAGCCATAATACCAATCGCAAGAGGAAGATCATAAGCCGAACCTTCTTTTCTGATATCGGCAGGAGCCATATTAATTACAATTTTTTTACCAGGTATTTTATATCCGTTTGTTCGTAAAGCAGAGTCTATTCTTTGTTGACTTTCTTTAACAGCACTATCGGGTAATCCCACAAGATAAAAATTAATACCCTGTGAAACACTTACTTCTATTGTTATTGTTGTTGCGCTAATACCCTGTACCGCACTTCCAAAGGTCTTTACCAGCATAAGAGAGTTTATTGTAGATTTTCCTCGATATAATGAATCAGCGCATGTATAATTTTTATGTGAATTTCCTGAGCGCGATCAGCAAATTCAGATTTTGGTGCGCGAATTTCCACATCACATATTTCGGCAAGTTTACCACCATCTTTGCCTGTTAAACCAATAATTTTTATTCCTTTTTCATGTGCAACTCTGCATGCTTCTAAAACATTTTTTGAATTTCCACTTGTACTTATTGCTAAAAGAGTATCGCCTTCCTGACCAAGAGCTTCTAAATATCGAGAGAAAATATAATCATAACCAAAATCATTTGCAGTACATGAAATATGAGTTGGATCTGATATAGATATTGCAGCAATAGCTTGTCTGTTATCACGAAAACGTCCTGTAAGTTCTTCAGCAAAGTGCATAGCATCACTCATGGAACCACCATTACCACAAGAAATTACTTTTTTGCCTGATTTTACAGATGTTAAAATAATATCTCCTGCTGATTTAATATTTTCAAAGTTCATTTCGTTTGAAATGAATTTGTCTAAAATATCGCGGGCCTCTATAAAATCTTTTTTTATTTCTTTCATTTTACAATAAGATTATTTAGCGAATGCTAAGATAAATATACATAAGATTTTTACCAAGCAATTTTTCTAAACATTTTATAAGTAGTTTAGTTAATGATGTTTCAAAACATATGTTAATGAAATTATTAACATGGTTTTTTTTTAAATAAATAAAATGTTAAACTTGCTTTTGTAAAGCGAAGAATCTGATGGATTATAAATTAAGCTGTATAGCTTAAGTTTGTTCTGATTCTTTGATTACTTCAAAAATAGTATATGAGTAAAATTAAATTAAATGTATTAGGAATTTCGTATAGCCAGACCCAAACAGGCGCATATGCATTGGTTCTTACCGAAGAACATGGCGAACGACGAATCCCAATCATTATTGGAGGATTTGAAGCGCAGGCTATTGCAATTCAACTTGAAGGATTAAAACCTCCACGTCCTCTTACTCATGATTTGTTTTTAAGTTTTGCAATGTCATTTGGCATAAATTTGATTGAAGTGAATATTTACAGACTTGAGGAAGGTGTTTTTTATTCGCAACTTATATGCAATAATGGTGGGAAAGATATAACAATTGATGCAAGAACATCTGACGCTATTGCACTTGCACTTCGTTTTAAATGCCCGATTTATACTTCTGAAGAAATATTACAAAAATCCGGGATAGTAATTGATATTGATGAAGCCGGGAAATCTAAATCTGCAGTAAAAGATATAACAGATATAGAAAAGAAAAAAACACCCGCTTCTGATAGCAGTAAATACAAGGATCTTGACATTGATGCTCTTGAAGAACTATTAGAAGAGGCTGTTAAAAAAGAAGAATATGAAAAGGCTTCAATTATTCAGGAAGAATTAAATAAAAGAAAATCACAATAAATACCACCTTACGTACTGAAACCATGAAGAAAATTATAGTTTTTACAAGTTTGTTTTTTCTGCTTTTTATTACATCAACTTATTTCATTGCAAAAGCTAATGATGAAAGTGTTACTACAGATACTGTTATTGAAAATTATTCTATTGAAGATACTGTAGTAGTAAGTGCTGAAAACGGAAGAGGCTTAGTGGAAGGAGATAGTGTTGTTAATACTAAATTAGGAGAGGGTTTAAGTTTTGTAACTATTTTAAGAGGATTGTTAGGGATGTTAGTTCTTATCGGTATTGCTTATGTTTTTAGTACTAACAGAAAGGCTATTTCGTGGAAAGTAGTAGGAATAGGGTTGCTCATTCAGATTTTATTAGCTATTGGAGTTCTTCAGGTTCCATTTATTCAGGCTTTCTTTGAGATAATTGGCAAGTTGTTTGTTAAGGTCCTGGATTTCACCAACGAAGGAACAAAATTTTTATTTAAGTCATTTGGTCAGGGCGTGATTGAAGCTCCATTATTAAATTTTGCAATTACAATTTTACCTACAATAATATTCTTCTCAGCATTAACAAGCGTTCTGTTTTATTTAGGAATAATTCAAAAAGTCGTGTGGGGTCTTGCATGGGTAATGACACGCTTATTAAAATTGTCAGGTGCAGAAAGCTTATCTGTAGCAGGAAATATATTTTTGGGACAAACGGAATCACCGTTAATGATTAAAGAGTATCTCGAAAAGATGAATCGTTCTGAAATTCTTTTAGTTATGGCTGGAGGAATGGCCACTTTAGCCGGAGGTGTTTTAGCCGTATATATAGCTTTTCTGGGTGGTGACGATCCGGTTCAGCGTCTGATTTTTGCAAAACATCTTTTGGCGGCTTCTATAATGGCTGCACCCGGAGTAGTAGTTATTTCTAAAATATTACTTCCTCAAACCGAAAAGATTAATTCTAATATTGAAATATCACAGGAGAAAATAGGGAAAAATGTTCTGGATGCAATTTCTAATGGTACTACACAGGGATTAAAACTGGCTGTGAATGTAGCGTCCATGTTACTTGTGTTTATTGCTTTTATAGCAATGTTTAATTATATATTTCTTAAAATAGGGGATTGGACTTCCTTAAACGAAGTTATTACCAGAGTAACTGATGGCCAGTTTAATGAACTTTCATTACAATTTATTTTAGGATATTTATTTGCTCCTTTAATGTGGTTATTAGGTGTAGCTTCTGAAGATATTACATTAGTGGGCCGCATGTTAGGAGAGAAGCTTATTATGACTGAGTTTATCGGTTATGTTAGCCTTGCCGAGTTAAAAGCAGCAGGAGCATTTGCTTCGCAGAAATCCATTATTATGTCAACCTATATGTTATGTGGTTTTGCAAATTTTGCATCCATTGGAATCCAGATTGGAGGAATTGGCTCGTTGGCGCCCGGAAAGCGGGTAATGTTATCTCAATTAGGATTACGAGCTTTACTTGCCGGAACATTAGCTTCATTAATGTCTGCGACAATAATTGGAATGATTTTAGGTTAAATTTATGAACTACAAAAAATATCTTCTGTTATTTGCACTGTTTTTTGTTGTTTTGGCTGTGTATTGTCAGGATGAAAAAGATAATACCGACTACCTGATTACCATTAATACTGATTATGGAAAAATTAAATTAATACTGTTTGATGATACTCCATTACATAAACAGAATTTTTTAGATTTAGCAACTGCCGGAGTTTATGATCATATAATCTTTCATCGTATAATTAACAATTTTATGATCCAAACAGGTGATTATACAACTCGTAATCAGCCAGTCGATTATAATCCAAAAATTATTAAAGACCCTGTTACGGCAGAGATCTTACCTCATTATTTGCATGTTCACGGAGCAATAGGAGCAGCCCGAAGCGGAGATGACATAAATCCTGAAAGAAAATCAAACAGCACACAGTTTTATATTATACAAAATAATAAGGGAGCTCATCATCTTGATGGTCAATATACTGTGTTCGGTCAGGTAATGAGTGGTTATGAAGTTTTGGATGCTATTGCAGCTCAGCCTACTTCTAAACGGGATCGCCCATTAAAAAATATTAGAATAACCGTTGATGTTATTGAAGTAAGTAAAGCTGATATTGAAAAGTTTTATAATTTTACATACAAATAATAAAAATATTCTGCTATGAAGAGAATTGTTGTTTTAGGTGCGGGTTTAGTCGGTAAAGCAATTGCTATTGATCTGGCAAAATCAAATGATGTTACAACGGTTGATAGTAATCACACAAGCCTTGAGAAACTACGTAATCATTCGAATATAAAGACTATACTGACAAATTTATCGGACGAGGGAGAAATTCAGAATATTGTTAAAGATTTTGATCTGGTTATAGGATGTCTTCCGGGATACATGGGATATAAGACAGTTGAGCAAACAATTTTAGCAGGGAAAGATATTATTGATATTTCTTTTTTTCGCGAAGATCCTTTCGAGTTGGATGAACTTGCTAAAAAGCATAATGTAACCGCAATAATCGATGCCGGAGTTGCACCGGGAATGGGAAATATTATTCTCGGATATCATAACGCTCAAATGGAAGTGTCAAGTTATAAGTGTTATGGTGGAGGATTACCATTTAAACGTGAATGGCCATTTGAGTATAAAGCAGTATTTTCTCCATTGGATGTTTTGGAAGAGTATATCCGACCAGCGAGATACATGTTAAATGGAGAGTTAGTTGTTCGCGAGGCGTTATCTGAAGCAGAAATGAGACATTTTGAGCCTATTGGATCACTGGAAGCATGGAATACTGATGGTTTGAGAACATTAATTAAAACAATGAAGATTCCGAATATGATCGAAAAAACTTTGCGATATCCCGGAACTGTTAAGTACATTAAAGTTTTAAGGGAAACAGGATTCTTTTCAAATGATCCATTGTTGGTTAATGGAAAACAAATTAGGCCTATTGATGTAACTACAAAACTACTTTTTCCGGTTTGGGAACTAAAAAAGGATGAAGAAGATTATACCATGTTAAGGGTAATTGTTAAAGGGAAAAAGAACGGTATTGAAAAGAAATATACATACAATCTGTTTGACCGATATGACAAGAAAACAGAGACCACATCAATGGCCCGCACAACTGGCTATACATCAACAGCAATTGCAAACTTGTTTATTAACGGAAAGATAAAATATAAAGGAATTTGTCCGCCGGAATATATTGGTGTTGATAAAAAGAATTTTGAATTTATATTAAACTATCTGATGGAAAGAGGAGTGCAATATAAAGTGAGTGAAGAATAGTGTAATAACAAATTTTCAATATATAAAAGAACCCAAACAGAAGAAATTGTTTGGGTTTTGTATTTTGTTATTAAGATTAAATTTGATATATGATGCTTGAAATATTTATGCTATTTTTAATATAGATTTAAAGAACAGTTATGAGAAAACTTATTTTAGTAATACTCACATTTTTAATTTACACCAATACTTTAAATGCGCAAGAAAATACCTTTAATAATATAGATCTTGGTCTTGGGACAGGAATTAATTACGGTGGGTTTGGTATGAGTCTCACGTATGTTTTTACGCCAATATTATCAATTGAAGGACATTGTGGTTATAATTTTGTGGATATAGTTGGAGGAGGAGCACTAAATATTCATCTTGTGCCTAAAAACAAAACAAAATTTTACAGCCTTACATGGAAAAGTATGTATGGTTATAATGCAATCATGAAAAACGAACACGGTAAATTGGAATCATTTTATGGCGTTAATTTTGGTTTAATAAATGAGTTTAGATTTGGAAGCAAGAAAAAGAATGGAATAAACATAGGTATCATTGTGCCACTAAGATCAGAAGATTTTAAAAATACCTATGAGGACATGGTTGATTCTGGGCATGAAATGTCTGATGGTTCCCCGGTTCTAATAAGTATTGGTTTTCATATTGAAACTAACAAGTAATATTTAAATAACAAAAATTCCCAAAATTAATAATTTGGGAATTTAATTTTGTTTTTTGGGATTTGAACAATTAATGATGCCCAAAATGTTCATTTATTTTTTCTCCTGCTAATATTTTTACCGACAAAATATTTTCCCGTGGGGGTAAAGGGCAAGTAGCAAATTCAGTAAATGCACAAGGAGGATTTGTAGCTTTGTTAAAGTCAATATATGTTCTTCCATTTTTATCGGGTTTTTCAACTGATAAAAATCTTCCTGCTCCATACGTTTCTTCTGCACTTGTCTCATCTGCAAATATCAGGAATAACCCACTGCTAGTTCCATCACCTAATGGCATCAGAGAATATTCTTTTTCTTCGATTTGAAATTTCAATAAACCATAACATTTCTCATAATCAATATCTCCAATAACATTTGGTATTGCAATTTCCTTTGGAGTTTCAAATTTTTCAAATTTGGCTTCCACTCTCCATTTTAAATTAACCGGGAAAGAAGGCAGCTCTGCAAGTTGCTCAATTACAGGGCTCTCCAGATCCCGAAGTCTGATTCCATATTTTTCGCCACGTTTAATAATATGCCATCTGAACGAACCCATTCGGAATATGGTAGTATTATTTTCCATATCTGTATTTATAATACGTTCTGTAATTATAGAATCATTAACAAAAACCGAAACGTCCTTATTAACAGATATGCTGATATTGCCTTTGTACAGAATAATAGTTCCTATAAATCCGGGTGCTTTTTCCGGAAAAATAATATTATTTGCTTCATTGCTTCCAAAAGGATTTTGACCTTCTTTAAGCCAATGTAATCCAACTAAATTAAGCCAGCCGTTTTCTGATTTTAAGCTTTGCAGTCGTTGCTCTTGCCATTCCTGAACAGACTCTAAATAGTCTTCATCATTAAATTTATCGGTATTCGATTGGCAGGAAATTAAACCTAAAAATATTAATAACAGGAAGATTCTGAAATTATACTTATGCATGGAATTAAAATTAAAATTTTGCGTAAGATAACAGAATGTTGTCTTATAACAAAATCATATTATAAGAGTTTAATAACCAAAATTCTTAATTCTTCATTTGTGTTATTAGTCCAGCCACGCAATTGATCCGACGTAATTTTAATTGTGTCGTTGGCTTTCATCTTCCATTTTTCACCATTAACAGTCAATAGTGCGCTGCCCGATATTATAAAAAACAGAGCATCGAGAGGATTTTTATGCTCTTCAAGACTTTCACCTGCTTTAAGGCTAATATGAATAAGCTCGGTTTTTTTATCGGTATGTAAAATGAAACCATCTATATCGAAAGGTACTTTTGGAGAATTTGTAAGATTTTGAATTTTCATATTAATATTTTTATTTAGCTGAAAGACCTGAAAGGTTTTGGAAATTTGTTAGGTTTTATATCAATTTAGGTAAGCTAATGGATTGTTTCAACCTTATGATTTTTATATTTTAATTTATCGTAGTAATAAAGTAAAGTGTCTTTTGGATATTTCATCAGCATTTTACGACCGGAATAACGCATAACTTTTTTTATCCTTCCTTGCTGATCTTTATTATAACAGTGAATTTTGCAGTTGGAACAAACGGGCTTATCTTTTTCAAACGGACAACTTAATAGTCGTTTAAAAGCATAATTCTTTAGTTCTGCGCAGTTTTCACAAAGATCAGAACTTTGGTGATGATCCTGACAATATACGGAAATCATCAACTCAATAATACGTTTTTCTCTTTTTATCCTGTAATGCATACTCAACAAAAACTATAAAACCTTTGTTTTTCCTCCTGGCTTAGGAACTTTCGTAACAAGAATTCTAAGAATTGCGTTACTTTTATTATACCAGCAGTGTGGAATTTTTGCAGGGCTGTCAATTAATGTGTCTTTCGTAACTTCTAATTGTTCATCACCAACTTCAACTATTCCTGTTCCTTCTAAAACATAAAAAATAGCATCGACAGGAGTAATGTGTCTTTTTAGTTGTTCGCCAGGGTGTAACAAAATGTGTGTTACAATAGCGTGATCACTATTATATAAATTCCGGGCATCTACTCCGTGTGGGTTTGGACGTGCTTCAGCTTCTGTGTATATTTTTGTTTTCATAGTTTAGTTTGTTAGAAATCCTGACAAGTAAATATGAAACCCGTCAGGATCGATTTTGTTTAAAAATTGTTAAATATAATGTTATTTATACCCAGTCTTCGTGTTGAATTTTACCATTAACGTCGACTGTTATCGATTTAATCGGAACTTTCCGCGATGCATTCTGAGAAGCTATTTGAGCCATTTGTAAAATACCACCGCAACAAGGCACTGTCATTTTCATTACTGTGATAGTGTTTACTTTTGCGTCGTCAATCAGGGAAATTAACTTTTGGACATAAACGTCAGTATTTGAATCTAATTTAGGACAGGCAATGGCTAGTGTTTTTCCTTTTAAATGTTTATTATGAAAATCGCCTAATGAAAATGCAACACAATCAGCCGCCAAAACAAGATCCGAATTTTGAAAATGTGATGCTGCCGGATTAATCAGATGCATTTGAACCGGCCAATGTGTTAATTGTGACGGAACATTACCGGTTTGTTCCGCCGGAGCGGATTCAGGCTTATTGAATGATTGTGATAGCGAACCAGGGCATCCTCCGTCATGTTCATGATGGTGATGTTCATGTTGGTGATGATTATTATCCTGATTATGCTCATCGTCACTACAGCCACAAGCAGCTGGAGTAGACTCCTTTTCTTCAGGTGCTCCATTATGTACCAGAGAAATAATTTGGTCAACATCAAAATCGATATTTTCACTATTTTCCTGCATCCATTTTACGCCTTGATTGTAAAAACCAATCTCATTATGATCTTTTAAGTGAGTTAGATGTGCTATAATTGTATTTTCACCTTTTTTAACCATTTCTTTAATTACAGCAATTTCATCGTATGGTTGAGCTTCACGTTCTATAATTTCAATTGCTCCCTCAGGGCAATGACCAATACAAGCACCTAATCCATCACACATTAAATCACTGATCAATCTTGCTTTGCCATCAATCATCTGTAATGCACCTTCGTGGCAGTTTGGTATACATTCGCCGCATCCGGTACATTTTTCTTCATCTATTTCTATTATTTCTCTTTTCATATCTTATTTAAAAAAACAATTAAGTAAACGAGTACCAAAAAAACGAATTGTTTTTCACTCGACCAAATTTTTTTAGATGATTTTTGTCATGTCAATTGGCATGTATTAACAGTTTGAGGATGTAATGCCCAAGCTGTGAATGGAATAATGGTGTGTTTTAGCGACACGAAAAATTAAATTTGCTCGTTTTGAAAAAGCATTGGGACGTCAGGTGCAATTATTCACTACTAAAATCCAGGTGATAAAAATTATTTTGGGTCTAATATCTCATCTAATTACAGATACATATCCACCGTTTGTCCTTGTAAATAATTCTTAAATTCAAGCGTCATTTTGCTGGTAACATTTTTAAAAATACATTTATCAAAAGGACAGATAGGTTTATCCATTGGGCATGTGCTAATTTCAATTACACCTTCAATTACCTCATAAAGCTCCAGAAAGCTAATATCTTCGGCTTTCTTTTTTAAAGAAAAACCACCACTTGGGCCTCGTTGTGAAGTTAAATATCCGGCCTTAACCAGTCGTTGCATTACTTTAGCAACATGATGTTTTGATGTACTGGTACGTTCGGCGATTTTTATTACATTTAATCCTTCTTTTTCGCGCGCAATAAGGATAATACCGTGTAAAGCTATGGAAGCCGCTTCTGAGAGTGAAAATACTTTTGACATATTGGTCTTTTTAGGTAATTCTGGTAATTAAATGCTCAAATGTAATGAAATATTTTTTATTAACAGTTAAAACAGTGTAATATGTTGATGTAACAGGCCTTTATGGAATTTTGCTTTATATATATTTTAAAAATTGTTGAATAGAAATCCGGTGAAATGAACAATTCTGCTCATTGTTTATTTAATTTTACAGATTAATATAATACTTAGAAAACAAAATATATAAATGAAACAATATCTCAACCTGCTTGATCATGTTATAAAAAACGGAGTAAAAAAGGAAGATCGAACCGGAACAGGAACTATCAGTACTTTTGGTTATCAGATGAGATTTAATTTACAGGATGGATTTCCGTTGCTCACTACCAAAAAACTTCATTTAAGATCTATTATTTATGAATTACTATGGTTTTTAAATGGAGATACGAATGTAAAATATTTGAATGACCATAAAGTAAAAATTTGGGATGAGTGGGCTAACGAAAATGGTGATTTGGGAAATATTTATGGACATCAGTGGAGATCATGGCCGGCGCCTAATGGAGAATCTGTTGATCAGATTTCTCAGATTATTAATTCAATTAAAAACAATCCTGATTCACGACGACATATTGTAAGTGCTTGGAATGTAGGTGATTTAAACAATATGGCGTTGCCTCCTTGTCATATTTTGTTTCAATTTTATGTGGCTGATGGCAAATTATCTTGTCAGTTGTATCAACGAAGTGCAGATATATTTTTGGGCGTTCCGTTTAATATTGCATCATATGCTATTTTATTAAAAATGGTTGCGCAGGCAACAGGACTGGAACCTTTTGAGTTTATTCATACATTAGGTGATGCCCATATTTATATAAATCACATTGAGCAAGTAAAATTGCAGTTATCGCGCGAACCAAAATTTTTGCCAAACCTAAAAATGAATTTTGATAAAAATGATATTTTTTCTTTTGAATTTGATGATTTTGAACTGGAGAATTATGATCCGCATCCACATATAAAGGGAGCGATATCAGTATAATGAACAATTAATAATTAATAATTTTAATATGTTATCTATAATAGTGGCGGTAGCCGGAAACAATGTAATTGGAAAGGATAACGATCTGATTTGGCATTTGCCCCGGGATTTAAAGCATTTTAAGGAAACAACCATAGGGCATTATGTAATTCAGGGCAGGAAAACCTACGAATCGTGTGGAAGACCTTTGCCAAACAGAACGAACGTAATAATTACAAGAGATAAAAATTATACAGCTGATGGTTGTATTGTTGTTCATTCATTAGAACAGGCAATTTTTGAAGCAAAAAATGATCCTGAAGCTTTTATTATTGGTGGTGGGAAAATCTATGAACAGGCTTTATCATTGGTTGACAGAATATATTTAACAAAAATCCATCATTTATTTGAAGGTGACACATACTTTCCTGAAATTAAAAAGGATGAATGGACAGAGGTTGACCGGAGAGATTTTGAAGCAGATGAAAAGAATAAATATCCTTTTACAATATTGATATTGGATAGGAAGAAATAAAAGCTCACAAAACCGCCCGGCTGCTTTGAGAGGCCAGGCGGATAATCTAATAAAAAACAGCCACTTTATTAGTGGCTGTTTTTGTTTGTAAACCGTGATTCGGATTTATGTTAAATTAAAAATTATGCAGCTTTTAACCTTTGGATATTTATTTTACCCATTTTTTCTTTTGCATATTCAAAAGTAATATTTACCTCTGTTTCATCTTTCGATGGCATGTCAAACATTACATCCATCATAATAGCTTCGCAAATGGAACGTAATCCTCTGGCTCCTAATTTAAATTCGATTGCTTTATCTACAATGTAATCAAATACTTCCTCTTCAAAACTTAATTTTACACCATCCATATCAAAAAGCTTTTCGTATTGCTTAATAATGGCATTTTTAGGTTCCGTAAGAATTCTTCTTAATGCTTTTTTCTGAAGTGGATCTAAATAAGTTAATACAGGTAACCGCCCAATAATTTCTGGAATTAATCCAAATGATTTTAAATCCTGAGGTGCAATGTATTGTAATAAATTGTCTCTGTCGATCTGATCTTTTTTCTTGCTGGCTGAGTATCCAACAACCTGAGTATTTAGTCTGTGACCAATTTTGCGCTCTATTCCATCAAAAGCACCACCACAAATAAATAGTATGTTCTTGGTATTTACCGGAATCATTTTCTGATCGGGATGCTTACGGCCACCTTGTGGTGGAACATTAATAATTGATCCTTCCAGCAATTTTAATAATCCTTGCTGAACACCTTCTCCTGAAACGTCTCGTGTAATTGATGGATTATCACCTTTACGTGCAATTTTATCAATTTCATCAATAAAAACGATGCCTTTTTCTGCAGCTTCAACATTATAATCAGCAACCTGTAATAATCGGGTTAAAATACTTTCAATATCTTCACCAACATAACCGGCTTCGGTTAGTACAGTTGCATCAACAATTGTAAACGGAACGTGAAGCATCTTAGCAATGGTTCTTGCCAAAAGAGTTTTTCCTGTTCCTGTTTCACCCACAAGAACAATATTTGATTTTTCAATTTCAATATCTTCCTTGTCATTCTTGTTAGTTTGCAACAGTCTTTTATAATGATTGTATACTGCTACCGAAAGGTATTTTTTAGCTTCTTCCTGACCAATAACATACTGATCAAGAAAATCTTTAATCTCTATGGGTTTAAGTAATTCCAGCTGATTTACATCAAAATCACCCTTTTTCTGAAGTTCTTCCAGAACTATATCGTGTGCCTGCTCAATACAACGATCACAGATATGTCCTGATAATCCTGCAATTAAAAGATTTGTATCTTTTTTTTCTCTCCCACAAAACGAACACTTATCCATTGTACTAATAGTATTAATTAATGAGGCAAATTTACGGGATTAATTATAATAAAAAAACCGCATTTTGATTAATGCGGCTTAATTTTGGGTAAAAAGTATATTTATTTCTTATTTCCGTTTCTTAACAGCACTTCATCAATCATTCCGTACTTTTTCGCCTCTTCAGCTGTCATCCAGAAATCACGATCAGAGTCTTTTTCAATTTTCTTAAAAGTATTACCGGTGTGTATTGCTAATATTTCGTATAATTCTTTCTTTAATTTAAGAATTTCGCGTGCCGTAATCTCAATATCAGTTGCCTGACCCTGAGCACCGCCCATTGGCTGGTGTATCATTACTCTTGAATGAGTAAGAGCCGTGCGTTTGCCTTTTGTTCCGGATGCAAGTAAAACAGCACCCATGGAAGCCGCCATACCTGTACAAATGGTTGCTATATCAGGACTAATGTATTGCATAGTATCATAGATCCCTAATCCGGCGTGAACTCCGCCACCAGGTGTATTCATATATACCTGAATATCTTTTGACGGATCGGTTGATTCAAGGAAAAGTAATTGTGCCTGAATAATATTAGCAACATAATCGTCAATCGGTACACCTAAAAAGAGAATTCTGTCCATCATAAGACGGGAGAATACATCCATTTGGGCAATATTTAACTGACGTTCTTCAATAATCGTTGGCGATATATAATTATCATAAACTGAAGAATATTTTTCCAACGATAGGCTGCTGATACCAATATGCTTGGTTGCATATTTTTTAAATTCGTCTTTCGGAATCATAATTTTAATCAGATTTAATTAGTAGCTGATAAAGTTAGTTAAATTTGGACTAAATTATTTACTTTTCTTTTTATCTTTTTTCTGATCTTTTTCCTTATCTGTTTCCCAAAGCTTTTGAAAATCTTCAACAGTAATTTCTTTATTATCAAGCTTAATAGATTCTTTTATGAAATCAACTACTTTATCTTCGAATTTCTTCTCGTAAAGATTTCTTTTCTCACCATCTTTTTTTAGAATCTCTTGTGCATATTGCTCTAATTGTTCATCGGGCATGTTTGCCAGGCCATACTGAGCAAACTGAGCTGCAGTAACTTCTTTGGCTGCATCAAGAACTTCGCTTTCTTCTACTTTGATTTCGTTATCTCTTATAATCTTATCTTTAATCAATTGCCATTTTAAATCGTCTTCGAATTTAGGATATTCTTCTTCGATTTGTTCAGCAGTAAATTTGCCTTCATTTACAACAGTTAACCAACGCTTTAAAAACTCTGTTGGTAATTCAGGATTTATTTTCTCTACAAACTTTTGTTTTGCATCGATCATGAATCTGTAATCTGTTTCACGAACAAAATTTAATTTTACTTCTTCAGTAACTTTTGCTTTGAACTCCTTGTCAGATTTTATTACATCTTTACCAAAAGCTTTATCGTATAATTCCTGATTAATTTCTGCTTTTTCGAAACGCTGAATTTTTACAATTTCGAACTGGAAATCACCGTTTATTTCTTTTGCAACTTCTTTATCCATTTTTAACATGGAAGCTATTTCGGAATCGCTTGGATAAGCTTTACGAACATCAAAATCTACTTTATCACCAACTTTTTTACCTGCAAATGTTGCTTTAATATCTGCGTCTTTAATGTATTCAATAGTTATTCTTACATCATCAGCTTTGATTCCATCTTCCAGAATTTTTCCTTCTTCATTTAGCTGAATAAAATTACCCGAAAGCATTTCAATATCTGTTGTTACTTCAGCATCCTTAAATTCGCCAAATTTACGGGCATAATTATCGGTGTTTGATTCTAATAATTTATCATCAACCTTGATATCATAATAAGGAACCTTATCTTTTTTCGAAAGTTTTATTTCAACTTCGGGTGCAATAGCCACATCGAACAAAAATTCAAATTCGGTTTCGTTGTCGAAATCGGCAGTTTTCTGATTTTCAGCAGGTAATGGTTCTCCAAGAAGGTTTAATTTTTCGTCGCGTATGTAGTTGGTAAGAGATTCAGAAATAAGCTTATTTACTTCTTCTACAAGAATTCCTTTACCATACATTTTGTTGATTAAACCAATTGGGACTTTGCCAGGACGGAAACCATCAATTCGGGCTTTCTTACGGTAATCTTTAATAACAGTTTCTACTTTTTCAGCATAATCATCTTTTGAAATGTTTACCTTAAGCACCGCTGTTAAATCATTAATGTTCTCTTTAACTATGTTCATTACTTATGTGTTTGAGAATTTATAAATTTTAAAAACCGCCAAACCACCGATTCTGCTCGATAGTTTAAGCGGTTTGATTTGTTAAGTGCGGATGAAGGGACTCGAACCCCCACGCCTTTCGGCACTAGATCCTAAGTCTAGCTCGGCTACCAATTACGACACATCCGCAAAAGTGAGTGCAAATATATTACAAATTTTTATATTACACAGAATAATTTAATAAATTATTAACTCCTAACCGGGTTTTGTTAATATAAAGATTAATAAAGTTTTCGGAGTTTAATTTAGATTGATTTTTGATAATATTTTCAATAACTTGAAACATGTTTTAAAGAGATTTGCTATGAGAAAATCTTTTTATATGTTGGTGGTATTTTTACTCTTTTTTGGGTTTTCTCTAATGGCTCAGGAAGAAAAAGTATTTCTGAGCTCAAAAATAGAAGCTCTTTGGAAAACTTCAGCTGATTTTAAAACTCCTGAATCGGTTTATTTCTGCAAAAAACTAAATGTAATCTTTGTTTCTAATATTAACGGGAAACCACTTGAAAAAGACAATAACGGTTTTATTTCAAAATTAGCTCCTGATGGGAATATTGTAAAAGTAGATTGGATAAAAGGTTTACATGCTCCAAAGGGTATGGGAGTTTATAAAGAAAGACTTTTTGTTACAGATATTGATCGTGTTGCAGAAATTGATATTACAACTGAGCAGATTGTGAGATTTTATGATGTTCCCGATGCAAAGTTTTTAAATGATATAGTAATTGATGCTGCCGGAAGGATTTATATCTCTGATATGCAAACAAGTGTAATTTATATTTTATATAACGGGGTTGTTAAAAAATGGCTGATTGGCAAATCACTTAACGGGCCGAACGGATTATGCTTAATGAAAGATTTTCTACTCATTGGCACGCGCGATAAGATACAGAAAGTCAGTATATTAAATAAAACAATTAGCGACTATTTATTAAACACCGGAGGTATTGACGGGTTAATCTGTTATGAAAGCAAGCATTTAATTTATTCAGACTGGAGTGGCAATATTTATTTAGCTTGTCTTGGCCAGGAAACAAGAAAATTGATGGATACATCTCCTTTAAAGATAAATGCAGCAGATATTGGATTTGACTATGAGAAAAGGATAATATTTGTTCCTACTTTTTATGATAACCGGGTAATGGCATATCGACTAAAAGACTAATTTCTTTTCACATAAAATCCCATTTTATCGGGATGATCTGAGACTATCTCATTACCATCAAATTTTCTGAGCATGAAAAGGGAAATAATATCTCCCCCGGCAGCCCAGGAAAAGAAAATCCCAAAAGAAAGAAAAAACCCATTTCCTAAAATAATTCCTGCAACTGAAGGGATTATGCCCATAATAATAAGAGGCATTACTCCACCAAGTCGGTAATACTTTACTTTTAGAGGTTCTTTGCAATGACAATACGGAGTTATCCCATTAATGCCGAATTTAATTGATTTAAATCCTTTTTTTGTAAACAACGCCCAGATTATTCCATGCAGTAATTCGTGAAGAATGATTCCTGCAATCAGAACATAGATAAAAAGCCTCATAAATTCTTTTCTGCCTGTTTCGAAAGTTTCAAAATCCCAAATCAGAACAAAAGGGATTAAAATAATTGCAGTAACAGGAAAAATCATTATTAGAGAGTAAAGATTGACTTTACCTGTACTTAGAGTGTATTCCTTTATGTTTTCTGGAGTTAATTTCATTTCCGGGAAATTAAAATAGAAAATTCACACTTCGACAGGCTCAGTGTGACTATTAGGAAATAGAAATTGTCATATTGAGCTTGTCGAAATATGAATAACTTTCTGTTTTGGATTATCCCATAAATAATTAAAGTTTTCGGGTTTTAATCATCATTAATACCAATTGTACGTAAATCGAAGTTTTTACCAAGGTAAACACGACGAACCTGCTCATCCTGGGCAAGCTCTTTTGCATTTCCTGCTTTTAATATTGAGCCTTCGAAAAGCAAATATGCACGATCAGTTATTGATAATGTTTCATGAACATTATGATCAGTTATTAAAATACCAATATTTTTTTCTTTAAGTTTTCCAACAATTTCCTGAATATCTTCTACAGCAATTGGATCGACACCTGCAAAAGGCTCGTCGAGTAATATGAAATTTGGTTTTATAGCCAAAGCGCGTGCAATTTCAGTTCTTCGGCGTTCACCACCTGAGAGTTGAATTCCAAGGCTTTTACGTATTTTCTGTAATCCAAATTCGTCAATAAGGTTCTCTAATCTTTCACGTTGTTCTTCTTTTGACATATGAGACATTTCAAGAACTGCTTTTATATTATCTTCGACACTTAATTGTCTGAAAACGGAAGCTTCCTGTGCCAGATATCCAACACCCCTTTGTGCTCGTTTATAAACTGGTTCTTTTGTAATATCAACATTGTCAAGATAAATTTTGCCTGAAAAAGGTGTAATTAATCCAACAATCATATAAAAGGTTGTCGTTTTTCCCGCACCATTCGGACCAAGTAATCCAACAATTTCTCCTTGCTCAACTTCAACAGAAACACCTTTTACGACAGTTCTTGAACGATATTTTTTTACTAATGCATCGGTTCGCAGTGTTATCTTTTTACCCTGACTCATTTGAATTTTGTTTTTACAAATGTAAATATTTTAATTAAAATTAATTTAATATAAAAATGGAGAGATTTTAAAAAACAAACTGAACAGCTAATCTCAGACCAAACTTCTCTATATCTTCATGGTCTAAATAGGATAAACGCCACATGGCATCAACTCTAAAAATTTTTAAAATATTTTCGATTCCAACGCTCGCTTCAAGATAAGGATCGTTAACCTGATATAATCCTTCCGGAAAATCCATAATATTTTCGTGACGATTACTAAGCTCTCCTATTAAGCCCTTTGCAGAGACAACTTCACGCCATTTTAATTTTCTCATTAAAGGAATTTTATTTAAAAATAATCCCTGAAAATGGTGCTCTGCATATAAACTGACATATCGGTCACTGGCAAATTCATAATAGTTCATCATATTAAAAGCATAACGATCGAAAGCGTAGGTTTCGTTTCCTTCGTGAAGTTTTAATAAGGGATAAGGTAAAGTTCCAAAAACCTGACCCGCATCAATTATGTATTTAAAATATCCAAAGGGTCCTAAAGGCACTTTATGTGCAAAGCTCACGTTTAGTTTATAATATTCATATTGACTATCAAAAACATTTTTCAAACCGGCAGTGAAGTTTATATTTATAACAGGCTTATCGGTTCCAAGACTTACTCTTTCGAATTCTCCACGTAGGTATTTTTCATTTTTTGCATAACGAATGTTTAATGTAACTTCTGAGGCTGTTACATTATCATAAAAAACAGTATCGGTTACATTACTTTTCTGAAATGGAATATATGTAGTCGGTTCAATGCTTTTGTAATTAAATTCCAGTTTGTTAGAAAATCCCTGAAACCATTCTTTTTCCACATCAACGCGAAAGTCGTTAACCATGGTAAGCTTGTAATTTGGATTTCTTCGAAGAATTGAGGTGAAAAAGTTATCTTCAGTTAAAGCATTTGAGCTTTGTCCCAGTTGTTGAATATCATGTTTGTATTCAGTTCCAATAGCTAAACGAGGGTTGTTATTAAACAGATATAAAAATCCTCCTCCATATTTAAAACGATTATCTTTTTCTCCATATGCTGCATGAGAATATATCATGAGGTTTGTGCTGAAATTATTACTTGTTCGTCCTCCAAGCCTGATTCTATTACCTTCAATTTCATTAAAGCTAAAAAGTTTATAATATGGTCCAAGTTCGAACAATCCTACTTCATAATGATACATAGCAAACATCCCGACAATTTTCTCATATGTTCTATAAATAGGCACAAGCTGTATTGAGTCAACCATTTTATAGATATCCTTTTCTTTGGGAGTAAGATTTATTGGCCTGTATTTATCCCAGTATTCCTCATCGTTAATAATAGCATCTTCCAGAACAATAACATTGTCGTTTATTTTGGTAACATGATCCGGCATTTCAGTGTCAAGCTGAATATCCATGTAATTGGTGGTCTTTTTTCCAAAAAATCCTAATGTTTTATCAGTAAGGTTAAAATCGAAAAAAAGTTTCTCGTTTTTTAAAAACCACAAACTATCTTTTACCGGTTTAAATTCATATTCTGCAACAAAATCATTAATATAATTTATATTAACTTCCTTTGACATTCGCATTTGTATTTTTACAATTGCAAAAGTTGTATCGTTTACCCAGAAGTCTCCACGAAATGTTCTTTCTTGTTTTCGTTTAGGAATATATGAAATTTGGTAGCACCATTTATTTCCAATAAATGCACTGTCAATTAAATAGTACTTATAATACATTAAACCAAAATCTGCAATAGGACTAACAAAACCGGGCTCAAAAACTGTCAGGTAGTTTTCATAAATATTAATTTTTTGATACATTTTACCGGTAAATTGAGATAAACTAGCATTTTCAACTCCAGAAATTTTTGTGGCTGTTATTATTTCCCGTTCAGTTTTCGGATTTCGGTTAAAGTAATAATCCGAAAAAGATTCAGTAATGAATATTGGAAGGTAAGATTTACCAGTAATAGCGGAAGTATCGACGTAATCGAAAATAAATTGAAAATTTCGAAGCAATCTTTGTTCACGAAACTCTTTATCGACATTATTTATATCGATTTCAACCTTATTATATAACTTATAAGTATAAGAATCAAATTTACGGGGATTGTGCTTTTTTTTATTCGCTATAATATTCCTTAGAATAGGATGGGCGGGATTTTCGGTCGGCAAAACAACGATTTCCTGTAATTCAAAAATAGTAGATTCTAACGAAAAATTTATTTCCTGAAAGTGATTTTTACTGACAAAGCGCGATTGTTTTTTATAACCAACAAATGAAACCACAATTGAATCATAGTAATTTCGTGTTTCGAGAAAATACTCACCGTCTGTATTAGTGATTGTACCAATTGTTGAATTTTTGAAAGTTACATTTACAAAAGGGATTGGCTCATGGGTAACTGCATCAAAGATTTTGCCCCGAACCTTAGTAATTTGGGCAAAATTCTGATTGCCGTTAAAAATAAAAATTAAAAATATAATGATCCAAAAAGGGAACTTGTTTCTCATTTTTCGAACTCTAAATCAATAAATTTAACGCTTAATTCTTTATGTATTTATCCTTTTAACGATTTTTTTGGAAATTATTATACCTGCTTCGTAAAGAATTAATAATGGGAAAGTAACAAGAATAAGGCTAAAAACATCCGGAGGTGTTATTGTTGCAGCTAATATTAATATAACAATAATAGAATGACGTCTGTATTTTTTAAGGAATTTAGGTGTTACTAATCCTGCTTTACTTAAAAAGTATATTAAAACAGGTAGCTCAAATGTTATTCCTGAAGCAAGCGTTATCGAAGTTAAAATACCTACATATGATTTTAAATTAATTTGATTAACAACCTGATCACTTACATTATATGATCCCAAAAAATGAACAGACAAAGGAGCAATTACAAAATAACCGAACAAAACTCCGGTGAGGAAAAGGAATGAACTAATAGTAACAGCTCCCTTCGTATGTTTGGCTTCATTTTCGCGTAGAGCAGGTTTCATAAAGCGCCAAAACTCCCAAAATATATATGGAAAACTAACAACTATACCTACAAATAAAGACGTAGTAATATGCATGGAAAATTGCCCGGCCATTTTAATGCTGATGAGCTGAAAAGGTTTTGTGTTTATACATAGTTTGGGTATGTCAACTTTTTGGCTTAGCAGACATAAAAGTTTATTTGTAAAAAAATCCGGATTTTTAGGAGCAAGTAATACTTTATCAAAAACAATTTCGTGAAATATAAATGCTGCGATAGCAATAGTAACAACCGCCACAAAAGCTCTTATCAAATGCCATCTCAATTGTTCGAGATGTTCCAGGAATGTCATGTCGTTATTTTTTGCAGTCATATATTATTAATATTAATGTAATTGTTTTAAACAATTCCTTCTTTTAAGATATCATGTAAATGAACCATGCCAACATACTTATCTTTTTTAATAACTATAAGTTGCGTAATATGGTTGTTTTCCATTAATTGAAATGCATTTATTGCAAGTTCATCACTGTCTGCTGTTTTAGGATTTGCTGACATAATATCCCTGGCAGTTAAATTTTCGAATGAATTATATTTTTGTAACATTCGCCTGATATCACCATCTGTAATAATGCCGGATAATGTGCCTGAGTCATCTACAACAGCAGTAGCGCCCAAACGTTTTGAGCTTATTTCGACAATTACATTTTTGACATTTTCGTTTAATAAAACTTGAGGAACTTCATTATTTTTATATAAATCACTTACACGCATATAAAGTTTTTTACCTAAAACGCCGCCCGGATGAAATTTCGCAAAATCTTCGCTTGAAAACCCACGGTATTCCAACAGACATACAGCAAGAGCATCTCCAACTACAAGTTGTGCTGTTGTACTATTAGTAGGAGCCAGATTATTAGGGCAGGCTTCTTTATCAATAGTTGACTTTAAAACATAATCCGATTGTTTGCCCAAAAATGAATCTGTAGCAGATACCATTCCGATCAAGGTATTTCCTCTGCTTTTAATAAGCGGAACCAATACTTTTATTTCGGGAGTATTTCCACTTTTTGAAATGCAGATAATTACATCATCTTCCTGAATAATTCCTAAATCGCCATGAATAGCATCTGCCGCATGCATAAATATGGCCGGCGTACCTGTTGAATTTAGAGTAGCAACAATTTTTTGAGAAATATTAGCACTTTTTCCAATCCCGGTAATAATTACTCTGCCTTTACTTTCATATATTATTTTTACTGTCCTTTCAAAATCCTGATCTATGTAATCAGCTAATTTCCTGATAGATTCAGATTCCTGCAAAATTGTATTTTTAGCTAATTCGATAATGTTCATATGTAAATAGATTAAAATTCTGATATTAGTCAAAAAGTGAATAAAAATGTCAGAATTGTTTATTATGATTTTAAAAAATTATTGTAAATTTATATACAAATGTATTTATTTTTGAGATAAACAAAGAAGGTTTCGTTTTAAAACATGTTTTTGAAATAAATTATAAGTTTGTTTATTCAGAAATATTTTATGTTTATTAAGTTGACCTAAATCGTTTTATAGTTATAATATATTGATTGGTATGAGTGTAGGAGCGGATATTTCGTTAAAAGATTCCCTGAAAAAATATTTTGGATTTGATTCCTTTAAAGGAAATCAGGAAGTGGTTATTAGAAATGTACTGGAAGGAAATGATTCATTCGTTTTAATGCCAACCGGAGGAGGTAAATCCTTATGTTATCAATTATCATCATTGATAATGGGAGGAACTGCAATTGTTATTTCTCCTCTTATTGCATTAATGAAAAATCAGGTAGATTCTATGCGAGGATTTAGTACAGAAGAAGGAATTGCACATTTTCTTAACTCATCGCTGACCAAAACACAGATGCAAAAAGTAAAACAGGATGTGCTTGATGGAAAAACAAAATTGCTTTATGTTGCTCCGGAATCACTTACAAAAGAGGAAAATATTAACTTCCTTAAACAAGTAGAAATTTCCTTTTATGCAGTTGATGAGGCACATTGTATTTCTGAATGGGGACATGATTTCAGACCTGAATACAGGCGTATACGACCTATTATAAACAAAATTGGCGTTGCACCACTAATTGCTTTAACAGCAACAGCCACACCCAAAGTGCAAAGCGATATCCAGAAAAACCTTGATATGCTGAAGGCCAGTGTTTTTAAGTCTTCATTTAATCGTGAGAACCTTTACTATGAAGTAAGACCAAAGGTTGATGCAGCAAAAGAAATAATTAAATTTATAAAAAATAACTCAGGAAAATCCGGAATAATATACTGTTTAAGCCGTAAGAAAGTTGAAGAACTGGCTGAAATATTAAAGGTAAATGGAATTAAGGTTTTACCCTATCATGCAGGAATGGATGCAGCGACCCGTAGCCAGAACCAGGATATGTTTCTTATGGAAGATGTTGATGTGATTGTGGCAACCATTGCTTTTGGAATGGGAATCGATAAACCAGATGTTCGTTTCGTTATTCATTATGATATTCCAAAGAGTCTTGAAGGTTATTACCAGGAAACAGGCCGTGCAGGACGTGATGGAGGAGAAGGCAAGTGTATATCATTTTATAGCTATAAAGATATACAGAAGCTTGAAAAATTCATGCAGGGAAAACCGTTGGCAGAGCAGGAGATCGGGAAACAATTACTAGTTGAAACTGTAGCTTATGCGGAAGGTGCTGTTTGCCGGAGAAAAATTTTATTGCATTATTTTGGCGAGGAATATAAAATTGAAAACTGCGAAAATTGTGATAATTGTAACCATCCGAAAGAGCAGTTCGAGGGGCAGGATGATGTTGTACTTGCACTGAATGCAATTATTGTTGTTAAAGAAAAATTTAAATCAGAACATGTTTCAAATGTTCTTGCAGGAGTTAAAAATTCGGCTATAAAATCCTATAAACATCATGAGCTGGAGATATTTGGAGATGGTTCCAAGGAAGATCCTAAATACTGGAACGCAGTATTGAGGCAGGCTCTGGTTGCCGGTTTTATTGATAAGGATATTGAAAACTATGGTTTGCTAAGTGTGAATAAGGCTGGAAAAGAGTTTATCAATAATCCGACATCATTTACTTTATCTAAAGATCATGATTACGAATCGGGTGATGATGAAACAGATGCCAAATCGGGAGGTGGAAAAACCGGGGCTGTCGATAATGAGTTATTCAATATTTTAAAAGATTTAAGAAAAAAAGTAGCTAAAGATTTAAATCTACCGCCATTTGTGATTTTTCAGGACCCATCGATTGAAGATATGGCAATACAATATCCTATTTCATTAGATGAAATGCAGCGAATTGTTGGAGTTGGTACTGGTAAAGCCCAAAAATACAGTGGGGAATTTATTGAATTAATAAAAAAATATGTTGAAGAAAAAGAGATTATTCGCCCGATGGATATGGTTGTTAAATCGGTAGTGAATAAATCCGGTATGAAAGTATATATTATTCAGAGCATTGATCGACAGATATCTTTGGCTGACATTGCAAATGCAAAGGGATTGGAAATGAAGCAGCTGCTTGAAGAGATTGAATCGATTGTTCAGTCCGGAACAAAGTTGAATATTGATTATTACATAAGTGAAACAATTGACGAAGATAAACAGGATGATATTTATGAATATTTTCGCGAGGAGGCTGAAACCGAATCTATTGATGCTGCCCTTGAGGAGCTGGGAGAGGAATATTATTCCGAAGAAGAAATTAGATTAATGAGGATTAAATTTTTCTCTGAGCTGGGAAATTAAATTTATTTTTCAAATTATTAACATAACTTTACGGGATACAATTAGTATCCCTTTTTTTAATAATCACTAAACTCTGAATTTTGTGGAAACGGTATTAAAAATAAACAATTTAAGTAAAAATTACGGTAATATACGGGCAATACAGGATGTATCATTCGAAGTAAAAAAGGGCGAAGTGTATGGCATTCTGGGACCAAATGGAAGTGGAAAAACAACTACACTTGCTGTAATTATGGGAGTTTTAAATGCTAATGGTGGTAATTATGAGTGGTTTGAAAAGCCATTCAGCAAATTGTCACGAAGAAGAATAGGCGCCTTGATAGAAACACCAAATTTTTATCCTTATCTGACCTTATGGGAGAATTTAAAAATTGTTGCTAAAATTAAAGATGCTCCTGAAGAGGATATTAATCATGCTTTAGGAGTAGCAAATCTTCTGAAACGAAAACACACTAATTTCGGACATCTTTCGCTTGGGATGAAACAAAGAATGTCATTGGCTTCTGTTTTAATTGGAAATCCTGAGGTTTTAGTTCTGGACGAACCTACAAACGGGCTCGATCCTGAAGGATTTGCCGAAGTAAGAAATATAATTCTTTCACAAGCAAATGAAGGAAAAACAATAATTATTGCAAGCCATATTTTAGATGAGGTTGAGAAAGTATGTTCACATGTTGCAATATTAAAGTCAGGAGAATTAATTGCAAATGGCAGAGTAGGTGAATTGTTATCTTCAGAAGAAACGGTGTTTATTCAATCTGAAAGGATGGACGAACTTATCGGAATTTTAAATGATTCTGAATTAACAAGTAAGGTTTATATGGCTGAAGATGACATAGCCGTAGTAATGAATTCCAATTACAAATCGACAGATTTAAGTAAATTTTGTTTTGAAAAAGGATTTCCTCTTTCCAAAATTGTTGTTAAAAAACAAAGTTTGGAAGATCAGTTCCTGCAATTAGTTAAATAGGTTTTATTATCGAATAAATATTTTTAGAAAGATGAAAAAATTATTTGCTCTCGAAAAAATAAAAGCATTATCATATCCGGCATTTAAAACATTAATGATAATTCATTTCCTTCTTTTCTTTTTGGTAATTCTGGTTGTATCAAGATTTCATTTTAGTATTCCGGGTTTTTCTGTTAAAGGATTGTATCAGTTCCCGAATATCTGGGAATTTTTTCCGTGGGTAGCAAGTTGGTTTAATTTGTTTCTGGCAATTGTGGTTATTATACTCGCAGGGAATGAATTTGCTAATAAAACTTTTCGGCAAAATGTTATTGATGGTCTAAGCAGAAACGATTTAATAAAAGGTAAACTAGTATTAATTTTTACTATTGCTGTGTATACTTTTATTATGGTATTGCTTGCAGTTTTTATTTTTGGACTGATTAATACAAAAAATATTTCGTTTGATATAATTTTTGAAAATTCATATCTGATTCTGATATATTTTGTTCAGGCGATTGGATATATGACACTTGGATTACTTATTTCAATAATTTTCAGAAATAATGCGCTGTCAATTGTTATGTTTATTCTTTATTTTTTCCCTATTGAACCAATTATCCGGGCAATTTTTAAAACTGAAGCAAGAAAGTTTTTCCCAATAAAGATTATATCGAATCTGACACCAACACCTGAATTTTTGACTATGACATCAGAAAATTCGTATACTAATACTTCAGGAACAAGCTCATTAGATTTTAGCGAAATCGGATTATTACCGGAAAAACTACCTCTTGGAATTACTGTAATTCTGGCAACGGGTTACATAGGATTTTTTATTGCGCTTTCAACAATATTATTAAATAAACGAAATTTATAAGATTTTACCTGGCAGGAGAATGTTATGAAGAGCCCTCTGAAGGCTGGCTATTTTTTATATTAACTAATTCAGTGCATTTTTCATAATCTTCTGTCTTTGTAAAATATTCGAGCAAATCGTTTGTAAAAGACTCATCCTTAAAATACGGATGCAGAATATCAAAATTAACAGCTCCATTTATAGTAAGATCAAAATAATCCTCTTTGCTGATTTCATTAACTTCATTTTTAATGGAATCTTTTTCTACAGACTGATTCAGGGTACTGCTTATTTCTGAAAATAATTCTGTTTTGCTATGATAATTCTCGATGTAGCCTGACAACTCTTTTTGTAATTTTATTCCGTCAGCATTTTCATGTAGTAATCGTTTATTAAAATTAAACCTGTAACTAAGTTTTTTTGAACGCAGGTCTGATACAGGCTCCTTTAATATTTCTTTTATTTTTTCCTCATTACTATGGATCAGACTCAGGTTAAACTTTATCCTTGATTTTAATGACTCAATAGTTTCACGAAATAGCTTAATCATAACTATATTTATTAGTTTGCTATTGTTGGTTGTATAACAATATAGTATGATTATATGTTTGCGTTATTTTGACAAACGTCAGTTTTTAATTAATAAAAAACCGGAAATATATTAAGATTTGCTTTTGGTGTCAAAAGCATCCCGAAGTCCGTTCCCCACCAGAGTAAAGCATAAAACCATGAGCATTATTGCTATTCCTGGTAAAATTGCCAGATAAGCTTTGTCCATAATAATGTAACCATAGTGTTCCTTAATCATAGTTCCCCATGAAGGTACAGGTGGCTGAACACCAATTCCTAAAAAACTTAAACCAGCTTCAAGAAGTATTGCAGTAGCAAAATTTGCAGCAGAAACAATAATAACCGGGTTCATTGCATTCGGCATAATATGCCTGAAAATAATTCTTGTATTACTGTAACCAAGCGCCCGTGCAGCTTCAACATAATCTTTTTCACGAATACTTAAAACCTGACCCCGAACAACACGGGCAACCTCAACCCACATTGTAAGTCCTACAGCAATAAATATTTGCCAGAACCCTTTACCAATTACCAGCGTAATTGCAATAACCATTAGCAGAGTTGGAATAGACCAGACAACATTTATTAACCACATAATTATATCATCAACAAATCCTTTAAAATAACCGGCAACCGCGCCAAGAGTTATTCCAATTATTAGTGATATTAAAACTGAAATAAATCCTACCGACAATGAAATTCTTGTCCCGATTAATAGGCGGCTTAATAAATCCCTGCCAAAGCGATCTGTACCAAGAAAATACCGTTTCGTAATTATGTGGTTTTGTTCAAGTATATTTTGTGTTTCCTGCAGTGTTAATTCCCCCGGATCTCCCTGAATACTTATAAAATAATAAGTACCATTTTTAAATTTAATATTTGAGCCATATTTAACTTTTTCAATAACATCAATGGGGTTAAGTTCTGTATAAAAAGACTCTTCATTTTCAATATCATTAAATTCTTCGACAATAAGTTTTTCGTTTTCGAAATAATAATTATTTATAGGGATATAGGAAAACTCATCCTTTATACCAAAGATCATTTTTTGAAAAAATCCAGGTTTTTCCAATTGTTCATTTTTTCGGACTTTTAGTAGCATACATTTAAATCCGGGTTTTTTAGCCGATATTTCCAGAATTTGTGAGTTGGCAAAACTTGTTTTATCGGGAGTAATTAAATATCCTAAAACTCCTGTCAGCAGAGCAAAGAATATTATATACAAAGCATAGAGCGAAATTTTGTTTTTTTTAAACTTTTGCCAGGCAAGGTCATTCAATGAACCTGACAAGTTTTTATTTCGTTTTCTGAACATCATATCAAATCCAAAATTATCTTTTTTATTAATATTTTCTGTCTTTCCACACAAATTTTCCGGTTAATCCCGAAATAACAGTAGTTACAATGTAAAGCGGATAAATTAATTGTACGAAAGGAAAGAAAAGTAACAAACGAGATTGTTTGAAAAAACATGTAACCGGTATGAGTATTATTAAATCAATTAAAGATTTAATAAGAAAAACTGAAAGTGTAATTTTTAAAAAATAAATGTCGGTAATTGCACATACTGCACTTAAAACTAATAAGGCATTTATTAATGTCACAATTACTGCAGTAAAAATAATATCAAAATCACGATAGGCTTTGCTTTTTGATGTCCATCGGATACGCTGATTAAAAAATTCTGTAACAGATTGAGCCGGTTTTGTATAAACTATTGCGTCCTTTGATTTTATAAAATGTATACTCTTTTTATCAATAGATTTAGCATGTAACATCAAAAAGATATCATCGCCCGAAGCAAATTCACTCATTAAATTACTATTTTCATACAGATTTTTTTCAAATAATAGATTTGATCCATTATTCATTATCGGTTTGTTAATTCCAATAGCACCGGCACCTGATCCTATAAGGCTTAAGAACTCAAGATTTTGTAGTTTAGGAAAAATACCCTTTGGGTTTCTGAAAGTTACAGGTCCGGAAAGCATTTTTGGTCTGTATGTAATATAATAATTCATCATTGCTTGCAGCCAGTCAGGCCCTGCAATGCAATCTGCGTCGATTGTAATAATAACATCTGAATTTGAGTTTATTATGCCAAAATTTATTGCATCTTTTTTCCCGGATTGATTATCAGGTAATTTAAGCAATTTAATGAATTCATATTTTTCCGAATATTTTTTAATAATACTGATTGAACCATCCGATGAGTGGTCATCAATAATTAAAATTCCGGTTTTGTTTTTGGGATAACTTTGGTTTATCAAAGATTGCAGCAAGGAAGGAATATTCTTTTCTTCGTTTCGGCATGCAATAATAATACTAACCGGGTTTTTACTGATTTCTTCTGTCATTTCTGATGAACGAAGTTTCATCCATCCAAAGGCAAAAAGGAGGATAATAAAAGAATATATCAGTGTAATAAATAAAGCTATGTATTCAGCAATCATCATATTTATCAAAAGTAAGAAATATAAAATTTATTATGATATTGATTATAGTACTCAATTTTCATAACTTAGCTTAAAACAATATATCATGAAAAATGCAATTAAGTTTTTTCATTATTTATTGGTTATTATTTTTATTGTGATTACAATCGAATGTAATTCACAGTCAGATGAATGCATCGATCGTGAGCCCGTTGTGGCCGGTTCTTTCTATCCTGAAAATCCTGCACAGTTAAAAACATACCTTGAATCTTTATTTGCACAGAGTGAATATGTAAAGACATATGATAATGTTTTAGCTGTGATTGTTCCTCATGCTGGTTATGTATATTCGGGAAAGGTGGCTGCTTCAGGTTATAATCAGATTGATCCGGACAAAGAGTATGATAATATTTTTATTATTGCTTCAAGTCATAGAGTAATGTTCAATGGAGCATCAGTTTATAATTTGGGTGATTATATTACACCACTAGGGAAAGTAGCTGTGAATAAAGAACTCGCAGATAAGCTGATCAGGGAAAATGAAATATTTGTTTTTAATCAGGATGCTCATGCTGCGGAACACAGCCTTGAGGTTCAGCTACCTTTTCTACAATATAAAATGAACAAGGATTTTCAGATAGTTCCAATTGTAACCGGAACACAGACCCTGGGTGAAATAAAAAAGTTAGCAGAAGTATTATTACCGTATTTCAATGAAAATAATTTGTTTATCGTAAGCACAGATTTTTCACATTATCCTGATTACAATAATGCCCTGATAGCAGATAAGAAAACAGGAGATGCAATTCTTTCAAATTCGGTTGTTAATGTTATTAATGCTATTAACTGGAATGGTTCTGCAAATTTTGAAAATCTGGTAACAAGTCTATGTGGCTGGCCATCGGTTTTGACTTTATTAAATATAACGGAAAAGAATCCGGATATTCAGGTTATACATGTTGATTATCAAAATTCCGGTGATGTTTCGGGCGATAAAAGCCGGGTAGTTGGTTACCATTCAATAGTTTTTGCAAAGAAAAAAACACAGAATATGTCACAAACTAAATTTATTTTAAGCGATCATGAAAAACAAAATTTATTGGAGATTGCAAGGACAACTATTGTAGAGTACTTAGAAAAAGGAAAGACTCCTGTAATCGATAAATCATTAATAACAAAGGCAATGGAGACGAAATGTGGCGCGTTTGTTACTTTGCATAAAAAAGGAGAGTTACGGGGATGTATAGGGCGTTTTGTTGCTGATGAACCGTTATATATAATCGTACAAAAGATGGCTGTAGCGGCGGCAACTGAAGATAGCCGTTTCACAGTTGTAAAAAATGAGGAAATGCACGATATTGATCTTGAAATTTCGGTACTTACTCCTCTTGAGAAGATTGAATCTGTTGATGAAATTGAAATGGGAAGACATGGAATTTATATTAAAAAGGGTTTCTCCTCAGGAACATTTTTACCTCAGGTAGCGATTGAAACAGGATGGACCAAGGAAGAATTTCTGGGTTATTGTGCACGAAATAAGGCCGGTATCGGCTGGGAAGGGTGGAAGGAAGCAGATATTTATATTTATGAGGCTTTAATTTTTGGAGAAAAGGAAATTATTAATAATAAATAGAAATAATCTCCTTCGGATTTTTGCTTATTACATTAATTTGAGTGTTAATTCATTTATTTAATAATAAAAGCCAATAAATTTTTAATTACGAAGACTAAAATATTAATATTGGATAAATACAATCATAAAAAAATTGTTAAACCTGGTATTATTTTGCTGGGTTTTATTGCTTTAGTAACACAGGTTGTTTTATTAAGAGAATTTCTTACTTTCTTTAATGGAAATGAGTTGGTTATTGGAATTATTCTTGCCAACTGGATGCTTCTTACAGGATTTGGAGCATACATCAGCAGATTTATTAATAATAAAAACAGAATTCATTGGATCCTGATTCTCTTGGGTTTACTGGCATTTTTACCAACTATTTCTGTTTTGGCTTTACATATTTTTTGGTATACGTTTTTTCTTCCCGGAATGATGGCTGGAATAGTTCATGTGTTTTATTATTCTTTAATAATTTTGAGCCCGTTTTGTATAATTTCAGGAATTCTTTTTACTCTATTTGCTAAAGAGGAATCCTTAATGTTTAAAAAAAACAAGATCGGAGATGTCTACGCATGGGAGTCACTGGGAAGTTTAATTGGTGGTATCATTTTAAACTTTTTACTGATTTGGATTTTTTCTACTTTTCAAAGCCTTTTTCTGATCATGATTTTGGCAACAATAGTTACAGCTGTACTATGTATTAAAACCAGACACTATTATACTTCAGGGATATTCATTTTTATAGCATTAGTTTATAGCTTTTTATTTTTAGAAAATAATTTAGATCAAAAAGTAAGGGAATTAGCCTTCCCAGGTCAAACCGTAACTTATTCCAGCGATTCGCCTTTTGGTCTTTTTGCTATTACCCAACAAGATGGTCAAATAAATTATTATGAGAACAATATTTTAATGGCGGCGTCCGGTGATATTATTTCAAAGGAAGAATCTGTGCATTTTGCTATGGTACAACACAATAATCCGGAACATATATTGGTTTTATCGGGAATCATATCAGGAATTACAGATGAAATTATTGAATACCCTGTTAATTCAATTGATTATGTGGATGTAAATCCTGAAATAATAAAAATGGCTAAAAGAAATTTTAATGCTGATTCCTATAAAATGCTGAATTTAATTGAAAAAGATGCTCTTCGGTTTTTAAAAAAGAATCAAAAAAAGTATGATGTTGTTTTAATTAATCTTCCCAAACCATCAACTATTCAGTTGAACAGATACTACACACTGGAGTTTTTCCAATTATTAAAAAAGAACCTGAACGAAGAAGCAGTGATATCATTATCTGTGCCGTCCGGGGCAAACTATATGAGCGATGAAGCAAGGGAATTTCTATCAATTATTTACACAACATTAAAGTCTGAATTTGAGAATGTGCTTATTCTCCCGGCAAATGAAGATTTCCTTTTGGCCTCCGATGCTCCACTAACTTACAAAATAGCTGAAACGGTTGAGGAAAAAAACATACCGACAGAATATGTTAATACATATTATTTCGACGACGAACTGTTACTGATTCGAAACCAGCAAATTATGGAACAAATTGACATTGAAGTTCCATTAAACAGAGATTTTAGTCCGGTATTTTATCAAAGTCAGATTAAGTTATGGATGAGTCGGTTCAATATTAAATACTGGATTCCTGCCGTATTGATTTTACTTTTATCAGGATTCTTTTTTATTAAGGCCGGAACCTTATATAAGGGTGTATACGCTGCCGGGTTTGCAGGAACGAGTATTGAAATTGTATTGTTATTAGCTTTTCAGGTGGTTTTTGGATATGTATATGCAGTAGTTGGAATAATTATCATGATTTTTATGGGTGGACTTGCATATGGATCATATTATGTCCCTAAATATTTTAAGAAAATAGACAAGAAGCTGTTTAGCAACTTGCTGTTGTGTATTTCATTATTTGCTTTCATGTTGCCGGTTATTTTCATTTTATTAAAAAACATTGAAATCTACGATGTAATTATCATTATTATTTTCACTATTTTACTTTCTGTAATTTCTATTTTAACAGGTGCAATGTTTTCTGTCGCCAGCAAAATTTCAAGCAATGATTATGGAATAGTTGCTTCAAATGCCTATGGGTTAGATTTGCTTGGAGCAGCGACAGGAGCTTTGTTATTTACCATTTACTTAATCCCACTGTTAGGTTTTGGATGGTCGGTTGTAATAGCAGGGATTTTTAATTTAGCACTTGCAATTGTAGTTGCAAAAAAATAATTTGCATTTGGTATGATTCAGCTTTAAATTTGAATATAACTATTTCATTATCGAATTATTTTTATGAAGAAGAAAATCAATAAGCGTGAATTCATGAAATATGGAGTTTTAGGTTCCTGTGCTTGTGTACTTGGTGTGGGGAAGGTTCATGCATTTACTCATGGATTTTCTGAAAAAACAGATGATTTATGGAAATGGAGCAAATTATCGAAATATTATATAGATACGCCGCGTGGTGTAAAATGTCTTATTTGTCCGAACGAATGTGTCATAAAGGAAGGTGAAACAGGAGATTGCAAATCCCGGATTAATTACAAAGAGAAAATTTATTCTATTGGTTATGGAAATCCATGCTCATTGCATGTTGATCCAATTGAGAAAAAACCTTTGTATCATTTTTTACCTGAAAGCAAAGCTTTTTCACTTGCAGTGGCAGGTTGTAATTTAGCGTGTTTGAATTGCCAGAACTGGCAAATTTCGCAGGTTGGTCCAAAAGAAACCCGTAATTATGATTTAATGCCGCCGGAAGTTTATAAACAGGCACAAAACTATAAGTGCCGGTCTATTGCATATACTTATTCGGAGCCGATTGCTTTCTACGAGTATTTCTACGATTCGGCAAAGATTGCAAAACAGAATGGAATTAAAAATGTAATGGTTTCTGCTGGTTATATCAATGAAAGACCTTTGCGGGAAATTGCTCAGTATGTTGATGCTGCTAATATTGATCTGAAAAGTTTCGATGATGAAATTTATGCCCGTTTAAATGCAGGAAAATTGCAACCCATTTTAGATACATTGAAGGTATTAAAAGATGAAGGTGTATGGCTGGAAATTACAAACCTGATTGTTCCGGAATGGACCGATGACCTTGATATGATCAAACGTATGTGCGATTGGCTCTATAAACATGGATTTGAGGATTACCCATTACATTTTAGTCGTTTTTCTCCTCTGCATAAACTCACACATTTACCATCGACTCCCGTAAGTGTTTTAAATAATGCAAGAGAAATAGCCCTGAATGCAGGATTGAAATATGTGTATATTGGAAATGTTCCCGGATCGGATGCTCAAAATACTGTGTGTCCAAAATGTAAAAAGATTGTGATCGAAAGAAAAGGTTATCGGATTCTTCAAAACAACATTGTAAACGGTAAATGCAAAATTTGTAATACTACAATTGCAGGAGTATGGAATTAATTTTATAAAGAAAAAACAGATTCCTGTATGCACAGGAATGACCAAAAAACAAATTAGGATTAAATATTAACAAATGTGTCGAGGCTGTTTCAAAAGTAACAAACTGTCATTCCATCGAAAAAGGGAATCTCATATTTAACATTTATACAATTACTAATGAGATCTCCAATCAAGTTGGAGATGACAAAAAAGGACTTTTGAAACAGCCACTTTTAAAACCTTATAAAACCAATTTATGGTGCAAGAGTATTTCGCTTGTGCCTTTTTTATAAATACTAACTATTTCAAAACCAGCTTAGACGCAATAATGCCTGCCGTAATCCCCGCTACATTCGAAAAAAAATCAACCGGATTAAAAGTACGTCCCGGAATGTATATTTGAGCATATTCACTAATACCGGATAAGATTAAAGCTCCTGTTACAAAGTAAATCAGGTATTTTGGTTTTATCCTGAAGTAATTGTCTGCTTTCCATAAAACATATAAAATTGCCAGGCTGAAATACACCAGAAAGTGTAAAATGTAATCCAATCGAAAACTTTGATCCTTAATAACTACATTTAATTTTGGACTATTTGGTATTAATGAGAAATAAAGTATAACGGCTATCCAAACCCAGAAGGCTGCAGCAAATAGTCTTTTATTTTTTAAAACGAACTCCATGAATTTATAGAATCAAGTATTTAGTATTAATTTGGCGAAAGTGGTAAAAATAATTTTTTATTTTGAAAAGCCTTGATATTGTATTTTGATTCTCATGTCTTAAATCCGGATTTTAATCTTAAGCTATTTAGCACCACCGAAACCGAACTAAATGCCATTGCTCCACCAGCAATCATAGGGCTAAGCATAAATCCATTCACAGGATAAAGTATTCCGGCTGCAATAGGAATTGCAATAATATTATAAATAAATGCCCAAAATAAATTTTCTTTAATAGTTCTTACGGTCGCTTTTGAAAGCTTCAGGGAAGCTGCAATTTTTTCTAAATCTCCTTTTACCAGAGTTATATCTGCACTTTCAATGGCAGTGTCAGTTCCGTGCCCCATGGCAATTCCTATATCGGCCTGAGAAAGAGCAGGAGAATCGTTAATCCCATCACCAACCATGGCTATTTTATATCCGTTTTGTTGCAAATCTTTTACATAATCCAGCTTGTCTTTGGGTAAAACTTCAGCCTTAAATTTATCGATTCCTGTTTGTTTAGAAATTTCTTCTGCTGTACCCTTATTGTCGCCTGTTAACATATGAACCTGCAGGTTCATCTTGTGCAGGTCCTGAACAGCACGAACCGAGCTTTCTTTTATTTTATCAGAAATGGAAATTAAGGCAACAAGCGATTTGTTTTTTGCAACGAAAACATGAGTTTGTGCCCGATCACCAAATTGGTTAAAGTATTGTTGTTCTTCATTTATATCAATTTGGTTTTCTTTCATTAGTTGATAATTACCAATATGATATTTGTTTTTGTTAATAATTGCACAAACTCCCATACCAGTTTGGCTATTAAACTTAACAATATTCAAACTGCTGTTTGATAAATGAATCAAATATTTTACAATTGAATTAGCCAAAGGATGTTCTGACCTTTTTTCTATGGCAAGTACTTCTTCCAAAACCCGATCTCGTTTTACATCACTTTTTAACCAGATTATTTCATTTACTTCTGGTTGCCCTTTTGTAATTGTTCCGGTTTTGTCAACAATAACAATATCTATTTGCTTTGCATTTTCAAGTGTTTCGGCATTTTTAATCAAAATGCCATTTTCTGCACCTTTACCTATTCCAACCATTAAAGCCGTTGGTGTTGCCAATCCAAGAGCACAGGGACAAGCAATTATCAAAACAGTAACCAAAGTAACAAATGCGTAAGTAATTTTTGGTTCTGGTCCAAGAAAATACCACATAAGTGCACTTATTATAGCCATGCTTATAACAAGGGGCGCAAAAACTGAAGCAATCTTATCGGCAAGTTTTTGAACGGGAGCTTTGCTTCCCTGAGCAGTTTTAACCATTTCAATAATCTGCGAAAGCATCGTGTTTTTTCCAATTTTTTGGGCAATCATCTTAAAACTACCTGTATTATTTATGGTAGCTCCAATTACTAAATCATTCTCTGTTTTTTCAACAGGAATAGCTTCTCCGGTAATCATGCTTTCGTCTATAAAGGAGTTGCCTTCAATAATTTTTCCATCAACAGGAATTCGTTCTCCAGGCCGTATTATTAATATATCTCCAATTTCGACATTATCAATAGAGATTTCCTGTTCCTGATTATTTTTAATTACCCGTGCAGTTTTTACTTTTAAACCTAATAGTTTTTTTATGGAACCAGATGTTTTTGCTTTTGCTTTTTCTTCAAGATATCTTCCTAAAAGAATTAAAGCAATAATTACAACTGCAGCTTCGAAATAAACATGAGGCATTATTCCTTTAGAAATAAGAAATTCAGGAAATATAGTATTGAAAGTACTGAATAAAAATGCTGTTCCGGTACTTAAAGCAACCAAAGTATCCATATTGACCGACTTGTTTATAGCTTGCTTATATGCAATGATATAAAAGTCACGACCAAACCAGACCAAAACCGGAATTGCGATGAATAGCATAATCCAGTTTGCAAATGGAATATTCGGGAAAAACATTGCTACAGCAAAAACTGGAAATGCTAAAAGAATTGAAAAAAGAGCTTTCTGCTTTGCTTTTTTTAAAAGGGCTTTTTCTTTGAATTCTAATTCTTTAATATTATCATCGGATTGTTCTGTGATCAATTTGTATCCGATACTTTCGATGGATTTTTCAAAATCATGAGCAGAAACTTGTATCTCATCAAATTCAACAAGAACAATGGCTGAAGCAAAATTTACATTCGCTGAATTTACTCCCTTAATCGATTTAAGCATTGATTCAACACTTTGTGCACAAACGGCACAACTCATTCCTTCAACCTGATATGTTTCTTTTTTTAAGTTCATTTAAAAATATCTGATTATAATTTCTCAATTTCATAACCTGATTTTGTAATCGCACTCTGAACCGCATTAATTATTTCCTTTTCATCAGAATCTTCAAAATTTACTTCTAATGTTTTGTCTTTATCATCAATGAAAACTGTCCACAATTCGATTCCTGTAATCGTGTTCATGACTGATTTAATCGTATTAATACAGCCGTCACATTTAAGATTGGTTTTAAACTTAATTGTATTCATTTTATTGATTAGTTGGCGTTTGGTAATCTGAAGTTTAATTAAAAAATGGCCCCGGAAGCGTTCAAGAAAATGATTATGAGAAAAATTACCTTGTTATTAACCTTGCTTCCGAAACCACTTTGTTTTTAATAAACAATCATTTTTATAAATTGTTTACTGTATTTTTAATTATTGCAATTTTCATTGCAACATTCAATTTTATTCTTTTTTACTTTTTCAAAAGCTTCTTTACCTTCATTAAAAGTAAACCATGCAATTCCTAATGATCCTAAACTATCAATATACCCTATATTAAATATTGCATATAATCCACTTGATATTAATAAAACTATTGATAAATATAAACACGATTTGGTGCAATTTGCATCTGCTATTATAGCATCGGAGTTTAGTTTTTTACCAATTGATAATTTATATCGCATTAAAAAGAACATTGTTAGAATCGAAATTCCTGATATTATTAATCCGGGAATAGTTGTTTCAGGTTTATTATTTTCGATTATGTTAAAAACAACACCAACAATAATTCCCAATGTTAAAAAATAAAAACCTGTGCCTGTTATTCTTAATGCTTGTCGTTCAAATTTATCCCTATGATCAATATCAGAATATTTCATTCTGAAAACCATATGAGCAATTCCAAAACCCGAAATTACCTCAACAAAACTATCTGTCCCAAAACCAAGAAGCGATAAAGCTTCATCTTTTATTCCAAAATATACAGAAACAATTCCTTCAATAACGTTATAAATAATCGTTATAATGCTTAAAATAAATGCAATATTCAGGAGTTTATCACGATCCATAAAAGAATAAAAGATACGCATATCCTTTATTGTACAAATGTAAGAATTTATTTGTATGATCAAAGTTTATTTTTGACGAAAAAAAGAGATCCAATGACCGAAGGAATTGCTAAATTGACAAACCATAATAATGTTGTGGATAAAATAATTCCCGGAACATTGTCAGAAAATATTCCGATAAAGAAAATAGCAAGAGAGCCCCGAATCCCCAGTTCTATAAGAGTTGTAGTAGGGACTAAAGTTGCAAACAAATATATAAGACTAATGGAAATGTATGCCTGAATTAAAGTTAAATGAATATTAAAAAAAATCAGTAAAAGAAAAAATTGGCTTGCAAACACAAAATAACGCATAAAACTTAGTACAAGGACTTTGTGTAACGACATAAATTTTGTTTCTGATAAGTATTCAATTTGATCTGTCCGGGTTTTAAAAAAAGAAATTTTCAATAAAATTGGTTTGATTTTTTTAATATTGAAATAAGTCAGGATCAGGATTAATAAAATTAGGAATAGTACAAAAGCAGACAAGAAATTGAATATAGGGTTTAGGTTAATAATTTCGGGAAATAATACTAAAATCAAAACAAAACCTACAATTCCTGTTGCAACTGTTGTAATAAATTGTGCAAAACTTCCAATACCAGTAGCTAAAACTCCAAAAGTTCGTTTTCCTTTTTCCATGAAAAGAACTCTGCCACCAATTTCGCCTATACGGTTTGGAGTGAAAATGCCAATTGTTATTCCTGAAAAAACGGCTTGTAAAGCACTGATAAAACTAAAATATTGAATTTTATCAATTAAAGTTTTCCATTTAATTGTCTCAATACACCAGTTTAGAAACATTAATAAAATAACAATCAGTAGTATTACTAAATCAATCGACGAATAATGTTGAGAAGAAAAAGTTATCTCCTTTAGTTCCTCGAAATTTGCTATTTTGTAAATAATAAAACCATACGATAGCAAAATTAAAACGATGCTAATAATTGTTTTTTTTGTTTTTCTTGTCATTAAAATAGTTATTCAACTATGTCAAAGATATAAGAAGAATCGGTATTGTTTGATATTGATTTAAGATTTTCGATCTTTACAAAGCATAAGTTCATAGTTCAGATTTTTTTATTTGTGTTTAATTTATAGCTGTTATTTCTTCATTCTTAATTTTTAATTATTGTATATGAGTTATGTTCGTCCCAAAAAGAGTTTAGGTCAGCATTTTTTGAAGGATCTAAATATTGCCCAAAAAATAGTTGATGCTATTGAAGGTTTGCCACAAAAAACTGTTCTTGAGATTGGTCCGGGTACAGGTGTTTTAACATCTCTTTTGCTTAAAAAAGAAGATATTGATCTTTATGCTATTGAGACTGATTCTGAAGCCTACGAATATATACAGGCAACTTATCCTTCCATGGGCGAAAAGCTAATTTTGAGGAACGTTCTAAAATTTGATTTTAAGGAGATTTTTCATCACCCGATGACTATTATTGGAAATTTCCCCTATAACATTGGGAGCCAAATATTATTTAAAGTGCTCGAAAATCGTGATATGGTTTTAGATGTAGTTTGTATGCTCCAGAAAGAAGTAGCAGAAAGAATCAGCGCTTCGCATGGAAATAAAACTTACGGAATATTAAGTGTTCTTTTACAGGCATTTTACGATATTGATTATTTATTTACGGTTGGTCCTAATGTGTTTGACCCGCCACCAAAAGTAAATTCAGCAGTAATTCATTTAAAAAGAAATAAACGAAAAAAACTGGATTGTAGCGAAGAGCTGTTTTTCAGGATCGTAAAATTAGGTTTTAACCAAAGAAGAAAGACATTGCGGAACTCCTTAAAAAGTATTTTGTTAAATTTACCAACAGATAATGAAATTTTTGGGAAAAGACCTGAGCAATTGAATGTGGAAGAGTTTATTTATCTAACAAATCTTATTGACTCTGAAATAAAATAATTTTATAACTCAAATATACTAACCATGCAATTCGAATTATCCAAAGAATATATTGATCAACTTCGCGATCAGATCGAAAAGAGTAATGAGGTTAAAGCATTCGAAATGGTGAAGAGTCTTCACCCAGCCGATATTGCTGAAATTTACGATGAGCTTAATGTTGATGAAGCACGCTTTATTCATGTAATGCTTGATCCTGAAGATGCTGCTGATGTTTTGGTTGAGTTAGAAGAAGACGACCGTGAAAGGTTTCTTAAGGTTTTGCCCAGTGAAGATATTGCTGATTTTATTGAAAAGCTTGATTCTGATGATGCAGCAGATGTAATTGGTGAGTTCCCGGAAGAAAAGCAGGAGGAGGTAATATCACACATAGACGACCTTGAACAGGCGGGCGATATTGTTGATCTTCTGAATTATGATGAGGATACGGCAGGAGGATTGATGGCTAAGGAATTAATTACAGTTAATGAAAACTGGAATATAATGACTTGCCTTAAAGAAATGCGTAAACAAGCCGAGGATGTTGATGAGATTTATTATGTATATGTTATTGATAATAAAGAAGTTTTGAAAGGAACATTATCATTAAAAAAATTATTACTTTCTTCATCGAGCAGGAAGATAGCTAATATCAGTAATACTGATGTTATTTCTGTAAAAACAGATACTCCTTCTGAAGAGGTCGCTAACATTATGGATAAATACGACCTTGTTGCACTGCCTGTAGTTGATACTCTAAACAGATTGGTTGGTCGAATTACCATTGATGACGTTGTTGATGTTATTCGTGAAGAAGCTGAACGTGATTATCAGTTGGTTTCTGGTATAACGCAGGATGTTGAATCTTCGGATAGTGCATGGATACACACACGGGCACGTATTCCATGGTTATTTATTGGTTTGTTTGGCGGAATTATTGCTGCTTTGGTAATGGGTGTGTACGAAGTTGATTTGGGAGTTAACACCAGGATGGTATTTTTTGTTCCGTTGATAGCTGCGATGGGAGGTAATGTAGGAGTTCAATCGTCTTCTATTATTGTTCAGGCATTAGCAAGTAATTCAATGGGATTTGAAGGAATAGGAAGGAAGTTAGTTAAAGAGCTCGGTGTTGCTACAATAAACGGTATTATTTTATCTACTGTGATTTTTGCCTATAATTACTTTTTTAGCGACTCGTTCGCATTAACCATAACAGTTAGCGCAGCATTATTTTCAGTTATTGTGTTTGCATCAATGTTTGGAACTTATGTCCCAATGTTATTAAATAAATTAAAAATTGATCCTGCATTAGCAACAGGGCCGTTTATTACTACAGTTAATGATATTATGGGATTGTTTATTTATTTGATGATTGGACGTGTTTTTTTTACATTTTTTTAATGATTATTAACCATACTTAGAATCCATTCTTTAAGTAAACATAAAAAAAGATCGATTCAGAATAAATCATTTTTATAATTATAAGTACAAGAAGGCCTGTTAATATTTGAAAAATTCTTCGGACATTTTTCTCATTTGAGAAATAATTACGAAACGCATTAAATCCAAATAACATAATTGCTAAACCAGACATCATAGAAATTTCGAATAGTACCAAAAATAAATACTCACCATAAGTAATACTTTGACCCAGGTTAAATGCGGCAGGCAAACAAACTGAAACCCAGAACATCCACAGTGGGCCATTTACCAACATTATAGCTATTATATGTTTTCCACTGATACTACGTGACTGCTTTTTAGGACTAATAGAATTAATACTAAATATTTTTACTGCAATATATATTAGAAGAGAGATACCTGCAATAGCAAGTGTATGAAATACAATTGGAGGAAGCTGAAAACTTTTTGATGTAATAATTAAGAAAAGTCCGATAAAAAATTCAGTAAGTCCTGCAAAAATAAGATACATTCCTCCATGAATAAGTCCTTTATTCGAATCTTTTAATACTTCTGAAAAAGCAAGGAAAATAATTGGCCCCGGAGTAACTCCTCCTATAAAACCTAATAAAATAGGTGTGAGCAAATCGACCATATTGTCTAAATTAGAATAATTAAAAAACTTTCCAATAATATAGCAGAAGAAAAATAACCGGTACGATAATCCCTAATGTTGTAAGCCATGCTCCACGGCCTGTAATTCCATTTTTTCCTTTTAATATGAACAAGCCTGTTATAGCAAGCAACATTAATGATATTGCATAAATATCAGAAATAGCTGTCCACCATTTTCGCGGATTGTAGTGTAAATAATTATACTGGTGTAATACAGGCCGGCGTTTCGATGTTTCAATATTTCCCTGACCTGATTCTAAATTAATAATAACATTTCCGTCTTTAATAAACACCTTAAGTGTACTGTCATTTTGAAAATAGTGATTTTTGTATTTTTCTTCAGGTGCAATTTCTTCAAGCAATGAAATTACATTTATACGACTTAAGTTTTCTTTTTCTAAAGGAGCAGTTTTAATAATAACTACATTGCTTTTAATTACATAACTTGGATTCCAGTCATCAATATGATTTAAAGCAATTCCTGACAGGCCGTATATTATTGTCAAATAAAAGAAAATATAGCCCAAATCACGATGGACATTCCTGTTTAGTTTTCTAAAGTTCATTGTTTATCTTAATAGAAAGATGTCCGAAAGTTTTTACACTCCCGGACAAACTTAATAAATCTATATTATAAAAATAACTGTTTCTTAGTGAGAATGTTCTTCACCTTCTTCATGTTCGTGGTCATGATCGTGTTCTTCATCTTCAGCATGATCATGATGATCATCATCACCTTCAACATGCTCGTTATCATGTTCACATTCTTTAACTTCTAATTTAGTGGCTTCAATCCAGAATTGAGAATAATAACCATCATCAGATTCAGAAATTTGAGTTCTCATGGCTTCAATTTGAGCATCCCTTTCTTTTTCTTCATCTTCCTCTTCATCATGTGTTCCTGCTGAATGATCGTGTATTGCTTCGCTTTCCATACCTTCGGCTAATTCTTTTTCTAAACCAACAACATAAGCTTCATCAATACGCAATTCTTTTACAGTTCCTTTAACAATAACAGAGCTGCCTTCCAATTCTTTTTCGAAAACACCAATCGCATCATTTGGAGTAATTTTTATCGCAACATCAGGATTTTCACCTATAATAAACATTCTTTTACCACCGTGCGAACAAACATGATTTACCATTCCTGTAATAACAACGTCTTTGTCTACAAAGCTTTGTATGTCTGCCATTACCTGATCAACAGTAACTTTAGTAATTTCTTTATCACAACAAGCTTCTTTTTTTTGTTCTTTGTTTCCACAAGAGATAAGCAAACCTGTAATTGCAAGAATCCCCAACACTTTTTTAATCATAAATTTTAGCTTTAATTAGTTAATAATTAGTTAATAATTAGTTCAGCCCATAAATTTAATAATGATTTAGTTAAAATTGATTGTGGTTTGATTTTTTAACATGGATTTAACCTGTACAGTTAAAATGTTGTGTTAATAGCTTCAACCGGGCTAAGTTTGGAGGCTTTATATGATGGAAAAATACCTGATATTATTCCAATACTTGCAGAAATAAGTAATCCTAACATAATATTTCCCAGGGTTAATGTTATATCCAGTTCAATTTTATTTGAAGCAATTAAACTCCCGATAAAAATTAACAACAACCCAATTATGCCGCCAATCAGAGATAACATAATAGCTTCAAATAAAAACTGAAACAAAATGAATTTACGTGTTGCTCCTAACGACTTTTGAATTCCAATGAGGTTTGTTCTTTCTTTTACCGAAACAAACATAATATTTGCAATTCCAAAACCTCCTACAAGAATTGAAAATCCTCCGATAAGCCAGCCAGCCATATTAATTACTCCAAAAATACTATTTAAGGCTGAGTCCAGAATACTTGACTGATTAAGTGCAAAATTATCTTTTTGTTTAGGCCTTAGGGTTCGTGTTGATCTTAAAATACTTCTTAGTTCATCTTTTAATTCTGCAACCGATACATTGGATTTTGCTTTTACCATTATCATCGGATTCGTATTTTCACTTTTGATATCCATAAAAGATTTGGAATAAATTATTGGAATAATAATCATTTCATCCAGACTACCTCCACTATTTAATATGTCTTTTCCTTCTTTAGCAATTAACCCCACTACTGTAACTTTTCTGCCCTGAATCTTAATTTCTTTTCCTACAGGTTTGGCTCCCTGAAAGAGGTCTTTTGCAAGCTGATGGCCAATAAGACAAATGTTTTTACCTGCAACGGATTCAAAGGGTGTAAAATAGCGTCCGTCTTCAAGCTCAAAGGATCTTATCTTTTCAAACTCATGTGAATTTGCCCAAATAATAGCATCTTCTGCAGTATTGTTTTTATATTTTATATTACGTAGTGCTGATGCAGCGAAATTTACAATTTCTGCTTTTTCAGATCTCTTTTTAATTTGTTCATACTCTTTAACGGATGGAAGTGGCCTGTTCAGGTATTCCCACCAGGCAAATTCTTCTCCGGGTGGTGGCGCCCATGGCCATTTCTGAACATAAATAATATCGTCGCCTAAAGAAGACAAACTGGTCCGTATAGTATTTTCAAGAGAATCGAGAATAGTAAAGACAGAGATGATTGCAAAAATTCCAATAGTTATGCCAAGTAAGGTAAGAAGTGTTCTTAAACGATTTACTTTTAGGGCATTAATTGCAAACAGAAAGCTCTCTTTTAGTAAATTTAAAAAAAGCATATTTAGTACTTTTATGATTTGAAAAGTTTTTTAACAAATATACGACTTCCGATTTTTTTTTGGTGTATTATTTATATTTTCGAACAATTAATTTAGAATAGTTAATTTAGAAGGGATTCTGTAAATTTTAAACTCATCTAATTTAAAAATAACTGATTATTTTGATTATTTTTGTCGGACTTTAACAAAATTTTGTAAATGAACGATTTAAAGCGAATTAACTCAGCATTAATTTCGGTTTATAACAAATCTGATTTAGAACCGATTATACAAAAACTTACTGATTTAAATATTCAATTATATTCTACGGGTGGAACAAAGGAATTTATTGAAAACCTTGGTGTTAGCGTTACAGCCATCGAAGACATAACCGACTATCCTTCGATTCTGGGAGGAAGAGTAAAAACTTTGCACCCAAAAGTTTTTGGCGGAATTCTTGCCCGAAGAGATAATGATTCAGATATTGAACAACTTGCACAGTATAAGATTCCTGAAATAGATTTGGTTATTGTGGATTTATATCCTTTTGAAGACACAGTTGCCTCAGGAGCAGAAGAACAGGATGTAATTGAAAAAATCGATATTGGTGGCATTTCTTTAATCAGGGCGACAGCAAAGAATTTTAAAGACACGCTAATTATTTCTTCAAAAAATCAGTATCAGGAATTTCTTAATTTACTTGATACGAAAAACGGTGAAAGCTCTTTAGAGGATCGAAAGTTATTTGCTTTGGAAGCATTTAATGTGTCTTCGCATTACGATACCGAAATTTTTAATTATTTCAACAGAGATGTACAAAAACAGGTGTTTAAGCAAAGTTCTATTGAAGGAAATGAATTACGTTATGGCGAAAATCCTCATCAAAAGGGAATTTTCTTTGGAAAACTAGAAGACGTTTTCGATCAGTTGCATGGCAAGCAAATTTCATATAATAACCTTCTCGATATTGAAGCAGCAGTTCAGTTAATAGCTGAATTTGATGAAACTACTTTTGCGATTTTAAAACACAATAATGCGTGCGGTATTGCTTCAAGAAATAATTTAGTTGATGCCTGGAATGACGCTTTAGCTGGCGATCCTGTTTCTGCATTTGGAGGAATCCTTATAACTAACAAAGAAGTGAGCATGAATGCTGCGATTGAAATTGACAAAATCTTTTTTGAGGTAATTATCGCTCCTTCATACGCCAGTGATGCTTTGGAAGTATTAAAGAAAAAGAAAAACAGGATTATTCTAATTCAAAAGGCAGATCAGTTTCCTAAAACACAGTATAGATCAATGCTGAACGGAGCTCTTGTGCAGGATAGAGATTTGAAAATGGAAGTAGCCGCTGATTTAAAAACGGCAACTAAAAATGCTCCTTCAAAAGAAGAAATAGAAGATTTATTGTTTGCAAATAAAATAGTAAAACATTCCAAATCAAATACAATTGTTTTAGCAAAAAACAAACAATTATGTGCAAGTGGTGTTGGTCAGACATCGAGAGTTGATGCACTAAAGCAAGCCATAACTAAAGCGAATAATTTCAATCTTAGCATTAAAGGAGCCGTTATGGCATCGGATGCATTTTTCCCTTTTGCAGATTCTGTGCAAATAGCAAATGAAGCAGGTATAACTTCAGTTATTCAGCCGGGAGGATCAGTAAAGGATCAGGAATCAATTGATTATTGCAATAAAAATGGAGTTGCAATGGTATTTACAGGAACAAGACATTTTAAACATTAATATAAACCATACATTTAATTTAACAGAGGACATATAATGGGATTGTTTTCATTTTTTACCCAGGAATTAGCAATAGACTTAGGAACTGCTAATACTATCATAATTTATAACGATAAAATTGTTGTTGACGAACCATCAATTGTTGCTGTAGAACAGGCTACCGGTAAGCTTATTGCTATTGGGAAAAAAGCCCGTCAAATGCATGGTAAAACACACACAAATATTCGTACAATCAGGCCACTGAAAGATGGTGTAATTGCAGACTTTAATGCTGCTGAATTAATGATTCGCGGAATGATTAAAATGATTAATCAAAAGCCACAATTATTTGCTCCTTCTCTTAGAATGGTAGTATGTATACCTTCAGGAAGCACTGAGGTTGAAATGCGTGCTGTTCGTGATTCTTCAGAACATGCCGGAGGCCGTGATGTTTATATGATTTACGAACCTATGGCTGCTGCAATAGGTATGGGAATTGATGTTGAAGAACCTAAAGGTAGTATGGTTGTTGATATCGGAGGAGGAACCACAGAAGTAGCTGTTATTGCGCTTGGCGGAATTGTAAGTAATAAATCAATACGTATCGCAGGTGATGCTTTTACAGCTGATATTCAGGCTTATATGCGTCATCAGCATAATATTAAAATAGGAGAAAGAACAGCCGAAGATATTAAAATTAATGTAGGATCTTGTTTGGCTGAACTTGAAAATCCTCCTGAAGATTATCTTGTTAGAGGACCGAATCTTATGACTGCAATGCCTGTTGAAATCCCGGTTTCATATCAGGAAATTGCTCATTGTCTGGATAAATCTATTTCAAAAGTTGAAACCGCAATTTTGGGTGTGCTGGAGCAAACACCTCCTGAATTATATGCGGATATAGTTAACGATGGAGTTTACCTTGCAGGTGGTGGTGCATTAATGAGAGGTCTGGATAAACGGTTAACCGATAAAATAGGAATACAATTTCATGTTGCTGAAGACCCTTTGCATGCTGTTGCCCGTGGAACAGGAATTTCATTGAAAAATGCCGATAAGTTTTCATTCCTGATGAGATAGTGAAAATAAATTCTGATAAGTAATTTTAAAATGAGAAGCTTACTAAACTTTTTATTGCGAATACATTTTTTGTTATTATTTATACTTATCGAAATTTTTTCAATAACACTTTTAATCAATAATAATAACTTTCATAAAGCAAGATTTGTAAATTATACAAAGCAGATTGCTGGTAATCTTTATACAAGAACTGCAAGCCTGAAACAATATTTGTCTTTGGCTGAGGAAAATCAACGATTAACCAAAGAAAATAACAGACTTCTTAATATTATTGAATCAACGTATAAATCTGATGAGATATTTTTTCGTACTGTAAAAGATACGATTTTTAATCAAAGATATCAGTATACTCCTGCCCGGATTATTAATAATTCTGTTAATAAAAAACATAACTTTATTACTCTTAACAAAGGAAGTCAGCAGGGATTAAAACCAGAGATGGCAGTAGTTTCCGAAGGGAGTGTTGTAGGAGTAGTGAAAGGAGTATCGAAGAATTATGCAACTGTAATATCTTTATTGAATCTTGATTTAAGAATTAGTTCAAAGATTAAGAAAAACGGATATTTTGGTTCTCTGATGTGGGAAGGAAAAGGATATCAGACTGCAATTTTAAATGAAATACCACTAAATGCAGATATTCAGATTGGCGATACTATAATTACCAGTGGTTTTTCATCGATATATCCGGAAGGAATTTTGATCGGGTTTATTGAGGATTTTACTGAAAAAGGCGGTAGCTTTTACGAAATTAAGGTTAAATTATCAACAGATTTTAAACGGCTTGATAACGTTAATGTTATTGGTAATTTGTTACAAACTGAAAAAATTGAATTAGAAAAACAAGCTGAAGGAAATGATTAAATTATTACCCCGTTATATAATGAGTTTTATTTTGCTTGTTTTCTTACAGGTATTTATCCTTAATAATATTCAGTTTAGCGGGTATATTAATCCATATATTTATGTGTTATTTATTTTGGTTCTGCCATTTGAAACTCCTAAATGGTTGCTTTTAGTAATTGCTTTAATCCTTGGTTTAACGGTTGATTTATTTTCTAATACTCCTGGTATGCATAGTTCGGCTACCGTTTTTATGGCTTTTTTACGTCCGTATGTATTAAAGATTATATCTCCAAGAGATGGTTATGAATCAGAAACATTGCCTCAATTAAAACATTATGGATCGGCTTGGTTTATAAGGTATTCGGCTATCCTGATTTTTACTCATCATCTGTTCTTATTTTATATTGAGGTATTCAGGTTCTCGGAGTTTTTTGCTACATTTCTAAGGGTTATTTTAAGTTCTGTATTTACTATTATTTTAGTTTTAATTAGTCAGTATTTTTATCGTAAGGATATCAGACGGTAAAAGATAAATTAATTTTATTCAGAGTGGATTCTTTTGCTAACAGAAGACATATTATTCGGTTTATTATCATACTTATAGGGTTGATATTTACTATAAAACTATTTATTCTTCAGGTAGTTGATAGTTCTTATAAGCTCACAGCAAGCAGTAATGTTCTCAGATATGTAACTCAGTTTCCAGCCCGCGGATTAATTTATGACAGAAACGGAGAGCTACTTGTTTATAATGAAGCAACTTATGATTTAATGGTTGTTCCGAATCAATTAATGCCATTCGACACTACAGAGTTTTGTCAAATTCTTAATCTTAAAAAAGAATATGTACAAGAAGCTATCAAAAGAGCCAGGAAATTTTCTATATACAATTCATCGGTTTTTTTAAAGCAGGTATCATCAAGAACTTATGCTAATCTGCAGGAAAAACTTTACAAATATCCCGGATTTTATGTTCAGGCACGGACGTTAAGAAAATATCCTTCGGATATTGGTGCTCACCTGCTTGGATATGTGGGTGAAGTAAATGAAAAAATAATCGAAAAAGATGATTATTATAAATCCGGAGATTATATAGGAATTAGTGGTATTGAACAATCCTATGAAGAGTATATTAGAGGGAAAAAAGGAGTAAATGTATATTTGGTTGATGTTCATAACAGAATAAAGGGAACGTATGCTAATGGACGCCTGGACAAACAGGCAGTTGTTGGGTCTAATATTATATCAACTATTGATGCAGATCTTCAGGCTTATGGCGAGAAATTAATGAAAAATAAAATTGGAAGTATTGTGGCAATAGAACCTTCTTCGGGAGAAATCCTTGCTATTGTATCAACACCTTCCTATAACCCTGAATTGTTGGTTGGTCGTAAAAGAACAGAAAATTATGTGGATTTGATGTCTGACTCACTTAAGCCCCTTTTTAACAGAGCATTAATGGCGCAGTATCCTCCGGGATCAACTTTTAAGGTAATTAATGCTCTTATTGGATTACAGGAAAAAGTTTTATTTCCATACACCAAATATGATTGTGAAGGAGCATACTACGCAGGAAGGCTAAGGGTTGGATGCCATTTTCATAAAACACCACTGAATTTGATAGAATCAATTCAAATGTCATGTAATACGTATTACTGCAATGTTTTTAGAAGTATTTTGGATAACAGGAAATATCCATCAATTCGGGAATCTTTTGATCTGTGGAGAGAATATGTTATGTCATTTGGATTCGGAACATATCTGAACAGCGATTTTAGTAATGAACTTAAGGGACTGGTTCCTACAAAACAAACCTATGACAAGATATACGGGGAAAGAGGATGGAGGTCACTTACCCTAATTTCAATGGCAATTGGACAGGGAGAGCTGGGAACAACACCACTTCAAATGGCAAATATGACTGCTGCGATTGCAAATCGTGGTTTTTATTATATACCGCACAGCGTAAAAGAAATTGAAGGTGATCATGTTCTTGACAATCGTTTTTTCGAAAAACAGTACACAAAAATAGATTCAAATTATTTTGAATTAGCAATTGAAGGAATGGATCTGGCCGTTAACGGAGAGGCTGGAACCGGGAGTACAGCCAGAACAGCACAAATCTCAAATATTACAGTTTGTGGTAAAACAGGAACAGCAGAAAACCCTCATGGAGAGGACCATTCAATTTTTATAGCATTTGCACCCAAAGAAAAACCCGAAATAGCTATTGCAGTATATATTGAAAACGGAGGATTTGGAGGTACATGGGCTGCTCCAACAGCAAAATTGATGATAGAGGAATATTTGAATGATTCTATATCAGTTCCGTGGTGGGAAGAATATATTTTAAATGCAGAAATTAATTATAATAATGCAGAGAAGGATTAACATATGGAGTAGTATTGACTGGCTAACAGTTACGATTTATTTAGTACTTGTTTTTTTAGGCTGGATAAATATTTATGCTGCTGTTTATAATGAAGATCATCAGAGTATTCTCGATTTTTCGCAACGTTACGGAAAGCAATTAATATGGATTTCTGCTGCACTTGTAATTGCATTTATTGTATTTGTTATTGACATTAATTTTTATTCTTATTTTGCATATATCTTTTATGGTATATTGATTGTTGTTTTAATTGGAGTATTAATATTTGGAAAAGAAATTCACGGCGCCCGATCGTGGTATGAGTTAGGGAATATACGCATACAACCAGCCGAGTTTGCTAAAATTGCAACGGCCCTGGCCCTGGCCCGATATTTAACCTCATATAATTTACAGATAAATACAGTAAAGTCATATGTAAGAATTGCAGCAATTATTTTAATTCCTTCAGTGTTGATTTTAATGCAAAACGATACCGGATCAGCACTGGTTTATTTTGCCTTTATTTTTGTTTTGTATCGCGAAGGAATCTCTGAAAGCATTATTTTACTGGGTTTATTCGTAATAATATTATTTATCCTCGCTCTTGTAATTGATACGCTTATAATTATTTTGTTATCAATTGGCGTGGTATTTATTATTTTTTGGTTTCTAAACCGAAAAATTAAACATACCGGTATTGCTTTTATTGTTCTTTTATTTGCTTCTTCTGCAATTTATGGTTTAAATGAAGTTCTTAATGCGGGCTTATCGTATTATTATATTTTGTTAATTTCACTTGGAATATCCGGACTTGTATATATAATTCTTGCTATTAGTTATAAAATAAAAAATGTTGCTCTACTTCTGATATTTTTGATAGGATCTATCGCATTTACATATTCTGTAGATTATGTTTTTAACAATTTTCTTGAGCAACATCAGCAAAAAAGAATTAATGTTGTTTTAGGTCTGGAATCTGATCCATATGGAGTAGAATATAATGTAAACCAATCGAAAATTGCAATTGGCTCGGGCGGATTAACAGGAAAGGGTTTTTTGCGGGGCACTCAAACAAAATTTGATTTTGTGCCTGAGCAAAGCACTGATTTTATATTTTGTACAATAGGAGAAGAATGGGGATTTCTGGGGACGTTGTTTGTTGTTTTACTATTTATTTTCTTTTTATACAGGCTTATTGGCTTGGCTGAGCGGCAACGTTCGTCTTTTAGCAGAATATACGGATACGGAGTTGTATCTGTCTTTCTGTTTCATATAGTTATTAATATAGGAATGACAATTGGTCTGGTTCCGGTAATAGGTATTCCGCTTCCCTTTTTTAGTTATGGAGGATCTTCCTTATGGGCGTTTACAATTTTGTTGTTTATTTTCCTGAGACTTGATGCAAGCAGACTGGAGTTGCTCCAGTAAATATCTTATCAGAAATATTATAATTTCAGGTTGGAGAATTCATTCGTAATTTCAAAATTGTATTTTGGATATTCAAAAACAGGAAATCTTCTTTCAGTTTCACCTATGGAATAGCCCCATATTGTTCCATAATCTTCGCGGGTTTCTCCCATTCGTTCTAATTGCTTTAAGTATTCACCTATTGGCTTGGATTCAACGATAATAACATCATCCATATTATTAATAATTGGACTATGGTTACGTGTAGAATCATGATCGAATTTTAATATCCTTCGTCCACGACGTGTAATTCCTATTGTTCTGAATGTAAGGCTTTTTCCTACGCCTGGAAGGTTTATCACATTTCTGTCGGTTGCCAAAAAGGGTAAATTTTCCTGGTCGCGCAGATAATTAATATTCTCAATCATATTACTTGCATTAAGCTGGTAAGTTTTTAAGAGCTCAATGTATTTTTGAGGAATTTTACCAATTCTTTTTTCTTCCAGTTGCTCCTGAACGGCTCTGGCATTTGTGGCAAAATTATTATAATTCTCCATATAACCTTTAACAGAAAATGTATAATAAGTAATAACACCGATATCATTTAAAACTTTACGTAATTTGTTAGTATGACCTCTGCGTGAAGCAGCAGCTGTAAACACAAGCTGATTTGTAACTGTCCATCCTGCTCTGGCAATTTTATCTATGCAGTCTTTTACTTCAGGTGTAATTTCTATTGCAGATTCAAAATGAGTTTGTATAACAAACTGATGAATTCCTATTTGAGATGCCTTGTCTTTAAAATCTGTTAATATCTTTATTAATTCCGGAGTAACCCTCTGTGGCAAATAAACCGGCAATCTTGTTCCTAATCTAACTCTAAGCATTTCAGCATGCTTTTCCCCTTCCGGAAGTTCTTTATTTTTCTCTCTTTTATTATTTGCCATTTCATAAACAGCATCAAGGATTTCTTTAAGAGATCTGTCGGAACTCATTAAGGCATCACCTCCTGTAATCAGAATATCTCTTAGTTGATTGTCGTTTTCGAAATATTCAAGCAAGCGATTCAACTTGTCCGGCCATTTTTCTGTAGGTTGAAGTTTTTTCAGATCAAAATTTAAGTTGCCTCTTTGGAAATCATACATACGTTGACAAGAAGCACATAATCCACCACAAGCCCGTCCCATTGAATCCGGAATAAGAATTGCGACCTCCGGATATCTTCTGTGTAAACTATGTGCTGAGGGTAGAATCCATCCTGCCGCATTTGGTTTTCCGCGTTCAACAATATCTTCTTTTTCCCATGCAACAATATGTCCAAATTCGTGAACTAATTCTTTACTATAAATAATGTAGTCCCGTATTGCTGCATCGGCATGATTTTTCTTTCTTTTGTCAGTATCCAGTAAAGAAAGATAATACGGATTAACAAAGAATGGAATACCTTCTGCTTCCGCTTCTTTTAAAACTTGCATGGTATCGTTATCTAACGAATAATCCAGCATTCGGTTTAATAAATCAGGATTTCTAATAGCAAATTTTAAATGAAACAATTTGCTGTTCCACCATTCGTTTATTTTATTTATTTTTTCTTCAAAAGATAATTCCGGTTCAAAATAAAATCTGGCACTTTTTATTTTACCCGAATCAATTAAATCTATAATGATATTTATGATTCGTTCTTTATTTTTTTGCCTTTTTTCAATAATGTCCTGATCCAGTCCTGACGGATGTTTGCTCATCCACTGCTCAATCTGTTCTCTCGAAGGTGTTTTGTATTTTTTACTACCCGAAAATTGCCTGAACAACTCCAGCATATCTAAAAAAAAGCAGTATTTACCTCCACCTGTTCCATCTTTAGCAGCAAGCCACAAAATCTTAAATGGGGTATTTATTCTCTTTTGCCCACGAACATTTAAATCTGTGTATATTTGATCTGTATGATCAATATAATCCAGAATTCGAATAGCGGCAATTTCCTGCCATTTTATTTTCTCAAAAGCTTTTCGTCCGGAGGCCTTTTTTTTATAGTAATTAAAAGCCAGCTCATTATTTTTCAGCTCAGATTCAGCCCATTTTTTTAAAGATTTATTTACCTCAAGATCATTTTCCGAATTCAATAATATTTCTTTAAGTCTCGGGTTTTCATCAAGTATCTCATTTAATTTAACTTGTGACTTGTGACTAATTTGAACTTTTTCTTCTGCTGAATAACTGGCCATCTCTCTTATCAATTTAGATACTTCAAAAATATGATCTGCTATACTTAATTATTTAAAAATTAAATGCAGCTTTAATAAATCCTTATCACAAGAATAAAATCAAAAAAGGATTTTTCAGGAAAGGCAAAATTATTGAAAAACGAGCAGAAATAAAAGTTGTAATGTGGTTAAAAGAACTAAATCTCCTTAAAATCTATCTTATGCACTGTTTTTATGTAATATATGATATCAGAAAAAAACAATTTAAAATTTTGCTTAAGGAATTCATAATTTTCTTTCATTACTTCAATCGCAAAATCGGAGTGGTCAGGCAAGGAAGTGTATTTCGACATGGTGCTTAAAACGGATCTGATACCTTCAACATCTTTATATGAATACAGTCTGTTATTAGAAATAAGCTTAGGAACAAAGACCTGAACTTCGGCAGGAAGCATATCGTTGTATTTTAAAAGCAAATTGTGAAAATCATCAATATAATCCTTTAATTCAATAAACGAATATTTTGACCAGCTAATAGCCAGAAAGTGATCATACACTATATCCATAACAACACCTGCATACTTTCTGTATTTAGGAGCAAATAGTAATTTAGTATCAAGTGTATGTGTATTTTTATCTGTGAAAGAGTCTATAAATCTGTGCAATAATATTCCTTCTTTAATTTTTTCGGGATAAATATGATACCCACTTCCTTTCACATAATCTCCTATGAAGTTGCCTATTTTAACTTCTTCATTATCGCCGGAAAGATATATGTGTGCAAGAAAGTTCATTAAATGGTTTAGATAAAATATGAATACTATACTAATTTACGTATGTTTTTGCTAATTTGTTCAAACCGTTGACCATTTACCCTTTTTTTAAACATGTTTCTTAACATGTTTTATGATTTTTTTGTGGATTTCTGTAATTATCATATAATTAGGTTGTTGTTAAAAGATGTTAAAGCTATAACTAGCTAAAGTTTATACCTTTAAATTATGATATTTTAGTTTAAAATTTAACTTTGTTACGCATTATTTAAAATTAATCAATTAAAATAAAAAGGAGGAATTATGGCCAAGAAAAATGTTCTTATTATAGGAGCAGCTGGAAGAGATTTCCATAACTTTAATACTTATTACAGAGATAACGCAGATTATAATGTTGTTGCATTTACTGCTGCACAAATTCCGGATATTGACGGGAGAAAATACCCTGCTGAATTAGCTGGTAGTTTATATCCTGCTGGAATTCCAATTTATGCTCAGGATGAGTTAGTTAAATTAATTAAAGAATTAGCAGTTGAAGACTGCGTATTTTCATATAGTGATGTACCTTATCAGGTTGTAATGAATTTAAGTGCTGAGGTTAATGCAGCTGGTGCAAATTTTGTTTTATTGGGTCCTGAAAGAACTATGATTAAAAGTACTAAACCAGTTATTGCTATTGGTGCTGTTCGTACAGGTTGTGGTAAATCACAAACTTCACGTAGAATTATTGAATTATTAATGGAGCATGGACTTAAAGTTGTTGCTATTCGACATCCAATGCCTTATGGTGATTTAGTTGCTCAAAAAGTTCAGCGTTTTGCAACTGTTGAAGATTTAGCAAAACATAAATGTACGATTGAGGAAATGGAAGAGTACGAACCTCATGTAACACGTGGTAATGTAATTTATGCCGGGGTTGATTATGAAGCAATTGTTAGAGCTGCTGAAAATGATCCTGATGGTTGTGATGTTATTCTTTGGGATGGTGGAAATAATGATTTCCCTTTCTATAAGCCTGATTTAACAGTAACTGTTGTTGATCCACACAGACCAGGTCATGAATTGTCTTATTATCCTGGCGAAGCAACTTTACGTTTAGCTGATTATGTTGTAATTAACAAAATGGATTCGGCCGATGCAGATGCTATTCAAATTGTTCGTGAGAATATAGCAAAAGTTAACCCTAATGCAGTAGTTGTTGATGCAGCTTCTCCGCTTACAATTGACAAACCTGAATTAGTAAGAGGTAAAAAAGTTCTTGTTGTTGAGGATGGACCAACTTTAACTCATGGTGAAATGAAAATTGGAGCCGGAACAGTTGCAGCTATGAAATGTGGTGCAGGTGAATTAATTGATCCAAGAGAATATGCTGTAGGTAAATTAGCCGAAACATTTAAAATTTATCCTAATATTGGAACATTGCTTCCTGCTATGGGATATGGCGATCAACAAATAAAGGACCTGGAAGAGACTATTAATAAAACACCTTGTGATGTTGTTGTAATTGGTACACCAATTGACCTTAGCAGAATTGTTAAAATCAAAAAGCCAACTGTTAAAGTAGGTTACGATTTACAGGAAATTGGTCAACCTGATTTAAAACAGGCTGTTAATGATTTTATTCAAAAGAAAAATTTGAAGTAATATACAATACCTTGTATTTAAGAAGCTGTCTCAAAAGGACAGCTTCTTATTTTGGTGTGGTTTTAGAATTAACGTTATTTAAACTTGAATTTTTATATTTATCTGGTATTTTTGTAAAAAGTAATTTAAAGAAAATAATTATGAAGAGGATTATTTTAGTTTTTCTTGCAATCTTTTTAATGAGCAGTTATATTGATGCACAGGTAATTTATCCGGAAGAAACTGATACTACAACATTAAATCAAAACGAAGAAAAAGAAGATAATAGTACGGAAATTGAAAGCATAGAGCAAAAAACAGACATTATTTATCAGCACGATGGGAACAAAATGTTGGTTAATGTAAAAAAGATTTATCTGAATGACCTTTATTATTCCTTACCGGGAGAAACAAAAGTTAATAAAATGGATCAACGCCTCGTACATAAAATTGAATATAAAACAGGGAAAGTTGAAATACTAAATGAAACTGCTCCTGAAATAAGAGAGGTTGGTGATTACAGAAAAGTTAAAGTTACAAGGAACCCTGACGATGTTGAAGGTCTGATTGAGGTTGCAAAACTGGAAGCAAAAGCAGAAGGAAGCGATAGAGGATATTCGACTCCAAAGACACTGGAGAGATCGGCTGTTATTATTCTCAGAAGAAAAGCAGCTCTTGTTAATGCAGATATTGTTTTAATTACTGATAAAAAATCCTATGCAGCCTTTGGAGAAATACCTTCATTAACTTTATACGGGAAAGCATATTCTTATCGATAAGTAAAAAAAGAATAATAGAAAAAAGGGAGCTGAAAAGCTCCCTTTTATTATTTTGTAATTCCATCCATCTTACCGAGGATATAATTATAGGTGCTTGTTAATTCTATTAAATCTTTGTTTTTGAATAATGTTTTGAGATTATATCTTATTCCGGATAACATTTTTTTGAATTCAATATAATAATGAAAGGCAAATAATCCGGCAAAAGGCAACAAAATAATTAAAGCAATAGTATGCCACCACTGGTTCAGCAGGAGCAGTCCGGTGGTAATAAGAATAATATAGTATACCGGAAACAAGAGTAATGCTATAACAGATCGGAATGAGCTTAAAAATTGAGGATCTTTTACTTTTTTAGTTGCCCACACAGGGATTTTATAAGGTAAATAGTTTAATATTCCACCCAAAAGATATAAAGGTAAGAATAGAACAGCTAGTAATGCCTGACCAATTAAACTAATGTTTGAAAATTTACCTTTTTGAATTACTCTGTTTCTGAAATGAAGTTTTTTGAGCAATTCAGAATACCTTAAAGTTTTGTCATTCAGCTCTTTTGCTTCATTAGGGTTTGAATCCACGAATTCATTTAATTGTTTTATTATATTTTGTTCCGCAAATAACTGGTTGGGTTGTTTCCTGTTTTTGAATCCCATCTTTTTAATCATCTCCGGAAGAAAGATATACCTGATATTGTCAAACATTTCATAATATTCATCATTTCCAATATGAATCATATATTTCTTTAACTCTTCAGATAACTTTTCCCTGAGCTTGTTCAATGCTCTGGGCGGATTCTTTTTATATTCATCGTAATAATCGCTAACACTTATTGGTTCGCCAAAATAAATAAATAATTTACTGCGGAAATTTATGTAATTGCTCCAGTCAAGACCCACCGGAATAATTTTGATATTTAGCTTAAAATCATTTGATTCTTCGGCTTCGAATGCAATACGCGAAATGCCTTTTTTAAGTGTTTTTAATTTTCTGAACCCTGCATGATAACCTTCAGGCAAGATCACAAGCCCGTTTTTGTTTTTTAATACATCAATTGTTTTCTGAAAAACGGCTTCATTATTTCCCAGACTTTCTTTACCATCCCGGATTCTATAAATAGGCAAAATCTTAAAAAGAGTTAAAAGTTTTTCAATTGTTTTCTTTTTAAAAATATCTGCCCTTGCTAAAAATACAGGTTCTGTTTTAATAGTGGCTAATATGGCCAAAGCATCCATTAAAGCATTCTGATGATTCGGTGCGTATATTATAATATCGTTTTTCGGTACGTTTTCGTAATTATATACTGTAGTTCTGAAATAGGTCTTAGTAACTTTGTTAACATAAGGTCGTAATAACGAATAAATAAATGATTTTTTTTCAATGGTTTCTCTGCTTATCGCCATAATTTAATTATTAGTAAGTTATTTTAGAGGTTTTCGGGACCATATTGCTGCAATTCCCAATCCTGATAAAATATGCCAGATCCCCCAAAGTGCTGCAATAAAAGCCATTCCCCCATTTCCGTTAAATAGATTTGGATTAAAAATGAGGACCAGGGCAAGTCCGGAATTTTGAATTCCGGTTTCAATTGTTATTGTACGAATATTATTCTGGCGTAATTTAAAAAGTTTCGCGAGTGAAAAACCTGTTGTAAGTGCCATGGCATTGTGAATTAGCACAATAAGAAAAACCAGATGGACATATTCTAAAAAGTGTTCCCAGTTTAAAGCGAGGGCTCCAACCACATAACTACCAAAAATAACTATTGAAGCTATTTTAATCGGCTTAACAATTTTCGAAGTAATTTTTGGGAATTTATATGAAAATAACATTCCAATAGTTAAAGGAATACCAAGCAAAATAAACATAGTTTTGAACATTTCAAGAGGATTAATTTCAATAGGAATTATTAATCCTGATCCTTTTGAATATATCGATGCATAAATGCCACCCCAAAAAGCAAAATTCAAAGGGGTCATGATCAATGCAGAAAAATCTGCAACGGCTGTTAAACTAACAGAAAGTTCAGTGTTTCCTTTAGCCAATGAAGTCATGAAATTGGAAATATTTCCACCAGGGCATGCTGCAACCAGGATCATTCCTAAAGCAATACTCGGCGATGGATTAATAATTAAAACCAAAGCTAATGTAAGAATTGGTAATATGAGAAACTGAGCTGCAACACCAATAATGCCGGATTTAGGGTTTGTAAATACTTTTTTAAAACGGTCCGTTTTAAGCTCCAGGGCAACACCAAACATAACAAATGCTAATGTCATATTTAAAAGGAATAAACTTTCCTCATTAAAGTTTAAACGAACACCATCTAATATTTCTAATGAATCTGAAAACATATCGTTAGTTTTTGATGTGGTTAAAAATAAGCAAATGAATTCAAAAAAAGAAAAGTGCGTTTTATATGCCGATATTTTTACCTTAAAAGAGCCAGTGTTTATTTACTATTTGTTTTGTTTGGTCAAAAACTGATTTATAATCCCGATAATATTGTTAAAGATTTTATATCTTTACCTTAACCTATTCCGGCTAAAAAGCCAACCATCTTACTATTTAATAATATTAAAATGTGATTAAATAGTGGAAAACAAACAAATATTAAAATTAATTGAGGATGTATCCGCAGTTCTTTCAATTATGATAGAACTGAAAAAAAGCGGGAGATTTCGTGAAGCTCTCGAGAAAATTGATGATACATTACTTAAATATTTCGATTGTGATCAGGATTTTTTATATTCTGTTTCGGAAGATTTCCTTATTAATGCACTTAAACAGAAAAAAGGTCTTAGTTCAGAACAGCTGGCAACTTTGGCAGAATTATTAAGTGAAAAGGGTGATATTCTTTTAGTGCAAAATAATTTAAAAGAAAGCCGGAAAGTACTTAAAAACACCCTGAAGATTTACTACTTTTTGAATGAAGATCAGGACTTCTTTTCTTTTAAGAATATGAATAAGATGTTACTTATTAATGATAAGTTGTCCAGAATTAATCTTAAAATTCAATCCTGAAATTAATACCCTGAAGATTTTTTTAGTAAAAATGACCCGCAAATATTTGTTAAGAATCTCTGTACCCTGGTTCCCCCAATAAAGTAAACATGTTTTTTTTATACTCTTCAACTCCTTGTTGATCAAACGGGTTTACTCCAAGCAGATATCCGCTTAGCGAACACGATTTTTCAAAAAAGTAAATTAACTGACCAAGGAAATATTCATTTAATTCAGGTATTGTAATTTTTATGTTCGGTACTTTTCCATCCACATGAGCAGCTATAGTTCCTGACTCAGCCATTTTATTCACAAAATCAAGAGGTTTTTCAGACAGGTAATTTAGTTTATCGAAATTATCCGTATCAAAAGGAATTTTCAGATCAGACCTTGTTTTTTCTACAGAAATTATTGTTTCAAAAATATTTCGTAAACCTTCCTGAATATATTGCCCTAAAGAATGAAGATCGGTTGTGAAATTTACGCTGGCCGGAAAAATTCCTTTGTTTTCCTTTCCTTCGCTCTCTCCGAATAACTGTTTCCACCATTCTGCAAAAAAACTAAGCTGAGGGCTAAAACATGCCAGAATTTCTGTTGTTTTATTTTTTAAGTATAATGCATGTCTTATAGAAGCATACTGATATACAGGGTTTCCATTAAAGTTTTGATTTTGAGCTGTAATCATCATTGCTTTTGCACCAGATAATAATTCTTCGATATTAAAACCGGCACATGCAACCGGTAATAATCCTACAGGCGATAAAACAGAATATCTTCCACCAATATCATCATTAATTGTAAATGTCTTATAACCTTCCTTTTTAGAAAGTTCTCTTAAAGCTCCTTTTGTTTTATCCGTTATAGCAACAATTCTTTTTCTTGCTTCATTTTTACCCGATCTGCTTTCCAAATCCTTTCGAAGAAGCCTGAAAGCAATTGCAGGTTCTGTAGTCGTGCCGGATTTTGAAATTACAATTATTGAATATTGTTTGTCTTTTAAAAAATCTAAAAGATCGTAATGATAATCTTCAGAAAGGTTTTGTCCGGCAAAAATCACCTTTGGGTTTATGCCCTTTTGTAAATGATCAAAATTTCCTGATAATGCATTAATAATTGCTTTTGATCCGGCATAGGAGCCACCGATTCCCACAACAACAATAATCTCAGAGATTTTTCGCAATTCTTCAGCTGTTTTATTAATTTCGGAAATCAGATCGGTCGAAATTGTTTCGGGTAGTTTAATCCATCCAAGGAATTCAGAACCCCGCCCTGTCCCGGAAATGAGTTTTTTATCTTCTTGTCTGATAAGTTTGTCATAATTTTTGAATTCTTCCTGGCTAATAAATGGAAGTGCGTTTTTTAAATCAATTTGAAGATTCTTCATGACAAACAGATTTTTATATATATTACCTAATGTTTTCTGTTAATATTTTTATTTCAATTGCAGGTGAGATTTTTTCGTAAAGGATATTGTAAACGGCCTCTGTTATAGGCATGTTAACCAAATATTTTTTATTAATTTCCATGATTGATTTTGTAGCATAATAACCTTCTGCTATCATTTTCATTTCAACCTGAGCCGATTTTACAGAATAACCTTTGCCGATCATATTTCCAAAAGTGCGATTTCTGCTAAACTGCGAATAGGCTGTAACCATTAAATCGCCCAGGTAAGCTGAGCTTTTAATATCGCGTGTTATAGGATGTACAACATCTACAAAACGTTTCATTTCCTGTAAGGCATTTGAAATAAGTACTGCATTAAAGTTATCTCCATAACCCAAGCCATGACAAATTCCGGCAGCAATAGCAAAAACATTTTTTAAAACAGCCGAATATTCAGTTCCGTATATATCCTCTGAGATGCTTGTTTTTATGTGTTGAGTGCTTAAAATATCGGCTACTAAACGCGCATTTTTTAAATTCGGTGATGCGATTGTTAAATAGGATAATCTTTCCAGAGCAACTTCTTCTGCATGACACGGCCCCGATATAACAGCAAATGACTCAAAAGGAACATTGTAAAACTGATTAGAAAATTCTGCAATAATCAGATTATCATCCGGAACAATTCCTTTAATTGCCGAAACAATAATCTTACTGCTTATATCAACTTTTAAATTCGTAAGAGCATCTTTTAAGAAAGCAGATGGTATTGCTAAAATTATTATATCAGCGTTTTCAACAGTTTGGCTGATATCATTATAAAGGTCAATTTTATTTGTGTCGAGTGTAACTGAGCTTAAATAAAAATCATTATGTTTATGTTTTTTAATAAACTCAATTTTTTCTTTGCTTCTCATATACCAGTTGATTTCATCAACATTTTCGAGAAGCATTTTTATGATTGCTGTTGCCC
>JAHOYT010000026.1 GCA_019038645.1 Bacteroidales bacterium
TTTTCTCATTTCATTTTATTTACGTGTATATGTTATTTAATCATAATAAAAAATGGATACAATATTTTTATTATAACCATTTTGCAATAATTGAGAACAGTTTTTCTTTTTTTATTGGTTTAGTAATATAATCGTCACAGCCGGCTTCCATGCTAATTTTTTCATCATTTTGCATGGCATAAGCAGTTTGAATAATTATTGGTATATCAGGATTGAATTGTTTTATTTCCTTCGTAGTTTCCAGTCCGTTCATTCCTGGCATCTTAATATCCATTAATACCAAATCAATATGTTTATGACCTTTACAAATTTCTATTGCTTCATAACCATTTTCTGCTTTAAGCAGTTTTAGACCTTTGTTTTTTAGAAGCATTTCCAAATATTTATAATTACTCTCTTCATCTTCAACAATTAAAACGGTTTTGTTTTCCAGATTATTAAATTTTTTTGTCAACTTTGGCTTTGCACTTTTGATTTGAATCTTTTCAGTATAACTGTAAGGGAGAGTAAAATAAAAAACTGATCCGGTGTTAACATCAGATTCAACACGGATAGTTCCTCCTAATCGTTCAATTAGATTTTGAGTAATCGTTAGTCCAAGTCCGGTTCCTCGGTAAAGCTTCGATTTATCCGTTTCAATTTTATTAAAACGCCTGAAAATTTCTTTTTGTTTATCCTTTGCGATACCAATTCCCGTATCTTTTACATAAAACTCCACCAGGTTAATATCGTCCAGTATTTTATAACCAAATTCAATCGAACCAATTTCGGTATATTTTAAGGCATTGTCTGTTATGTTTGTGAATATTTGTTTGAATCTGTACGGATCAGTTTTTAAATAAAAGTTTTCCTTATATGATGATTCATCAAGTTTAATTTCAATATGATTTTTACCAACTTTATTCTTTACACCGTTATAAGTTTCTAAAAGATCCTTCAAGGCATTATTAACATCAGTTTCTTTAATAAAAATTGATAATTCATTTGCTTCAATTTTAGCCAGATCAATAATATCATCAATTAAATGAAGTAATGTATTACAGTTATTATTAATATGTGTAACCAGTTCTTCGCGTTCATCTGTTTCAGTATCAGGAGCAACCAGTAAGTCAGAAAACCCAATTATTGCATTCATTGGTGTCCTGATTTCGTGTGACATATTTGCAAGAAAAGAAGATTTTAATCTGTCAGATTCTTCGGCCTTCTCTTTAGCATTTTTGAGGTCAATTTCAGTTTTATATCTTTCAGTAATATCACGACAAATGCCAACTACTCCAAGGGGATTCCCTTTTTCATCCGTAAAGGGTAATTTCAGTGTGTCGAGCAAAAACTTTTCTCCTTTTGAATTTGTTTCCCAGGTTTCTGTTCTTATAGCTTTCTTTTCATTTATAATTTTCTGATCAGTATCATGAAAATACTGAGCCTGATGCTGTGGGAACAATTCAAAATCACTTTTTCCGACAATTTCACTTCCCAGCAATTCGTTAAATTTTAGAAAAGCATCATTACAGCCCACATACGTATTGTTTTTATCTTTATAAAAGATTAAATCGGGAATCGAATTGATCATTGAATTTAAAAGCGACTTATCATGTAGTAGCTTTTGTTCAGTTAATTTACGTTCGTTCAATTCATTTTGCAATTCGGCTGTTTTATTTGCAACCTTTTTTCTTAATGACCATGACCAGATTAATGTTGAAAAGAGTACAAGTAAAAGTGGAAAAAGAATCCAGAGAATAATGTTAAATACACGGGTTTTTACATCTGTTTTTTCATAAATACCAAACCACTTATCGTATAACTGATCATATTCTCCGGTGGACTTAATTATTTGTAAACCATCGTTTATCTGAGCCAGAATATCTTCACGGTCTTTTTTAATGGCAAAGCATATTTCTTTGGGTTGTATAGATCCTCCAACAGGCTTTAAATTTGAAAGATTAAATTCACTAATTGCATACTGACCGTGTAATTTATTTATTAGTGCACAATCATATTCTCCTGCAGATAAAAGCCTGAGAGCTGTTTTATAATTTTTTACAGGAATAATAAATCTTGTAATATTATTTGAAATAAGATAATCATGCATTATGTCTCCATTAACAACGAGTACCTTCTTATCTTTTAGGTCGCTAACATCCCTTATATCACTATTGTTGCGGACAAAAACAGCATGAGTAATATAAATGAATGGAGCAGAAAAGTTTATTGTTTTACTACGCTCGGGCGACGATGACATTCCTGCAACTCCATCAATTTTATTATTTCCCAGGTCTAATCGTACTTGTGTCCATGTATCAAGTTCAATTTTTATGTTAAGACCCATGGTTGTTGCAATAGCATTTAGAACTTCAACACTAAATCCTGTGGGATTTAGTTCATAATCAAGTAACTGATAAGGAGGATAGTCATAATTCCCTTTAAAATAGATTGTGTCTTCCTGAAAATAACCTGCAAAAACTGCTGAGTTTACATTTATAAGTAAAGTGAAAAACAGTATTTTTAAAACTTTTCGCATAATTTATTAACGCATTAAAAGAGAGTATATCAGCTACGGCTTAAAGATATAAGAATCAATTAATTTTTATACGTTTCATTTTAAATAAAGGTTATTATTAAAGTTTGTTTTAAAATGTATTGTTTTTTATAAAACAAAGGGTAAATATTTAATTATTAAATTAATTTTGTGTTTCGTTTTGTTCCAATTTTAACCATATGAAACTGAAGTATACTGTAGTTGTAGTTTTTCTCATTCTTTTCTCATGTTCCGGTAACAGAGACGAAAGTATAAAAGGCCATGCAGAGAGCAAGAAGATATCCGGAGGTTTAAAATATGCTAAAGGTTTAAGAATTGAGATAGCAGATAATTATAAAATAATTACTGTATTAAATCCGTGGCAAGGTGCAAGCAATGTAGAATATAAATATTTACTTATTGATAAAAATGAAGAGTTGCCTGAATTGGCGGATGAATACCGTGTAATCAGAACTCCGGTTGAAAAAGTGGTTTGCCTATCTACAACTCACGTTGCTTTTATAGATGTTTTAAATAAAACAGGAACAATAGCAGGTATTTCAGGAACAGATTATGTAAATAACCAAAAGCTTAGAGAAAGAATAGCGAACAAGCTTGTTTTTGACGTTGGGTACGACAATAGTTTAAATTATGAATTAATAGCCAGCTTAAACCCTGATTTGGTTATAACATATGGAATAGGAGGAGAAATTGCCGGATATAATCAGCGTTTAAAGGATTTAGGAATTAATTCTGTAATTAATGCAGAGTATCTTGAAGATGACCCTTTAGGAAAACTGGAATGGATAAAATTTATTGCAGCTTTTTATGGCATGGATAATTTTGCAAATGAGTATTTTGAAAGTATTGAAAAAGAATATAATGAATTGCTTGATATAGCAAAAGAAAATAAAAGCAAACCAAAAATTTTGTTTGGATTACCGTGGAAAGACGTGTGGTATGTGCCTGGAGGTATGTCGTATTTGGCCAAAATGGTTAATGATGCGGGTGGCGAATATTTATGGAAATCAAACGATTCCAGAAAAAGTTTGCCTTTTAATATTGAATCTGTATTTGTTAAGGCTTCGGAAGCTGAAATATGGCTGAATACAGGAACTGTAAACAATAAACAAGATATTATTAAAACAGATGAAAGATTTAAGAGTTTTAAGCCTTTTAACGAAAGTAAAATATTTAATAACAATTTAAGACTAAATCAGTATGGAGGAAACGATTACTGGGAAACAGGACTTGTACAACCTAATATCGTACTTAAAGATATGATTAAAATTTTTCATCCTGATTTATTACCTGATCACCAATTGGTATATTACAAACAAATAGATTAAATCCCTGACTTTTTGTTTAAATTAGCACTTTAAAAAATTAAAGTTTTGTTGTTAAAAAAACAGATCATTTTTATCTGGATTATTCTGATAATCACACTAGTCGGATTATTCATTACCGATATTTTATTGGGTTCTGTCACGATTCCTGTAAAAGAGGTAATTAAAATATTATTTACGGGACAGACAGATCATTCAGAATATTTTACAATAGTTTATCATTTTAGAATTCCCAAAGCTCTGACAGCATTATTTGCAGGATTTGCATTGTCTGTTAGCGGTTTGCAGATGCAAACAATATTTAAGAACCCACTTGCCGGACCATATGTTTTGGGTATTAGCGCAGGAGCAAGTCTCGGCGTTGCTATTCTTGTGATGGGGATTTCTTCATTTGCAATAGTTAGTCAGTTCGGAGTATTGGGAAACTGGACAATTGTTACTGCTGCCTGGTTAGGATCAGGATTAATATTATTTCTGATAATGGCAATATCTGCAAGAGTAAAGGATATAATGACCATACTTATTCTGGGAATTATGTTTGGAAGTGCCACAACTGCAGTAGTAAATATTTTACAGTATTTTAGTAATGAATCAATGCTTAAAGCATTTGTTATTTGGACAATGGGTAGCCTTGGAGGTGTTTCTTTGGCGCAGTTAAAGGTTCTTATTCCTGGCGTAATTATTGGTTTAATAATTACATTTTTATTGATAAAAATATTAAATGCAATGCTGGTTGGAGAGAATTATGCTAAAAGCATGGGTATGAATGTGAGATTGTCCAGATTTTTAGTTTTTTTCAGTACAAGTTTGCTTGCCGGAAGTATTACAGCTTTTTGTGGACCTATAGGGTTTATTGGGATTGCAGTACCTCATATAGCACGTATTTTGTTTAGAACTGCAAATCATAAGAGTTTGTTACCTGGTACAATGATAATTGGCGGAATAGTTTTGTTATTTAGTGATATTGTTTCGCAATTACCAGGACAGGAAAATACATTACCAATTAACTCAATTACTGCTTTAATTGGAATACCAGTTATTATCTGGATTATTATAAAAAATCAAAAACTAGCTGCTGTATCTTAAGCGTTTATGAAAAAACCAGATAAAATATTAAAAACAGATAAAATATTAAAAACAGATAATTTGAAAATCGGTTATTCTTCTAAAAAGAATTCCGATAATGTTCTGTTTGAGAATATTAACCTATCTGGTTGCGATGGAGAACTAATTGCTTTGGTTGGTAAAAACGGAATTGGAAAAAGTACACTTTTAAGAAATATTGCAGGTTTGCAAAATCCGTTAAAGGGGGAAATAAAATACTATGATAAGATTTTAAATGATTATAACAGACCTGATTTTGCCAGGATGGTGAGTTTTGTTTCTACGGAAATAATTAATGTTAATAATTTAAAAGTCTTCGATTTGGTTTCATTAGGAAGGTTTCCACATACAAATTGGTTTGGGAAACTAAAACCTGATGATATTAATCAATCCCTAAAAGCTTTACAGATGGTCGGGATGGATGATTTTAGCCGAAAAAACATTAATGAAATCAGCGATGGCGAGAGGCAGAGAGTTATGATAGCCAGAACATTGGCACAGGATACAAAATTTATAATACTTGATGAACCAACTGCTTTTCTGGATTTGCCTAATAAATATGAAACGATACATTTATTAAACAGGTTATCAAAACAGGAAAATAAAACCATACTATTTTCAACCCACGACTTGAATATTGCAATTCAGGAAGCAGATAAAATATGGCTGATGATGGATAATGAGATTTTTGAAGGAGCTCCGGAAGATCTTATTCTCAATGAAACATTCAATAAAATTTTTGAAAATACAAACCTGCATTTCGATAAAATTAAGGGCGATTTTAGATTAAAAAGAAAACACACAGAAAAAATAGGATTATCAGGCGATGGTGCATATTATAACTGGACTAAAAAAGCTCTTGAAAGACTCAATTTTTCTGTTGAAAAGGGAAACGAATCTATAAGTCATATAAAAGTGCGATCAGAAGATGGTCAGCCTGAATGGATTCTAACATCAAACAAAAAAGCACATACTTTTAAGTCAATTTATGATTTATCATTATATTTGAAAGTACAAATTAAATAATAGCTGTTATGAAAGGATTAAAGAAAATCACCTCCTACATCTTAATAACTTTTGTATTAATTATCACGGTTATTTCTCTTTTAGGAATATGGGAAATTATTTCACTTGAAGATGTAATGCGTAAAATTTTTACTTCATTGTTTATAATTTTTGTTGCATCGGTAATTGTATTATTTATTTTCTCTGTTATAATAAGAGATACGGAAAGTAACAAAGACTGAGGAAGAAAAAGAAACTATCTTTAAAGTAACAAAACTGTCATTATCTCCTTTCAGTCATGAAGGTAAACGTTCCCTTGAACCTGTCTGCCGACAGGCAGGAAAGGGAATCTCATGCTTAGCACTTATATAATTACTTATGAGATCTCCAATCAAGTTGGAGATGACAAAAAAGGGTTTCGAGACAGCTTCTTTCCATTTGCATTAAGCAGTAATATTTATTTTGCAAGCTCAATTTCGAGTATATTTCCCAGTGTATCATAGCTTATACGTTTTGCTATAATCTTCTTATTTTCATCAAGTAAGTACATAGTAGGGGTGCTATAAATATTGTAAAAGAACCTGAAGTTTGTCAGATTATATTGATCCCAAACATTAATCCAGTCATCAAAACCTTTTTCATAAATATATTCCTGCCACTCTTCTTTGTTTCCCTGAGTATAAACAGCAAAAACCTCAAAATCATCTCTGCTGTACTGTTGATGTATTTCATAAACTTTAGGTGTCACTTTTTTACAATGTCCGCAATCAGGTTCATAGAAATAAACCAATGTAAATTTTGATTTTATTTCATGCAGACGCTCAAACTCTTCGTCAATTGTTTCCATTTTAAGATCTTGTGCAACATTGCCGATCAAATTAAAACGATGCTTAGCAACTTGTTCTTTTAGTTTTTGTATGGTTTCATCTGATAACCAATCTACTTTTCCCGACAGATAATAAGTTTCTGCTACGTGAACAAAAACTTTATCCATTCCCATAATATTACTTTTCTGAAAAGTATTTATAAAATATTGGATAACATATTGAAAAACCGCATCGCTCTGTTCTGCTTGCTGAGCAATAATATCAATATGGTGATTTATCGTATCCGGATTCTGAATCAGTATTTTAGTGAAGAATGTTTCTAATTTATTATGAAAGAAAGGAGTTCTTAAAAATCGCTTATCGTTAAAGTCAATATTGTCAAGAAAGTGCTGTCGGTTGTAGTTGTACGAATAGAACCATCTAACGGAATCCTTATTCTCGATATTTTCCGGAACGTCAATTTCAGGAATTTCAGGATTTTTCATTGCTTTGATAATAACTCCCAGCAATTTTCCTTCATTATCGTTAATCGTTTTTTCCCAATATGACTTTACTTCTTTCGACAAAACATCAATCCGGTCTTTAAGTATTTGTACTGAATCACTGTTTTCATCTAATTCCTGTACTCTTTTTCTTATTTCTGCTGATTCAATATTACGACTCATCATGAATTGCCTGAAATCTTTAAAATTTTCATTTTCATCTGAACCTTTAATCTTTAATTTATTAATTAAATCATCAGAAGTTGTTTCAACAGAAAATTGCTGGTCATCTCCAATCAAAATATCAAAATAATTTTTGGAAGGTAAAATAATAATATAGACTCCTTGTTCAAGTAAACTGTCGCTGCTAAATGTTCCATTACCGTTCGAATCAAGTTTTACAGTGTCCTGAACATAAGTTTTATCACCAAAATAGTAACCAAGATAAATATCAGTGTCTTTTAAATCAGTTATTTTAACATCAATTTTATAAGATTGTGAGTAAATGTCTGAACAACTGTAAAGACTTATAAATAAAAGGATAAGTAATGCTTTTGTTATTTTCATGTTATTAATTTTTAAACAACAAATTTATTAATTTTTGAGCACTCTGCGCATTATTAACAATTTTTAACAGGATTTTCTCTCTTTTGTTTATTTCTGATATAGTAAACGGTTTACTAATTAAATTGTTGATTTCATTAATAATATCAGTGGGTGAATTTTTTACAACACATAAAGATTCAAGGCCTGAGTTTTTCGTCATTTTACTATTGGCAATACAAAATCGCCCGTTAAATAATGAGTTTATAAGCTTTAACTTAATCCCTGTATCCTGAAATGTAATTAACAAATTGATTTGTGCATTTCTGATTAATTCCTGCATTTCTTTATTGATCGGATTAGCTATAATTTTTACATTATTGTTCGTGCCGGCCAATTTATATATTAGTTTATTCGGATTATGGCCTGCAATAACAAAAGGGATGTTTATTACAGAGCATATGTTTTTAATAATATAAGATGCAGCTTTAATATTTTCGCTCACCGATAAATCACCGTGATAAAGAATATAATCGCCAGTATCAGTTTTAATATCAGTATTTATAAAAGAATGAAAAGCCGGAATATAAAAGGTTTCCGAGTTTAATCGGGAGAAATAGTTTTTATCACTTTCAGTTATGGCTGCAATTTTAATATTTGATTTTAAGATTTTCTGGTAAATTTTTAATTTAATTGCTTCGCTGTACAGGAATCCTTTTTTAAATATATTCTTTTCAGCACCGGCTAATTTATAATAATACTTATGTTCTATATTGTGAGTTCTTACAATTATATTTCTCTTTCCATTCCCGGATATACTTTTTAATAAATGGGTAGTATGAAGTCCTTCACAAATAACAGGGAAATCATCTTTTCTCAGATTATTTAGTAATTCTTTATTTGATCTGGACTTTACAATAAATGGTAAATGAGAAAAAAAGAAAACCGCTTTGGAAAACCTTGGGTAATAAGTAACAGATTTACAGTATTTTTCAAGCTTGTCAGACGATTCTCTTCCGCCATACTTAAAACAGTGAAGATTTACCTTTACACCTAATTCATACAAAGCTTTTATTTTATAAAATACATCAATTACTCCACCATAATTAGCAGGATACGGAACATTAAAAGAAACCAAATGTATTTCCTTAGGATTAGCTAGCATAACTTAAATAAAATCTGAAAGTAAATAATTTATTTTTCATTATTTGCATCTATTATTAATTTTTAACGTCTTTATTAAAGAAAAAGTGTAACATCAATCTCTCTCGTTCGTCATAGTATTGAACATATTAATACACAACAATGGAGGTCACACAATGAAAAACTTAATTCTCAATTACAAAATCTTTTCTACCCTGATACTTATTGTATCTCTTGTGGGTAGCGTGTACTCCCAAACTATTATCTCGTCTGTAAATGTAGGTAATAATGCCACGTTATTTTCTAATCAGATTACTAAAAATTCAAATGCAACTGAAATAAATTTACAAGTAACAGAAAACTGGTTTTCTGCTAAAAATTACCTTGAATTAAGCAATTCCAGTAATTATTTCAGAAAAATGCTTTTATTAAATGAAAAGGTAGTTGAAAATGATATGGAAATCGAAGCCTGGATGTTAAATGATGCAAAATGGAAATTTAAAAAGAAATCCATACAAAAAGATCATTCAGAACTCAGAGATGTAGAAGACTGGATGTTGGATGAAAATTTTTGGAAAATACCTGATGAAACAGATCAAATCGAGCTTGAAGAATGGATGACAGATAATAAATTTTGGGTAATGGTTAATTAATGTACTTTCCTGTCCTTCATTTCATATTTTCCCAATTTATGAAGGGTAGTTATGATCCGGCTTTTGCCGGATCATTTTTTTTACCCGATACTTGTGTTTATTATTATAATAGCAGACTTTGAAAAAGGCTACAGAGCTGCTTTTAAATTTGTAAAATGGATATTTTGGGCTTATCTTTACGCGCTAAATTTTAGAAATCTAAAAACCTAATTTGTAATGAAAAAAAATCTCTTTTTGCTTTTATTTATTTTTTTTGGTTTGAATTGTTATTCTCAAATCAATTATGAGAAAGGTTATATTATTTTCGATAATGATGAAAAACTGGAGTGTTTAATAAAAAATATTGATTGGAAAAACAATCCAACAGAATTTATGTATAAATTAACGGATGTTTCTGAACCCCAAATAACTTTTATAAGTGAAGTAAAGGAGTTTGGAGTGCAGAATTACTTAGTTTATAAGAAATTTATAGTTCAAATTGATCGATCAAGTGATTCTTATCAGAATTTGAGTACAAATAAACATCCTGAATTATATGCAGATACATTATTTTTAAAACAACTAGTTAAAGGTAACGGAAATTTATATGTGTACGAAGAAGGAAATTTAACACGATATTTTTACAATATTAATAATTCCGAAATTAATCAGTTAATTCACAAAAGATATTGGGTGTCAAAGAATTATATTAATGAAAATAATAGATTTAGGAATCAAATATGGATAGATTTAAAATGTGAAAGCATTGATTTAGATTATATTAAAAAAATAGAATATAGTAAAAATGATTTAGTTAAATGTTTTGTTAAATACAATAGTTGTTTAAATACTGAATTTATAGATTTTGAAAGTTTAAATAATAGAAAAGTAATTAACTTAAGTATTAGGCCAGGAATAAATATATCTACTTTAGATATTCAAAATGTTGTATCAAATTCAAGAGATATTGATTTTGGAAGCAATTATAATTTTAGATTTGGTATTGAGCTGGAATACATTTTGCCTTATAACAAAAATAAATGGGCTTTAATTGTAGAACCTACTTATCAATACTACGTTGCTGAAAATGAACTTACATATATTCAAACAAGCGTCACTACAAGAACTACAAATGTTAAAGTAGATTATAAATCAGTTGAACTTCCTGTTAGTTTACGATATTATATGTATTTAAATAATAATTCCAGACTATTTATGAATGCAGGTTATACTATTGATTTATGTTTTGATTCATATATAAAAGCAGAAAGAGTAGATTTGATGGATCTGGAAATAAATACAAGACAAAATTTGGTTTTTGGTTTAGGATATAATTATAAAGGAAGATATAGTTTTGAGATGAGATATGCTCTGGATAGAGAAATTTTAGGAGACTATAGTTACTGGCTTGCTAAATATAATACCTTTTCAATAATATTAGGCTATAATATTTTAGGTAAAAATAAATAATAGTGAAAGTTTTATAAATTCTGAAGAAAGCAACATTTTATGGATATTGAATCACGATTGAAAGAGACTGTTATTGATGCTGTTCATGAAATTTTTGGACAAAGGCCTGATGAAAAATCAATTCAGATTCAGAAAACAAGAAAAGATTTTGATGGCGATTTTACCTTAGTAGTATTTCCTTTGTTGAGGATTTCTAAAAAACCACCTGATCAGACCGCGGAAGAATTAGGTGAATATTTAAAAGATAAAGTAGATCAGATTTACGGATATAATGTCATTAAAGGCTTTTTAAATCTTTCTATTGATAAAAGCTTTTGGATTTCGTATTTAAACTCAGTTGTACAAAACGATAATTTTGGATTTATTAAGAATAAAGAAAATCCGAAAACTATATTAATCGAATATTCTTCTCCGAATACAAATAAGCCGCTTCACTTAGGACATATCAGAAATAACTTACTGGGATATTCTGTTGCAAAAATAATCGAATCACAAGGCGACAAAGTGTATAAAGTTAATTTAGTTAACGACAGAGGAATACATATTTGTAAATCAATGCTTGCATGGCAGAAATGGGGCAATGAAGTAACACCTGAAAAAGCGGAGAAAAAAGGAGATCATTTAGTCGGAGATTTTTATGTGAAATTTGATCAGGAATATAAAAAGGAAATTGTCAAACTTAAATCGTCAGGATCCACAGAACAAGATGCAGCGAAGAATGCACCTTTAATGCTGGAGGCTCAGGAAATGCTTCGTAAATGGGAAGCACGAGACCCTGAAGTTATTTCATTGTGGACAGAAATGAATAAATGGGTTCTTGATGGTTTTGATATAACGTATAAAAATCTGGGCGTTAGTTTTGATAAAGTATATTTGGAATCTGAAACATACAAACTGGGAAAGGAATTAGTTTTAAAAGGATTAGAGGAAAATATTTTTATTAAAAAAGATGACGGTTCTGTTTGGGCAGATTTAACTGAGGATGGACTTGATCAGAAAATATTATTGAGATCAGATGGAACTTCTGTTTATATGACACAGGACTTAGGTACTGCACATCAACGATTTACTGATTACAATGCCGATGAAGCTATCTATGTTGTTGGAAATGAGCAAAATTATCATTTTCAGATACTTAAAATCATCCTGGGGAAATTAGGATTTAGCTGGTCGGAACATTTACAGCATTTATCGTACGGCATGGTTGAATTACCTGAAGGTAAAATGAAATCGCGCGAAGGAAAAGTTGTTGATGCCGATGATTTACTCGAAGAAATGACTTCAACAGCAGAAGAAATGTCTCTGGAATTAGGAAAATTAGATGGATACGGCGAAAATGAGAGGAAACAAATAATTGAAACGATTGGTTTGGGAGCTTTAAAATATTTTATGCTTAAAGTTGATCCTAAAAAAACCATGACTTTTGATCCAAAGGAATCTATTGATTTTAATGGTAATACAGGGCCATTTATTCAATATACATACGCCCGCATTCAATCTTTGATTGGGAAGGCAAAAGATAAGGATATAAAGTTCTCTGGTGATTTAAATGAAAGTACTAAAGTTTCAGATAAAGAATTACTACTGATAAAATTTATATATAAATATCCTGAAGTTTTACAAGAAGCAGCAAAAGATCATAGTCCTGCTCAGGTTGCAAATTACATTTACGATCTGGCAAAGGAATTTAACCAGTTTTATCATGATCATCATGTGTTAAGCGAAACAGACGAAAGTATTTTTAAGCTAAGAATATATCTTTCCCGACAGGTTGGGAATATAATAAAATCAGGTATGAGTCTGTTGGGAATTCAGGTTCCTGAAAGGATGTAGATGATTGATTTTTCAATGTTTAATCTTTTTGAAAGGATTGTTAAAAGTTTTAATTTTATACAGATAATAATTTATTAAATATATGTTTGAGAATTTAACGGATAGACTTGATAAGTCATTCAAAATATTAAAAGGTCAGGGAAGAATTTCTGAAATAAATATTGCAGAAACCTTAAAAGATGTAAGACGCGCATTGCTCGATGCCGACGTTAATTTTAAAATAGCCAAATCATTTACAGATACAGTAAAGGAAAAAGCACTTGGGCAGGACGTTCTGAATTCGGTTAAGCCCGGACAAATGATGGTTAAAATTGTTCATGATGAGCTGGCATTGCTCATGGGCGGACAGGCTATGGATATTAACCTTAAAGGAAATCCCACAGTTATTTTAATAGCAGGTTTGCAGGGATCCGGTAAAACAACTTTCTCCGGGAAATTAGCCAATCATCTAAAGTTAAAAAAACAAAAGATGCCTTTATTAGTTGCATGTGACATTTATCGTCCTGCAGCGATTGAACAGTTAAAAATTTTAGGAGAGCAAATACAGGTTCCTGTATATACAGAGGAAGGAAGTAAAGATCCGGTAAAAATCGCTAAAAATGCTGTAAAACAAGCAAAAAAAGACGGACAAAATCTTATAATTATAGATACAGCCGGCCGTTTGGCTATCGACCAGGAAATGATGAATGAAATTACTGCTATTAAAAAAGCAGTTGATCCTCACGAAACACTTTTTGTGGTTGATTCTATGACCGGTCAGGATGCAGTTAATACGGCAAAAGAATTTAACGACAGACTCGATTTTAATGGCGTTGTTTTAACAAAACTCGATGGTGATACACGCGGTGGAGCAGCATTATCTATACGTTCTGTAGTAAATAAACCAATAAAGTTTATAGGATCAGGCGAAAAAATGGAAGCAATTGATGTTTTTCATCCTGATCGTATGGCTGATCGTATTCTCGGTATGGGTGATGTTGTTTCTCTGGTTGAAAAAGCACAGGAACAATACGATCAGGAAGGTGCCCGGAAACTGAGTAAAAAAATTGCTAAAAATCAGTTTGACTTTAATGATTTCTTGTCTCAGATTGAACAAATTAAGAAAATGGGTAATATAAAAGATCTTGCCGGTATGATACCTGGAATGGGGAAAATGATGAAAAATGTGGATGTGGACGATGACGCTTTTAAAGGCATTGAAGCTATTATTCAATCGATGACACCTGAAGAAAGAGAAAATCCTAAGGTTATGAACGGCAGCAGAAGAAAAAGAATTGCACGCGGGAGTGGTAACGATATACAGGAAGTTAATCGTTTAATAAAACAGTTTGATGAAACGAAAAAGATGATGAAAATGATGAAGGATGGCAAAGGAATGGCTGGATTAATGAACAGAGCCTCAGGAATGCGTTAATTAGATATTAATCTGAACAAAATATTGTATATTTATGTTTTCAAAAATTAAAATCTCAGCATCATGAAAATAATAGACGGTAAAAAGATTGCTAACGATATTAAAGAAGAAATAGCAAACGAAGTTAAACAAATAATAGAAGGTGGTGGCAAAACACCTCACTTGGCTGCAATAATTGTCGGACACGACGGAGCAAGTGAAACATATGTTGGTCATAAAGAAAAAGCATGTACTCAGGTTGGTTTTAATTCAACTGTACTTAGGTTTGAGGATGATGTTGCTGAAGATACTTTGTTACGTAGAGTTCATGAATTAAACGAAGATTCCGACATAGACGGTTTCATTGTACAACTGCCTTTACCAAAGCACATATCTGATCAAAAAATTATAGAAGCAATTGCACCAAAAAAAGACGTGGATGGTTTTCATCCTGTTAATCTTGGTCGTATGGTTATTGGATTACCAGCTTATATTTCAGCTACTCCTGCTGGAATCATGGAATTAATTGAACGATATAATATTGAAACCTCCGGTAAGGAGGTAGTTGTTATTGGTCGTAGTAATATCGTAGGAAAACCAATTAGTATTTTACTGGCACAAAAAACAAACCCGGGAAATGCCACAGTTACCATAACTCATAGCCGCACAAAAAATCTGAAAGAAGTTGTTTCTAAAGCCGACATAGTTATTGCAGCTCTTGGAAATGCAGAGTTTTTAACTGCCGATATGGTTAAAGAAGGAGCTACGGTAATTGATGTTGGGATTACCAGAGTTAAATCAGATAAAACCAAATCGGGTTGGAAACTACTTGGCGATGTTAAATTCGACGAAGTTGCTGAAAAAGCCGGATGGATTACACCAGTTCCAGGTGGAGTAGGCCCGATGACTATCGTTTCTTTGTTGCAAAATACGTTAAAAGCTTCAAAACGTGAGATTTATCCTGAATAATTAATTACAGGCCTTAAATATAACTTACATAGTGATTTTGGTAAGGCAGAATTATCCTGTTGGTGTAATCCATCATTTCCAATAAGATATTCAAATAAAGAGTAATCTGTCTGTAACTAACTTAGAATATTTTTTCTGTAGAACAAATACGTAACATTTGACATGTGAATAAAAAAGTCATATTTTTTAATAACTTTTTAGATTCAATATGTTTTGCTTAGATTTTTAGCTGTATTTTCATATTATAAATAATTTATTGATTATGAATGTAAAAAACATAACAATAATTGTATTTCTTACAGCCGCATTATTTGGTTGTAAAAAAGATGATCAGTCGAGACTACAAGCGAGCTGGTCTGCAATAGATCCTGTCGCAATACCGCTTCATAACAGAATGCATGAAAAAGTCCTTGGTAATGTAGCTCCAAATCCATCATTTGAAACAGGTAAAATTTATTATCAGGAAAATGGCATTAAATCTTTTGATATAAACGGATGGAAAAAGGTTGGTGACAATATTGAGTGGATTAATAGTTCAATTAACGGTACTGATATAAATGAAATTTATGATGGGATTCATTCAGTTAAAATATCCCGCGAAATTGCCGATGAAACGGAAGTTCCCGGTGAAGGTATAATTAGCGATTTCATAAAAGTTATTCCTGGAAATTATGCATTAAAGTTATTTCTGAGATTAGAGGATATTTCTCCAAATCAGATGCGTATTGGTGCTAAAATGTATGATGCTGTTAATATAAGATTGAAATACTTCGATAAAAATAAAATTGAGATAGACGGAAAGGCATTTAATGCATTTAATAAAATTAAAATTGATAATACTTTTAAAGCGTATTCACTCTCAAATTATTGGGATATTAAAGAATTCGGATGGGGCGAAATTCATGGAAAAACTGCAAACTATCCTTTTTTTGACGGTGATATTCCTGATAATGCACGTTATGTCAAAATTTTTATAGGATTAAAAGCCACAGGCACGATGTGGATTGATAATGTGGATTTTAGATTTACAAAAAATAATTTTACTCTGCTTGAACGATTACAACCATATTTTGATTCTTCTTATGAGGCTCAGGATTTAGTTTATCCAAAACCAAAACAGCTGATAAAAAAAGAAACCGTTTCATATTACAATATGGAACAAGACCTGTTACCTGTAATCGTAATTCCCGATAACAGTAATACTTCTATAAAAAATATGGCTGAAGTAATTAAAAATTTACTCAACACAAAAATTGGTGCTGTTAAGAATGAAGTAGTAAATGGAATTCAAATTGTGAAAACTATTGATGTCAGTAATATATCTAATGATCAGTTTATTATTTCAATTGGAAAGAGTTCTTTATATAACAAATTCAGAATTTCGGATTCAGTGATAACAAATTTGCCTAATTCATATTGTATTTTGCAGAGCGATAGTTCTAAAAACTTAGTATTTATTAATGCATTTGACGAAGAAGGATTTAAAAACGCGGAATTAACATTCATTCAACTTCTGGATGAGAAAAATACTGTTTACCATAGTGCAGATATAATTGATTATCCTGATTTTCTTTCAAGAAGTCTTTTTATAAATAGTTTAAGTCAGGAACAGTCAGATATTAACGAAAAATTGACTTTATTCAGCAGTTATAAGTTGAATAACCCATATTTTGAAGTTAACGATAAAACACAAAGTAATATTTCAAACACTAAAACCGATAAATACAGTATTTTAATTAACCTGACCGAATATTTGTCAGATAATACACAGTATATTAAATCTTTATCTGAATCTTTAAATTCAGTTCTGATTTATGACAACAGATCATATTCTGAGGAAAATAATATAGACCAAAAAGAATATGATAAAATAATAGAAGAAATTAATAAAAGCTTAATTAGAAAAAATATAAAAGCTGATATTGAGTTATTTCCATACTGGAACAATCTTGAGCAAATTAATGCTGCACATGGAAAAGCAGAATATTTTTTCAGGGAGTTTAAAAATTATACTCCTGAGAATTTAACAGTGTATTGGACAGGAGCTTGCAGGTATTCAGCCGGAATTGATTATGCCGATTATCATAAAATACATAAAAGTACCGGAATAGCCCCAGCTATATTTGATAATAACCTGATTAAAAATGATGTAAGGTTTAATTCGGAATATACAATGGAATATTATGCCGGGAAATTAAGAGTACTTTCATTTTTTGAACCCTACGATCCGGAATATTATAAGGGATATTTTGAACAGGTTAAGGATAAAAAAATATTGTTAAACACGCAAAATCTATCTAATCTCAATGCAATAAGGATATTAACAGCGGCCAATTATTTCTGGAATACAGGGTCATATAATTCCGACTGGTCTTTATGGGTTGTCTTAAATAAATTATATGGCAGAGAAAATGCAAAAAATATTATTTATTTTAACGATGCTTACTATGGTTTAAAAGAAATATCTAAAAAAATTGAAGTAAACGGAGTTCAGTATTTGAATCAGAGAATTGCCAGAAATTTTGAAAATGATTTAAATAAATATTATATATTGCTTGAAAATGAGCTGAATAATAAAGAATTAATTGTAGAAATAGAAAAGCTGAAAACAGAATTACTAAAGGAATATTACCTGGTTACAGAATCTGTTAAATAGATTAAAAAAAGTAAATTATTATCAGAATTTATCGATTGAAAATTGTAGTTTTGCACGCATATTTTTAAGTGAGTATGAAAGAAGAGTTAGAAGATATATTCCAGGATGATGAGTATAACGAAATAGTAATTCGTTACGAAGAGATGCTTAAAAATAACAAAACCTATTTTTTTGATGTTGTTGAATTTGAAAGCATTATCGATTACTATATTGATTCAAACAAAGCTAACAATGCATTAAATGCTGTTAAATTTGCTTCACAACAGCATCCTCAATCTCTGAATATACAATTAAAAAAGGCGCAGGTACTTATAGATAAAGGACATCCTGATCAGGCGTTAAAAATTATTGAAAGTATTGAAAAAATCGAAATATCAAACAGTGATGTATTCCTGTTAAAAGGGAGCACTTTAAATGTAATGGGGCGTTATAACGAAGCGGAGAGATCGTTCGATACTGCAATAGATAATTCGTATGAAGAAAAAATTGATGTTATTCATGCAATAGCTCAATCTTTTGAACAGATTGGACGTTATAAAACAGCATTAAAATATTTACAGGAAGCATTTAGACTTGATAAAAAAAACGTAATGCTTTTGTATGATATTGGGTATTGTTATGAAAAGATGGGTCAGATAAATAAGAGTATAGATTTTTACAAGCAATATCTTGATAAAGAGCCTTTTTCAGATAATGCGTGGTATAATCTTGGAATTCTCTATAACAAGGCAGAAAATTATGATAAAGCTATTGAAGCCTACGAATTTGCACTTGCTATTACACCGGAATTTTCAGTTGCATATTTTAATCTGGCAAACGCATATTCAAATAAAGAAGATTATCATAATTCAATTATTAACTATAAGGAATATCTTAAATTCGATGGCAGCAGCAGCGAAATACTAACATATATAGGAGATAGCTACGAAAGCCTGAAAGAATTTGATCTTGCACTTAAATATTATGATAAAGCCCTTACTGAGGATAATTTATTTGCTGATGCATATTATGGCAAAGCTAACGTGATGTTAGATATGGGAAAGCAAGAAGTTGCATTATCTAATATCAAAAAAGCAATAAAGATTAATGATATAAACGCTGAATATTATTATTTACTGGGGAATATTTTTATTGAGCTTGGTTCAGATAAAAAGGCTCTTGAAGCATATAAAAAGGCATACGGTATTGATCCTGAAGAAATAGATTTTTTGTTGTCACTTTCCGATTCATATTTTAATCTGAACAAAATAAATTCTGCAATAAATCTTTTAAAAGAATACCTTAATGATAATTCAGGTAATGCGATGGTTCTTTTTCGTTTGGCAGGATGCTTATTTGCAACAGGAGAAAAAGATAAGGCTCTGGAAACATTTGAGAAGGGATTAAAAATTAACCCCAAAAATTATATGGAAATAATTTTGTATTATCCAGAAGGATTAGAGAATGATGAAATTAATACTCTTTTAGATAAATATTATTTCGATAAATAAGAAAAATAGAGAATATAAAATGTTAATATAACAACGAAAACTTGCTATTTGAATTGACTTGTTTTCGTTTTTTTTATGCTATGAAAAAACAATTGTTGAATTATATAATCCTTACATTAAAAGGATTTGCAATGGGAGCAGCCAATGTAATTCCTGGTGTTTCTGGTGGTACTATTGCACTTATAACAGGAATTTTCGAAAGATTAATAAATGCAATAAAGTCTGTTAATGGAAAAGCAATAGAATTATTATTTAAAGGCAAAATAAAAGAACTGATTAAACACATTGATTTATGGTTCTTAATAGCTGTCTTTTTCGGAATGATAATAAGTGTTATTTCCTTGGCTAAAGTCCTTAAATACTTACTCGAAAGCTATCCGGTGTTTATCTGGTCCTTTTTCTTTGGTTTAATACTTGCATCCGTATATTATGTTGGTAAAACAATACAAAAGGTAAACTTTGGCGTAGTTCTGTTTTTTATTATCGGAACTGCATTGGCAGTATCAATTTCTGTAATGGATCCAGCACCACAAAATGATTCATTCTTTTACTTAGTAATTTGTGGTGTAGTAGCTATTTGCAGTATGATTTTACCTGGTTTATCCGGTTCATATGTATTAATTCTTATGGGAAATTATGAGTTAGTAATGATTGAATCTGTAAACAATGCAGATTTAGGAATATTAATTCCGGTTATTATTGGTGCTATTTTAGGTTTAATTGCATTTTCTCATCTGTTATCATGGATTTATAGAAAATATAAAGATCAAACAATATCTATATTAACAGGGTTTATTCTTGGTTCATTAGGAGTATTGTGGCCTTGGAAAAATGAGAACTTCTTACTTGATACTGCGGGTAATTATATTCTTAAGGACGGAGATAAAATACCACAAGGTGCAACAAAATATATTCCTGATTCATTTAATAACGAAGTAATTATTGCTATACTTTTAATGCTATCAGGAATAATTGTCATATCTTTAATTGAGAAAATTGCAGATAAATATAGTACATGAGATTTTTTGGTTTAATAGGAAAATCACTTGAACATTCTTTTTCACTGGTATACTTTAAAGAAAAGTTCGAAAAAGATGGTATTACAGACTCATATTATCAGCTTTATCCCTTAAATTCAATTGATGAATTAAATCTGCTAATTGGTGATTTCTCAGAATTGTCCGGTATTAATGTAACCATTCCCTATAAACAATCTATATTGCCATTTCTTGACGATTTAGATATTAATGCAAAAAGGATAGGTGCAGTTAATGCCATAAAATTTGATCGTATAGGTGCAAAATTAAAACTTACCGGATTTAATACTGATTATTTAGGATTTATTGATAGTATTAAACCTCATTTGAAAGAAAATCACAAAAAAGCTCTTATTCTGGGAACCGGAGGAAGCTCTGCAGCAGTTGCATACGCATTCAAAATTCTAGGTATTGAGTATAAAAAAGTATCACGAAATCCTGAAAACTCTGATATTTTAAATTACAAAGCATTAAATGATGATACAATTAACAAATATAAAATAATTGTTAATACAACTCCTTTGGGTATGTATCCTGATGTATCGTCATACCCTAACATTCCTTATTCTGTTATATCAAAAGATCATCTAATGTTTGACCTGATTTATAACCCCGGACAAACAGAATTTCTGCGCAAAGGACTTGAAAATGGTGCAACTATAGAAAATGGTGGCAGCATGCTAATTTATCAGGCCGAATACTCCTGGAAAATCTGGAATAATATTCCGATTCAGAATACCTCTGAGATGTTGTTATGAAACACATTTTCATATGATATTATTCATATGATTTATAGTTTAAAAAAGCGTTTTTTGATTAACTTTGCTAAATAATTATGAATTGTGTAAATAACTGATAACCAATGAGTCTATTAGATCAAATAAAGGCAGGCGCGAAAAAGCATTACAAAAGGATTGTTCTACCCGAATCTACAGAGGAAAGAACGTTAAGAGCAGCAGATGAATTAATTAAAGAAAAAATCGCACAAATTATTCTAACAGGTAATCCACAGGAGATAAAAAACAGAGCTGAAGAGCTTAATCTGAAAAATATCCATAAAGCAATTATTATAGATCCACTAAACCACGATAAAAAAGAGCAGTATATTGATTTAATGGTCGACATTAGGAAGAAGAAAGGATTAACACGTGAATATGCAGCACAACTTGTTGAGAATCCTTTATATCTGGCAACAATAATGATAAAAAATGGTGATGCCGACGGAGAAGTAGCAGGCGCTGAAAATGCAACAGGAGATGTATTACGTCCCGCTTTTCAATACGTAAAAACAAAGCCGGGTTTTAGCGTAGTTTCAGGAGCATTCCTGATGATTTTAAAGGATAAAGAATTCGGGGAAGACGGATTAATGGTTTTCGCAGATTGTGCGGTTCACCCAAACCCAACAGACAAAGAGCTTGCTGAAATAGCAGTAGCGACAGGAGAAACTACACGTGCAATTGCAGGTTTCGAACCTCGTATAGCGATGTTAAGTTTTTCAACAAAAGGTAGTGCTAATCACGAAATGGTTGATAAAGTTGTAAGCGCAACAAAAATTGCCAGAGAAATGGACCCTACTTTAAAAATTGATGGTGAATTACAGGCTGATGCTGCAATAATTGAAGCAATAGGACAAAAAAAGGCTCCGGGTAGCGAAATTGCAGGTAAAGCAAATGTATTGGTTTTTCCTACACTGGAAACAGGTAATATTACATATAAGCTGGTACAACGTCTTGCTCATGCAGAAGCAGTAGGACCTATTTTACAAGGTATGGCATCTCCGATTAATGACCTTTCAAGGGGATGCTCGGTAAGTGATATAGTAAATTTAGTGGCTATTACAGCAAATCAGGCAGCAGGAAATTAATTTAAACAATATAAAGGCCAATAAAAATAATGAAAATCTTAGTATTAAATTGTGGTAGTTCTTCAATAAAATATCTGTTCTTAGATATGAGTAGCCCTGAGAATGCAGATGTACTTGCAAAAGGTATTGTTGAGAGAATCGGAATACTTAATGGAGAACTGACTCATAAAACTCAGGATAACAAAAAATATACATCAACTACTGATATTCCGAACCATTCTAAAGGAATTGATTTAATTTTCGAGTCATTATTATCAAAAGAGCATGGTGTTATAGATAGTCTTGATGAAATTGCTGCAGTAGGGCATCGTGTAGCTCATGGTGGTCAATATTTTAAGGAAAGTGCTCTCGTTACTAAACAAGTGAAGGAAAGAATTGAAGAATGTGTTGAACTCGCCCCTTTACATAATCCTGCAAACCTTAAAGGAATTACCGCCATGGAAAAAGTGCTGCCAAATGTACCACAGGTTGTGGCTTTTGACACTTCATTCCATCAAACAATGGAACCAAAGGCATTTCTCTATGGATTACCATATGAATATTACGATAAATATAAAGTCAGAAGATATGGATTTCACGGTACAAGCCATAAATTTGTTGCTAAAAAAGCTTGTAAGCTTGTTGGATGGGACTGGAAAGATAAAAAAGTAATATCATGTCATTTAGGTAACGGGGCATCAGTTGCTGCTATTAATTGTGGTGAATCTGTTGATACTTCAATGGGTTTTACACCTGTTGAAGGTCTATTAATGGGAACAAGAGCAGGAAATCTCGACCTTGGAGCTCTGTTATTTATTGCTGAAAAAGAAGATCTTACTATCCAGGATACCAATAACATGATAAATAAACGTAGTGGTGTTCTTGGTGTATCAGGAATTTCATCTGATATGAGAGATATTGAAAAAGCAATTGAGGAAGGAAACGAAAGGGCTAAAATTGCTTTTGATATGTTTAACTACAGAGTGAAAAAGTTTATTGGATCATACGCCGCTGCAATGGGTGGAGTCGATTTAATAATATTTACAGGCGGAATAGGTGAAAATGGTTGGGATACGAGACGTGAAGTATGTAATGGGCTGGAGTTTCTTGGTGTTGATTTTGATGTTGAATTAAACGATAAAAAACGAGGACAGGATCTGGAGCTTACAAAGCCTGGTTCAAAAACAAAAGTGGCTGTTGTTACAACCAATGAAGAACTGGTTATTGCTCAGGATACACAAAGAATTGTAAGTAATTTATAGTTGACATTTTTAGAATAATTTGATTATATATTTTGCAGCAATTTAGGAACAAACCTTAAAAATACTGATAATGATACTAAAATCATTAACCGATATAGTAAGTATAGCAAAACATAAAGAAACGAGGAGATTAGTTGTTGCGGCTGCAGCCGATGAACCAGTTTTGGTAGCTGTTAAAAACGCATATAAAGAGGGGATAATAATTCCTGTTTTGGTTGGGAATAAACCTGAGATTGAAAGGATTAGTAAGGAAATTAATTTTGACCTATCCGGTATTGAGATTCATGGAGAAAACAATCCTGCTGTATCGGCGGTTAAAGCAGTTGCGTTAATCAGAGATGGGAAAGCTGAAATTTTAATGAAAGGACTTGTTAGTACAGCACCATTATTAAAGGCAGTACTCAATAAAGAAAATGGATTAAGAAAAGCTTCAACCTTAAGTCATTTTGCGTTAATTGAATCTCCGTATTATCATAAACTGGTTGGAATAACAGATGCCGGGATGAATATTTTGCCTGAGTTTAATGAAAAAATTAATATAATTAATAATGCTGTTGAAGTATTTCATCGCTTAGGAAATAATAATCCAAAAGTTGCAGTAATCGGTCCGCTTGAGGTTGTTAATCCCAAAATTGAGGCCACAACTCATGCTGCAATGCTTACAGTAATGAATAGCAGAGGACAGATTCCGGGTTGTGTAGTTGATGGTCCTTTTGCTGTTGATAATGCTATTTCAAAAGCCGCCGCCGATCATAAAGGAATAAAAAGTGAAGTAGCAGGTGATGCAGATATACTTCTTGCTCCTGATCTGAATAGTGGAAATATTCTTTATAAAACTTTAATGTTTATGGGTGGAAGCACCTCAGCCGCAGTTATAATGGGTGCAAGGGTTCCTATTGTATTAACTTCCAGAGCAGATGATGATAAGAGTAAAATGATGTCTATAGCGCTTGCAGCCGCAATGTAAAACATGAAAAAGTAATTTGAAATAATATTAAATGGAAGAACAGAGAATTCTGGCAATTAATCCTGGCTCAACTTCAACAAAAATAGCTGTTTATCAGGGATCAAAATCGATTTTTTTGAAAAATATTAAGCATAGTTCAGAAGAATTGAAGCCTTTTAAAAAAATAGCTGAACAATTTGGTTTCCGAAAAGAAATAATTCTACGGGAATTAAAAGAGGCTGAAATCAGAATTGATTTAATTACTGCTGTAGTTGGTCGTGGAGGTATAGTAAAGCCAATTGAATCAGGTGTATATGAAGTAAATGAGCGATTGATTCATGATTTGCATGAAAGTAAATTAGGTGAACATGCAAGCAACTTAGGAGGATTAATAGCTAATGATATTGCCAATAGCCTTGATAATGCAAGAGCATTTATTGCTGACCCGGTTGTAGTTGATGAAATGGAGGATGTTGCACGGTACACAGGTCATCCTAAATTTGTCCGACACTCAATTTTTCATGCATTAAATCAAAAAGCCATAGCACGTAAGCATGCTAAAGCTATTGACAAGCCTTATAAAGAGTTAAATTTAATCATTGCACATCTTGGCGGTGGTATTTCCGTTGGTGCTCATCATAAGGGCAGAGTTATTGATGTTAATAATGCTTTAGATGGCGATGGACCATTTTCACCTGAAAGAACCGGAACTTTACCTTGTGGACAGGTTGCACAACTTTGTTTTAGCGGAGAATATACTCATGACGAAGTTAAGAAAATTATAAAAGGTGAGGGTGGATTTGTATCATATCTTGGAACAAACGATGCGTATAGTGTTGAAATGAAAATTAAAGACGGTGATAAGGAAGCGAAGAAGATACATGATGCCTTGGCATATCAATTAAGTAAGGAAATAGGATCGTTAAGTACGGTTCTTAAAGGCAAAGTTGATGCAATTCTTTTAACAGGAGGAATGGCTTATGATAAAACTCTGGTTGATTACGTTAAAGAAATGGTTGCATTCATAGCTCCTGTATCCGTGTATCCGGGCGAAGACGAGATGGAAGCACTTGCCATGAACGGCAGATCTGTTATGAATGGCGAGGTTGAGCCCCAAATCTATACATAAATACATTATTTTTTTAGGGCGTAGAAAGACTTACAGGTAAAATTTTTCCGTTAAAATATTTATAACCGTTTAGTGCAAAGTCAGATATGAATTGCGCCATTTCATCTGCATTTATCGGAGCTTCATATCCCGGAAAAGCAGATTTTAACATTTCAGTATTTACTGCTCCCAGAGCCAGACAATTGAATTTAATATCGTCATTTTTAAATTCTTCGGCTAAACATTCTGTTAAATTAGATAAAGCTGCTTTTGCAGTACTATAGAACGATAAGCCGTTAAACTTAGAACTGCCCTGGAAACCTCCCATACTTGAAATATTTACAACATGTTTAAGTCTACCTTTTTTAAGTAATGGTATCAGGTCCTGAATAATTAAGGAATGGCTTATGAGGTTGATATTAAATATCTTATATATTTCAGTCAGGTTTGTTTCAATAAACGGCTTATTAATCAAAAAACCAGCATTATTAACTAATATATCGACAGAATTAACGTGTTTTAATATTTCATCTTTTAGATTATTTTTTACATTTTCCGGGTTTTCTATATCAAATACAATAATCTTAAGTTTACTCTTTAAATTCTGCTTTATACATTCATTTTTTAATTCTTTAAGCTGAATTTCGCTTCTGGCAATGGCAATTACTGTATTATTTATATCACCGGCAAATTTTTTTGCAAGTTCAAATCCAATACCTTTACTTGCTCCCGTAATGACAATATTCATAATTTGTGTATTTTTAAAATATATTTTGGGAAATTAAAGATTTTTTATGATTTATTAAGTTTGTAATACAAAAAAAAATAGAAATGAAAAAATATTTAACCCTGATTCTTTTTACAATTTTATTGCTTAATTCATTTCAGACTATAAGTCAGGAATCAGAAAATAAAACAAAGGATACAGATAATAAACCATATTTATTCTGGGGTGGAGCGTTATGGATGGGTTTTGGTAATTACACATATGTTGATGTTAATGTTATTTTTGGCTCTCAGTTAACAGACAGGTTGAGTCTTGGAATAATGGGGAAATACCAATATATTAACGATAAAGGGTCTTATACAAGTGAACATTTTGAAACAAGTGTTTACGGTGGTAGCCTATTTACTCAGTATGCGTTAATAAAGGATTTTAGGAATCTATTTTCCGTTAAAGGTCACAGCGGTATTATTGCTCACGCAGAGTATGAATTTTTGAATACCAAATATAATTATCTCTATTTTGATGTGTCTGATCCTGGAAAAGGAAGATACTGGTTACATAATGTTCTGGTTGGAGGTGGATATTTTCAACAAATCGGAAAAAAATCCAGGTCATTTATTGTCCTTTTATGGAATGCTACGCCTTCTGCTGATAATCCTTATGTATATCCAATGTTAAAAATTGGATTCACAATTTCGTTCTAAATATCAATATATTTTGACATCATATTCAGTAGTTTTTCAGGACGTATTGGTTTTGCAATATAATCATTACAACCTGCATTAATGCTTGCTTCTTCGTCTTCTTCCATAGCGTAGGCTGTTTGAGCAATTATTGGTAAATCAGGAAAAACTTTTTTAATTTCTATTGTAGCTTCGAGGCCATTTAAATCAGGCATTTTAATATCCATTAAAACAATATCAACTTTTTCAGTATTACAAATATCAATTGTTTCCTGTCCTGTTTTAGTCCAAATCACTTTTGTTCTTGTGGGTTTTAAAACGGCTTTTAAAAACAAATAATTAATTTGTTCATCTTCGGCAATAACAACAACTTTATTTTCCCAGTTTCTAATCATTATTCAAATGTAATTCCATTTAGTTATAAATGCAATGTTTTTATTTGGTATAAAACAATAAGCGAATAATTTTAATTATTCGCTTATATAATTATTAAATCAGAATGATTTACTTATTTAGAAATTTAGAAGTTCAGCCATTTTATTGCCAATTTCAGCAGGCGACTCAACAACATGAATTCCACATTCTTTCATTATTTCCATTTTAGCCTCTGCAGTATCGTCTTTACCACCTATAATTGCTCCGGCGTGTCCCATTCGTCTTCCTTTTGGTGCTGTTTTACCTGCAATAAAACCAACAACAGGCTTAGTGCCATTATCTTTTATCCATTTTGCTGCATCAGCTTCCATGCTTCCGCCAATTTCGCCTATTAAAATTATTCCTTTTGTTTCCTCATCACTCATTAGCAGCTGAATAGCATCGAGAGTCGTAGTTCCGATTATCGGATCGCCTCCAATACCTATGCAAGTGGATTGGCCAAGTCCTGCTTTTGTAATCTGATCGACAGCTTCGTACGTTAAGGTACCTGATCGTGATACAATTCCGACTGATCCTTTTTTATGAATAAACCCTGGCATAATACCAACTTTTGCTTCTCCAGGTGTAATTATTCCGGGACAATTCGGACCAACCATACGACAATCCTTATTCTCTAAAAATTCTTTTACTTTAACCATATCTGCAGTTGGAATTCCTTCAGTAATAGTAACAATTACCTTAATTCCTGCATCAGCAGCTTCCATAATTGCATCAGCTGAAAAAGCCGGAGGAACAAAAATCACTGATACATCGGCTCCGGTTTCTTTAACGGCATCTTCAACAGTATTAAAAACGGGTTTTTCTAAATGCGTAGTACCACCTTTTCCGGGAGTAACTCCACCAACAACATTGGTTCCATACTCAATCATTTGTTGTGCATGAAAAGTTCCTTCGCTACCGGTAAATCCCTGAACTATTATTTTTGATTTTTTATTTACTAAAACACTCATTTGTATGTATATTTAATGAAAAACCAAAAATACATTATTTATAGTAAACTCAAAAAAAATATTTTCAGATATTGAAAATAATTTGTTAAAAACATCTGCTTTCTTTTTATGTTATTATTTTTACATTTTCACAATCAAATTATTTAGAATGCTCAATAAGTTAAAAGAACTATCTCTGGATTTGAGTGGTGATTTATATACGGATCAGAAAACAAGAATATTATATGCAACAGATGCTTCAGCATATCGGGAATTGCCCATAGCAGTTGCTCGGCCTAAAGATAAAAGCGATCTGAGAAAACTCGTTGATTTTGCAAATAAACATAATACGTCATTAATTCCCAGAACAGCCGGAACCTCACTGGCAGGACAGGTTGTTGGAAATGGTATTGTGGTTGACATATCGAAATATTTTACTGAAATTTTAGAATTGAATAAAGAAGAGCGCTGGGTAAGGGTTCAGCCGGGAGTAATACTCGATGAATTAAATATGTTTTTGAAACCTCACGGATTGTTTTTTGGTCCTGAGACTTCTACATCAAGCCGTTGTATGATAGGAGGTATGGTTGGGAATAACGCATGCGGATCACATTCAATAATTTATGGTACAACACGCGATCATACCTTAGCAACTAAAGTTATTTTGAGTGATGGTGTTGAAGTTGAATTTAAGTGTTTAGGTAAAGAGGAATTTGAAGAAAAACTTTCAGGAGATCAAGTAGAAAATAAAATATATCAACACATTAATACGGTATTGTCAGATAAGAAAAATCAAGATGAGATTCGCAAGGAATATCCTGATAAATCAATTTACAGACGCAACACAGGTTATGCTATTGACTTGCTTCTTGAGACCGAGCCATTTATTAGTACTGAAGATAAGTTTAATTTCTCAAAGCTGATTTGTGGATCAGAAGGTACACTTGGCCTGATAACTGAAATAACGTTAAATCTGGTAGATACACCTCCTGAAAATATAGCGGTTGTTGCTGCACATTTTAAAACAAAGGAAGAAGCTTTTAAAGCAAATCTTATTGCTTTAAAACACAATCCGGGCGCTGTTGAGATGATGGATAATACTATTCTGAATTTAACAAAAGGTAATCGTGATCAGCTAAAAAATCGCTATTTTGTTGATGGTGATCCCGGAGCAATATTAATAATCGAATTTGCAAGACAAACCATAGAAGAAATTAATGAAAGTTGTAATAATTTAATTGAAGATCTGAAAAAATCAGAGTTTGGATATCATTTCCCGGTAATTTATGGAGACGATACCAAAAAAGTTTGGGCTTTACGTAAAGCCGGATTAGGTGTATTATCTAATATGGAAGGCGATGCAAGACCGGTTTCTGTTATTGAAGATACTTCAGTAGATGTGGAAGTATTACCGGATTACATGAGTGATTTTAAGAAGATTATGGATAAACATAAGCTTGAATGTGTTTATCATGCACATATCGGTTCGGGTGAATTGCATTTACGTCCAATATTAAACCTGAAAGATTCCAAAGATGTGGCTATGTTCCGGACTATTGGCCTTGAAATTGCTCATTTAGTTAAAAAATACAATGGTTCCTTAAGTGGCGAACATGGTGATGGTCGTGTTCGGGGGGAGTTTATACCGATTATTATTGGTGAGCATAATTATAAATTGCTTCATGAATTAAAATCTGTTTGGGATACTAATAATATCTTCAACCCCGGTAAAATAGTCGATGTGCTACCAATGACATCAAATTTACGTTATTCACCTGATCAAATAGAAAAGGAAATTAAAACTATATTTGATTTTTCTGATGTTGGCGGTATTCTAAGAGCAACGGAAAAATGTAATGGGAGCGGAGATTGCCGAAGAACAGAAAAGTCCGGAGGCACAATGTGCCCGAGTTATATGGCTACCCGTAACGAAAATGATGTTACACGTGCCCGTGCGAACATTTTACGCGAATTTTTAACTAATTCTACAAATAAAAATCCTTTTGATCATACTGAAATAAAGGAAGTAATGGATTTATGCCTTTCGTGTAAAGCCTGTAAATCTGAATGTCCTTCGAGTGTTGATGTTGCTAAGCTAAAAGCGGAATTCCTGCAACACTATTATGATGCACACGGAATACCATTGCGATCAAAGCTTATAGCTTATATTACCGAAATAAATAAGTTTGCTTCGCTTTTGCCATGGTTTTATAACCTTATTATGAAGAACAAGCTTATTTCATCATGTATAATGCGATTGATTGGTTTTACTCCTGAAAGAAACATGCCTTTGCTTAGTAAACAAACCATGAGTAAATGGATGAAACAATATATTAATGAGTTGACTAATAATAAGGATACAAAAAGGAAAGTTTATTTATTTAACGATGAATTTACGAATTATAACGATACCGATATTGGAATAAAAACGGTTCAGTTGCTTACACGTTTGGGTTACGAAGTAGTTATTCCAAAGCATATTGATAGTGGACGAACTTATTTATCAAAAGGACTCTTGCGAAAAGCTAAAAAAATAGCAATACAAAATGTAAATTATTTGAAAGATATCATTTCTACTAAGTCACCATTAGTGGGAATAGAGCCTTCTGCAATTTTGACTTTCAGGGATGAATATCCTGATTTAATGAGTGATGAGTTAAAAGAAATAGCCCTTGAATTAAGTAAAAATACCTTGATGATTGATGAGTTTCTGAAACGAGAAATTGAAAATGGAAACATTAAAAAGGAACAATTTACGAATGCTAAGGAAAATATAAAGCTCCATGGTCATTGTCAGCAAAAGGCTGTCGCATCGACGGATCCAACTAAGTTTCTATTATCATTTCCCGAAAATTATAGTGTAGAAGAGATTCCTTCAGGATGTTGCGGAATGGCAGGATCGTTTGGATATGAAAAAGAGCACTACAAAGTTTCTATGAAAATAGGAGAGATGGTGCTATTTCCTGCTGTTAGAGAAGCAAGTGAGCAAACTTTAATTGCAGCGCCAGGAACAAGTTGTAGGCATCAAATTAAAGATGGAACGGGTAAACAGGCATTACATCCGGTTGAGATATTGTATACTGCCTTGTTATAACATTTTTTAACAAAAATTAAACAGATGTTTTTAAAATAGATCGTTTCTTTAAGGTTTAATTCATTTTTTACATAATTCAATTTGTGGAATGGATTTATTTAATACGTTTAAACCTTAAATTCAAATGATACTAAAATTTACTTTTCGGAATCTACGTAAGCATCCATTTTTAAACCTAATTAAAATTATTGGTTTAAGTTTAGCACTATTCGGTCTTATTTTAATATTACTTTTTCTAAAGAGAGAGCTAAGTTATGACCAGTATCATTCTAAATCAGAAAGAATATATCGTCATACTATAACAATGGATAGCTTTTTTGATGGTAAACATTTTGCACGACTTTATAGTGGTGCTTATATTCCTCAAATGGTTGATTATTTTCCTGAAATTGAAAGTTATGTAAGATTAGGTAGATTCAGAAGTAGTTTTATCAAAAATGGAGAAATGTTTATCGAAGTGAATCAAGCTTTTCAGGTTGATAGTACTTTTTTGAAAATTTTTGATATAGATCTTTTAATTGGAAATCCTGAATCAATTTTAGATGAGCCGGGAGCTTTAATTATTTCTGAAAGTTATTCAAAAAAAGTATTTGGAGAGATAAATCCTATTGGGCAAGTATTAACCTTGCCTAAAGATCAAAATAATGCCGAAGATGTTGATTTTATTGTTAAAGGTATAATGAAAGACTTTCCAAAAGCGAGTCATTTTCATCCTGAATTTATTGTTTCACCACTAAATAGAGAAGTTTTCGACAGTTGGGCTTGGGTATATTTGTTATTGAACGAGAATGTTAATCCTGATATAGTTATTTCTAAGTTCAAAAATTTCGGATCGGAAGCATGGAATATAGATAAGAATGAAATTCAACTGGAACCTTATTTACAAAATATTGAAGATATTCATTTACATTCAGATAAATTAAGAGAAATAGAATCCAACGGTAACATGCCTATAGTCTATACTCTTGCCATAGCTGCTTTATTGTTAGTATTTATATCTATGATAAATTATTCTAATTTGAATATTGGAATGGCAGTATTTAGCGATAAGTTTTTGTATATAAATAAGATATCAGGTGCAACTAAGAAAATAAATATCAGATATTTTGTGCTTGAAAGTGTACTAATTTCTTTATTTTCAGTCTTAATAACTTTATTTCTATTAACATTAGTTGATAATTATGTTAAGAGTAATTATGGGCTAAATATATTAGAAGATAAACCACTCATTATTATTTCAGTTATTATTTTCAGTATTATAAGTATAATATCGGGTATTTTGCCAATATCTAAAAGTGCAATTAAGAATGTAAATTCATTCCTGAATTTAACCGATAATAAACAAAAAAGAAAAGGATTAAGTAAAGGTTTAATTCTGCTACAATATACCATAATGATTGCTTTAATTATGGCCGTATTAGTAATCCACAAACAAACCATGTATTCTTTAAATAATAGTTTAGGAGATAATTCTAAAGAATTAATTTGTTTTGAAAATGTTCACGATAACGTACAAGAAGATTTTTCTTTATTTAAGGATGAGTTATTAAAATATAACACAATTGAGAGTGTAACAGCAATGTTTGAACCTCCGGGTGGTGAAGCTAATGATATGTTTCCTTTTGAGATGGAAGGTTATTTGCCTGATGAAACTATTGAACATGATGAAAGAATTGGTGTTTTTCCCTGTGATTATGATTTTGCTGAAGTTTTTAGACTTCATTTTATAGCAGGAGATAATTTCTCAAAAAAATATGAAGATGTAGAAGGCTCAGGTGAATATATTATTAATGAATCTACAATGAAAAGGTTAGGATATAATGACCCTAACGAGATTATAGGGAAAGAATTTGCTTTAAGTTTTTTTACTGATTTTATTAAAATACCAAAAGGGAGAATAATAGGTGTGGTTAAAGATTTTCATTTTTCAAGTTTGAAAAAAGAGATTGAACCTTTGGTATTATTTAAAAGAAAACAAATGTGGCTTGGGAATTTTATTGTTTCCTTTAATTCTGAAAATAAGGAAAAAGCTATGCAGGACATAAAGAATGTGTGGAATAATTTATTTGCAAACTATCCTTATGAATACGAGCACGTTGAATCAATGTATAAAAGTGTTTATAAACCAGAATTATTACAAGCTAAGTTGCTAACAATATTTACAGTTATTTCACTATTTATATGTTCTATGGGGCTTTTAGGTATGTCTATGTTAGTTACACAGCGAAGAACAAAAGAAATTGGAGTACGAAAAGTAAACGGTGGAAATATATTACAAATTGTATTTATGCTTAACTGGGATTTAATGAAATGGATTTTGATTTCATTTGTAATATCTATTCCAATAGCTTATTATGCAATGAATAAGTGGTTAGAAAGTTTTGCCTATAAAATAGTACTTGATTGGTGGTTTTTTGTGGTTTCAGGCTTAATTGCTATTGCAATTTCTTTGATTACTGTTACAATCACATCAATGAAAGCTGCTGCAAGTAATCCTGTTGGTTCATTAAGATATGAATAATTGATATTGTTATAATTTGTAGAAATGTTATTTCATTTTAGTAAATTTCGACTTTTAAATAAAAAAATATAATTATGAAGAAAATAGGCAGCATTTTATTATCTATATTATTAAGTTTAATATTTACTAATTTTCTTATTGCACAAGATAAAAGCGACTGGAAAGGCGGCGTTCCTGAAGGTTGTACTTCAATTACAGTTGGTAAATTAGCATCTGTTGATGGTTCAGTAATTACTTCGCATACCGATGATAGTCATCGTACCCGTTCATGGATGGATATTAAACTTGCTAAAGACCACAAAGCAGGAGCAATGGTTCCAATGTATAAACGAACTGCCGATAATACGAAAGCGATGCCGGTATATAAACATGATAGAATTGGAGAAATTCCACAGGTTGAACATACTTTTCAATATATTAATTCGGCATACCCTTGTATGAACGATAAACAACTGGGAATTGGTGAATCTACATTTGGTGGAAGGGAAGAGCTCCAGTCAGATGCCGGTTTAATTGATTGTCAGAGGCTTTGTCAATTAATGGTTGAGCGTTGCACTACTGCGCGCGAAGCGATTAAAATGGCAGGCGAATTAACCAAAAAGTATGGATGGAACGATTATGGTGAATGCCTAACAATTGCTGATCCTAAAGAGGTTTGGCATTTCGAAATTGTTGGTTCGGGAAAAGATAAAGTTGGTGCAGTTTGGGTTGCACAACGTGTTCCTGACGATCATATTTCGGTTAATGTAAACGCAAGTACCATAAAAGAGATTGATTTATCACAACCGGATTATTTTATGGCATCAGAAAACATATACGAAGTGGCAAAAGAAAATGGTTGGTGGAGCGAAAATGAAACTTTTCAGTTCTGTTATGCTTATGCTCCTGAAAGCAGAAAAACTTTTGCTGCCCGCCGTCGTGAGTGGAGAGTATTTGATTTATTTGCACCATCATTACATCTTGACCCAAATGATGAAAATTATCCGTTCTCAGTTAAACCTGATAAAAAAGTTTCTTTGGAAGATTTAGTAATGGTTTTCAAAGATTATTATGAAGGTACTCCTTACGATATGACCAGAAGTATTAAAACTACAGACAGCGAAGGGAAAACCATTATTTCGCCTTTAGCTAATCCTTTTATGCCTTACGATCAGCTGGATATTTCAAATGTTAGTGGTGGCTGGTACAGTGTTGATCACGAATCCGGAAAAATAGATTTTCTTGGTGAGCGTACGATTGCGCGTTGGTATACCATGTATGCAACTATTATACAGTGTCGTGACTGGTTACCAGATGAAATTGGCGGTGTTGTTTGGTTAGCACAGGATAATGTAGCAACTTCTGTGTATGTGCCTGTTTATTGTAGTGTTACTGATTTGCCTGATTCATATAAAACTCCTGGCAGAGTTAAAGGATTTACCAGAGAATCAGCATGGTGGGCATTTAATCGTATGGGAACATTAACTGCTCAGCGCTGGGGCGAAATGCGCCACGATGTTGATGCAGTATGGAACCCGATACAAAAAGAATTGTTCGGAAATCAAAAAATATTTGAGGAAGAAGCCTTAAAATTATACAAGGAAAAGAAGCCCCAAAAAACCATTGATTATGTTACAAAATATTCAAACGATTGGGCTGATAAAGTGGTTGACAAAGCATGGGAATTAGGTGATTTCCTTTGGACCAAATATGATGAAAAATTTTAACAATTGAAAAAATAAGGTGTCATGCTGAGCCTGTCGAAGTATGACACATTGATGAAATAACACACTTCGACAAGCTCAGTGTGACAATTTTTTATAAGCGAAATAATACAGTTATGTCAAAAAACAAACGTGGTTTTGCAAGTGATAACAACTCAGGTGTGCATCCTGAAATAATGAAAGCTATTCTTGAGGCTAATGAAGGACACACAATTGCTTACGGTGATGATATATATACTGAACGTGCAAAAGCTAAACTATATGAACATTTTGGCAATGATATTGATATATATTTTGTTTTTATTGGTACAGCAGCAAATGTTTTAGGGCTAAATGCAGCAACCCGTTCGTGGAATTCGATTATTTGTGCTGAAACATCACATATTAATGAAGATGAGTGCGGAGCTCCTGAAAAATTTAACGGATTTAAGTTATTATCTGTTGAAACACCAGATGGTAAGTTAAGGGTTGATTTGATTCAGAAGCATATGAAAGGTTTTGATTTTGAGCATCATTCGCAACCAAAAATAATTTCTATAACACAGGCAACTGAGTTAGGAACCGTTTATAATACAGATGAAATTAAAGAATTAGCTGATTTTGCGCATCAAAATAAAATGTATTTACACATGGATGGTGCACGAATTGCCAATGCCGCTGTAAGTTTGAATATGGGATTTAAAGAATTTACAGAAGACCTTGGTGTTGATATTCTTTCCTTTGGCGGAACTAAAAACGGAATGATGTACGGCGAAGCAATCCTGTTTTTAAATAAGAAATTAGGACAAGATTTTAAATACGTGCGAAAGCAAGGAATGCAGCTGGCATCGAAAATGCGTTTTATTTCAGCTCAGTTTGAACGATACCTTTCTGACAATTTGTGGTACGAAAATGCTAAACACTCCAATAATATGGCTCAACTTTTAGCAACTAAAATTAAAGATATTCCACAAATACGGATAACTCAAAAAGTAGAGGTAAATGGTATATTTGCAATTGTTCCAAAAGAAATTATTCCAGTGTTAAAAAAAGAATATTTCTTTTACGATTGGGACGAATCACGAAATGAAGTACGCTGGATGACATCTTTCGATACACAGGAAGAGGATATCAATAATTTTGTGGCATTAATAAAGAAAAAGCTTTCTTAATATCTTAATAAAAGTTATTAAGCAGGGTCATTTAAAATATCCTGACAAGCTTTCAGTCCAACACCAGAATTGAAACTGTAATTACAAACCCTGAGTCCGGATTCAATTGCACCAACGGTGGCTAATAAATCACTGCGATTAACTGATCCCATATGACCCACTCTAAAATATTTAGCTTTTATTTCAGAAAGTAATCCACCTGCAATAATAATTCCTTCTTTTGAGATACCTCCCAATAGCTCGCCTCCGGTAACTCTTTCCGGGTAATATGGAGCAGACAAAGTATTTGCTGAAACTTTTTCATTGACGGGAATCATATTTAAACCTAATGCCTTTATTGCAGAACGGAATGCTTTACCTGCTTGTAAGTGTCGCTTAAATCTTTTGTCCATCCCTTCTTTTAGGATTAGTTTCAGGCTTGTTTCTAGCGCCAAAATTAGATTTACTGCAGGAGTTCCAAAATACGAAGGGGTTCTGTTTTCATAGGCCTTCATAACAGGTAACCAATTTGTCCAATCACAATAGTAATTTCCAACCGGAGTTTTTCTGTTTTCAAATGCTTTTATAGCCTTTTGAGAAGCAACCAACAGCGCAAGTCCTGGTGGTACACCAATTGCTTTTTGAGAAGCAGTTAACACAACATCGATACCCCATTCTTCCTGACGAATTTCTTCACCTGCCACTGAACATACACCATCGAGTATTGTTAAAACCTCATATTTTTGGCCTAATTTCCCAAATAATTTTGCATCATTAAGTACAGCGGTGGAAGTATCCACATGTGTAAATGTCATCAGCTTATAGTTTTTCTTTTTAAGCTGTGCCTCTATCTGATCAAATGGAACAACATCACCCAAAGGGGCTCTGAGAATATCAACATTTGCACCGTAACGTTTTAGAAGTTCTGCATATCTTTCGCCAAAATATCCTGTTGAAATAACCAGGGCATTATCACCTGTTTCAATTAGATTAGACCCGGCAATATCCATGGCCAACGTTCCTGTTCCGGCAATAATAAATGCTTGTCCTGCAGGACAAAGCCACACTGATTTCATTAGTTCCAGTGCTTTACCAAAAGATTCAATAAAATTTGGATCGACATGACCTGGTGTTGGAGTAGCCATGGATTGCATAACTTCCGGTTCGAATTCAATAGGACCTGGAATCATTAATAATTTGCGCGCTTTCATATGATTATATTTAAAGTCTTACTTAATGTGTGTTTTTTCGGTACGATTTACCGGTTCTCCATTAGAATCCGACTATTGATTATTAGGTAGTTAGTTCTTGTAATTATTCTGTGCTAATATATTTCGTTAAATTGGAAATAAGAATTTCATTAAGTTCCTCTTCATTATCTTTGCTTGTTTCCGTGAATACGAAACCAAATACAGGATACTTCTTTATATCTAACTTTCTTAGAATTAAAACGTTCTCAAAATCTTGTGTAAGTAGGTCATAATCAAAATGAGTAATTTCTGATGATGTAAAACCAGAGTTATTATCTAATATAACTATGCTATACTTTTTATCGCTTCTGTTTTTAAAAATTTGTTCCCAATTTGGTTTTTTATTATTGATAAAATAATCGTAAGAGTTAATTCCAAATGCATACCACGACAAATCGCCTGTAGTACACAATCCCCCATATCTTAGTGGATTCACTTCTATTGGACAGATTTGACCATTTGCATCAATTCTTATTTCAACATGCGCAGGGAAATTTCTTAAACCGGTTTTATCACCTATCGGTTGTAAAAATTCCTCAATAGCATTTTTGTATTTGTAAATTATTTCTTTTGAAGTGGAATAAACTCTATCGCTGATATCTGTTCCTGATGAAAATTTGTGATGAAGGATGTTTAATATCACTACTTCGCCTTCAGTATTGAAGTAACAATCAACCGCATACTCTTCTCCTTCAATGTATTCTTCAATAATAAAGGTTGAAGGATTTAGTACTTCTTTCGGATATATACTTTGTAAAGTATTAAAATTCAATTCATTTTTTGCAGCATTCCATTCCGCAATATTGCGAACTATATGAACTCCTAAACTAAAGAATCCTAATGAAGGCTTAATTACAAAAGGAAAATTTATTCCATCAAGACTTAATTCCTGAATATCCTCCAATTCCACAGTTTTGTAGAAAAAATCCGGAAATGAATCTTTAATTAGTTCCCTGAATTTGATTTTATCTTTAAATAGATGAATTTGATTTGAGAGTTTAAATGACTCAGGGTTTTTCAGAATCCATGCTATTGCATTTTCTGAATTTAAATAGATAGATGTGTCGGGCTCTTTTTCAATAATATTAATTGCATCTTTCTCTGATATCCAATTTAATGATTCATCTGAAATTAATTCTTTTGCCTCTTTAGTTGAAACAATTTTATAGTTATTGTCTCTTATTGTATTTATTAAAAAATCAGAAACATATGGTTTGTCTATTAGAAACATCTCTTTTATATATTTAGTGTAATGTGCCCGGTCGTACTATGAATGGTTGTTTTCACCTTATTTCATCAGATAGCTGTTGGGCCGCGTTGATTAATTGACGAATATAATATTTTGTTAGCGAACCACAAACCCTGGCTATTTCATAATGGCAGAATAAAGATTGGGTGTTTAGTAATTATGTATTTACACGTTCATGAATTTGTAAATGGTTTTAGGCATAAAAAAAGCCTGTCAATATCGACAGGCTACTAATTTCCAGAAAGTCAAAGTGTAATATTATATTACTTTGACATTTACTGCGTTCAATCCTTTTTGACCTTCTTCAACATCATAACTGACTTTATCTCCTTCAGTTATATTGTCGGTTAATCCATTTTGATGTACAAATACATCTTTACTTCCATCATCAGGGGTGATAAATCCATACCCTTTAGAATTATTAAAGAATTTTACTGTTCCGTTGCTCATGACTAATAATTTAAATTTTAGTATAATACAAAGTTAGTATTATATCTTTTCATTTGACGATTTATTTAACTTAAATTTTACAATTATAGATAAAATTTGAATATTGGCATGCAGAAAATGAGGAATAACACAGCAAATTAGTATTTAGGAAGGAAATAATAATTATCTGAAAGAATAAATAAAGCTTAAAGCTAGCAATATTGTTTAAATCGCAATATGATCCTAATTTTTCCTGAAACCTGGTAATAATTTTTAGCCTATATATCTACAATAAAAAAGTATAATTGAATTTTTATTTGACTTTCAAACTTTGTTAGATTAACTTTGAGTTTATTTATTGTTTTACAGTAATTTAAGTATAATATTTACGTGCACAGAAACTTTCAAAGGAGGTAAAAATGCGATCTTATATTTATTTTTCATTAAGTGCATATACACGTAGAATAATTGTAGTTGCAATTATTCTATTCTTTTCACAGTCAATCTCGAATGCCCAAATTCAAACAGGAAGCTTTGACTTTGACGGAGATCAAAGAAACTATATGGCTTACTTGCCGGATAACTATAACGATACACTTAACTTTCCCCTGGTGATTTATTTGCACTGCTATGGTTGGACTGCTCAACAGGGAATGAACTACACATTACTGAATCAGGTTGCTGATACATCAGGTTTTATAGTTGTTTCTCCTAGTGCAATCACTAACTGGAACAGTGGAGTTGGAGACAATGCCAGGTGGCCAACTCCCAATGTCAATGATGTTGGATTTATTAATGCTTTGATTGACACAGTGAGTAGTCATTACGGCATTGATCCTGAAAGGATATATGCCTGTGGTTATTCTAATGGTGGTTTTATGTCATACAAACTTGCCTGTCAATTGAGTGATCGTATTGCAGCCATTGCATCTGTGGGTGGGATAAGTTCAACCAATACTGTAGCCAACTGCAATCCGGTTCGTTCAATGCCGGTTCTTCAGATTCATGGTACAGAAGATTCATGGGTGCCAATTAGTGGTAACACAGGTTGGTATTCAGTAGATCAGACCTTAAGTTTCTGGACTGGTTTTAATAATTGTGTTCAGGTTGACACAACCATTTTACAGGATTTGGATCCGACAGATAGTTGTACGGTCGAAAAGATTAGTTATACAAAGTGTTCAAACAACATTAGTGTAATTTATTATAAAGTAATCAATGGAGGACATACATGGCCTGGTGCTGGCCCGGCAGGTTATCCGGCAGGGAATACTAATCAGGATTTTAATGCTAGTGTTGAAATCTGGAATTTTTTTAAAGACATAAGGCTTAATCAATAGTCCGCAAGCCACTTTCTGTCATTGATTGCAATTTCAAAAATTTGCTTAATTATAATTTTTTACAAAGACAGTTTTAGAACGACAATACTTTATCACATTCAACTGTCCATTCAGCAAATTCTTTCATATTGCTCAACTTTACACCATCGATAAATTCAATTTTTGCAATTCCACGTGCTTCAGAACATCCACCACAACTTTTCACTTCTCCACCACGTTTCACGACTGATTTTAACATTCTCTCAATATTGGAAAATCCATTTGGTGTATTTTGGTTTGGAAGTCCACAAAAAACTGCATCAGCAAGCAGGAAAATTTTTACTTCTACTTTATCTCTGTTTTCCTTTTGCAATGTCATAGCCATTCTTAAAGCATTATATGCTTTTTCTGTTCCGTATGGAGCGTCATTAATTATAATTAATATTTTCTGCATTTTCTTTAGGTTTTGGGTTAAACAATCCTTTAATGGTCCTTACTAAATAACGTTCGATTTGCGCCTGTTTCATCCCCGATATCTATCGGGGCCGTTGAACAACTTTACTAAGATAAAACTTAGTCACCAAACAGCAAAACCCCGCGTGTTTTTGAAGCAATGTTATAAATTGTCTGTCAATAGCAATCCTAAAGTTTTGTAGATATTATCAACGAAATACAAAATTACTTGCAACGTTCGTGAGAACACTAAGCTAAGTTGTTTTAATTTTTCAGTAATAGCAGGTTGCCCAAGGGGCAAAAATATTTGGCTTTTAAGAGAAGAGCCTAATTGTTAATTCACTTATTTAATTTAATTTGTTTCCAATCGTCTATAAAGGAATTGCTAATCAACGTTTTTGGCGTTTGTTCTTTATTATTAATCATTAAAGAACTTAAGGCAACATTTCTATATAAATAGTCGCTTAATTCTCCTAAAGTTATGTTTCCTTTTGATTCCTGAAGTTTTTTTAGCAAAAAATACGTAAACATTCCATGTTGTTTGTCCTTATACGGTAAAGAGCTTTGAATATCACTACTTGAAGTAAACGCAATACAATTTCCACTTATAATATCTTCTTTGGGTTTTATCTTTACGCCACGTGTAGCTAACAATCCCTGGTTACGCGAACCACCAGAAAAACAGGCGTCAAGAAAAACTAACACGTACCTGGAATTATATTCAGTTAATTTAGAATACAACCAGGATAACTTTACACCATCCTCAATGTTTTGTGCAGAAACATTTACAGGCATCAAATAAGATTCTTTTGTTGTTTCATGCGGTATTCCATGTCCGGCGTAATAAAAGATAACCTGAGCATCTCCTTGTGTGTACATCATCATTTTTGCTAGTTTATTGATTTCTCTTTTCATCTCTGTACTACTTGAATTCACAAAAAGGAAAACATTATTTTCCGGAACACCGAGAACATTTTTACAATATTTTGCAAATACTTCTGCATCATTTATTGCATAATCTACATTCACTTCGCTATTAAGATTTGTTTGGTATTTTGAGTAATCTTCATTTCCAATAACCAGTGCAAATTTATAATCATTTTGATTGCTGTTTTCGGGAATATTAATATCTACATCAATTTCAATATTAGAAAAACTTTTAGTGGCATATTTGTCTGAAAATTCTAAGTTTTCACAAACGTATACTAGTTTACTACAAAAATCATAATCGCTTATTTGCTTAAAAATTTTATCATATGTAACCGAATACCTTTCAGATAAAATTCTACCTGCTCTATAATATGGATATGAATAGATCTTAAAATCTTCGGAAGCATTAAAATCAAATCGAAATGTACCTTCCGATGGAATTTTCATTGTTAATAATGCGTTCAATTGTGTTTTACCCCACCAGGGTGTAAAAGGAAAATAACCACAAAATGGATAAAAAAATGCAACATCAAATACCCACGTTCTTTTTATAACTTCTGAGGGTGTTATTTCCAGCTCTAGTTTTGTGTCAGGATAAACTTGTAAAATTCTAGTTAGTAGTTCATTTTTACTTAAGTTAAAATAAACCTGCCATTAATTTTTGCAATATCTTTTTGTTTATCCTGAGATGTGAGAGAATTAATTAATACATTAATGTTTGGATTCTCAACCGTATTATAACTTGTAGCATGAATTAACTCACCTTGATAGCTAATGCCTAAGCGACTGGGAGTATAACAACCAGTTAGTTGAATTAGTATAATTATAACAATAAATTTTCTCATTATTAAAAGTTTTAATTTACAATTTAAATTATATCATAACTTTTAAACTAATATTTGATTAATAATGAACACACATTGCTTTTTAAATTACAAATTAGTATTCAGTAAGTTATGAAAAATACTAAATAACAAAAAGTATTAATTACAAAATGTTGTTAATTAATTGATCTTAGCTTTACTAATTAATTAAGTAAGAAAGATTCTGGTATTTGTACAGAGTAGTAAATGAGCCTTATTTAACTCATTAGAGTAAAAATATATCGAGAAATTGAATTGGTTAACATTCTGTATTAATTGACATTATAATATGTTTTTTATATTTTTGTAATGAAGTGTTATTGAAAAATCGTTTCGTAAATCAAAGTTTGAATAATACATAAGCATTTATAATAATAATAAGTTTAGCAACTTTTATACCTAATGAATACAAATGCATATCGACTGGTCTTAAAATAATATCAATTTGCTATGGTATTCAATGAAATTATCTCTCATTATTCGTAGTTGACAAATACGAAGTGTTATAAATAATAAGGAAACTCATAATATTTAATTCAGGAAATTATGAAATTTACAAAAGGAATAACGATAATGCTATTTTCTCTTTTTTTACTTGCAATTATTTCAATATCATGTGAAGAAGAAGAAGTAGAGATATCAGGAGATTCTGGTCTTATTGTTGTTAATGACCTTTCAGTAGATGCTGATATTTATTTTGATGGTGACTATATTGGTGATGTGGACGATGATGATTCAAGAGAATGGAGTGTTCCAAGCGGTAATCACACAGTAAAAGCTGATTGTAGTTATATGGGTGATATAGAAGAATCAAAATATTTTCCTAAAGATAACAAAATAAGGATGACATTATTTGTTGAGAATTCGTCAAACAATATCCTTTACTTAACCGTTTCAGATAAAACACTTTATAAGTAAGGTTGTTTTAACTTGTGTCCGTTTTATTTCCCGCGTTCATAGCACGTTGGTTGCGTGAGCATGAGAGAAAATTAAAACAACTTTTCTCATGAACGTATTGAGTAATTTACTTTCACTATTACTGAACCGATCTAAATACATTCAGTATCAACCATCCCAACAACTAACATGTTCAGGTTTAACTATGTGTTTTTACCAGAGTTTCGGCAATTTGTACCATAAAGTACTGGGAAATAAGAATAAACAATATTATTGCCAATAGTTTTGTTTGATGATTTCATTAAATAGTTGTACATTAACAAGTTCAAAAACCCTGATAATGAAAAAAATAAGCCTATTACTCGCACTGTTCATTGTTCATTGTTCATTGTTTATTGTTAAAGCTCAAAATCCTGAAATTGATAGTCTCGAGAATTCATTGAAAAATTATCCAAAAGAAGATACTATAAGAGTAAATTTATTAAATGAAATTGCCTATAAAATATTTACAATTGACATAAATAAGACTTTAAAATTTGCCAATGAAGCAGAGGAGTTAGCTGATAAGTTACATTTTGAAAAAGGAAAGGCTGAAAGTTTTAAAAATATAGGGATATATTATTGGAATAAATCTGATTATTATGAAGCTTGGAAATATTTTGAAGCTTCTTTAAAGATATATAGGGATATTGGTAATAAAAAAGGCATAGCAGATTGCTTGCTTGGCTTTGGTATAGTACATTTTTTTCAAAGTAATTATTCTCAGGCTTTAAATTATTTTAACCAATCATTAAAAATTAATGAACAAATTAAAGATGTCAAAATGGTTTCAGTTTGTTTAAATAATATTGGTGAAGTATATAAAATGCAGGAAAACTTTCCAGAAGCTCTAAAATATTATCAAAAAACGTTAAAAATAGCAATTGAAATAAGAAATGATAAAGAGATTTCTACTAGTTATACAAATATCGGAGAAATATATACAAAGTTGGGAAACTATTCATTTGCGCAGGATTATCTTCAAAAATCACTAAAAATTGCAGAAAAAAGAGGAGATAGTTATATGTTCACTCATAGTTCTAAAGGAATAGGTAATGTTTATTATCATCAAAAGCAATATTATAAAGCATTAAATAAAACTCTAATAAGCCTTAAAACAGCAAAACAGTATGAATATTTGGACTTGCAAAAAGGTATTTATAAGCAACTTTCCGAAATATATGTTGCCACGAAAAATTATAAAAAAGCTTACGAAAACCATCTACTTTTTAAATACTTAAACGATAGTATCTTCAATACGGAAAACATTAAAAAAATTACAGGACTTGAATATCAATATGTATATGAAAAAGAAAAACAGGCAGCTGAATTAGAACAACAAAAAAAAGATGCTGTGCACGCAGAAGAAGTGAAACGGCAAAAAATTGTACGTAATTCCTTTATTGCAGGTTTTGTATTAATGCTTATGCTTGTTCTTGTTGTGCTTCGCAGTTTTATGCAAAAACGCAAAGCAAACCGCATTCTTTCGGCACAAAAGGAAGAAATTGAAGAAATAAACGCCGAATTGCAAAGTATGAATGAAGAAATTAAGACCCAGACTGAGCAACTTGAAAATACAAATCACGAACTCGAAAAACTTTCTATTGTAGCAAGCGAAACCGATAACGGAGTTATAATTGCAAACAATACGGGGAAAATAGAATGGATAAATGAAGGTTTCACAAAAATGTTTGGTTACAATCTTCAGGAATTAATTCAAAATAAAGGTGATAGCTTAATAAATTCAAGTCATAATCTAAATATAAAAACTCATTATAATAAATGCATAAAAGAAAAAGAGAGTATTATTTATTCATCGCTTAACGTAACTAAATCAGGAAAAGAAATTTGGGTTCAAACTACTCTCACTCCGGTTTTAGATAATAATGGCAACATAAATAAGCTTTTTGCTATCGATTCCGATATTACAAAAATAAAAGAAGCAGAAAATCAAATAAAAGAACAAAATGCTGAAATTCAGGCACAGTCAGAAGAAATACAAACAGCTAACGAAAAACTGATAGAATTAGATAAATTTAAAGAAGAATTAACAGCAATGATAATTCACGATTTAAAAAACCCGCTTAATGCAATTATCGGTTTAGCAGAAAGCGATATAGTAAAACAGTCGGGTAAGCAAATGCTAAACATGATCATGAATATTCTGGATGTTAATAAATTCGAGAATGCTGAAATACAATTACAAACGTCAAATAGTTCTGTACACGAAGTATCTAAATCAGCTCTATCTCAAGTTGATTTGCTTTACCACCAAAAAAGCATCAAATTAATAAATCATATTCAAAATTTTTATGTTGATGTTGACCCTGAAATAATCGAACGGGTTTTTATCAATTTACTTACAAATGCAATAAAATACACTCCAAATAATGGAACCATTACACTTGAATCAGAAGAAAACTTACCTGATTTTATTCGTATTAAAATAACCGATACAGGACAGGGAATACCCAAAGAAAAGCTACATAAAGTTTTCGGTAAATTTGAGCAAGTAATAGCCAGAAAATCAGGATTGGGAAGATCTACAGGTATAGGACTTACTTTTTGTAAATTATTCATTGAAGCACACGGAGGAGAAATTAACGTAGAATCGGAAGAGAAAAACATACCAGCCGGCAAGGCAGGAGGCAGTACTTTCTGGTTTACTTTACCAGCAGGTATGCAGGGAAATGAAGAAATAAATATCGAAGAAGAAATAATTGATGAAAAACCTATTGAATTAACACATACTGAGAGAGAAATATTAAAACCTTTTTTATTTAAACTACAAGAACTGGAAGTTTACGAATCAACAGAAGTTGAAAAAATAATAGAACAAATAGATTGTTGCAAAACAGAGAATTTAAAAAAATGGAAAGCCGAAATGGATAATGCTATTGATGCTTTAAACGAAGAAAAGTATAAAAAACTGATTCAATTACCTGATAAAATATAATAGATAATAAAATCTTTCATTATGAATAATTATTCCATACTTGTTGTTGATGATAGTCAGGACAACCTGAAAACCATTTCAAGCTATTTAAAAGAATCAGAATTATCCTTAACAATTCTTAAAGCACCTAATGGTAAAATTGCTTGTATGCTTGCAGAAAAAAAACTTCCTGATTTAATAATTATGGATTGGGAAATGCCTGAAATGGATGGTATTGAAACCTTAAAATATTTAAAAAGCCTAGATCATACAAAAGATATTCCTGTTATAATGTGCACTGGAAAAATGACAACATCAGAACATTTAAAAACAGCATTAGAAGCAGGAGCTGTTGACTATATAAGAAAACCAATAGATAAAACTGAATTGTCAGCAAGAGTATATTCTATGTTAAAATTATCAGAAAGCTATAAAGAAATCAAACTTTTAAACGCAACAAAAGACAAATTCTTCTCAATAATAGCACACGACTTAAAAAGCCCTTTCAGCGCACTGTTAGGTTTCTCAGAACTCTTATTAGAAAATCATGCAATTTATAATGATGCAGAAAGAGAAGAATATATTAAATATATTAATGATGGCTCAATAAAAACTTACAAACTATTAGAGAATTTACTAACATGGGCACAATCTCAAACGGGTAGGATTAAATTCACTCCTGAAAAAATCAACATAACAGCATTAATAAATGAAATAATCTTATTATTAAAAGAAACTGCAGGGAATAAAGAAATAAAACTAATATTAAATACTGAAAATAACTTGTTGGTGAATGCCGATAAAAATATGATAGAAACCGTAATAAGGAATTTAGTATCGAATGCAATAAAATTTACGCCTAAAGGAGGTGATATTACTATTAAATCACGAACAATAACAGATGAAAATAATCAAAGACTTGCAGAAATATCTGTAAATGATAGGGGAGTTGGAATATCACCCGAAATACAATACAAATTATTTAAAATAACTGAAAATGTTTCAACCAAAGGAACCGAAAAAGAACCAGGAACAGGCTTAGGCTTAATATTGTGTAAAGGGTTTGTTGAAAAACATGGTGGAAGAATTTGGGTTGAAAGTGAAGTTGGGAAAGGCAGTATATTCCTTTTTACAGTGCCATTAACTATTTAAGTTATTACTAACAGATTTACTTTTTTGCTATATAAACCATCATTCTTAGCAAGCTCACTGTCAGGCTGCTACATAAAAAATGTATGTTACAAAAACATTATTTTAGCTCTTTAGTATTCAAGTTTCTCCCTTCGGGTTTGACAATTACTTTCTTACAAATAGTTTTCGATTAGTTTTTATTTTTTGTTAATTCCAATTCTACGATTAAAAGGTTTTTGAATTATTAGTTTTGGTTTCTTCAAATTCATTTAAATCAATACTAAAAAACCCTGAGGATGGCGAAATAGAAAATTCATCTTCCTGAAAGCCTCCAAGTATATATAGTATATTATTTGTATAAAATAATTCGGAAGATTTAAGAGACAAATCAATTAAATACTCATTTAACTCTTTTGTTTCTATATTATACGTATATATTCTTCCATCTTCGAAAATATAAATAATATTATCGTTATAAGTTAGTGCTGGTCTTTCAACTCCACGGAATAATGTACCTTCAGTTTTCCATTCTGCCGTAATTATATCATAAGTTTCAACCTCTTTTAAAGCATTAAAATTAAGACCTCCAATTAAATAAATTTTATTGTCAATAAGAATCCCTTTCGTTTCTTTTGCTTTGGGCATATCCTGTAATTCATACCAATATCCTGTTTCCAGATTATACAAATGGACTTTACCTGAATATTCTTTCTCCCCGTTTATTTTCATTTTAGTTGAACCACCTAAGACTATGATTTTGTCATTGTACACGAAGGATGCAAAGTTTACAGCTTGATGTGGATTGGTATCGTCAACCAGAATCGTATCATTAATTAAGTCAAATACTTCAATTTTATCATCCAGATATTCATATACTCTGTTTGTTGATAATCTCTTACCTCCTAAAACATATATTTTCTCATTGTAATAATGTATGTTATGGTATGCTCTTTTTCTAAACTTTAAATTAATGGTTTCCCAGGTATCTGTCTTAATATTATAAATTTGTAAACTTTTCTCATAATCTTCCCAGGAGAAATCAGGATCGATTTTATTTAAGTTCCCGTAGTAATGTAAAGCTTTTAATGCCTCATCAGTTTTAAATGTAACATCTCCACCTATCACATATATTTTATCTCTAATTAATAAAGAACCAAAAGAATATAACCCATCTTTTAATGAAGATAAATTATTAAAATTTATTTTAGATTTCAATTTCTTTGGAGTAATCGTAACTTCCTTAAGTTTCTGAACATCAATAGAAAGATATACTGCATAGTCTGTTTTTTGTAATTCAGAAAAAGCATATTTTTGAGTTACATATCCGATATAGGAAAAATATATTGTATCATTTTTATTGAATTTGGACTGAATTTTTAGATTAAATTCACCTTTTCTATCCGTAACAGTTCCTCCTTTTGTGTTTTTTAAATAAATATTAACTCCTACTAATGGTTTGTTTGTTTTTTGATCTAATACTACGCCATTAATATTTTGTGCAAATGAAATGTAAGTAAAAAGTATAAAAATTAAAGTAAGTTTCATAATAGTAAGTTTATTATAATTAACTACATTAAAAAATTGGTGCTAAACATTTTAGCACTCTTTCTATTTTAATAATAGAATATACACGTAAATTTACAAATATATTAAAGGGAAGTCAACTTATCCCCACAACTATTTAATAATAAATAAATTAATGAATAATCTATTTTGAATTAATTCAAATCCCAATTTGCACGTTCGGGCAATAGTGTATTGTGGAAAACTAAAATAATTTTCTATCATACTTACCAATATGTCTGTATTTGGATTTTTGCAATTGTTATCTTACAAATATTCTTTTTTTATTACTGGATATTATATTGTAACTTGTAGAAAATGTTGATATTAACAGCATAAGCATATACTAATAATGATATAGTAGGCATAACAACAACAGAGTATAAACAATCGTTGTACGCAGCCTAAAATTGCATATTGCGAACTATGAAGCCAGATATAAGATGAATTGGAAAACATCACTAACAATAATGGTTTTTCTGTTGATATCGAAAAGCTGTTCAAATGAAATTTCTCATGAGGAGAATTCAAGCCTTTGGCCAGAAATTAAACCTTTTAATACCGGGTATCTGCAAGTTTCTGATATTCATGAAATATATTATGAATTATGCGGCAATCCGGAAGGGATACCTGTGTTTGTCATTCATGGTGGACCTGGTGCGGGTTGTCCACCTTACATGCGTCGTTTTTTTAATCCCGAAAAGTACCTTATTGTATTACACGATCAAAGAGGTTGTGGCAGATCCAGACCATATGCAGAATTAAAAGAGAATAACACACAAGAACTGGTGAAAGATATTGAACAATTGAGATTAAAGCTTAATCTTGATCAAATAATTCTATTTGGAGGATCATGGGGTTCTACACTAAGTTTAGTTTATTCTGAGAATTACCCTAAAAATATCAAAGCAATGGTTCTTAGAGGGATATATTTTCCAACGAAAGAAGAAGATCATTACCGAAAGAGACTGACCAAATATTTTCCTGAATCAGAGAATGAATGTATGGAATCAATGCCAGATTCAATATCAGAGCTAAGTAATGAAATGATTCTAAAACTATTACAGCTCGATAGTGAAACTGACAGGAAGAAGTATTTAAGGTTGATTGCAAAAATGGAAGATAAAGCATCCGGATTACACGTTGAAGATAGTATACTTGACGCATACTATAATTCTGATGATAATCTCAAAAAATTGCACACTATGTATTTGATATGTTATTATTATTTAACAAATAATTGTTTCCTTGAATATGGTCAAATTATCAATAACATTTCAAAAATTCAAGGAATTCCTGTCACTATTGTACATGGGCGTTACGACATGTTATGCCCGCCCTTAAATGCATTTAGGTTACATAAAGCATTACCCGGTTCAAAACTAATTATAACTGAAGAGGCCGGGCATGTTATGAGCGAAAAACCAACCGAAAGGGAATTAATTAAAGCAATGATAAAACTTGAAAACATTTAAATATGAGTAGCAATTTAAGCGATTTAAATCCTTCCGGACTTTGGAAGAACTTTGAAAGTTTGTGTAATATTCCACATCTGTCAAAAAAAGAAGGAGAGATTATTGAATTTATGAAAAACCGGGGTGAAACCCTTGGCCTTGAAACTAGTGTTGATGATATTGGAAATGTTATTATCCGAAAGCCTGCAACACCCGGAATGGAAAATAAAAAGGGTGTTATTTTACAAGGACATCTGGATATGGTTCCTGAAAAAAACAGTGATACGGAACATGATTTCGAAAAAGATCCGATTTCAGCCTATATTGATGGCGAATGGGTTACTGCCAATGGAACAACTTTAGGTGCCGATAATGGAATAGGAGTTGCTGCGGCTATGTCTGTACTGGAATCAAAAGATTTAGTTCACGGGCCAATTGAAGGTTTATTTACTATAGACGAAGAAACCGGATTGGTTGGTGCATCCGGCCTAAAACCGGGATTATTAAAGGGCGATATCCTTTTAAATTTGGACGCCGAAGGTGAAGGTGAATTGTATGTTAGTTGTGCCGGTGGCACATTTTCTAATGCATCTTTTAAAAATTCTGAAGAATCCGTTCCTGCAAATTCAAAAGCGTATAAGTTAAATTTAACAGGACTTAAAGGCGGACACTCAGGCATGGATCTTACTTTAGGTGGAGGAAATGCCAATAAATTGATCTTCCGTTTTATGCGTTATGCTCATAAGAATTTCGGATTGCGATTAGCAAAAGTTAATGGGGGAAGTTTAATAAATGCTATTCCAAGGGAAGCTTTTGCCACTGTTATTGTTGATGCTGATAAAGCTTCTGATTTTGAAACCAGTCTAAAAGAATATGAAAACACGTATAAAAATGAATTAAAATCTGTTGAACCGGATCTTTCATTCACTTGCGAATCTATAGATAAGCCTTCTTCTATTATTGATGCAGATACTCAAAGCAGATTATTTAATGCAATATATGCTTGTCCGAGTGGAATAATCCGTATGAGTAATGACATGGAAGGACTGATTGAAACTTCAACAAATCTTTCAATTGTTAAGTCAAGGGATAAAACAATTGCAATACAATGTTTTTTGAGAAGTTCAGTTGATTCATCAAAAGACGATCTTGAGAATATGGTAGAAAGTGTATTTCAATTGGCCGGAGCTGACATTATTTTTGAAGGACGATTTCCGGGATGGAAACCTAATATGGATTCTGAAATATTAAAAATAATGCAGAATGTATACAATAAGAAATGGGGGAAAATTCCAAAAATAGTGGGGATACATGGCGGATTAGAATGTGGTATTCTTGGATCAGTATATCCACACTGGGATATGATCTCATTTGGCCCGACCATTCGTTTCCCTCACTCACCTGATGAAAAAGTGAATATTGAATCAGTTGAAAAATTCTGGGATTTACTTGTAGAAACATTGAAAAATATTCCGGCAAAATAATTGAATGTAACCCGTTGGTAAAAGTTGCAGATAGCATAAGTTTGCAAACCACCAACACCCCAGCTTTTTTATGACACCATGTTATGACTTGGCTTTTTTCAATGCCATCTATAATCTGTTTCTATTAATGGGTCAATATTTTTAAACTCATTAAAATCACTATGATTATTGTTCTCCCACCAATCAAAATAAGCTTGAGCGGCAATTTCATGAGATAAATTATCATAAACCAAATCTAATTCAGCTGAATCTTTTAGAGCTAAAATTGGATTTTGAGAAGGAAATCTCATTATCAAATATTCACTATTAATTGCCACAGCTCTAATTGATTCAATTGTCCATAAAACATACATTCCTAACTTGCAATCTGGCATATATAATGAAGAAAATCCATTATGAGGGAAATTAGTTATAATTTGAGTTTCATTCCTGTAATTAAGTAGCGCAGGAATATCATTATAAGTAAATTCAGGCAGGTATAAAGAATCATATTGATTTAATTTTAATAGCTCAATATATTTTTCAACACTAAGGTCATATATTTCATTGGTATCATTTTTTTCACAACTTATAATACCAATCAAAGAAACCAGAACAATTAAAAATTTCAATGTTTTCATATTTTATTCCGTTTTTTTATAGATTTATTATATGATGCTCTTGTAAGCAATATAGTTGCATTGTCTAAAGCAGGGTATAACGGTCTGCGGGTTTGAAGCTATACGGGATTTTCGTATTGTTTCAATGTCAATCATTAGAAAAGCTAAAGATGGTAAAATGATTCTGAACCACCAAACACTCACATTTTTTATGATGGCATGTTACCAAAAGTTTTTATTGGTTTTTTTTCGGAAAGTATTAACAACAATATTGCACCTAAAATAATTATAGAATATATCAGTGCTTTTATTAGGTATAAATTTAGCCGAATTACAAATATTTCATCACCAGAAACAATCCACCATGAAAAATGATGAGAAATGATCCACAAATACGTAGTACATACACACGAAGTATAGCAAGAAGCAAGAAATATATGTTTGATTGTATTATGGTTCTGATAATCTTAATTGACTTATATCCTAAAAAGCTGAATACAATTCCTCCAGTAGAATATAACAAGCTATGTAAAAGTAACTCAGCATGGAATTTATCATTACTAAAAAAATGAGTAGATATAATATTGATAGTAAAATAGCTCAACCAGAAAGCAAAAAACAACAATAATTGTATTTTGTTTTTGAATAAATGCAAATGGTTAATCTTCTACATACGTTAATAATACTTAAGTTACTTTTCTGTTTTTATTAATAAGCCACCTGCTATTTATTGTTCAAATCAATCTTCACTAAAACATTCAAATTCGTACTATCCTTTTCAGCATATTTTATGCTTACAGGAAAATCGGAAGATGTGCTTGTAAATGTTACCACCAATTTATTGTCACTAGTATATTCGGTATTTGGAAAGTACTCATGTTTTGAACCACCTATATAGCTTGAATATTCAATATTCTTAAGAGATTTCTCAAGCTTTAAAATAACCAATTCAGCTCCACCATTGTTAGATTGTTGAAGCGCATTTTCCGATACAGGGAAATCTTTTGATCCTGTTCTACCAACAAGTATAATTTTTTGTTTATCAGTTATTTCAAGTTCATTTATTTGATCGCCTCCTGTACTACCTAAATAAGAAGAATATACAAGTTCATTTGTCTTGACATTCAATTTTAATATAAAACCGTCTGAACTTCCACCAATGTACTTTCCATATAAAGCATCCGATGTTATCGGGAAATCAAGTGATTTGGTATAACCAACAATAACAATATTATTGGCATCTAAGGGTGCAATTGATTGAATATTATCAGTTGTGTCTTTTCCAATAAAAGTTGAATATTCAATTTCTGTGAAGCTTGGATTTATAATAGTTAAGAAACCATCATAATCACCATTGTAAGAATTATCATAACATAATTCAGAAGTTGGAAAATCATCTGATTTGGTAGAACCCGCAAGGATTACTCTTCCATTTTTATCAAAAGAAAATGAACTGACAGCTTCATAATTATTACCACCCAAATAGGTTGAATGCAAAACTTTATCCAGGTTTAATGATAAAGCAGTAATAGTTATATCCTTTTCCATCCATTGTTTGTCAGAATCCGTACCACCCCATATATTGTACTTATCTTGAATAACACCAGCAGTTGTTGGAAAATCCTCTGATTTAGTACCTCCAACTAAATACAAGATATTGTTATTAACCGCTAATCTGGTCCAATGATCACTGCCAGATCCTCCGAAATATGTTGATGCAATATACTCACAATCGTTACTGAATTTAATAATATAATGATCATTATCATCTTCAACACCCTTTTTTGATTTTTGGTATGCATTATCAGAAACAGGTAAATCCTTAGAATCTGTTGTAAATCCTACATACACATTACCATCCTCATCCATGGCAATTTGATTACAATAAAACTCATTCTGCGTACCACCTATGTATGTTGAGTAAATTAATTCTCCTTCAGGTGATAATTTCATTAAATAGATATCTCCTCCGGTTCGTCCACCGCTATCGCCATTATATTCTGTTTGAAAAGCGTCGTTTGTAACTTTTAAACCATCTCTTGTTCCTCCTGCAACAAAGATATTCCCATCCTTATCAATAACGGAAGAATTATTAGTGTGTACTCTGCCATCATTAGCTAAATTGATTGAAAAATCTATTTTCTGAGCGAGTGTGTTTGTAATAATACTCATAGAGAGTAGTGCTGTAATTAATAATGTTTTCATGATTTTATCTCCTATAAATTATTGTTTTTTAATTATAAAAAGTCTCTTGTATTTATATTTGTGTTTTGTATAATTCTTTATTTACTTATTATCTAAATTCAATTCCATCCTAATCATCTTATTCGCTATTTCTATGCAAACATCGGGTGTAGAACCAAAATCACACGAATTTGTAGCCACCACAAAAGCTCTATCTAATTTTGGAGTGACTAAAACTGAAGCATACCAAATTTCATTGCTTCCGGCATGGTTAAAAGCAATTCCTTTTGCCCAAGGACGTTCTGTAACACCCCAGCCTCCTGCGTAGAAGTGGCCGCCTACCGGTTCAATTAATTTGTCTAAATACTTGCGTTCCAGAATTGGGTTTTCGGTTGGTAATTGAAGTGAAATAAATTTAGCCCAGTCGGCTATGCTACAATATACCCTACCTGCAGGGCTTATTGCTTCTGCATAGTAAGCTTCACTTGGCCACCATTTCCAACCATACTTATTATGACCCCAGGGTTGGTCTGTAGATTTGTTTTTATTGGGATTACCGAATCCTGCCGACGACATTCCCAAAGGATCGAATAAACGTTGTTTCATTAAAACTTCCCAGCTTAAGCCTGTTATTTGTTCTGCCATACATGCGGCAATCATATATCCAAAATTTGAATAATGAAACTTATCAATTTCATAGCTAGCTGGCAACTTAAAATTATCTTCTAAAATTGCCAGTCGCCTTTTTTTAATTTCTTTTGAACGGAATGCGCCTTCATCTGTTGAGTTTTTCGGAATCCCGGCTCGGTGGGTAAGTAGTTGCCATAGTGTGATTTTATGATAATCTGTATGAATCCTGTTTTTTAGTTCCGGAATAGCTTCTATCAGTTTCGTGTCCCAACTAAGCTTCCCTTCTGCCACCAAAGTAGCGAGCATTGTGGCAGTCATTGCTTTTCCACATGAACCAAGATGCACCACATCCTTAGTGGTAAACGCAATACCAGAACCTGCTTTACGCTCTCCGGCAGAAGCTATGGCAATTACACCTTCGCTTGAAGCTATTGCAGCAATTATTCCAGGTGCTTTACCATCATTTACTATTTTAGTTAGTAATTGATGAATTGAATCTGATTTACTTTGATCAAGTGCTGGTTGCGAAAAGACAACTTGATTTTCAGCCGGACTATCTGTTGTTTCGGCAGATGAACAACTTGTTAGAGCTGCGACAAAAAGCAGTATCAGAATAGTAAATACGTAGTTTCGCATAATATTTTAATTAATTGGCCGATTTTTTTCCCGTACTTTCTCGTCCTCCCTGAGATAAGGTCAGGCTTTCTACTTGGCCATCCTCATTTTTATTAAATGTAATTTGAGCCGGGAATGCCTTTGTATAAAAAACATTTTCAGATTTTGGATAAATTCCATACGGATCTTGACCCGTTACCTGTATTTTCATTTGCTTACCATCTTTACTGACAGCTATGGCAAACCCTGCAGCCAGTTCATAATTTCCCACATAAGTTTCCAGAATGGCCTCATCAACAGTCACCTCTTGTATCAAACTCTCTGTTTTTACTCCTAATTTTTTAAGAATTTCTATACCTGCTGTATTACCAGGATTGAGTTCAACAGATTTTTTATAACTGGTGATCGCTTTTTCCTTTTCATTGTTCTTCATCAATGCTTCACCATAACTATCAAAGGCATTTGCAGAATTTGGAAAGGCCTCCGTATTTATTTTGAATACGGCAATGGCTTTTTCAATTTCTTTTTCTCTTAGATAAGAATAGCCCAACATATTCAATTGATACTCTTCAAAATCATATGCGTCTGTTTGATTTTCTTTTAATTCCCGGTAAGTTCTTGTAGCTGTTTCAATCCCTTCATTTTCAATAATTGTCTTAAGATAAGTTCCAATGGGAATCTTTGGTTTTTTTAAAGCTGATGCCGGATGTAATAAATGCATTCCAATATCATAGACACTAGCAGTTGAATTGGATAGGACTACAACACCTTTATCTCCACCCTTGATAAAACCTATAAATGTAGAGTAGCCTCCAGTAAGTCCAGAGTGCAAAACAATTTCCAACTCATCACGCATTCTGGTATGCCATGCTAATCCTACAATTTCAGTACTGTCTTCACTTCCTGAATTTTTGTGTGATAACTGCATTGCTGTGTACAGATTGCTTTTTTTTACGCCCATATTTGCCGCCAAATAATTAAGCATATCCACTGCGGTAGAGCGAATAGCTCCGGCACCAACTAAAGTTAGAGCCATATCCCAACTTTCTATCTCGACTCCATTGCTATGTCCCATAGCCAGGTTTTCTTTCATTTTAGGAGTTAAGAGAGTGGAGGTATATTCTAATTCTAAGGGTTTGGCAATAACCTCCACCATTAATTCCTCATAACTCATTTGATTTTTTTTCGCCAGCACATGCCCTAACAATCCTAAAGCATAATTGGAGTATTCGTATTTAGAACCAATATCCCGGGTAAGTTCATAGCCATCTATGAAAGCGTATAATTTCTCTTCTGAGTAATCTCCAAGAGGATTTACACGCTGTGGGGTTAAATTGTTTGGCAGTGAAGGTAATGAGGATGTGTGATTGGCCATATGAACTAATTTGATTGATTCTCCATTTCTAGTGGGAGCTATGATGCCTTCTGGTAAAAGCTTTTGTAATGGGTCATCTAAATTCAACTCACCTTTCACAACCATGTCTGCTAATAAAATTCCAGTAAAGGTCTTTGAATTAGAGCCAATTTCAAATACAGAATTTTCATCAATAAGCTCATTGGTCTTTAAAGATTTTACTCCATAGCTATAATAAGTTGTTCCCTCAGACGTAATTATTCCTACAACTATTCCAGTATTAATATGATTATCAACACGAAATTTGATATTTTCTCTGACTTCTTCTGAGATATAGTTGTTTTGTGCCTGGCAACCAAGGCTAATACCTATAAATAAGGCGATAAATGCTAATATGTAATTTTTCATTGTAATAAGGTTTTATTAGTTATTTTATTTGTACTTATTTAATCTTCTATTTTAAGACATGTAGATTCCCTTCCACCTTGTAATATTGTCATGCTTTCCACTTTTTCATCATTTAAGTCAAATCTGAATTGAGCATCGACCCTTTTCATATAAAATAGGTTTTTAGATTCCGGATAAATTTCAAATTGATCTTGCCCGGTTATTTGAGCTTTCATTTGCTTACCTTCTTTAGTAACAGTAATAGTAACTCCTTCTCTTAGTTCATATTTACCTACATAACTTTCCAAAATGGCATTATCAACAGGCTCATCTATAACCAATTGTCCTACCATCGTATATGTAGGAGGTTCCAAAATGGCATTTCTGCCTACCGGAAAACCTGTCATTCCAGCTTCTGCACGCTGGCCAGCTTCTGCTACAAAACTGATATTTCCCGATTTGTCGGGGTGCACATTAAATAGGAAACATGAACCTAAGTATGTTGAATAAAGAAGTTTACTATTTTTAATGTCGATAACAGAAACAAAAGATTTTTTGCGCGCAAAAAAAGTAGAATTAAAGGTCTTTTCACAGGTTGGATACTCTGAATACAAGGCGTTCCCGGTAAGCGGAAAATCTGCAGAACTTGTTGTTCCTCCAATTACAATAGTATCTTTATTTAGAAAATTTACTGACATTACTTTCTCGGCTTCACTTCCTCCAAATAGTGTAGAGTATTCTAAGGTCATAGTTTCAGAATTAAATACAGATATATAGCAATCCTGTTTACCCTTCCCATTTTTACTTAGAGCATTATCAGTAACCGGGAAACCTTCTTCCTTAGTGCTACCAGATACTATCAATCTGTTTGGCTTGGTCCATTTTAAATTTGAGCTCATATATCCATCGGCTGCGAAATAGCTTAAATACGAAATTTTGTTACCTGTTTCGTCTATTTTGGCAATAAAATGATCCATTCTGGCTCTGTTCTCAGGTTTAATGAATTCTTTTCGAACAGCATTATCAGTTACCGGTAAGTCTGCTGTAAGAGTACCGCCTGTTATATATATATTATCTTTGTCATCAACATCAAGTCCAAGAATCATTTCCATTTGACTACTTCCAAAAAAAGTGGAAAACAAAAGCTTTTCTCCATCTGGATTAAATTTAGAAAGAAAGCCATGGTGCTCATTTTTTGTAGTGTCAATAACGCCTTTTGTTAGAGGAAAGTCATGAGAGAGGGTAACTCCGGCAAGAATGATATTACCTTTTGAATCAATCTTAATACCCCCACCGCTTACTGTTTCTTCAACTGCTCCACCTATAAATGTAGAAAATATGATGTCAGTTCCAGTTGGATTCATTTTAGTTAAGAAAACATCGCCGGCCCATTGTCCTTCACCATTGAAACTGGTATCGTACACTCCCTCAGTTACAGGAAAATCTATTGATTCTGTTCCTCCAGCTATATAAATATACCCTTGCTCATCTACTGTTATAGCTGTATGATGTTCTCTTTTTGTACCACCAATTAATGTGGCAAATACTATTTCACCCTTGGGCGTAAATTTTGCTACAAAGACATCGGCCAAACCATCGCCCTTTAATTCCGTTTGATATGCTCCTTCAGTAGCTGGAAAATTCTTATCTCTGGTATTTCCTGAAATATAAGTATACCCTTCGCTATCGGTAAAAATATCGAAACCTGATGCAAATCTATCGGTATGTGAAAGATAAGTAGAAAAACCAAGCCTATATGCCAAGCTATCTGTTTGTTCACTTGTCTGCGATTTTAGAATTCCCTGGCATAATAGAATTGCCAATAAAATAAAACTAATTTTTTTTAACATAATATTATTATTTAATGTTCGTAATCATTTAACTGATACAAAGCACGCAATAATAGGACATATCGATGTATGCAAATTGAGACAAGAATAGCTGCCAATTAGGACAAAAATGAAATAAATAGAAGAATTAAGAGTATAAAGATTTTCTGAACGACTGTTAGTTGCTGTAAATTACTCAGCCATTCTTTTAAAAAACGAATCTAATCCGTAAGTATAATTTGTCAGGATATGTGTTATAAAAATAGAGTCATTATCTTCTCTATATTCCCAAATCAAATTTTCAGGTGCATAATTATCAAGCTTATCTAAAAGTAATTTAGTAGTTTCTTTTTGGGGTTCACTTGCATTCCAACTAAATTGATAGAACACTTTTTTTCCTTCACAATTTTTGAAAATATCGTCTGAGTTTATTTTTTCTTTTAACAAATCTAATTTGGGCATATCAGAAAAATATCCATCAAATAGGCCTGGTTTGGATAACATGACAAATGTTGTGAACATTCCAGAATTGTTTTGGCCCCAGAGAACCTTTTTAGAAATCTTGTATTTTGATTTTAGAAATGGAATTAATTCTTTCTCATAGAAATCTAATGTTTTTCCTCCATTTATAGTTTCTGAAGTGTCATTGATAATTGGCGAGTAATCGTCTCGTGCATTTATTGTCATTGGACAAACAACAATAGACCACGGAATTGTCTTGTTATAAGCCATTAACTCGGTAATGCTTGAGAACGGTTTGAATGCCATGAAATCTGAAAGTACAATTAAAGGATATTCTTTATCAATATCAAATTTATATGGGAGGTGTATAAGAATTGTTTTTGTTTGGTTTAGAACTTTGGATTCAATTTTTTCGGAATACCCCAAATATGTAAAAATAGAATCCCGCCCTTTTTGTCCATATAGAATACTTAAATTTATAATTATCATTAAAACTGATACAATTATTTTTTTCATAATATTTTGATTTAGAATATTTCTGTGTGTTTTGACTTTTTATGTCTTGTCCTAAAATATGGCTACAGGTTAAACATAAAATTAAGCTACCTTTTTA
>JAHOYT010000032.1 GCA_019038645.1 Bacteroidales bacterium
GAATATTTCTATTAATGTGATAATTAATAATAAAGAAGACAGTTTAATTTATAGTAATTATCATGAAATTGAGTATGACGAAAAAGAGAAAAGAAATTATATTTCTTTTAAATTTCCAGGTATAGATCCGGATACTTATAGTTTATCTGTTGAATCTATAGAAACTAACAATAAGCATGTTGAATTCACAATATTACCAGTTATAAATACAAAACAGTTACAAAATGAACTCGAAGTTATTAAAGATAATATTGCTCTTTGCGATTATACAACTTTACAATATTATATTCGAAGTTTAGAGAATAAAATGGCCAACTTGAAAAGGTATCACACTTATACAAATCTTATAAAAGAGATCAGTGTTACTAAAAAGTTAATAGCAAATTATTTGGATGGAAATAGGAGCCTCTTAATGATTAAAGATGATCATCGCAGAGCATTTATTTCAGAAATAGATAATGATTTAAGACCCTATTCCATTAAATTACCAGAGGATTTTGATGTGACTAAAGAATATTCATTAATGGTATTTTTACATGGAAGTGGTCGAACAGATTTAAACGCCTTAAGGAATCATAGATATATAATCCAGGATGATTTTATTACCATTGCGCCACACGGACGTGGTATTTCTAATTATTATGGCACGCAAGAATCACAAAAAGATATAAATGAAGCAATCAATGACATTATAAGAAATTTTAATGTTGATACTAACAACATTATTTTATCTGGCTTTTCGATGGGTGGATATGGAGTTTACAGAACTTTTTATGAGAACCCTGAACGATATAGTGCATTAGCAATAATTGCTGGTGAACCAAACATTAATTTCTTTCAAAAGATACGGGGTGGTGAATATCCTGACTTTTTGAAAGAAAAGAATATTAAACACTTTCTGAATGTCCCAATTTTTATTTACCATGGAGTTAATGATTTGAATTGTCCATATTTATCTACTAAGGAGTTGATAGAAAAACTGGAAGAAAATAATGCGAATTTAACTAAGTTTATATTTACAGAATATGGACATTCTGTACCATCGGGAATAGAATTTAATGAAAAACTCAGATCCTGGATTATGACTAATATTAAGAATTAATGTTTTTATCTATTTTACTTTTATCTTAAATAAACAGTATATTTGAGTAAATGTAAAAATACAGATTATGAAAAAACTAACTTATTTAATTCTATTACTTAGTATTCTTGGATTTGCATCCTGTGGCAGTTCGGGAACTGATAAAGAAAGCTCAATTGAGAAAAAAGAAAAAAAATCAGATGAAATTAAGAATTGCGATGATTTTTTGGCTCATTATGAGGAATGGGTTGATGAATACATAGAAGTACTCGACGATTATTTAAAGAATCCTGGTGATGCAATTGTTGCAACGCGCTATATGGAACTAATGCAGGAAGCTATGGAGTGGAGTACAAAGTGGGTGGCATTAGCGGATTGTGCAGATGATGAAGAGTATGAGAAGGAGTTTGAAGAGATATCACAAAAAATAGAAGATAGGCTTAAAGAATTAGGAGTAGAATAAATATAAACAGCCGGTCAATATTGACCGGCTGTTTTCATATTTTATTCACTTTTTTTTATATAGTATTTAATTAATTACCAATAGTTCATCAATCAGGTTACCTTCCTGGTTGAAAATATGAGAATACGTTCCTAATTCAAAATTGGTTTGAGTTTGAAATATATCTAAAATAACTTCTATTGATAAGCTCGGAGTTTTTAGGCTTTCAACATAGATAACAACGTTATCTAATTTTATTCTTAAATCATCGGGATGTGTATTTTCAGGAAAAATATTTAAGAGATTTTGCTTACCCTTATTCGAAAATGTTTCATACAGTAATCCCTGTAGACAAATTATTGTCTCATCTATTAGGTCGTCTTTGCTTTTTTTGGTAAACACCAAACTTTCAATTGCTTCGTTTTCCATAAGTGCTATATATTGGCTATAAATTTTCTATAACAAAAAATATTTACGAGAGAGAAGTAAATAAATTACTTTCTGTTTTAATGCTATATTATTATTACGTAAAAAGTTAGTAGTTTATTATGTGAAAGCATAAAAAAAGTCTGCTTCGAATTGAGCAGGCTTTCGTTTTATTAGCAAAACTACTAGTTAATAAGATTCTTAGCATAATTTAATCCATTGTGAATGAATTCTTTTGTTATTTTGCCTGTAGGATCCTTGGTTTCATAAATACGTTCGGGAATATCAAGTTTGTCGAAACTAAAACCTTCGCGCATTTTAAATTTGTATTTGTTTAAATGAATTTGTTTTCCAATATCCATTAACTTCTTTTCATCTAAACTAAATCCGAGTAATTTAATGGCTTCACTTACTAATTTCAGATCATAAATTCCACGTGCAAAGAAACAAACCGCAATACTCGATAGAATTTGTCGAATTGCTTCTTCATCAAGCAATTTATCAACAACTTGTTCTGGCGACAAATCAACTTTTACTAATTCTTTTTGATCAACAGAATATCCTCCGTTATCTAAATGACTGTGTCGCGCACCTAGCAAAAATCCGAGGTAACCAGCTGGTCCTGTATGATATCCCGGCATTTCGTTCTTCCCGAATTGCATGGCAAATTCTTTTCCTCCATATACCGATGATGCAAAACTAACACCTTTGCTACATGCTTTTAAAAATTCGGTACTTGGTTTTGTAATATTTTTAACTAATTCAATATATGTATCAACATCTCCCCATTGTATTGATAAGCCATTTAAGTCATCTTCTTTAATTCTATTTTTTTCGAACATCTCAGTTATCCATGATAAAACAACACCCATACTTATGGCATCAACACCAACCCGTTCAACAATATCAATTAGTTTAAGTAATGCTTTTGGTTCTGTAATACCCACCATTGTTCCTAATGAGTATATTAATTCAAAATCATAACAAACAGGAGTAGTTTTGTAAAAGTAAGGATCATCGTCATACGGTTCTCTCAAATATGCAAGGTGTATACATGCTACAGGACAATGTGCGCATGCAACCCTACGTGCTAAATGATGCTTTGCTATTTCTTCACCGGTAACTGATTTTATATCTTCAGTTGAACTCCTTTGCAGATTCTTTACTGGTAAAGCATTAACGGAATTTAACGATTTAATATTAATTGCAGTACCTACATCGTGATACTTTTGCATCACAGGTGACTCGGTTGCCGCATTATAAATTTGATCATATAAAGCTCTGTATTCTTTTTTGTTAGTAACTTCAATCATTTGTTTTCCTGAAACTACAATTCCTTTAAGCATTTTGCTGCCAAATATTGCTCCCAGGCCTAATCTTCCAAAATGCCGGTAAGTTTCAGTGGTAACATTTGCAAATGTTACCATATTTTCGCCTGCCTGCCCAATTCTGAAAATTGCTCTTAATCCTTCACCATCTTCATTCTGGCGCATTACTCTGGCTGCGACAGAACCATCTTTCATTCCCCACAGGGTAGTAGCGTTTTTAAACAGAACTTTACCTTTACTAATGGAAAGATATATTGGAAGTTCGCTTTTACCTTTTATCACTATAGCTCCGTAGCCTGCCATTCGTATTGCTATTGCACTTCTGCCACCGGCATGACTTTCGCCAAGATCACCTGTGTGGGGAGATTTAAACATTGCACATGTTTTTGATGCCAAAGGAAATACACCTGATAATGGACCAACTGCAAATATAATTGGTGAATCGGCATCAAAAGCATCAATTCCTTCGGGACATTCTTCCAGTAGTAGTTGAGTTGCAACACCTGTTCCTCCAAGATATTTTTCAAAAAGATCCTTACGATCCTTAACAAAATATCTTTTTTTGGTTAAATCAATATATAAAACTTTCGATAAAGTATCATTTTCAATCATGACTAACTCCTTTCTCATCTTTAATTAACTCTAAAACATCATATGGGCAGTAGTCAACACAATAACCACACTGAACACAAATCACTGGTTTGTCCTGCTCATCGTTCCAAAATACAGCATCAATTATACAGGCATCCTGGCATAAACCACATCCAATACATTTTGAAGAAATTAAACGAACGCCTCCACCTTTTTTTGGCACAAGTGCACCTGTTGGACAAACACTTGCACATGGTGGATTTTCGCACGAACGACATACTATTACAGTGTATCCTTTTGAAATTCCACCTGAAGATTTGACTCCAATACATGTATTTGACAATCCTGCATTTCCGCTTCTTCTGGAGCATGCAAACATGCAACTCTGGCAACCAACACATCTCATTGCATCTTTTACAGCAAGTTTCATAGACAATAAATTTTGTGTAGTAAAAAATAAAAGTACTAAATAATAAATAAAATTCTGATAAATAGTCATTGAAGTCAAGGATAAGTCAACAAAAAAGGACAGAAAAAAAGAATAAATATCCTGTTTACATTGAGTTTGACATTTCTATTTTGAAATTCATTTTAAAATTACCCTGATATTTTGTAAATTTATCTGAATAAAAATTTGATCTATATGGAATTAAACATAATTGAGAAATTTATACTGCTTTCGCTGGATGTAAAAAAGGGAAAGTTCCTGATTGATTCAATGTCTTTGAATTATGGTATTGCAGGAGCTATATTACTTGAACTTTCGGAGTTGAATAAAATTTCTATTAAGAATAAAAAAATAGTTGTGACTGATAATAAGCTAACAAAAATTTCTATTGTTAATGCCTGTATTAAGTTAATTAATAGTTCCGGAAAACAACGTAAAGCTAAATACTGGGTTTATAAAATTGGAAATAAATCATCCGGATTTAAAAAAATGATTTTGAAAGATTTGTTTGATAAAAAAATTATTAAAATTAACAGGAAAGCATACGTATGGGGATTGATTAAAATATTCAGATATCCGGTAATTAATCCAAAAAACACCGAAGAAATAAAAACGAAGTTGAAAAAAATAGCATTGGAAAACGAAAAGCCTGGTATTGAAGATTTGCTATTACTGAGTTTGTTGAACAGCTGCAAATTAATTCGAATTTTATTCATTAGTAAAAATGAGCATAAAGCAGCAAAAAAGAGAATTAAAGAATTAACTAAGAATATTGAAATATCAGATGCTGTGAGTCAAACATTAAAAGAAATTCAGACAGCTGTTCTGGTAGCTACAACCTAGGCATTTGTTGGTGCATCATCCAATTAGTTAAGAATACAAAACACATATTACAGAATTCATGGAAAAATAAGCATCATGAAGCATATAACTTTTAACTTTTAACTTTTAACTTTTAACTTTTAACTTCATCAACTGCATGAATAAAGTGAATCCCGCCAATATAAAAAATATGATTCCTGATAAAAGTAAAGCAGCCTGTAAAGTATAATGATCAGTGTACCAACCAACAAATGGACCAATAATTGCGAAGAATATTCTTATAACAAAGTTTCTTACAGAGAGCACTGTAGCACGAATATCTGAATCGCATAATCTATTGATATAGTCTTTTAAAACAGGTGTGGCAAGTCCACGAACAATATAAAAAATAAAAAGAATTCCTATTCCCCACAATGTATTAATACGGCTAACGATTATGTATCCGGCAGGAATTAATAAGCTAATACCAATCATAAATTTCACCTGTTTCAGTATTAATTCTACTTTATGTGCCAGCATAGCACTAAAACCCACTGTGAGATTAAGTATTGTCCACAGCACACCAAATAAACCGACAGGTAATAATATTATTTCGAAATATGGCTGAACAAACCAGGCCATAGTAAGTGTAGAAGCTCCAATTACCGATGAGAAAATAATGTTCCATTTAAGTTCTTTGTGATCGTGTAATGAGAACTTTACTATTTTAAGTATGTCGTTAAATTTCATTTTAACGAGCTTCTTTTGCCTAAAAGGTTCAGTCAGAAGAAATGCCGCAGGTATTCCACAAAAAGCAATTATAGTTTGTGCATAGTAGGGATAACGAAAACTTAAAGTTGCCAACAGTCCACCCAGGATTCCTGCTATAGCTTCAGCAAAATTTCCAATGGAAACCATTCTGCCTTCAAATTTTATATATTTGTCTTTTTTACTGGTTTCCAAAAGTGAATCATATAACATGGCAGAATCAGCACCTGAGATTAAACTTTGACCCAGACCTAAAATAATTTCGGCTATTAAAAATCCTGTAAAACCATAGGAAAAACTATAAGTTAGGAATCCGAAGAAACCTAATATTGTTCCAAGAACCAGCGTAACCTTTCTTCCCATTGCATCGGCTAAATACCCGGAAGGAATTTCTAAAGCTACAATCGCAATAGAATAAATTGCCTGTAAAATGAAGATATGGCGCATCTCCAACCCATTATCCTTATAAAATAACACTACAATAGGCATAAAAAGCATGAACCATTTGGCTACTTTAATCACATAAAGCTTAAAAATATTCGAATGTATGGATTGGCTCATTTGTAAAATAATAAGTTGCAAAGATAATTTAGAAAACATTAATAATAAAGAATAGATGAAGCATTAGAATTAAAAATATTTTGGGATATAAGTATTGAAGATTCCTTAAATAATTTTGTTAAATAAACAGCATGAAAATTTTATGATTAAAAGTAGATTAGAATCGTATTCTTAAATATTAAATATTGTAAATTTGCTTCTTTATTTAATCAAACTAAAACTAAAAACTAAAACTCTTTTAGCTATGGGAATGACATTAATTGAAAAAATTATTGCCAATCACTCAAATCAGGATTTTGTTAAACCTGAAGACATTGTAGATATTGATATCGATGCAAGAGCTGCTCGTGATTTTGGTGGAGCCAATGTGGTAAAAAACATTGTCGATAATAATTTACAAATAGATGATACTTCTAAAACATTTTTTACTTTCGATTGCAACCCAACAGGATCGGATCAGAAATATGCTGTTAATCAGCAAATTTGCCGTGACTTTGCCCGCGAACGAGGAATTAAAATATACGATTTAGAAAATGGTATTGGAACGCACATATTGATTCACGACGGATTGGTATATTCAGGTGCTACATCGGTAACAACCGATTCCCATGCTAATATTTTGGGTGCTGTAGGAGCATTTGGACAAGGAATGGGCGATAAAGATATTGCTGCATCGTGGAGTAATGGAAAAGTTTGGTTTAAAGTACCAAAATCTGTTAAACTAAATATTAAAGGGAAACGTCCAAACGGATTATCTGCAAAAGATATTGTTCTGAATATGCTGAACAAATTTGGAGCAAATACTTTGTTGGGTTATTCAATTGAAATTTATGGAGAAGATATCGATAAATTGTCTCTCGACGAAAGAATTACTATTTCTTCCATGGCTACTGAAATGGGAGCCATTATCATATTATTTACTCCAAACGAAGAAATTCTTAGATACAGCGAAGAACGTGCAGGTAAAAAGATTGAACTTGTTAAAGCTGATTCCGATGCTAATTATGATCAGGTAATTGATCTTAATTTTGAAGATTTTGCTTCGCGGGTTTCACGTCCTGGTAAACCTCATGATGCAGTTGAAATAAATGTGGTGAAGAAAGTAAAAATCGATTCCGGTTTTATTGGCAGCTGTACAAACGGACGCTACGAAGACATGAAAGCTGCGGCAGATGTGTTAAAAGGAAATAAAATTGCACCGGGTGTTGTTCTTAAAATAGTTCCTTCTACAAATGAAGTATGGGATGAATGTTTAGAAAATGGATTGATTAAAATTTTTAAAGACGCAGGAGCTCTTTTATCGAATGCAGGATGTGCAGGATGTGCTGCAGGTCAGGTTGGACAAAACGGAAAAGGTGAAATAACAATAAGTACAGGAAACAGAAATTTTCCGGGAAAACAAGGTAAAGGAGAAGTTTATTTAGCATCTCCGGCAGTTGTTGCAGCATCGACTGTAGCTGGTTACATTACTACTCCGGATGATATCCCTGAAAAACCTGCTACCTTCGAAAATTTATTAAAATCTCAGGCAAAATCAGAAAAAAAGGAAAAGGAAGTTAGTATTGAAAATCCTAAAGTACTGGAAGGCAGAGTATGGTATATTAAAGAAGATGATATCGATACTGATATGATTTTTCATAACCGATATTTATCAATTACCGATATTAATGAAATGGGACAATATACTTTCGACAACCTGAAGGGGTACGAGGACTTTGCAACCAAAGCAAAACCTGACGATATTGTTGTTGTACAAAAGAATTTTGGTAGTGGAAGTTCACGCCAGCAAGCTGTAGATTGCTTTAAAGCACTTGGCGTACAGGCTGTTGTAGCCGAATCTTTTGGTGCTATTTACGAAAGAAATGCTATAAATGCTGCATTTCCAATAGTACGATACAATTCTCTTAATGAGCTCGGGCTTGAAGATAAAGATACTGTTAAAGTAAATCTGGAAACAGGAGAAATTACTAATACTAAAAATAACAAAACAATTAAAGCAGAACCTTTCTCTGATGTTCAAATGGAAATATATCAGAATGGAGGATTGTTTTAATTCCAGAATTCAGAAGACAGAATTCAGATAACAGAAAACAGAAATAAATGGGTAGTTCTTTTAAAAATTTGTTAGTTTGGCAAAAGGCACATCAGTTTGTATTGGAAGTCTACAATGTAACTAAAGATTTTCCAAAAGAAGAACTTTACGGATTAACGTCTCAATTTAGAAGAGCAGCTATTTCTATTCCTGCAAATATTGCTGAAGGTTTTACAAGAAAAGGTGAGAAAGATAAACTACGGTTTTATAATATAGCTCAGGGATCACTTGAAGAATGCAGATACTATATCTTATTATCAAAAGATTTGGGTTATATTATTCAATCTGAGATGAAAGAAATTTTGGAAGAAATTAGCAAAATGTTAGTGTCATACATGAATAAGATCAAGCAAAACTGACTTCTGACTTCTGAATTCTTGTTATTTAGGATTAAAGTACTTTATGATAAAAATAAATTTGAAATAAAAAACTTAACATATGACTGCAAAAACTTTTGTAGAAAAAATATTTGATGCTGACTGTGGGAGCATTGTATTTAAGAAGCCTGATATCGTTTTAACGCACGATAATACTGCCAGCATAAAAAATACATTTGAAAAGATGGGTGGCGAAAAAGTTGCTGATCCGGGTCAACTTTTAATTGTATTAGATCATAATGCTCCGCCAACAAATGCTAAACTGGCTACACAATACCAAACTGTTAGAGAAATAGTAAAAAAACAAGGTATTGATAAATTCTATGATGCAGGAAAGGGAATCTGTCATCAGATTATGTCTTATCATGCTATGCCCGGAATGGTAATAGTTGGTAGCGATAGTCATACATGTACTGCAGGAGCTTTTAATGCTATGGCTGCTGGTATTGACAGGACGGAAGCTGCAGGATTATGGAAACGTGGCGAAACCTGGTTCCGTGTTCCTGAAACAATAAAAATAACTTTAAAAGGAAAATTAAATCAGGGCGTTTATGCAAAAGATATATCCCTTTGGATAATTGGAATGATGGGTTCTGACGGTGCAGATTATATGTCAATTGAATATCATGGCGATGGAGTTAAAAATTTGAGCATTGCACAACGTATGACATTAGCAAATCTGGCATCGGAAATGGGAGCGAAGAATGCTGTTTTTCCGGCTGATAAGGTTTTAACAGAGTTTTACGGAAAAGATAAAGTTGATGGTCTTTGGGCAGATGAAGGTGCAAACTATGCAAAGGAAATTGAACTGGATTTAAGTGAAATTTATCCATTGGTTGCTGCTCCTCATCATGTTGATAATGTAAAAGCTGTTTCTGAGGTCCAAGGTAAAAAGGTGCATCAGGGAGTTATCGGAACTTGTACTAATGGAAGATTTGAAGATATTAAAATTGCAACCGAAATTCTTGAAGGAAAACAAATTGCAGAAGGATTTCAGTTATTAGTTATTCCTGCATCTCAGAAGATTTATCTGCAGGCTATTGAAGAAGGTTTGATTACGAAATTAATTACTGCCGGAGCTACTGTTTTAAGTGCTTCGTGTGGACCATGTTTAGGAACAGGGCAAGGAATTCCTGCCGATGGATTTACTGTTATTTCAACAGCAAACCGAAACTTTAAGGGCCGTATGGGAAATAAAGAAGCTGAAATATATCTTGCTTCTCCTGCAACGGTTGCTTATACTGCATTAAAAGGAGTAATAGCTGATCCTCGTGGTAAAGAATATAATGACAAGTTCCCATATCAAAAAGAAGCAGGATCAACTGTTGAAATTAAAGCTGATGATAATAGAAAATTAGGTAATGTATGGAATTATGCGGATGCTGATAATATTAATACAGACCAGATGTTTGCAGGTAATTTAACGTACAATGTTTTAAGTTCGGATGCAGAGGCAATTATGCCACATTTGTTTGCAGGTTTCGACGAAAGCTTTCCAAAAAATGTTGCTAAAGACGACATTGTGATTTCCGGTGAAAATTTTGGTTGTGGAAGTTCAAGGGAACATCCTGCGGTTGGTTTAGCCCATGCAGGTGTAAAAGCTGTTATTGTAAAATCAAGTAATCGGATTTTTTATCGTTCTTGTATAAATCAGGGCCTTGCTTTAATAGTAAATCCTGAAATAGTTGATAATTATGTTGCTGGCGATAAAGTTGATATTAATATGGAAAAAGGCATGATTTATATTAATGAAAAAGAATTTAAATTTGCTCCTTTGCCTGAGAAATTAATGAAAATTATCGAAAAGAAAGGACTTGTAAACTGGATAAAGTCAGAGGCTTAGGTTTTAAGTTTGTTGGAATATATTGAAGTGACTGTCCAAAAAGTCTTAAGATTGTTCATATTTCGACAGGCTCAATATGACAACTGTCAAATAATCATGCTGTCATACTGAGCCTGCCTGCCGCTGGCAGGCTTATCGAAGTGTAAACAAGAAAAAAGAGGGTTTTTGGACAGCCTCTTTTTTATTATTCGAAAGAAAAATGTAAATAACATGTATAATTTTTTCTGATTAAAGATATTTTTATATTTTTGCATCGCTAAAAGATATTGGTCCCGTAGCTCAGTTGGATAGAGCAACAGCCTTCTAAGCTGTGGGTCGAAGGTTCGAATCCTTCCGGGATCACTAAATTAGCTAAGCCATTACAAATTGTAGTGGCTTTTTTTATTGAATTTTACTATCCGAATTGGAAACCTTCCTGAATTTTGATAACTTGTAAAAGGTAGGATTATCACAGTTATTAAAAATCTTAAATATGACCAACGTTTTACTTAAATATTTAGAAGATAGATATAAATACAATATCCCAAAAAAAGAAGTTAAATCATCGGGGCCAGTTATTACAATTTCCAGGGATTTTGGATGTCCGGCAAATTTGTGTGCAACAGATCTGGCAGAGTTACTTTCAAATATGGATAAAAATAACAAAGAGCCATGGAAAGTTGTAAGCAAAGAAATTCTGGATCGGGCTGCTCATGAATTAGGGCTTTCTGCAGAAAAAATAGAATTTGTATTTAAGTATGAAAAAAAAAGTGCAGTTGATGAAATTATTGAGTCTTTATCAAGTAAATATTATAAAAGTGAAAGAAAAATTAGAAATACGATACGTGATGTGATCAGATCAATTGGCGAACAAGGCAGAGTAATAATTGTGGGGAGAGCAGGATCGGTAATTTTAGGAGATATTCCTAACTCCTTGCATGTTAGGTTAATTGCACCATTGAAATATAGAATAGATGGTGTAAGCAGAAGACATGAGATTTCGCATAATGAAGCCCGGAAATTAACTTTGGAAATGGATCAAAAACGTGCTCAGTTAAGAAATGATTTCGCAGGTGGGAAATTAGATTATGTAGATTATGATATTATTGTTAATTGTGAAAATCTTAAATCGGACGATGTGGTTGAATTGATCGCAAAAGCGGCCGAAATGCGAAAATTAATTTAATAAAAATAACTTATAAATTAAAGTCCGGCTATTAGCCGGACTTTTTTTATCTACGCAAAAATTTAAATAAATAAACCAATCATGTGTGTTAATTGAAATGCATAGAAAAAAGAGGGAAGTAAATTACATCCCTCTTTTTGATAATTTATTGTTTAATAAATTGTTTAACTAGCGGTTCTTTTTCATCTTCAATTGAAATGATGTATAAACCAGTAGGTAATTCAGAAATATCTACTTCTTTTTCACTACCATTCATCTCAAGAGTTTTTACTAAAGTACCAACCATGTTGTAAATTCTTATTGTTCCAACTCTATGCCCATTTATCACATCTACATTAATAAATGTACTCGCTGGATTTGGATAAATATTAACAGTTGATTTTCCGTTTATATTATCATTAACATTTAGAGGTGTAGAGGTAAAACTTGTTGTAGCAGGAAGACAGAAATTTGTTACTTCTGATGAAGTAAATGAACCTCCTGATGCTAATACTGCTCCTCCGGTAACTTCTAATGTATATGAACCACTTCCGTATGCACAACAAATACCATCACCATATGAATCCAAAATAGTGAAATCATAACAATCATCTTCTAAATCATTAATTGGAATAACAAGAGTTGATCCATCAGCTTGAGACGCATATGTTCCACCTGAAGCAACAGTTGATCCGGCATTATTCTTCAATGTCCAACTTGTTTCTTCCGGATAGTTATCAAATGTAATAGTTAATGTTAAATTCGTACCAGTTGGATTTGTTGTACTAGTAGTTAAGCTAATATCATCAATAGCGAAATCACTTCTATAACTACTTGCTGTTGTTGCAACATAACGAAGTTGAACAGAACTACCATAATAAGAACTTAAGCTAACAGTAGCATTATACCAGGAATTTCCCTGATCTCCGGATTTTGTCCATAATGTGGTCCATGAAGTTCCATCTATACTAGCTTGTAATTCCATTGTTCCCATACTTGAACCATACATATGATATGCAAAATTAAAGTTTGCATTTGATTCTGCTGTAAGATCGAAACAAGGGCTATTTATTATAGCAACTTTATTTGGATATCCGGTACCACTACCTGATGATTCAACATATAAGTAATAAGTTCCTTCATCAGCAGACGATGGACCTGTACTTGAAGAAGGTGTTCCACTTGCATCAACAGTCCAGTCTATATCATCGTTTGAATCTTGTGTCCAGTCACCTATAGAACCTTCAAATCCTTGAGAATATGGATATGAAGTTATTCCGCCGGTACATCCACCACCAACAGGATCAAGGGTTGTAACATTTAATGTACTACTTGCAGCAGAAACATTTCCTGCAGCATCTTTTGCATTAACAGACATTGCATAAGTTGTAGAAGCTGTTAAACCTGTTATACTAGCAGATGTTCCTGTTACAGAACCCAATAAACTTCCATTTTTGTAAACATCATATCCGGTAACTCCTACATTATCAGTTGAAGCAGTCCATGCAAGTGTAAATGAAGTTTCAGTTATACTTGATGAAGATAAACCAGTTGGAGCTGTTGGAGCTTGTGTATCAGCAGGATCTTCAGTTGTAACATTTATAGTACTACTGGCAGCTGAAATATTTCCTTCAGCATCTTTAGCTTTAACATAAAATGAATATGTTGTTGAAGCTGAAAGACCGGTTACGTTATAATTGGTAGCAGAAGTAGAAGCCATTAGCGTACCATTTCTATACAAATCATATTCCGTAACACCAACATTATCGGTTGAAGCATTCCAGTTTAAAGTTGCTGTTGAAGTTGTAACATTTGAAGCACTTAAGCCTGTTGGAGCCGTTGGATCTTCTGTATCAGGACCAGCTGCACCAAAAGTTACTGTATAATCTTCAACTTCACCGTAAGTGAATGTTTCACAAGCTGTCTGAGCTGCATTATATTTCATTGAAACTCTCATTCTGGTTGTTCCACTTGCCGTTGAAAGTACATTAATAATGCCGTTAACTGTTGAACTGCTCATTCCTCCCTGATCAAATGCAAGCTCATTTGCATCATCAAAATCTTTATCATTATTGTAATCAATCCAGATTTTCCAGTATTCATTATAGGATGAGTTTGAAAAGCCAGGTGTTAAAGAAATACTAACTGCTGCACCTGCTTCCAAAGCAATGTTTTCGCTTGTAAAATCTGTATATCCTGCCGCGTTTGATGCGTTAGTATAAGATCCGATCTGTACTTCATCAATCCATTCATAAGAAAAATTAGTTCCTTTTGAATCACAATATACAGCAACTATTTCGCTTGTTGTAATTGAAACTGTATTACTTGCTCCAGATTCATTACCAGCACCATCTTTAGCTTTTACATAAAATGAATATGCAGTTGATGCAGAAAGTCCTGTTACTGAATAAGATGTACTTGAAGATGTAGTTAAGTAACTGCCATTTCTGTATATATCATAACCTGTAACACCGATATTATCTGTTGCAGCATTCCAGTTTAAAGCAACTGAAGATTCTGTAACATTAGATGATACAAGTCCCGATGGAGTAGTTGGAGCTTCTGTATCAACAACAACTGATCCACCTAAAGAAGCAAAAGCATTTATTCTTCCGCTACCAAGTTTACCAATATAAGAAGGATTTTCAGAATCAATATTATCAGCATTATCAACAATGCGATCAAATACTTGTTGTGGAGTTATACTTCCCTCAAAACGAGAAATAATAAGAGCAGCAACACCAGAAACATGAGGACAAGCCATTGATGTTCCCTGCATTACACCATAAGCTCCATTAGGATAAGTACTATGAATCGCTGTAGGATCATCGTTAGTTGATATTAGTTCTCCTCCAGGAGCAGCAACATCTACCCAGGTATCGTAGTTAGAATAATAAGATCTTTCGTCATTGCAATTTGTTGCAGCAACAGCTAAAACATTATCATAACATCCAGGCCACCATTGTCCGCTTGAACCATCGTTACCTGCAGCAAATATAACAATACCGCCATCCATTGGAGCAGATGGAGAACCTGCTTCAGCATTAAAATAATCAATAGCGTCAAGAACTGATTGATCGTAAACATCTTTTGATGTATATCCCCAGCTATTTTGAGAAATTACTGCACCATTGTCAGCAGCATAAGTATATGCTTCTTCAAATCCACCGGTACTTTGAGCAAATACATTACATGACATAATTCTAACACCATCGTTACTTCCTGAGCCACCAGCAACACCAGCCACACCGATACCATTATTAGTTTCAGCAGCAACTGTTCCGGCTACGTGAGTTCCATGATCACCAACATAAATTTCACCTTTATCGTCACCAAAATTGTAACCATAAATATCATCTACATAACCGTTGTTATCATCATCAACATTATTTCCGGCAATTTCACCAGGATTAACCCACATGTTTCCGGCTAAATCAGGATGATCCCAATCTACACCACCATCTTCAATAGCTACAATAACATTTGAACTACCTGTTTCAAGAGTCCATGCTTCCAATAAACTGATATCATCACCAGCTGTACCACCATTTTGACCAGTATTTTCATAATGCCACTGATCAGAAAAGTTAGGATCATTTGGCGTTCCTGTAAGCGATTTGGTATCAGTTAAGCCAGTTAACTGCGCTTTATATTCAGGATTAGCATGTTCCACATCTGATGAATTTTTAAATTCAGAAGCTAATTCATTAGGTTGGGCTTTTGTATTAAACTCGATTTTATACCAAAGATGCAAACCATATTCTCTGTGTTTTGCTTCGTTTATACCTGCATCTCTGAATATACGTGTATATTTAACAACACCGTACTTTTGATTTAGTTTGTCGATACCTTCAATTCCTGTTTGAACGTATCCTGCTTTTTGATCAGCAACAATTTCTCTTGCTGAAGCTGATTTGCCTAATAAATTATCAAATTGCTTCGACTTTTCGGCTTTAAATTTAACTTTTAAGACTCCGTCTATAACATCAGATGAGCTCTGACCAAACGAAATACTACCAAATAGAATTAATGTAATTAGTAGAGTAAAAATTCTCTTCATAATAATAATAGTTTAGGTTAATAAATTAATTAATAAATTGGGCATTTAAAATGGCCGGAAATATATAATAAAAAGAGATTTGTTTATCCTTTTATTGATGAACAACAATTTCCTACCCACAAAAAACAGTTAACAACATTTTTTAGCACTTATTAAAAATTTTTAATCATTATATTAGTTAAAAAATGAAACTTCTTTTGTTTTTTCATTAGCAGTTTTTTTAAACATTTTTATGCCCTTATTGTTAGAAGAAAAAATATTATTATGGATTTCAATTTAAAAAATCAATATTTTATTGTCACCGGAGTTACCAGTGGTTTCGGAAAATCTGTTTCTCAACTTTTAATGAAGGAAGGTGCCGGCGTTATTGGTGTTGCAAGAAGAGAAGAAATGCTTGTAGACATCAAAAAAGAATTTGATAATCAGTTTGATTACGTAGTTGCAGATATTACAAGGGAAGAATCAATAACAACTATTTTGGAAAAAGTTGGTAACAAGACGATATCAGGAATATTTATTAATGCAGGAGGACCACCTGCTAAATCATTTCTGGAAACCGAACTTGCTGATTGGGATGATGCATATAGAAAATTATTGCGTTGGAAGGTAGATATTGTAAAAAGATTAATTCCGCGTTTTGTGAAACAGGATTATGGACGAATTTTGTTTCTGGAAAGTTCGTCAGTAAAACAACCTATTGAAAATCTTGTTTTAAGTACTTCCTTAAGAATGTCCGTAGTTGGTTTGGCTAAAACAATATCGGAAGAGCTTTCTGAAAATGGTATTACCGCGAATGTTTTAGCACCGGGATCTCATAATACATCTGCATTAGATCGTTTAATTCATAAGAAAGCTGAAATTAAATCTATTTCATTCGAATCTGCCAAAATGGAATTTGAAAAAGGCACGAAGGTTGGATTTCTTGGTAATCCGGACGATTTAGCTTCAATGGCTGTCTGGTTATTATCTCCTTTATCGAAATTTGTTACAGGACAAACTATTAGCATTGCAGGAGGAGCAATAAAAAGTGTTTTTGGATAGAGAATTTATTTGTTAGCTGGTATATTATCTATTATTTTTGTTTTGAATTTAATAGTTTAATATCATGGAATGTAAAAAAGAGCAAAATAAAGTAAACTGCAACTGTACATATTCATGTAGTAAAAAAGGTGTGTGCTGTGACTGTATTGCTTATCATAGAAATCTCAGGCAGTTGCCGGCATGTTATTTCCCCGATGATGTGGAAAAAACATATGATCGTTCAGTAAGTAAGTTTTTAGAGACAATACAGGAACGTGGACCAATCTGGAACTAAAATTATGGAAATACAAAAATGTAGCTGGGCAAAAAAGCCCTTGGATATTGAATATCATGACAAAGAATGGGGTGTGCCTGTTCATGATGATAAAAAGTTATTTGAATTTTTGGTATTAGATGCATTTCAGGCCGGATTAAGCTGGAGTACAATATTGAATAAACGTGAAAATTTCAGAAAAGCTTTTAATAATTTCGATTATCATAAAATCGCAAAATATAATCAGAATAAAATTGAAGAATTACTACAAGACAAAGGAATAGTTCGAAATAAACTAAAAATAAACGGTACGGTAAAAAACGCTATTGTTTTTATAAAAGTACAAATGGAATTTGGTAGTTTCGACAAATATATATGGTCTTTTACAGGAGGGAAAACAATTATTAATACCCGGATGAATTTGAAAGATATTCCTGCTACATCAAAAGAATCAGATGCCATGAGTAAGGATTTAAAAAAGCGTGGCTTTACTTTCGTTGGATCAACAATCTGTTACGCTTTTATGCAGGCTGCCGGAATGGTAAATGATCATGAAATAAGTTGTTTTAGGTATAAGGAAATAAAGTATGATTAACAATGATATAATTTGCGCAATTTCCACTCCGCAAGGCAATGGCGCAATTGCTGTTATACGTTTAACTGGTAATGATTCTGTTGTTTTGTGCGATAAGTTATTCAGATCGCCAAAAGAACAAAAAAAGCTGATAAATCAGGAAGCGAATACACTACATTTTGGAACTATAACTGATAATGATAAAATTATCGATGAAGTCGTTATTTCTATTTTTAAAGGTCCTCACTCATATACAGGAGAAGACATAGTTGAAATTTCATGTCATGGTTCAGAATTCGTACAGCAGCAAATCTTACAATTATTTATAAAAAACGGTGCACGTTTAGCAAAGCCTGGCGAATATACGATGCGTGCATTTTTAAATGGCAAAATGGATTTGTCGCAGGCAGAAGCGGTAGCTGATTTGATAGCTTCTTCTTCCGCAGCATCACATAAAGTTGCCGTACAACAAATGCGGGGTGGTTTTTCAAATGAAATAGCCAATCTACGTAATCGGTTGCTGCATTTTATTTCATTGCTCGAGCTTGAGTTGGATTTTAGCGAAGAAGATGTTGAATTTGCAGATCGAAAACAATTGCATGATCTTTTAAATAATATTCAAAATCTTATTCAAAAATTATTGAAATCTTTTGATTTAGGAAATGTGATAAAAAATGGTGTTCCTGTTGCTATTGTGGGTCATACCAATGTTGGAAAATCAACTTTACTGAACCGGATATTGAACGAGGAAAAAGCCATAGTATCCGAAATTCCAGGTACTACACGCGATGTTATCGAAGATGTAATTAATATCGAAGGTGTTTCGTTCAGGTTTATCGATACAGCTGGTATTCGTGAAACAGAAGATACCATTGAGACAATGGGGATTGAGCGTACATATGATCGGATTTCCAAAGCATCCATAGTGCTTTTATTAGTTGATGCAACTGAAGGCTCGGATGAGATGATAAAGGCTGTTAAAACCGTAAAAAACAAGATTGGTGATGGTGATAAAAAGCTAATTGTTGTTATAAATAAAATTGATAAAGCTGATAACGAATCAGATATAAAAAACCTGTTGGATAAACGGGATGTTATGATGAAAATATCGGCCAAAACGGGCGAAAATATTGATCAATTAATACACGAACTATTGTCGGTTGTAAATCTTAGTGCATTAAATCAGAACGAAGTTATTGTGACTAACGCTCGTCATTACGAGGCGCTGGAAAAAGCATCAGTAGCATTGCAACGGGCAATTGATGGTTTAAACTCTGGTATAACAGGAGATTTTCTGGCTCAGGATATCCGTGAAACATTACATTATTTAGGTGAAATAACTGGTGAAATAACTACAGATGAAGTTCTTGGGAATATTTTTAAGAATTTCTGTATCGGAAAGTAACCTTCTCAAAAAAAATTAATACAAAATATATTGAAAGCTGGTGTGAACCCTATATGTAGGGCTTTTGCAAAATTATGTCATTTGCACTTATTTAGATTTATTATTTGCTTGTTAGGGTGTTGTTTGTACTTTTGTCGTACCTAAAAGGCTGAGGTACAAATTTGATTTGTTTTTTGGCGAAATTATGGCGCTTAAATACACTATAAGGCATTAATGATACTCGACTTTCAAACTCCTACGGATCAACTGGGTGGGAAATTTTATAGTGGCTATTACTTGCTATACATATTCATCAACAGGATTAATGTGGAAATTACTGGAAGAAGTAGATGCATTGAACGCTTTTGTTTTGAACGATGCTTCATACTTATCTAATTTAATATGTTCAGAAAATTATTCCGGATCCATATTAATTTTGTATTCGGTTCCAGGAGTCCATTGCTCAATGGGATGAAAACTAATTCTATTATCAGCTGACCATTTCCATACTCCCTCTATTTCAAGATCAATTGCAACACCTAATGATATCTCGCTTTGCACATCTTCAATTTTTGATACCGATCCCCTAAATTTGATTTGAATTGGTGGAACAACTTCTTGTTTTTCACAAATATGGCATTTTGAATAATAAAGGGTATAATTCTTATCATAATTAATATAAAATACAAAAAAAGAGCCTCTGAAGGCTCTTTTTTAATTATTTATATTAATTAAATACATATCTGATCCCAATTTGGAGTTGCCATTTAGATCTGATTGACACATCATCAACATAAGAATCTCTCAAAGTAGTATCGAATTGGTAATAAGGAACACCATTACTATCAATACCATTTACAGTAATAGGAGTATAAGTTGTGGCAAATTGTCTAACACCAAAACTTCTTACAATCAAATTACCGGCATTTAACAAATCTAATGTTAATTGGAATTTATTTTCTTTTCCTTTAATATCTAATTTGAAATCTTGTGCTAAGCGAATATCAAAAGTTGAAAACCAAGGTAACATTGCCCCATTACGTTCTGCATACTCTCCTCTTCTTTGGCTTAAATAATCATCTTGCTCAATGAATGCATCCAGAGCTTCCCATTGAGCAGTAGCATTTGCCGCAACAGTTGCAACACCTGTTCCATCAACAGTACCGAAATTGATGTCAGATTGGTTTTCCGGAACATATAACAAATCATTATTAGCGATACCATCTTGATTTAAATCACCTGCATATACATATGAGTAACGATCTCCTTTGCCAGCTTCAAAGAAGAATGCTAATGAAGTTGCCATTTTACCATATTCAATTTTATACATTGCAGAAGCTATAAATCTGTGCTGTAATCCATACCGGGACCAAGATAATTGTGGGTCGTTAGGATTTCCAACTACAGGATTACGTTGGAATGCATCAGCAGCAATTTCAGCAGGAATAGATGTATAATCCTTTGACTCCATATATGTATAAGCAGCATCAACATTTACACCGAAGTCAAATTTCTTCCCTAATTTACCAGTTAAGCTATACTGATATCCCTCGTCGGTATTGTCGAGAACGATTGTTCCGGCTTCGAGGAAGGTGGCAAATCCAACAGCATCAGAATAAATATTATTTTCCGGATACTGGAATATTTCACGGGTATCACCTGTTCCTGTTAGTTCACCGGTTGGAGGAGCCATATTGTAATTTCTATGAACTACTGCATTTATGTCTTTACCGTAAATACCTTCTACTGTAGCATTCCAACCTTCGCCAAATACCATATCTGCTGCAATATTAGTTTTCCATACTTGTGGCCATTTGAAATCTTCTGAAGTCGCATTTACCTGGAAAGTATACCCAGGATTAATTCCTGCATTTGATGATTGGTTACCTAACCAAACAAAAGGAATACGTCCTGTGAAAATACCAGTTCCACCGCGTAATTGGATAGTATTATCACCTTTAACATCATAGTTGAATCCTAGTCTAGGCGACCATAAAATTTTTGAGTCTGGCCATTTTGCAGGGTCAACTGCAATTGGATCTCCATTTTCATCTACCCAACCGGTAAAACCAGAAGCTTCCTGAACTGCAGCTGTATTTTCTATCTCGTTAAAATACATTGGTATATCAATACGTAACCCACCTGTTATATTTAATTTAGAGTTTACACGAAATTCATCTTGAACATATAGTGCTAACTGACCAACATCAACATAAGACCATAAATAATCATTAGCCTGAGATGCTGTAACCTGAGCATTAAAATCAGTGCCGGCAGTTGTGTTATTTAAGAAATCAGTTACACTTCCAAAGGTATTCCATGGATAATAGAATAAGTTAAAAGAATTTTCAAATTTGAATAACTCATAATTAAAACCTGCAGTTAATGTGTGCCTATCAAGATAATATGTAAAATTATCTCTAATTTGGAATACATCCTGATATAACCTGTTATGAGTTGAAAACATTTCTGAACCCATTGAAATTGCCAGATTCCCGTTAGTGTCAAAAATATCAATTACTGGAAATGGTTCAGAGTGAGGATCTCTTTTATCTCTAAATGCCGTATAACCTATTAATAAGTTATTCGACATCTTATCTGATAAAATTGAATTAAGCTCACCTACTACAGAATGTATTTCGTTAAATATTCTATACGAAGAATTTTCAAATGGCATTCTATAACTAGTAGGGCCTCTACCAATAATTGCTTCAGGGTGAGGTAGAATATCCTTGTAAGCATCAAGCATATTATAACGAATAGTAAAAGTGTGATTTTTTGTTATGTTATAATCAAGTTTAAATAAGAACTTGTTGTTAAAAGTTTCATGAGTATATCCTTGATATTTACCAGGTTCGTATCCCCAATAAGTTCTTAAATAGTCTTGAACGGCAATTAAATCAGATTCTAAAACACTTGTTACATTATCCTGACCTGTATTTGTGCCATCATCAGCGATCCATCCATGCGCTAATTCGTTTTTTCTTTCTGCTTCTGCATTAATAAAGAAGAAAAGTTTGTCCTTGATTATCGGACCACCAACACTTGCACCAAATTGTTGAGCTGAGAAATCTAAGTTTTCTGCTGTAACGTTATTTACTTTTTCACCAAGCATATTTTCATTTCTGAAAAAGTAATAAGTTGTTCCTTTAATTTCATTTGTTCCGGATTTTGTTACTGCATTAATACCTGCACCAGTAAATCCACCTTCCCGAACATCAAAAGGTGCTAATGAAACCTGTATTTGTTCAATAGCATCTAATGAAACAGGTTGTGCATCGGCTTGTCCTCCGGGAGTTGCGTAATCTAATCCAAATGAATTATTAAAAATTGAACCATCTAATGAAAAGTTATTGTAGAGGTTATTTCTGCCTCCAAAACTATTTCCATCAGATTCAGGAGTTAAGCGAGTAAAGTCCATTTGACCACGGGCAATAGACGGAAGAGCTTCTAATTTTTCCCTGTTAATATTAGTTCTGGAACCGGTTTTATCGGGATTAATAAAAGCGTCAGCGTCATGTGTTATAATCACTTCTTCAAGTTGTAATGTACTTTTACTTAAAACGAAATCTACTTCTGCTGTTTTATTTAGCTGTAGATACACATCATTTATCGTTTGATCCTGAAAACCCATAAATGATACAACAACATTGTATGGACCACCAACACGCATATTTTTAATGTTGAATTGACCATCCTTCATAGTAATTGTACCATACTGTGTGCCGGTTGGAGTGTGTATTGCCACTACATTGGCAATATCTATTGGTTCTCCGTTTTCGTTAACAACATTCCCTGTCATTGACGAAGTTGTTACTCCTTGTGAATAAATATTTGTAATGCTAAAAACAACAAGTACAAATATTAACAATAGATTTATTCTTTTCATAAGCTAAGGGTTTGGTTATTTTGGGTTTAAAAAGAATAAGTAACAATAATTTATAATAATATCGAAATTTTAACAGATCTAATTACAAACAGTTTATTAACGTTTTTTACAATTTGCTCATTATATGATTATTACTCATGATTTTAAAGAACAAAAACAGTAAAGGAAATATGTATTTTTTAAGAGTATGTTTGGCTACAATTTAGTTTGAAATTGAAATTTATTCTACAATATGTTTATTTAGATTTTATAATTGAGTAACTCTTGAAATGGATTATCTCCAAGTCCAAGTATAACTCCAAATGCAAGTTCAGTTTTAAAACCTTGTTTTTTAAGCTCAATTATCTTTTGCCTAAACGTTTCTCCTTTAAGTTTCAAAATTTTATCTTCAATTATCATATGTCGATAAGATTCTTGTTCTTTGGTTGGTCTGTTTTGACCAAAGATTTCAAGTTTATAAAGGCCGATTTGAAATTTTGAGATAACAGTTTCAAAACCATTTTTAACAGTATTTCTCACATTGAAAACCTGATATCCACTAAAGTATTTAGTAATATCTTTAATAAATTGTTTCTTATTTATGAAGTGACATGCAATGTCTAAGTCACTATTTTTTATATCAATATTTATTGGAATAGTGCCAGTTAGAATAGGAGAATAATATTTCAATTTAATCATTATTCCATGATCAGATAATATTTTGTAGACTTCTTGTTGTTTTTTATTTCCGAGTTTTAAATACTCAATTGAATCAAAATCAGTCATTTTTTAATATTGAAAATTAGACTTGTTTAATTTTTTTTTATAAAAACCGACAGCATAATTAATATGTAAAAAAAATATTCTTATTTATTTCTCATTCATCAAATATTGGAAAAGTTCAAAATACCTGGCTATATGTAATCCATCTAATAATCCATGATGAGCGTTAATTGATATTGGCATTGTCATTTTATTGCCAATTGCAGATGTTTTTCCAAATACTATTTTCGGAACGCTATCAAGAGAATTAAAATTCCTTGCATGAGTTAATCCCGTAAAATCAATCCATGGTACTGATGAATAATGGATTGTGTCATTCCGCATACTGTTTTCTGACATACAAAGGCCTTTTGTATTTTGGACATTTGCTATTTCTGCAGCTAAGGAATTACTAAAAATCTGAAAATCTTTATTGTATTGTATAAATCCAAATCCAAAAGTTTCATCGTCTCTGCCAATTGTTGATGCAGCATGAATTTCATCGTAAATAACGACTTCTTTTTCTTTTATTCGATATCTAAATTCCGGAATTTTATTAATAGCAACTAAAGATTTATGGAGATAAGCAGCAAAAAATGATTCATTATTATTTTTTGCCATTTTATATGCATTTGTACAATCAATTTCAGAGACTATTCCGAAAAATGGTTCATCATATTGTGAGAAGAAATTGAAGTGTTCTTTCCTGTTCCATGTATTGATGTTAATCGTTTTCATAAGTCAAGTATTCTTTGAATTTCTGAAATAAGTTCTATTTCCCAAAAGTTATTGAGATTGTCGGTTTTTTTAATTGCTTCATGTGTCCAGATTGTGTGATAGGGAATATGAACACCATAGCCACCCAGGTTTAAAACAGGAATAATATCAGATTTTAATGAGTTGCCAATCATTAAAAAATCTTTAGATGCTATATCTAAGTGTGATAATAATTTTTGGTAATTCAACTCCTTTTTATCACTCATGATTTCTACATGATGAAAGTATTTCTCAATGTTTGATTTTTTCAATTTTCTTTCCTGGTCAAGCAGGTCACCTTTTGTTGCTATAATGAGTTTGTATCCGGATTTAGTTAGTTTTTCCACAATCTCCTGAATTCCTTCAAGCAAAACAACGGGTTTATTTATCAGGTCTTTTCCCAATGATATTATTTTATCAATAACAGGTTTTTCGATCTTATTATTACTTATTTGCAATGCTGTTTCTATCATCGAAAGAACAAATCCTTTTACGCCATATCCATATAAATCAAGATTCTGCATTTCAGTTTTAAACAGTTCCTTTGAAATTATCTCTTCTGTTTGAATATCTGAAAGTAGTTCACAAAATATTTTTTCTGTTTCTTGATAATAGGGTTCATTTACCCATAGAGTATCATCTGCATCAAATCCTATTATTTTAAAATCAGTTTTCATGTTTGGTTTATTACAATAATTACCATGGGTGTTTAAATGTTCAAACTGTCTCGTACTAATATAGTTTGCCCATAATTAGCTATTAATTTTTAAAGATAATTCATTTTTTGGTTTTGTTATAATGGCATAGGATGGAAGTTTATATTTTCTATTCAGATGAGCTTTTTCTGGTGTGAGCTTTTCACAGCTACGATGCGGTGTTTAGTGATTATAAATGTACCTTAATTGTACCATAGAATCATAAATGTATAATAATCAGACTGAATTACTTTGTATCGGGGGGAGTAGAATATTTGATAAATGAAATAGTTAAAACTCGGGTGAATCTGTATATTTGATACATGAACTACGAAGCAGATAAATGGTTTTACAAGACTGATTATAATAATCAAGGGAGATATTTATTAGGGACAAAGGGCCAAAAACCACTACTTTGTGTAGGTATAAATCCTAGTACAGCTGAACCTGGAAAGCTGGATAATACCTTAAAATCGGTACAACGACTGACATTAAACAATGGATATGATAGCTGGATTATGATAAACATTTATCCACAGCGAGCAACTAATCCAGATGATTTACATTTAGAAATTGATTTAGAGATTCATAAAAAGAACTTGAATGAAATTAAATCTATTTTAAATGAATATCAAGCCGATATATGGGCAGCTTGGGGAACAATCATTGAAAAAAGAAATTATTTGCGTAGATGTTTGTTAGATATTTACAATTTAACTCTTGATAGAAAATGCCGATGGGTAAGCCTTGGGAAGGAATCAAAGCTTGGACATCCACATCATCCTCTATTTTTGAATTCGCAAGAAAAAGTAAATTTTTTTGATATAGTTAAATATATTAATAAAGTATCAAGTTAGTGGTAAGAAATCGTTGCGCATTTCGAAGTACAAACTTATCCACGGCAAAGCCGTAGTTTAATTGTTATGTTGATTTCATAATCCACAATCCATCAGCTTGTGTGTTAGTGTATCTCTTCATTTAATATAATAATCAAATGTTATTTTAGTCCATGTTTCCATTTCCTCATAAAATTCAACTAAATCAGGTTTATCAATCCAATTTGCTGTCATCTTATCCGTTTCATTAACAACAACATTTTTGTTTGACACTTGTATATTATAAAAGAGCCCTATATGAACGCTGCCAACCGAAATGGTATCATCATTTATAAAGCCAATAAATTCTATATCCTCTATTAAACAACCATTTAAAAGTTTGACTTCTTCAAATAATTCTCTTTTTAATTCATTAATTAGATACTGTTCTTTCGATTCACTTGAGTTGGCAGGATTCATATGCCCACCCACTCCTAAAGTGAACTTATTGTGTAACCTTTTTTCTGTCTGTTTCGATAATCTTTTAAATAGGTAAAATGATTGGCTTCGCCGAGCTCCGCTACGCTCCGGTTCTTTGTTTGAGATAACTGCATAGGGAATAATTTGCTTAAAAGAAGGATCTCCTTCCAATTCACTCCTTTTGCGAAAAAGACCATTTTGAACAATCTTATTCAAAACATCACTATTGCCATGTATTAACCCTTGTTCTTTATAAGTAATTATATCCCAAAGCTCAATTGTTGGTATTGCGAAAACTAATTCATCCAAAATATTTATTGTTTGTAAATAGTTGGTGCTTAAACAGCCATACTCCTTCTAATTGAAGGATGAGGATCATAGTTTTCTACAACAAAATCATCAATAGTTAGTTGATCAAAAGGTTTTTTGGCAATATGTAATGTAGGCATAGGTTTGGGTTCTCTTGACAATTGCTCAAGAATTGCCGTTACGTGATCATATTTTTCTTCATTTCCGTCACCAGGAGCGTATTTATTAATCCATTCAACAACTTCCAGATATTCTTCTCTTTGAGAAACATTTCTTATTCTTTTTTGTAATTCCTTGAAATTTTCTTTGTGCCATTGAGTTCTCTTTCCAATACCAGCATAAAAATGTGAATCTCCAAAACTGTGGATAAATGTTTTTGGAACCATTCCCGCTTCTTGAGCTATTACGTGGGTAAGAGCAGCATAACTAGCTATATTAAAAGGAACACCTAAAAACTGATCACAAGATCTTTGGTAAAGTTGTAATTCTAATTCGCCTTCTTCATTAGCAGTTGCCTGATATAGCACATGACATGGAGGTAAGGACATTCTTGGTGTATCTCCGGGATTCCATGAATCAACAATATGTTTTTTCCCTGTTGGTTTCTTTTTTAGACCATCAATCATTTTTCTAAGTTGATCTATTTCAACAAAAGCATTTTTATCATGATCAAAATATTCCCATCTTCTCCATTGTTTTCCATAAATAGGACCAGCATCTCCCCATCTTTTTGCAAATTCAATATCTTCTTTAACTCTTTGACCATATTCTGCCATTGCCTTGTTCCAGTCTTCAGAATATTTCACAATACCCTCAGAAAATATACCTTCTTTAATCATTCCCGGCAAATTGCCCTGAAAAGCATCAGGTCTCCAAATAGGGCAATTATTATCTTCCAGATATTTGATGTTCGTATCTCCTCTTAAGAACCATATTGTTTCATGAAACATAGATCTTGTAGCCATCTTTTTAGAAGTTAATAATGGATACCCTTTTCTAAGATCATATTCGTTTTGATAGCCAAATAAGGAAATAATTCCAGAACCTTTACTTCCTCCTTTAAAATTTGAACGTTCAGAAGTTAAAATTGCTTTTGAATGATCCAGATATTGTTGTGCCATTTTTAAGTATATTTTTAGGTTTTACTGTCATCAAAAATAGTTTTTATTAATGGACTCTAAAGTTTAAGTATGGTAAATTTATCAACAAAATATAAGAGCCTTGTTCATAAATCAAAGCTCACTTATCTACTCTATAAAATAGCGTACTAAGCTATCTAATATTACTTATTTGGTAGAGATAGTAATTTTGTAAATAGTTGTGCTGTAGCTATTGCATCACCTATTGCCGTATGTCTTCCTTCAACTTTAATTCCAAAATAGTCAAAGGCTTCAGCAGATGAAATTGCCTTTTGCGTTATATGGCCTGCCAGATAGAGATAATATAGGATTGAAGAAGTATCAATAATCCTATGCGAAAAAAAATTACTGAAATCTTCGTTATTCTTTGAAAAGAGGAGTCTTAAAAAACTAACATCAAATTGAACATTATGACCAGCTAATGTAATTTTTTCTTGCTGTGGAAAATGCCTGTTGAGAAATAGTAATATTTTTTCAATAGCCAGAGACGGGGAGATTGCTGTTCGCTTATGCTTTTCTATATCAATTCTGTTTATAGATAAAGCCTCTTCAGTAACAGAAAGTATTCCATCATTGATTAGTAATTCTTGTGAATCAATAATCTTCATATTCTCCCAAACAACCATTGCTAATGATAAAAGCGAATGCCTGTTTGGATCTAAGCCTCCTGTCTCTGTATCAATAAATAACACTTTATCTCGCATTTCAGTAGTTTTTCTTCAAATAATTGAACAAAGATATTAAGTTTTAATTTCTATCTACGTCATGAATAAAACAAAGTTTTAATGAGTTTGATTCTTTGACACTAAAACTAAATAAATTTTAGTACTAATTTGAGCTTTATTTGTATCTTATATGTACCAGGTTTATGTAAGTGTCACAATATCAAGGTAAAATACTTTCTGTATCGGGAAAGGAATGTAATAAAGAATACTATTATTGCTGTAAGGGTAAATATCCAAACATTAATTTATTATTGTTCTTCAATATTATCTTCTTCACAACTTATTGTTAATAACACTGAAAAGAATTAGATTGATATGACCTTGGTTTTAATGATTTTTTCAATTTACATGAAAAGAATTATTTTATTAAAATAATGCAATAGAATGTTTTATTTGTGTGCTATTTCATTCTGGTTTTTTTATAATAATAGTATCTAATTTATCTAAAGCATGTAAATTCTATGCCTAGGGAGTTGAGGTAGATTCGAATTTTATTAAAACAGTTGTCCCTCCTGCCTTGCCGGCAGGCAGGTTGTTTTTTTCTGATTGAACTTCAAGCAAACCGCCTTGCGATGTAATAAGCTGTTTGGCAATGGTTAGTCCAATACCAGAACCACTTTTCTTTGTTGTAAAAAATGGAATAAAAATATTACTCATGTCTTCTTTCTCTATTCCGGTTCCGTTATCAATAAATTTTATAGTTACTTTATTATTGATCTTTAAACCTTGAATAATTATTTTGGGATCAGAAATGTTTTGTACAGCTTGTATAGCATTTCTGATTATATTTAAAGATGACTGTATAACTAAATTTTTATCAGAGATTATATTTATGTCTTCCTTTAAATATTGTATTTCTAAAATCGAAGTTAAATTGAATTCGCTTTCACACAAGACTGCTATTTCCTTAATTATGCCATTAATTGAATTTTTGTTTAAAACTGGTTTTGGTAAGTCGCTTAATTCACGATAAATTGACACAAATCCCATCAATCCATTACTGCGTTGATGAATAATCTCTAAGCCTTCTTTTGTATCTGTTATATATTTTTCCGGATCTTTTTTTAATAGTTCATTTAAATGACTGCTTAAAGAATGAATAGGTGAAATTGAACTTAATATTTCATGAGCTAAAACTTTTATAACTTTTTGCCATGCATCAATTTCTTTCTGATCTAATTCTTTATGTATATCCTGGAATGAAATAAGTTTAATTTTTCTTTTTAGTAATACAAATTCCGAAGCCCTAATAGTGAAATCCACTATTTCTTTATTTACAATTGCTTGTGTAAGCCTATTATCGCCGGCTCGAATGTTTAAAATAGTATCAAAAAACTTTTTGCCAAATTGTTTCAGGTCTTCAGTCTTTTTTAATTTTTTTGATCCCAGCAATTCTAAACCAGCATTATTAATAAGATCAATACGATCATTTTCTATTGTTATTATTCCGGTTTTAAGATGTTCAACCAGGTATTTTAAATAGTGATGTTCGTTTTCCTTCTCAATTCGGGATGCTCTGATAATTTCTGTTATTCCATTTAATTTTCCGGATAATTTTTTAAATGAACTGTCATCAGGAAGATTCTCAAAACCGATTGATGTTCCTGTTTCATGAACAGATGAAAAAAAGCGGTCGAGCATTCTATTTGTTTTATTTACTAATGTTACCAACCAAATAAATTCTAATGCCAATAAAATATGTAAAAAAATCACCGTGTGAATATATTCAGATTTGAAACCAATCCACGCAATTAAATATGCTGTACCAAGCATAATTAATCCAAGAATAATTATTCTAATATAAAATGATCTATAAACCATATTTCTTAATTTTTCGATAAATTGCTGGTCTCGATAATTTTAATTCTTTGGCAATTTCCGATATATTTCCATAATATCGACTAATTGCTTTTTTTAGATAATATAGTTCAATTTCTTCCCATGTTTTATGGTTATCCTTTTCATTTATCAAATCATAGGAACCTCCCGGGTTAATACTTTCGATTTGTAAATAATCCTTTGTAGTTAAAATGACTGCTTTTTCCAATGAATGCTGCAGTTCCCTTACATTCCCCGGCCATGTGTGATTTTCCAGTTGTTTATGTGTCTTTTCATTAATCTTACAGTTTTTACTATATTTTTGATTAAACCTTTCAATAAAATGCTCTGTTAGAATTCTAATATCTTCTTTTCTTTCCCGTAACGGAGGAATTTCAATTTCAATCGTATTAATACGATAAAGTAAATCTTCTCTAAATCTATTTTCTTTAATAAGTTTGTTGATATTCTTATTGGTTGCGCATATTAATCGTGTATTAACTTTCACCTTTCGCTGACTTCCAACCGGGTATACTTCTTTATTTTGAATTGCAGTTAATAATTTACCTTGTAAAGGAATTGATATATTTCCTATTTCATCAAGAAATAGCGTGCTGTTATTTGCAATTTCAATTCGTCCTTTTTTATTTGCAATGGCGCCTGTAAATGATCCTTTTGTATGACCGAATAACTCACTTTCAAATAAATTCTCAACAATAGCTCCAAGGTCTACATGAACAAATGCTTCATCTTTTTGCCTGGATTTTTTGTGAATTTCACGTGCAATTACTTCTTTCCCGGTGCCATTTTCTCCTAATATTAGAATATTTGCTTCAGTTGGAGCAACAGTATAGATAATATCCATGATTTTTTGCATCCTTACAGACTCAGTATGAACTAAAGTAAATTGTTTGTCAGCATCTTCTGTAATTTGTTTGTTGATAGCTTTACTTGTTGCCAATTCTTCCTTTGTATAGTTATATTTACAGGCCGATTTGAGTGTTGCAAGTAATTTTTGATTCTCCCATGGTTTTAAAATAAAATCAATTGCACCTTCTCTCATTGCTTCTACTGCAAGATTAATTGTTGCATAGGCAGATATCATGACTACTGTTAAATCAGAGTCTTGTTTTTTAATTTCTCTCAGCCAATACAGGCCTTCATTGCCGGAAGTTTTGCCGGTAGAGAAATTCATATCCAGCAGAACAACATCAAATTTTTCTTTTCTTATTACTTCAGGAATAAGATTAGGATTACTCAAGCATTTAATCTTATTGAATTCGTACTTAAGAAGCAACTTCAAAGTTTCCAGAATCTGTTGATCATCATCAGCGATAAGAATATTGCAATTATTGACCATTTTTGTAAAATATCGTTACATGCATTTGTAATGTATCGTTACAAATATATTAAATATATTTATATAATCGATTGAAAATTAAGCATTTTTTAGTTTGGCATTTTTTTGGTCTATCGTTAGTAAATCTTAAATTTGAATAATCATGTTTAAAAATTATTTATTAATAGCATATCGTTTTATTATTCGTTATAAAGGATATTCATTTATTAATATTCTTGGATTAGCTACAGGGCTGGCTTGTACCATCATTATATATTTGTGGGTTCTGGATGAATTAAATTTTGATACATTTCATAAGAATTATGATAATATCTATAGAATAGTTCAGAATCAGCAGAATGGAGAATTTAAAGTAGCAGCAACCTGCGCTCCAATGGGACCAAAATTTGAAGAGGAATTTCCCGAGATTCTTGAATCGGCAAGATACAGACCATACACACGAACAGCACTTTTTTCTCACGGTGATAAGAATTTTTACGAAAGTGGATTTGGTTATGCTGATCCTGAGTTTTTTGAAATTTTTAGTTTTAATATTATTGAAGGTTCGCTAAAAGGTTTTGCCGACCATACAACAAGTTTAATAATTACTTCAGAAATGGCGGAGAAATATTTTGGCGATGAAAACCCAATTGGAAAGGCAATAACAATAAACAAAGGAACTATATATACTGTTGCTGCCGTTATTGATAATATACCTGCCAACTCGCATATTCAATTTGATGCCATTGCTCCTTTTGCAAGATTGTATGAGACAGGATGGCTTCTAAACTGGAATAACAATTATTATTATGCCTATGTGCTGTGCGATGAAAATATTGATTATCGCAGTATGGAAGAAAAATTCCATGTTAGTATGGAGGAAGAATTTGATTATGAATTTGACGAAGCATACTATCTGCAACCTTTATCTGAAATTCATCTAAAATCAGATTTCAATATTGATTTATACTCACACACCGAAACGCGTTATCAGTATGTTTACCTATTCATAGTTGTCGGAATAATTATTATTTTGATTGTTATTATAAATTACATGAATTTGTCTACCGCCCGTGCAACCAGACGAGCCAGGGAAGTTGGAATAAGAAAGGTGGTTGGCGCAAAACGAATGCAACTTATAGGTCAGTTTCTTGGTGAATCCTTAATCCTTACATTTATTTCCTATTTTATAGCAATTATATTCACAGAGTTGTTACTTCCCTCTATAAATAACCTCACGGGAAAGGTGTTGGATATTTCATATTCGAATCCGGAATTTGTTATAGGTATTTTTGTAATTCTGATATTTACTGGTATTGTTTCTGGTAGTTATCCGGCGTTCTATTTGTCATCTTTTATTCCTGTAAATGTGTTAAAGGGAAATGTTAAATCAGGTTCAACTTTATTTAGGAAAGTGCTCGTAATATTTCAGTTTAGTTTATCAGTAATTCTTATTATCGGTACATTTTTCATTTACAAACAATTGAAATTTATTCAAAGTAAGAATCTGGGTATTGATAAAGAACTGTTACTTTATACTTCATTTAAAGGTAAGTTATATGATAATTATTTTCCATTTAAAGCGGAATTAAAAAAACTGAATAACGTACTTAACGTTACATATTCAAATAATATCCCGACTTATACTGTCAACTCAACAAGCGGAGTAAACTGGGAAGGAAATGATAGTAATGAGGGAATGTTAATGCATAGGTATGTAGTTGATCATGATTATGTATCAACATTTAATGTTGATATTATTGATGGAAGAGATTTTGATATTACTTTACCAACGGATTCTGCTAACTATATATTAAACGAAGCCACAATTCGGGTTATGGGAATGGAAGATCCTGTAGGGAAATGGTTTAATTTGTGGGGTATGAAAGGGACTATTATTGGCGTAATGAAAGATTTCAATTTTAAATCATTGCATAAACCAGTCGAGCCTCTCATGCTTTATATAACCAAAGATATTTATGGTTACATGTTTATTAAGATTAGCAGTAATGATATTCAGGGAACAATTCGCGAAATAAATGACTTGTGGACTCAGTTTAATGGTGAATTCCCAATGGATTTTAAGTTCCTGGATGATGAGTATGAAAAGCTGTATACTGCAGAGCAAAAGCTAGGCAAGTTGTTTAGTGTATTTGCTGCAATTGCGGTATTCTTATCCTGTTTAGGTTTATTTGGTCTGGCATCTTATATGACCGAACGAAGGACAAAAGAAATTGGAATCAGAAAAGTTTTTGGTGCATCCAGTACAACTGTGACCCGGTTATTAACATGGGAATTTACTAAATGGGTTATTATTTCAACAGTAATTGCCTGGCCAGTTGCATACATATTTTTAAATAGATGGTTACAAAACTTTGCCTTCAGAACTGATCTTGATTATTATATATTTGTTTTGGCTGGCATTCTCGTTTTGCTAATTGCTCAGTTATCGGTATTATTCCAAACTTATAGAGCTTCCAGAGCCAATCCTGCAAAAATATTAAAATATGAATAACCAAAATTAATTAAAGTAAAAGGGTACAATATTTATTGTGCCCTTTTTGTATAATAAATATACTGAATATATTGGATAAAATTAATGCATAGTATCTTCTTTCAAAAATTTCATAATATTCATAAATGCTCTCTTTAGTTCTATTTCCAATTATTAGTAAACGCTTACAAAATATTCCTGATCTGAGTAATTTTAATTTATTTTATCAACAAAAATAATTTTGTAATTCGATAATAAAATAGTAACCGTCATCCAAAAGCAATTGTTGTGTGGTAAACTTTGAATTTTATGAATTCATCCTCTCTGATGGCTGTATTTTATGAAAATAAATTGAATAAAATAAAGGAGTTGAAATTAATTAGTTGAAATTTACAACTATTAGAATTTGGCAACTATTTTAATAAGTTAGTTATTTGAATAATACAAAAAATCAATATTTTTAATATTAGTAAATTAGGATGGACGGTTTTAATAAGAATATATTAACAGATCTGGTAACAATTCGAATGCCTTTTGGTAAATATAAAGGTATATTAATTTGTGATTTGCCTGAACCATATTTAGTTTGGTTTTATCAAAAAGGGTTTCCGGAAGGGAAACTGGGAATGCTTATGTCAACCATTTATGAAATTAAGTTAAACGGGTTGGAGTATTTATTAAAACCATTGAAAAAATAGCATTTTAGTTAAAATAATAAAACCTTGAAATTAAACTTATTATAAGGTAATCTGTTAATTAGTAAAATCAGATCATTATATCTTTTATATTTTTGAAACGTTTTACTTATTTTTAGAAAAAATATTTTTAGCTTGCGCACCTTATAAATAACATAAATGAAAAATTCTATATTACTTATTTTAATTGTTTTTATTATTATTTCCTGTAAAACTCAGGAAAAAATTAAAACATCAATTGTTAATCAAAATGATGAATCACCTTTTATATTAGATTATAGCAAAGAAATTATATCTGGTAAGATTTTTTATTTTATTGTAAAAAATAATTCTGATGATACGCTAACAATTTTAAGTCCTTCGGTTGCAAGAATTGAAAAACGAGAAAATGATAATTGGAGACGTGTCAAAATTATATATTGTCCGTGTGGTGCAAACTGTATTGCTCCACCCAAAAAACTGAATTTAATTAAGGATCAAAGCCATAAATATTCATGGAATTTACTGGAATCATGGTGTGGTGACATACAGGAAAATGGGATGCCTGAAACAATAAAACATAGTTCTGAATCAGGTCTTTACAGAATTAAGATTGAATATAATTTCAAAAATAAATCAGATATAATAATTAAGGAATTTGAAATAAAATAATAATAGATAGTAACAATTAACACTTTATAACATGAAAAAAACAACCTTGCTTTTGATATTTCTATTTGCAGCCTATATTATTAATGCTGTGAATGTTAAATTTCAGGAACATCAGATTACACAACCTGATGGAACGGTAATTAACTGTTTTGTTTCCGGTGATGAATTTTTTAACTGGATTCATGACGAAGATGGATATTCAATAATTAAAGGTAGTGATGGATATTACTATTATGCTGTAAAAGACAACGATAAGATTATAGCATCGGAATACAAAGTTAATTCAATAAACCCTGCCGATGCGGGAATACCTAAATGGGTTAAGATTTCAAAAAAAGAATATCTTAATAAAAGGGACGCTTATATGGCTCCGATAAAATCAGGACCTGTAAAAGCACCACATATAGGAGATTTTAATAATATTGTAATTTATATTAAATTTTCTGGAGAAAGTGAAATAAGCACCACACGCGAAGTTTATGATAACAAACTAAATCCGGAAACAGGAAATACGCTTAAATCTTATTTTAAAGAAGTATCATATGATCAGTTAACAATTAGTAGTACTCATTACCCGGCATGTGAGACTCCTTCTACTTCTAATTTTTCATATGAGGATTCACATACCAGAGATTATTTTCAGCCCTATGATGAATCAACCAATCCAAATGGTTATGTAGATAATGATGAGGTCGACGAGAGTACAGAAAGAGAGCATCAGTTGCTTGCTGATGCTTTAACATGGATTAACGATAGTAATCTTATTGATCCAGGATTAAATGTTGATGGAGATGGAGATGGTTATGTTGACAATGTTTGTTTTATGATTAAGGGAAACTCCGATGGTTGGTCTGATTTACTTTGGGCTCATAGATGGGCGTTGTACACAAAAGCTATTTATATAAATGGTAAGAGAGTGTATGATTATACATTTCAGCCTGAAAATCAGGTGAGTGTGAGAACTTTATGTCACGAAATGTTTCATGCGTTAGGTGCTCCCGATTTATATCATTATTATGAAGGTACTGATTTATCTCCTGTTGGTTCATGGGATTTAATGGAAAGTGGAAACGGTCATATGGGAGCATATATGAAGTTAAGATATGCTAATGGAAACTGGATTAGTGAAATACCTGAAATTACAACAGCAGGTACTTATGAGTTGAATCCATTAACATCGCCGACTAATAACTGCTATAAAATTGCTTCTCCTAATACAACAGAAGAGTATTTTGTTGTTGAATATAGAAAACAAAGCGGAGATTTTGAATCAAATTTGCCAGGCGATGGATTAATTGTATATAGAATTAATACTAACTTTGATGGTAATGCCAATTATGACGGTGTAGACGTATTCGATGGAGTATATATATATCGTCCTGGAGGAACAACTACAGTTGATGGAACAATTAATACTGCAAATTATAGTTCAGATGTTGGAAGAACCAGTATTGACGACGGAACCAGTCCTTCCTCTTATCTTTCAGATGGCTCTAAAGGCGGTTTGTCCATAAGTAATGTTACAACAGCAGGAAACACGATCTCTTTTTATGTTGCGTTTAGACCCGGAATGGAAATAAAATCAACGGAATCAGGAAATACAACTTCGAAAAAGATACCAGTGGAAATCGTTTTTACTGAACCCGTTACCGGATTCGAAATTTCAGATATTCAGGTTACCCTGGGAGAAGCGGAGAACTTTACCCAAGTTCATGATTCGGTGTATACTATTGATGTTGTTCCGGAAAGAGCCGGAAAAATTGAAGTTAGCATTGAGAATGATGTAGCTGAAGACCTTGAAGGAAATGGTAATTTAGGAAGTGATTGGAGTATTTATTTTGATTATCCTGCAGGAATTACTGATATTAACGATTCAGGAATTAAAATTTATCCAAATCCTTCAAGCGGAATATTTAACCTTGAATTAAATAATGATTATTTAAATTGTGATATCAGGATTATTGATATCGCAGGTAGGGTAATAGAGAATGTGACAATTAGTAAGACAAACCGATATATTCTGAATTTATCGGATTATTCAAAAGGTATTTACATTGTAAATATTAATATTGATAATAAAGTTTTTAACAACAGACTTATCATTAAATAGTACTATCAATATTTTAATTATAAAAAAGGCTATTGTTAATTCAATAGCCTTTTTTTAAAATAATTTCTTATGTTTATTTTAATAATTCTAAATATTCTAATGTAGTTTTTATTTTAGCATAAGTCCCGTTTAACGTGTTTAGCGTAGAATAATGAACATCCTGTGCTTTCACTATTATATCACCAAATTTTAAATCTCTTGTTGTACAGGCATCATTAATTACTGTACAGTTAAAACCATAATCGCTTGCAGCGCGTGTTGCAGCTTCCAGACACATGTGCGTTTGCATCCCACAAAGCACAAGATTAATAATATTGTTTTCGTTTAAATAATCTAATAAATCCGTTCCAATAAACGCATTTGCTTTATCTTTTGAAATTACTTTTTCATTAGCAAGCGGAGCTACCAAATGATAAATTTCTGCACCAGATTTTGCGTTATGTCTAACATGAATAACCAGCATATCATTTTTTCTGAATTCAATCAAAAGTTCCTTTGCCTTTTCTGCCGCTTTTTCAGGTTCATAAAGAGGAAGGGCACCATCAGGGAAATAAAAATTCTGAATATCAATAATAACCAGGGCAGTTTTAGAGTTAACTTTTGTTATTTGTTGTCCTGTAACATTAAAACATCCAAATAAAATTAAAGCTACAACAGAAAATAATGCGAACTGTCTTTTCATAGTCTTTGTTCTTAATGAATTATATATAAATCCTAAAAATAATAAATAGATGTGTAATAAAAAAAATATTCCTTATGCCTGAATAAAGGCAATTAAATCAAATAATGATAATAGATTAGTATATTCTTATAGATTTTTGTCAGCATTTTATTATGTTTGATGTTATAAGTTTTATTAAAATTACAATAATCTAATATATTTTTAATTAGTATTAAATGAAAGAATTCTTAGCACCAATACCCGTAATGGAAAAAATGGTTGAAAAGCTTCAACAATTATATTCAGACCATGATAAAAAAGCAGAAGGTATTATTCAATTTCATTTGAAGCATAATAAGGAAAATATTGATTGCTTTATACAAGCAGATTATGAAAATTTGAAATTGAATGAAGGAATTGCAAAAAGTCCAACTGTTACAATTAAATCAACCTTTTATAATTGGCTTGATTTAGCAGGAGGGAAGCTGAATCCTGTGTTTGGTGTTATGAGTGGAAAATTAAAATTTAAAGGTGATACTTCATTCTTTAAAGTTTTGCCTCGCAAATCATTAAATGGAAGCGTGTTAGTTCCTGAAGACCCTGTAACGAAATTTGAAAAAAATCCTTCAAAATATTGGAAGAAACCACGAAAAGTTATTGTGTTAAATGCTTCGCCACGTGGTCAGAACGGCTACACTGATTTTTATTTAGAGCCATTTATTGAAGGTATGAAGAAGAAAACTGTTGTTGAAGTTGTTCATTTTAATAAATATCAGATAAAACCTTGCACTGGTTGTTTTTCGTGTTGGATGAATACGCCTGGGAAATGTAAATACCATGAGAATGATGATTTTCATGTTTTAGCAGAGAAAATGTTTGAAGCTGATTTAATTGTGTATGCATTTCCTATATATGCAGATGGTATGCCTGGTGTCCTGAAAAATTATTTCGATCGGTCAGTAAGCAGGGCATACCCATATATGATTAATGGAATGAAGCGGGTAAGACACCCGAGAAGATTCATTAACAAAAATCATTCAATGGTAATTTTCTCCATATGTGGGTTTTTTGAAATGATAAATTTTGAACCAGTTCGTGCATATTTTAAAGCACTTGCACATAACAGGCATATTCCAATCGTAGGTGAAATTTACCGCACAACTGCCGTAGGATTATATGGTAACCCTTTTACTTATAAAAAACTAAATAACATATTTTATGCACTGGAAAATGCAGGCGAGCAAATAATCGACTCCGGTAAAATAAAACGAAAAACAAAAAGAATAATTACGCAAAAAGTCGTTGGCAAAAAACAAGATTTGGTAAAGATTAATGAATGGTGGAATGAGAAAAAAAGTAGTAAAGATTATAACTATTAGTTATTATCGATTATTGCCTTTAGATAAAATATATTACTCCTGAGATCATTCTTTATCGTATTTTTCCTCCTGAAATTCTTTTAAAGGATCAATATCTAAATATTTAGAAAGCCACTTTACACCAAAATAAAACGGAATTGTATCAAGTAACGCAGAAGTCATTTTAAACATGTAGTTAGAAATAATAAGTATCATTAGAAATGAAAAAACATGCGTGTCAGGATGAAGATCAATTGCTTTCGCCCCATAATAGGTAATTAATACAACTGCCACTGAATCAATCAACTGACTTGTTAAAGTTGAGCCATTATTTCTTAGCCACAAATGTTTTCCTTTTGTTAGTTTTTTCAAAAAATGGAAAATATGAACGTCAACAAACTGAGCCGTTAAATAAGCTATCATTGAAGCAGCAGTTGCTCCAAATGTTAACTCTCTTATTCTAAAAAAAGCATCGCTATTTATTTGTGGATCTTCCGGTAATTTTCCTGCAAACCATAATATAAATAAAACCCATCCATTCATCATTAAACCAACCCACACAACCATATTGGCTCTTTTTCTTCCATACAATTCACTAATAAAATCAGTGCATAAAAACGTAACCGGATAAGGTAAAACTCCAACGAAAACTATAAATGGAACTTCCGTATCATTAAATGTAAAAGAAAGATCTATTAATCGGGATAAGCCTAAAATATTGAGCATTGCTAAAGAACCAACGAATAGTCCTGAAAGGATAACAAATACTGCTTCCCGGCGAACCGTATACTTGTTGTCTGATGTAAGGTTAGTAAACATATTGAGTGTTTATCGAAATATAAAGATATATACAATTTAATTAATTATCAATTAGTCCTTTCTAAATATTATATTAATGCTTAATTTAAATAAGCTTATATAACAAACAACTTAAGTGGTATATATGTTTTCAGATTAAATTCATACAGATAAATTTATTATTAACATTTTTTTTTAATAACTAATTTTCAGAATAATAGCATTTAACTTCAGGATTTATTAATTTTAAGAGTTAGATATAAGCATCATATTATCTTAAATATGGTTATTTATGTTGATAATTAGTATTTTAATTGCTAAATTAACACTTTAAAATTCCCGGTTGTATGAGGAAAGATATTTACGCCATTTTTAATATTGAAAATAATGAGAGAACAAGTGTCTTATTATTCCTTATCCAATCGGTATTTCTGGGGATTTTTTACGGAGCATTTGATGTAGGTGCACATGCAATGTTTTTAGCTGTTTATCCGGCATCAATGATTCCAAAGGCATATGTTGTTTCTGGTTTAGCAGGAATTATTTTGACTTCTTTATATGCCAGATTACAAAGTAGATATAAATTCTCGTCTGTGGCCATTTTTAACCTTATTTTCATTTCTATATCAACCGTTGTGTTAAGAGTTTTATTTCAATATACTGAAAGTCCCTGGTTAGTATTTTTAATTTTCATTATGATGGGACCTCTTAATATTATGGCTCTGCTTGGATTTTGGGGTGCAGTTGGTCGTATGTTCTCACTGAGACAGGGAAAAAGATTATTTGGTTTAATCGATAGCGGACAAATATTCGGAGCTATACTAAGTACATTTGCAATTCCTGTTTTAATTGCAGTGGGATTTGAGCAAAAAAACCTTCTGTTTATTAGTTCAGTAAGTGTAATGTGTGCATTTTTTATGCAAATAGTAATTTCTATAAAATTTAACCTTAACATTCAAGTACAAACGAATACTAAAAAGAAAAAACGCTTACCCGAACTACTAAAAAATAAATATATCCTACTCATGTCTGGTTTTGTTGTAATGTCAATGCTTGCAGCGTTTTTTGTTCAGTTTTCATTTCTTTCAGTAACAAAAGATAATTATCCGGATCATAATGATTTAGCAGAATTCCTTGGTGCGTTTACAGGCAGTTTACTATTATTTACATTCCTTTTTAAAACTTTTTTATATAGTAAACTTATGAAAACCTATGGTTTAAAAGTAAGCGTGCTTATATCATCTTTTTTATTAGGTATTTTTACAGCAATAGCTATTTTAGTGGGATCATTAGCCGGATATACAAATGCTTCTTCCAGTTTTATTTTTTTCTTTTTAATAATTGCGCTTAGCAGATTATTTTCAAAAGTATTAAAAGACGCTGTTGAAGTTCCATCATTCAAAATACTATTCCAATCGCTTAAAGCAGAAATCAGGCATGATGTTCAGGCATATGTTGATGGTACTATAAACGAGATAGCTGCACTTGCAGCAGGATTGCTGTTGGCAGTACTTAGTTTATTTGAATTCTTTAAATTGATTCATTTTTCTTATAGTTTGATTATTATTCTTGGAGTATGGTTTCTTGTTGCCCGTAAACTATATTCAGAGTATAAAATTTCATTGCAAAAAACACTTGCAGAGTATAAAGGGAAAAAGGAGGAAATAGAAAACGTGTCTGATTTTGTTGAAAAAAACCTGGAAAATGAATCGATAAATCAAAATAAGTTTATCTCAGGTTTGGAAATTGATTTTGAAATTAGTCCTGTACAGTTCGAAGATAAGATTAGTAATCTTATTGAACATAAAAGTGATGTAATAAAAAAATATGCAATTAAGAAATTGGTTGAATCAAAATTATTTGACCCGTTTTCGGAATTGCCTAAAAAACTAATTCAGGAAGAAATTGCCAATAATAATGTGTCTGATTTATGGAAAAATTTTGATTTAAAAGTTAATAAATCTCCTGGTTTAGAAAAGCTAATTTCTCTTTCAAAATCGAAAGGCACCGATGAAAGAATTTTTGCAGCCTGGTTAATTGGCAGGTTTTATGAACCAGAACTGTTTGTACATTTAAAATCCTTAATAAGGGATCTGCAATTATCTGTTAAGATTGCCGGCATTAAAGCTGCAGCAAATACAAAAAAACCTGAATTTTGCTCATTAATATCTGATTATCTTGATACTCCGGGCTTAATCACATACGCTTATGATGCTTTAAAAAAACTTGGAGAACCTGCATTAACCAGTATCGACCAGATATTTTATAAAACAGGAGCAAGCCATAGAATTTTAATCAGAATTGTTAAGCTAATTGGTGAAATTGGTGGAGACAAAGCCAATGAGATGTTGATAAATAAGCTGGATCATCCAAATGAGGAAATTTTAAATCAGGTTCTTTTAACATTGAATAAAGCAGATTTTGAAGCCAGTGAAAAGAACATGCTTAAAATACATCATTTAATTGAAAAGCATCTGGGAGTGATGAGCTGGAATATTGCTGCCAAATCTACAATGGACGAAATAAAAGATTATCCATATTTGAGTGATGCAATAGATGAAGAATTATCAGCTAATTATAATTTGCTATATCTTTTATTATCATTAGCTTACGACGCTAAATCTGTCATGAGTGTTAAAGAAAATATTGAAAGTGGAACTACAGAGGGTGCAAGTTTTGCGCTTGAACTACTTGATTTATTTATAGATGAAGAAATCAAACCTAAGTTATTTCCGGTGGTTGAAGACATTTCATTTTCTGAGAAAATAAAACAACTACAGGATTTTTACCCGATTGAAAAATTGAGTTTTAATGAATTGCTAATTTCAATAATAAACAGAGATATTAATAATATTAATATCTGGACAAAGGCTTGCGCAATATATGCGTTTGCTGAAAACGAAATAAACGAAACCCCATCTGATCTTATTGCACATATTTTTAATCCTAACGATATATTACGTGAAACAGCAGGTGTCGTGATTAATTCAATCAATAACGATAATTATAGTTCCGTTGGTAAACGTTTAACCGATACAATTAAAGAAGAACTCGACACCACAATTGATTTATTAAGTAAAACCAGAAATCATTTATTAGTAGAAAAAACTCTGTATTTAAAATCGATTGAATATTTTAAAAATGTTGACGGACGATATTTATACGAATTGGCAAAAGTTTTGAATACTTTAACATTTGATTTCTATGACCCGGAAGATATTATCTTTTCTGATATTAAAGATAAACTATTAATAGTAAAAGGTGATTCAGCAACATTATTGCTGGATGATAAAATACAAGTTGAATTAGTAGAAGGTGAATTGTATGATACGAACGAAATACTGAAAAATGCGGAAAAGAAAATATCATTGAAAAGTAACGAAAAATGTTGGATTTATTATATTGATAAAAGAGACTTAATTTACAATATGTTTGATTTTAATAAATTAGAAGGTTCGGTTATAAAATGGCTTGCAAAGCAATTAATTACTGAACAAGATTCTTAAATAAAATCAGATTTGAAAAACTCAGTGTAATATGTTAATTAAATTATACAGAAAAATAAAAGGTTATTATATGCGAAAGACTACCATTTTTAAGCAACTTATTTTAAATGTAGTAATACCGGCTGTATCAGCTTTGCTTATTTTAGGTGCATTTAATTACACTCAAACAAAATCTATTTTAATAGAATCGAGTGATACTAAAAATAAAATAATTTCTGAAGAAGTTATTGATATAATGGAAATTCAGGATGTTGCTCTGGAGATTATTGAGCAATATTTAAATCCGATTATGGAGTCGTATAGTAATGAGTTGGTTCATAACTATTTTAAAAATACGGACAATATCGAATTTTCAGATTTGAATGAAATTCGTGAAGAACTGGGAATGGACCCTGAAATGGAGGATATTTATATAATAAACAAAGAAGGAATAGTTGTAAATTCTACATTTGAAGCCGACCTTGGGCTTAATTTATTTTTGTTTGGTGAAGAACATAAACAAATGATTCTGGGAATATTTAAGGAAGAAAAATTTGTATATGAAAAATTTACGGTAGAATCCAACACAAGACGATTAAAAAAATATACTTATCATCCTACCAGTGATGGAAAATATATTGTTGAATTAGGAATTTATTCAAGACCAGCTGATGAATTAATTAATTCGATAAATAAAACTGTTAATGAATTATCTGATGTTATTGTAGATTTATTTATTAACAAGGATAATCCTATTTCTTTGACTAAAGATATTGAGTTATCTCCTGATGAAATTAATTTAATGAAGGAACGGTTTGTTAACCAGGATACATTACAAATTGCAAGAAAAGTTAATCGAAAGAAATTGGTTTACAACTATTCATATATACATAGAGCTAATACAGATTTATATAAAGGAGCTGTAATTAGAACTATTAGCGACCGGTCGAGAGAAGATATTGTGTTAAGAAATGAACTTATAAAATTCCTTTCGATTTTTGGTTTAGCTATTTTTATTGTCATAGTTCTATTATATAGAAAAACTAAAGTTATAACACATCCAATAAAAAAACTTGTCGATAAGGTTAATCGTGTTACCGATGGTCATTTAAATGAACGTGCAGATGTAGTAGGAAATAATGAAATTACTACACTTTCACAAAAATTTAACTCAATGATTGAAGAATTGGAGAGTTATTACAACGAATTAGAGCAAAAAGTAAAAGATCGTACCGCTGAAGTGGTTCGCCAAAAAGAGGAAATTGAAATTAAGAATAAGCACATTACCGATAGTATTAGATATGCTAAACGAATTCAGAATGCAATTTTACCTCCCGATAAATATGTAAAAGAACTATTGCCTAATTCTTTTATTCTTTACAGACCAAAAGATATTGTAAGCGGAGATTTCTATTGGATGACTAAGAAAAGTAACCTTGTAATTTACGCAGCTGTTGATTGCACCGGACATGGTGTTCCTGGTGCATTTATGTCTATAGTTGGAAATAATCAGCTAAATTATGCCATTGATGTTAAAAAAGCACGTGATGCAAGCACAATCCTTGATCATCTTAACCGGGGTGTTGTTGACACTCTAAGAGAAAAAGGTAATGAGAGCGTTGGAATGAGTGGAGTTAAAGATGGTATGGATTTAGCTTTATGCGTAATTGATACCAAAAATATGAAACTTCAGTTTGCAGGTGCAAACAACCCATTATGTTTGGTGCGGGATGGAGAAATGATTCAGATAAAAGGGAACAAAATGGCTATAGGTGGTAATTTTGAAGATGAGCTGCCTAAGTTTACAAATCATGAAATGGATCTTCAAAAGGGTGATGTATTATATACTTTTTCAGATGGTTATCCTGATCAATTTGGAGGACAAGATGGACGAAAATTCATGGTTAAAAAATTCAGAGAATTATTACTGGAAATACATAAAAACCCTATTGAAGAACAGAAACAAATTCTTAATGAAACTCTCGAAGAATGGAGAGGGAAGGAAGAACAAGTTGATGATATTATTGTAATTGGAGTGAAAATTGAATAAAATCATGACCGGAAAAGATCAAAATATTATTATTTATTTACCATTTAAGAAAATATCCTTAGATGAAAAAGATAATAAATGGATAAATAAATTTCAAACAATTATCAAAATTGGTTTAAAGCAAATTATAAAATCAGAATTCAATCCGATTCTTGAGTTTAATGATAAAGCTATTAATTTTTCTGATAAAAAATTTGCAGATACCGGAGTTATTATTCAGGTATTATTAAAAGCTGATTTTAATTCTGATGGGTTACTAAATGAAAAAAGCTTAACAAATGAACTAAAAAACAAAAATATAATTAATATTTATTGCGACCCTGAAATTAATCAGATTGCCGGGCAGCGTATTTCTGTTAATTTATTTAATGAAGCGTCAGGAAAAAAATACGATTTATCAGGTAGTACCAATGAATTAATTGACAATGTTTGGCTTAAATTTTTGGATATTTCCTACAAAATCAGAAATATACTTTCATCGGCCGGAAATGAAACAGTTAGTACAAACCAGAATATATATGTTGCTGAAACAAGCAGCGATCAAAATCATAATAGAGGAATCATTAATAGAGAACTGGAACATCTGGGATATAAAGTTTTGCCGGAAGATACCTTCCCGTCTGAACTTATTGCTTATAGCGATATGGTAAATGAAAATATTAAAAAATCTGTTCTCTCAATACATATCTTTGGAAATTTATATACTCCTGTTAATAAAAACCTGGAAATATCTGGCATTGAACTTCAAAATGATATCTTTATTGAAGTTGCTGAAGAGTTAAATAGTCAGGATAAAAATATTCATCGTCTGGTATGGATTCCACCTGATATTAATCCGAAATCTGAAAAGCAAAGACTATATATAGAAAGTTTTAAACGAAATATTGAATTGCTTCGAAATACAGAAATAATTCAATCACCTGTTGAAGTTTTTAAAAATATTATAAAAAATAAGGTAACTGTTATAACAAGCAAGAAAACAGAAAAAGTTACTTTGGATAAAAGCCAGACCAATTCGGTGTATGTAGTAAGCAATAGTACTGAAACAAAGTATCTGGAAGATATAAGAAAAGAATTAACAAAACATAATATATCGGTTTTGGAGACTGTTGAGCACAATAATAAAATTGATTTAATTCATGAACACTATAATAATCTGACAAATTGTGATGGAATATTGATTTTATATACCAACATGAACAGGCAATGGTTTAACAGTAAACTTAGCGATATTTTAAAAGCTCCCGGATTTGGAAGAAAAAAGAAATTTAAGTCTATATCCACAATATTTTTGTCAGAAAATATCCCTGAATTTAATATTAAAATAAATGAGATGGATTTGATTAAAGCTAAAGGAGAAAATATAGAGAAAATATTGAATCCAATCATTGAAAAATTTAAATAAAATGGCATCAGAAAGTAAATCAAACAATGGCACTAATATTTTTAATCCATTTCCCGGACTACGCCCGTTTAAAGTAGAAGAAAGTCATTTGTTTTTTGGCAGGGAAGGCCAAAGTGAAGAAATTCTGAAAAAATTATCAGAAAATCAGTTTGTTGCTGTAATCGGTGCTTCAGGAAGTGGTAAATCTTCATTAATTTATTGCGGTGTGGTTCCCGCATTGTACGGAGGTTTTATTGGAGAATCAAAAGCAAAATGGAACATTATTGCTTCGCGTCCTGGAAACTCCCCAATTGAAAACCTCGCTTCTGCAATATTAAATAATACAGAATCAACAGAAGAAAAAGAAGATTCAGTTATTAAGCAAAAAATAAACTCCTCTATATTAAGAAGTAGTTCAAACGGATTGGTAGAACTTCTTGATCAGTCATTCGATTTTAAAGAAGATAATGTACTCGTTATTATTGACCAGTTTGAAGAATTATTTAGATATAAATCAAGTAAAAACGATCAGTCGACATACAATGAATCAGAAGCTTTTGTTAAGTTATTAGTAACTGCTAATCAGGCCTCAGATGTCCCTGTTTATGTTGTTTTGACAATGAGATCTGATTTTATTGGAGAATGTTCACAATTTCATGAACTTACTGAATTGATAAATGATTCCAATTACCTTGTTCCTCAGATGACCAGAAATGATTTCAAAATGGCTGTTGAAGGACCTGTGGCTGTTGGTGGAGCAACAATTGAAACACAACTTATTCAGCAGTTATTAAATGAAGTTGGTGATAATCCTGATCAGTTACCCATATTACAGCACTCACTAATGAGAACATGGGATTACTGGATGGAGCATTCAGACAGGGAACAACCCATAACCATTAGTGATTATGATGCTATTGGCAGAATGGAAAAAGCGTTGTCTGAGCATGCTAACGAGGCGTATGATGAATTAAGTGAAAATGAAAAATGGATTTGCGAAAGTATGTTCAAAACTATTACTGAAAAAGGTAATGATAACAGAGGAATTCGCCATCCGACAAGCATTACGGATATCGCATCAATTTCTAAATCTGCTGTTGAAGAGGTTATTAATGTAATTGAACCATTCAGAGCAGCTGGAAGATCATTTATTTCTCCTTCATATGATATTGATTTAAGCGCAGAAAGCATTATTGATTTATCACATGAAAGCCTAATGCGAATATGGAATAATCTAAAAATTTGGGTGGATGAAGAGTGGGATGCTGTACAAATGTATATGCGCTTATCTGAAGCATCGGAATTGTATCAGCTGGGAAGAACAGGTCTTTGGAGACCGCCCGATTTACAGCTTGCACTTAACTGGAGAAATAAACAAAAACCTACGCTTCCATGGGCTAAGAGATATAACCCGGCATTTGAAAGAACAATTGTTTATTTAGAAACCAGCGACAAAGAATTTAAAGCTGAAGAAGAAAATAAAGTTAAATTACAGAAAAGACAATTACGCAGGTCAAAGATTTTTGCACTTGTACTTGGGTCAGCTGCTATTATTGCCATGGGATTAACGATTTACTCTCAGACACTAAAGGCAAAAGCTGTAAAACAAGAAAGGATTGCGACAGAACAAAGGTCATTAGCCGAAGAAAGTGCAGAAGAAGCAAGAAAGCAAACGGTAATCGCAAAAGAACAGGAAAAGGAAGCTCTTGATCAGAAAGAAGAGGCCGACAGACAAAGACAATTTGCAGTAGAAAAAGAACAAGAAGCAACACAAAATTTTGAAAGGGCTGAGCAACAAACGCTGCTGGCAATTAAAAGGGAAAAAGAAGCGACAGAACAACGATCACTGGCTGAACAAAATGCTGAAGAAGCCAGAAAACAAACAACTGAAGCAGAAAAAGCCAGACAGGAAGCCTACAGAAGAAGAATGTTATCAATTGGTCAAAGTATGGCTGTTAAATCACAACAAATTTTTGATAATACTCAGCTCAAAGCTTTAGTTGCTTACCAGGCTTATCTGTTTAATGAAAAATATGACGGACCTAAGCATAACCCGGATATTTATCTTGGTTTATACTACGCTTTAAAAGGACTTAAAGGTCAATATTATAATGCTTTAAATGGCCATACCGGTTCGGTTAAAGCATTAGCTTTTGTTTCTGAATCAGATATAATGTATAGTACAGGTGGAGATGGTGAAATATTAAAATGGGATATTAGTGATTTGCAAATTCCTTTCGAAAAAATTGTTGAAAATGAATTTGGACACAGAGCTATGGATATTACACCGGATGGTAAATGGTTAATATATGGAACTGATGAAGGGAAAATTAATTTATTGAATTTATCAAATAGTGTTGAAATGGATCAGGAATTATCTGGTCACACAACAATGTTAAATGAAACAGATGTTGCATCAATAATAAGTGGTATTGCGGTTGCAAATAATAATAAGTATTTTATTTCATCAGGGAATGATAAACGAATATATCAATGGGATTTAAAAACTCTTGAAAGTCAGGTTTTATTCGAAAGTGAATCTAAGATTAATTCAATAGATATATCTTCAGATTCCAAATTTGTTGCTGTTGGCTTACAAAACGGTGAAGTGCAAATTATTGATGCAGTTAGTAAGTCCTTAGTAAAATTAATTGAGAATAGTTCGAATACTGCAATTACTGCAGTTTCTTTTAATCAAAAAGGAACCTGGCTGGTAACAGGAGATTCGAGAGGTGCTGTAATTGTTAGAAATACTGAAGGGTTTGAAGAAATTGATAACCTTGAAGGACACAAATCGAAGATTTATGATATTGATTTCAGCCCCTCTGATAGTTTAATGGCCACGTCAAGTCTTGACGGAACAGTTAGAATGTGGGATTGTACAAATCTTAATAATCAACCTGTTGAATTAAGAGATCATGAATCGTGGGTGCTTTCTATTGCTTTTAGCCCTGATGGTAAAAGGCTTGTAACCTCAAGTAATCAAAAAGACCGTTTGATAATTTGGTCAACAAGAGTAAAGTTTCTTGCACGTGATTTTAAAGGACGAATTACAAGAAATATGACCAATGAAGAATGGGAAACTTTTGTGGCAAAAGATGTTAAATATGAAAAAACTTTTTCTGAAATAGATAATTAAAAATAAGATGAATAGTATAAAAGTATATAGTATTATTAGTTTGCTGCTTTTGATTTCAATTTCAGTTTTCTCACAGCAAAGTGATTGTTCATTTAAACTTGAGGAAGCAGAAAGTGCATACGAATCGGGCATATTGGATTCTATACCTTCTTTATTGAGGGATTGTACGAAGGAAGGCTTCGACGATGATGAACTTGCCAGAGCATATAAGTTACTTATATTAACTTATCTTTTTGAAGATTATCAGGATATGGCAGAATTTACAATGCTTAAGTTTCTGAAGAAATTTCCTGAATATGAACTAAAAGCAAATGATCAGGTTGAGTTTACTTACCTCTATAAATCTTATCAAACAGTTCCCGTTTATTCCATCGGGGTTATGGGCGGAATGAATTATTCATTTGTTAGAATTATTGACCCTTATTCTTTAGGTAGCTCAACTGATTATTCCGGAGATTATTCAGTATCCGGCATGGGTTACCAGTTTGGACTGCAGTTTGAGAGATATATTAATGAAAAGATCAACATTGATTTGGGAGCATTTTTCGTAAATAGAAAATTTAATTATCAGATAACACAGCTGGATTTTACAACTATTGATTATGACGAAAGTCAGTCAGTTATTTCAGTACCTTTAACCGGCACATATGACTTTAGCTATAAATTTTTAAATCCGTATGTAAGAATTGGATTTGGTATCGATTATATAATAGGAGCTTCTTCAGGAATAAAAAGAATTATTGACGGAGGAACACAAGAAGATATAACAGGCCCTGATCTTGATATCCTAAATGATAGAAATACCTTGAATTATGATGCTATTGTTGGCGGAGGATTAAAGCTTAAAACTAAAAAAGGGTATGGGTTACTTGATTTAAGGTACCACTTTGGTCTTAACAATATTGTTAATAGTGAAAGTCGTTATAGCGATGGCGAAAAAACCTTTTATTACAACTACGCTGATGATAATTTTTCTTTGGATAACTTTTATATATCAGTTGGATATGTATTTTCATTCTATAAAACAAAAGAAAGCTTAAAAAAGTAGGGTATGAAAAAAATAATGAATATGAATAAAACAAAATATATATTGGTTGTTTTGCTTACTTTAATAATATGGAGTTGCAACAACATCGATTTAACATCTGATCAGGATAAATCATTCGTTAAATTTTACGGATCATGGAATTCTGATATTGGTGCAGATGTTAAAGAGTATGAAGATGGCTATCTTTTGCTGGCAACAGTAACCTCTGTTAATGAAAGTAATAAGGATATTGTACTTATTAAAACTGACAAATTTGGTAACACCATAAGTGTTGATACGGTAATGCATGGGGGCGGAAATAACAGTGCAGGAAAATTATTATTAACTGATGACGGCGGTTTCTTGTTGGTTGGAACTTATGTTGATACATTAAACAAGAATAAAGATATACTAATTAATAAATTCAGTTCAGGTTTAGTATCTGAATGGGAACAGACTATTGGATCTGTTGATAATAATGAACAAGGTATTTCGGTTAAAAAAGCATCAGATGGATATATAATTGTTGGAACTACTAACGCAAGTGATGCTGTAAATGGAAACCCACAAGGAAGATTAGATATTCTTATGGTTAAAATTAATGAAACAGGAGAAACAGAATGGACTAAAAATCATGGCGGCGACGGAGATGATGAGTCCAGTGAAATAATTGTTATTAATGGTGGGTATTTAATTGTAGGTACATCAGACAGTTTTAATGAGCCTGATCAGTCGGCATTTAATATTATTATAATAAAAACAAACAATTCAGGTAATGAAACTGATAAAATGACATATGGAGGCTCATTTAATGATTATGGTCATTCTGTAATTCGATGCCCCGAAGGATATTTAATTGTAGGCTCCAATGAAAATATTTCAGGAGGTAACTCAGATGCATATGTTTTAAAAGTTGATGAAAATAACATTCATACAATAGTTTGGAATAAGGCATTTGGAACAACTCTTAACGACAAAGCTTTTGATGTATTAAAAACACAAACTGGTTATATTGTTGTGGGCGAAAAAGAATTAACAAGCGGAAAAGCTGCATATTTTATAAATATCGATTTTGAAGGGAATTTAATTTACGAAAATGTGTGGGGTGGATACGATCAGGCAATGTATTCCATTGAACAAACAATAGATGGTGGTTACATAATGACTGGCTCTTCAGGTATAGAAGGAAATGAGATGATATGCCTAATTAAGGTAAACTCTGATGGTGAATTATAAAGGATTATCTTTTGTATTCTGTATGGATTATAATGAAACGAAAATTATTGAGTTATGAAAAGGTTATATAAGTTATTAATATTGATCCTATTTGTTTTTATTTCAAATAGTATGTATTCTCAAATTACAGTTGTTGATGCTATAGCAATTGATGGAGATGGTGATGGTTATTATGGAACTCTTGAAATACAATTTTCAACTGATGTGGATAGAAGTGATGTTGTTACCAGTGCTGTGAACGAAAAAGAATGGATATTTTCATTAGATCCCACTTTTTCGGATACTTTATTTGCCACAGCTGTTAATGATGATGTAGATGATATTGTTTTTGGTGGTAATAATGATAATGATGATGAATATCTTCAGGTAACTTTTAGCTCACAATTTGCTTCAAGTAGTGGACCTATTTATTTTAGATATACTAATAACAATGCTACTTGTATTGATGATAGTCCCACTCCAACTGACACACTGTTTGATTTCCCAATTTATGCTGCACGAGATTTTGCTCCGCCTGTAATTGATAGTATTATATCCGATGCAACAGATGTTGATACATTAATAGTTGGTGAATCTATTAAATTTACTATTTATTTTGCAGACACTGTACCAGATCCATATTTAACAATTTTACCATTAACATACAACGGACAAAATCTAAATTGGAACACATCTGATGCTGGTAAAACATATAATGGAATGTATACTGTTACAGAGAATGATGATGATCAACTTTCTAACGAACGACAACTTGAAAATGTAACAGCCGAAGATCAGGATGGAAATGTCAGTGATCCTCCTTTCGATGGAACAGATGTTAAAAAATATATAGATGCTCATACACCTACTATTGTTAGCGTTGTTTCTAATGCTGCAAGCGTTGATACATTATTGGTAGATGAGTCAATTGTTTTTACAATTGATATTGATGATTTAAATCCCGATCCGGATCTTATTATTACTCCTTTACAATACAATGGACGAGATTTGAATTGGGGTACGTCTGATGGAGGAGATTCATATCAAGGAACATACGATAATATTGATGGTGGAATAGATCAGGTAACTCCTTTACAATTGACAGGAGTTATTGCCAAAGATCCGGCAGGAAATACAAGCAATACTTTTAACGGTAGCGATGTTGCGGTTGCAATAGATGCAAATAAGCCGGCAATAAATACAGTTACATCTGATGCTTTGGCTGCAGGAACATTAATAGTAGGTGATACTATAACATTTACAGTTGATGTTTCATCGTCACCAGATGGTTCATTAAATGTTAGTCCGCCTGATTATAATGGGCGTGCACTTAATTGGTACACCGGTGATGGAGGAAACACTTACACTGGAAAATATATTGTAACTAATGGCGATCCAGATCAGACATCAGCAATAGATTTACCTGGTGTAACCTTAACTGATCCTGCAGGAAACGTTAGTAATTCGGAAGATGGTGTTGTTAATAAACTTATAGATGCTAATTTACCTAATATTACTTCGGTAAGTATAACAGTTCAAAATAGAAAAATTGGAGAGAATGGTGAAATATTTATTAATATAGATGCAGATACAGAAAACAATGACTATACCATAGTTTCCGGAAATGTTGAAGGATTTGCAATACATACATTAGTTAGAGTTGGTGATTTGCAATTGCAGGCATCTTTTACTGTTACTGAAAATAATATTAATATTTTGGCAACAGATGATGTTGATGTAATATCCTTACAAGTTCAAGATAAAGCAGGTAATAAAAGTAATGTATGGAATCAAACCATAAGTCAGGGTACTGACGCGTTATATGGAAAAAGACCAGAGGCTGAGATATTTGGTACAGAATCTATTTGTGATGGGGATTCTATAAATGCTCCTATTGTATTAACCGGAATTCAACCATTTTCAATTACTTACACTGATGGACATACCCCTGTAATAATTGATCCAATTAATTCTTCATTTTATAACGTAAATGCAATTGCTGATAAAACAATTGACAATCCGATCTTATATTCAATTGTTAATGTGACCGATGCAACTGGAAATTCACAGGCTGGTACAGGAACATTTACATTAAATATTTACGATCTTCCTGATGCAAGTTTTGATAAACCGATTGATGATGATAATTTCGATATTTCTCAGGATACTGTAGATCTGGTTGGAGATCCAACAGGAGGGATCTTTTCTGGAAATGCTGTGATTTCAGAATCAGATCAGTTTAGTCCAAAAATAGCTGGTTTAGGATTTCATGATCTTTATTATAATTATGAAGATGCAAATGGATGTAAAGATTCAGATACTATAACAATTAAAGTGATTGAAGGAGGAACGATTACCTTTACTCAGGGTAAAACAGTTTATTGCAGCTACACAGACACCTTTTCAGTTACAGGTTTTAATAATTTTGCTGAACCGGGCTCATTTAATTTAGTTGGAGATCCGGGAGGCGCCTTAATAAATATTGCAATTGATACTGCTATTGTAAAACCGGAATTATTAAGTCCGGGTAATTATACAATAAAATACTCATATCCAAGTGGTGAAGATATTGTGAGTAGTTTTTCGGTAGAAAAAGTAAGCGATTTAATTACATTTACTCCGATAGGTGACCAATGTGAAGATTATGATGATATATTAATTGAGGCTAAATATTTAGATCCGTTGGGTGGAAATGGCTATTTTACCTTTTCTGATGGAGGTGTTGATTTACATAAAACAAATAAAGGTAATAATATTTATTTTGCCGCTGGCGACATAGTGCCGGCTCCTTATTCTCTTGAGTATTATTACTTAACTGTAAACGGGTGCTCAAGTGATACTATTACTGAAGCTTTTGTAGTTAATGCATTACCAGTAGTAGATATTACCATGGAAGATCTTTATGATATAAATGGAGGTACGCATTTAATTTGGGGATCACCTGCAACAGATCAGGGTAGTTTTTCTCCTGGTTTTATGATCGATAATGGTGACGGAAGTGCAACTTTCGATCCGCAAATTGCCGGATTAGGAGAAGATACAGCGCTCTATACATATATAGATATAAATGGTTGTATTAATACTGATACTGCATTTTTTTCTATAAATGAAGCAGATGCTGAAATCTTTGGACTTGAAGTATTTGATTCGCATTATCAGTATTGTTATTTTAATAGTACAAGCGATACTGTTTGGGCCATAGCAACTAACGGAGATGGTTCCAAAGGAACATTTTATATTGATAATATTAAAGTTACAGCTGAGATTGGTACCGACAGTATTATAATTAATCCATTGTCACTTACGGAAGGAGATCATATTTTAAGATTTTCTTATAAAAACGCTCCGGTCGAATTTAATGTTGAGTACGATTTTAATGTTGATTATATAGATGTATTAGATATTATTGGATTAGGGGCGGATTATTGTGAAGATGATTATACGCCGGTTGAATTAACCGGAATTTTTTCAGGACAAGCCGGAGTTGGTGAATTCACTGGAAACGGAATTACCGGAACGCAGTTTATACCAATCAATGCTGTTCCAGGAACAAATAATATTACGTATACTTTTACACGTGATTATTCAGGTTGTTATAGAAATGTAATCAAATCAACAAATATAAATAAGACTCCTGGAAATACTTTTCTACCTTCAAATTCGTGTATTATTAATGAACAGGACTCTGTAGAATTTAGGTCAGACACAACATTAAGTGATAGTGTAAGGCAATGGTTCTGGCGTATCGATAACACAAAAACTATTCAGGAAAGCTATGACTCAGTTCCAAAAGTATCCTTGGTACAACAGGTGAAAAATTTCGTTAGCCTAACTTTAACAACGGATAAGGGCTGCACCACAGTTAAAGATAGTAGTATTTTTATTGGTTCAGTTGTTGATTTAGATTTTGACTGGGATAAAGAATGTGATGGAGACACAGTCACATTTACTGTCATAGCAGCTACTGATCCAATTGGAGTCGACAGTTTAAAGTGGGATTTTGGCGGTGCGGGTGTTGTAGATTCCACGGATATTTATAATCCACTTTTCTATTACTCGGGTTCTGGTGGATATGATGTTGTATATACGGAGTATACAACCACATGTGGAATGCAAACAGAAACAAAAAGAATAAATATACGCCCATCGGTTGATGTTAGCTCAGGTGAATACTTTGATGATTTTGAGGATAATCCTGATGCTACTGGTTGGGCTGTAGATGTATTGGAGAGTTCAGTAAATACAACATGGCAATGGGGAAATCCTGATGGCACGTTAATAAATTCAGCAGCAAGCGGTTCAGGTGCGTTTGTTACAAATTTGACCGGGAATTATCGCAATAATGAATACTCTGTTCTTTCAAGTCCGTGTTTTAATCTTAGTACATTAACAAGACCAATGATATCATTTGATTTTATTTCAGCTATGGAAACAAATCGGGAAGGTATATTAATGGAATATGCAACAAATATTGATAACTGGCAGCCTTTAGGAGTCTCAGGCGAAGGTGTTAACTGGTACAACTCATTTAGTATTGCAGGAGGTATTATAGGGCAATCATCTGGTTGGACTGGCGATGGCGATGAGTTTCCACTTGATGTGGATGTGAAATGGAGAAGTGCAAAATACGCACTGGATGATATTACTGAACTTGAGGGTGTCAGATTCAGATTAATTTTTGGTTCGGACGGATATACTGTTGACGAAGGTTTCGGTTTTGATAATATTAGAATTAGAAATAGAAACAGAACAGTTTTACTCGAGAATTTTGCTAATATGGATGATGCCCAGTATGCCCAGTATCTAGACAATCAGATAATTATAACTAATTCAATGGAAGAAAATCCGCTTGATGTAACTGCAATACAATATTTCACAAGCTATCCTTCAGAAAATGATATAAGTCTGTTTTACGCTTCTGGTCCAAGTGCAAGATCACTGTATTATGGTGTGTCACAAGTGCCTTATTCTATTGTTGATGGTGGTGACCGACAGTTTAACTATTCCAGTACAAATACTTTAACTAATAGTGATATTGAAAAACGTACGCTTGAAGAGTCACAATTTAAGGTTTCAGTTAAGCAGGAGGTGACCGGAAGTACTCTGGAAGTATCCTCAACAATAAAAGCATTGGCTGATTTAGCTGGCATTAAACTTAGTGCCAGAATTGCTATTGTGGAAAAAACTATTGTCGATAACTCAATTGAAATACGAAATGTTTTAAGGGCAATGTTACCAGATCCGGCAGGAATTTTAATTATTGAGGATTGGAATACGAATGATTCTATAACGATTTATCAGACATGGACAATTACTGATGGTATTAATACTGATAGCATTGCAACAATTGTTTACCTTCAGGATGAAGAAACAAAAGAAATATATCAGGCAGGATATACAGATGAATTTAGTGAGGTTACTTCAGTTAACGAATTAATTAATTCAAATACATTAGTTAATTACGTTGCTTATCCGAATCCAGTTTCAGGTATGTTAACAATTAGATTAACTAACACCTTAGATGATGATATTGAAATCAGAGTATATAATAATACCGGTGCAACGGTTAAAGTTGATAGGTTAATGAAAGGAACAGAACGTGTCGATATTAACACTGAGGACTTACCAGTTGGTGTTTATTACCTGAAATTAATATCTGACGATAAATCATTTAATACTAAAAAAATAATTAAAAGCAACTAAATCTTTATACATGAAACGCCTGCTATTAGCAGGCGTTTTGTTTTATTAATTTTGTGGAAATTTATTCTTTGGATTAGCTGAACTAAGTTTGTGAATCTTTGTTCCAAAGTTGTATTTAATCCTGAACTCCGGGTTTTCTGTTTCTTCCTCTTCCAGGTGGATATCCTCTTCTGTTTCTTCCGCTATCCTGATCAATTATCATTTGCATAAAAAGCTTTTGCAATCCTTCTTGTTGTTCTTCATTACAAATTTCCTTTAGTTCCATAAAATGATTAATTGACAGCTTTTTTAATTCATAATGAAGGTCTCCTATGTCTCTTGCCAGTCCATCAAGTTTCTTCTGATTCGGAATTGGTTTAGCAATTTCAGTCATCATGTAGTGCCTCGAATTATTGAGTTTTTCGGCAATATTTTGTGATTTAATCATGTTACTATGATTTATTTCCTGAAATAGCTGAAACTGTGAATTGTTTAATTGTAATTCATCCTTAAGGAAACGATACATTCCTCTGATATGAATTTGTTCCTGACGATATTGAAATTCCTCAAGTTTTTTATCTCTTACTTTTTTGTGAAAATAAATTGTTGCAAGAGACGATAAATTAATGACTATTAATAGAATAACAAAACCTGTTAAAACTATCTTTTTTATCTTTTTATCCATTGTAGAACATTTTTATCAATATTGTTATAATATTAGTTTATAGTATCTTTCAATAAAATATTATTGTTATTTTCAATTTCAAGATCATTTAAATACTGATATTTAGTGTATGACTGAATGTAATCTTCATTGTCATAGTTTATCTCAGTAAATTGCATATCATTTGTAGAACCTGAACCTATTAATATTCCAATATAAACTGCAATTATTAAGGAAGCAAGATAAATTGACGGTTGTAATATTTTTTTAAATAAAAAACTGCTTAATATAGGTTCTTTGTTGCTTTTATTTAGCATTTTTTGCTTTAACCTTGTATAATAAAATGCTTGTTCATTTATATCTTTTTTATAGCTTAATAGATCCAGTGAATGAGACACTTGCTTATACTTTAGGGAACATTCCGAACAAATTTCAATATGTTCTGTAATCAAATTACTTTGCTCTACTCCGGTTTTACCATTTATATACGATGGTAAAATTTTTATTAGCTCTTTACAGTTCATCTCTAACTTTTTAATTTTGACACTCATACTGTATATTTATTACAAATAATATTAATTA
>JAHOYT010000001.1 GCA_019038645.1 Bacteroidales bacterium
TAAATTCAGTATAAAAGTATAATACTTTTGTTTACATATCAATCCAGGAAGGAAGATTTCCTGATTTTGGTTTTCGGCCATAGAATAAATCGTCCATATATAAAGCAAAACGCCTGAATATATACGAATTATTTATTCCCCATCGAATAAAATTATGAATTAGGTTATCAGGATGAGAATACGGGCATGCCGCCATACACTTACCACAATCTGTACCTGCTGTTCCCCAGTATGTAAAACAACTTTCCGAATTAATTTTCCATCGTAATACTCCGTTTATCTGCTCTCTGTTATTAAACGGAATGGATTGAGAAGGGCAAACTTCCGCACACTTTTTACAAATACCACAAAAATCAATTATGGAAGAAAAATCTTTCTTTTTGTCTAATACTAAAGGAATATCAGTTGTAATAACAGCAATTCTTACTCTTGAACCCAATTGCGGAGTCATTAATAATCCCATTCTGCCAATTTCTCCCAGGCCTGCATCTCTTGCAACCAACGGACAAATTAATTCATAATTTCCATCGATGTGTGCCCGCGCCGAATAACCAAGATTACGTATGAAATGTGCAATTTGTAGTGCGATTGTACCTGAATTTAAATACTGCTGTGTTGACTCCATTACTACCGGACCCTTTGGAGCCGTTCTTATCATGTCGCTATCCATTTCAATAGTAAAAGCAATTGCAAATTTGTGTTTGTTGTTTATCTCTTTTCCGTATAAATCTCCGCGGCCCTTATGTGAATACAGGTGGTAATCTTTGAGCTCAGTAATGCCAACAGAATAAGCGCCAAGTTTTTTGGCCCATGTTTTTATATAATCGCTTACTTTTTTTTCCTCAACTACCGTTTTGCTTTCATTAACAACTCCGTTAACGATTGGTTTAAAAGCTTCGATTATTTCCAGATTTGCCTCTGCTGATGCAAACGAAAAAGGATGGTAAAAAACTGAATCCGGGGAAAGCAGCCCTGGGTTATCTCTGAATTTATCATCCGGTTCCCTTTTGTCAGGATTTTTTGAATAATACAGATCAAATTTTTCAGTTCCGGGAATTAATTCATTACGCGAAAACATTACGTTTCTTTCATCATGCTTTTCTGCCGGAATCTGAAATCCTCCCTGCCTGTCCGGCAGGCAGGCTTTAATTTTGGGTCGAAAAGGAAAGAATAAAAGGATTGCAACTAACACAACAACAGCCAACAATCCCATTGATGCTATTTCTTTAAAAGGGAAATCAAATAAATAAATAATAAGAAAGGGTGCAAATAATATTATCGAAAGTAAAAAAGAAACTTTTGCTGCACGATATTCTTTTTCAATGATTGAAATTATTTTTACATAAATAAGTATTCCGGAAATAACAAATCCCGGAAATAGTAATATTAAATCTATTACTTCTTGCTGACCAGTAGTTATATTGAGCATAGCAAAATCTTATTAAAGCAAATATAAGATTATAAAACAGTGAAAGAGTTTAATGCAGATTTATTTCTTTTTTATCTTTATAATAAATATCCAAAGCAACCAGAATAGCGATAAACCCCCACACCGGAACAGATGCTTTATCGGTATCCAGAAAATTGTTCAGGAATCCGTGTATAAAGTACGTTGCTAATCCAAGGATTATATAAAGCGAAAACTCTTTTATCTCTTTTGATCCGGCCTTGTGATAAACTCTGTATCCTGTTCTAAAGGCCATGAATACAACGAGCATAAATGACAGCATTCCCATAATTCCTGATTCGGATAGTGGTCCTAAATATTCGCTGTGAGCATTACCCATATCGCCAAAATCGGTGCTAATAATAGTTCTGTCGTAAGAAAACTGAAAAGGAGCATACTGAAACATATACGTTCCGGGTCCCCATCCCCAAAATGGCTTTTCTTTAAACATCCTGTAAGCACATTTCCAGCGGTTTATTCGTTCTGTATTTGATGCATCGGTTGTAATATTTGCCATTGATTCAATATGCTCTGAGAATTTACCAGAAGATTCCGATTCATTTTTTTCAAGACTACTAACAATCTTGTTTTGTAAGGCAAAAAACAAAAAAATAGCGCCCATTCCTGCAATGAGAACATACCTGATTTTGATCTTTAGTTTTATAATAATCCATAATCCCGCTCCCGCAAATAAACTTAACCATGCCGCACGTGTATAAGATAATACTATTGCTACTGAAAAAATCAGGAAAACAAATATCGCTAGATATCTTACTAAAGGATCTTTTTTGTTTCGGGTTAAAAAATAAATCAACGGGAAGAAAAACATAACAAGCATGGCTCCATAGGAAGTATGATCGCTAAAAAAAGGCCACACCACCCAGTTTGATGCATTCTGGTTATCAAAACCATATCCGGATAAGCGATAGTTTGTATAGAGTATTACTATAATTAATGGTACAATATATAACCACAGAAATTTTACAATATTCCTGTAATTGCTAAAAATATGTGTTGCTAAAAAATACATACCTACCACAAACCACAATCTTGAAAGAAAAAATTTAAACGACACTGCGGGCATTGTACTAGTTATGCTTGTTATAAAAATCCATAACAGGTTAATGAAAATTGCAATTGAAACCGGGTGAAACAGAATTCTTTTATCGAACTTTCCATCGAGAAGCAACTTAAAGACAAACAAAACCAAAATACCAGCCAGTAAAGGCTCTGTTGGTAATGAAAGGTTTAAGGAAATTCCGGGAATCAGGTCGTCCAGGTTAACAGAAAGAGGAGTGAAAAAAACCACTGTCAGAAAAAGCTTGTCGATTGAAACTATTCCTGCAAATAAAAACAAAATCAGAACCGGTAAAAAAGCGGCGTAATAAAAGTCGTGTGCAATAAATACAAGATTTACGGCAATAAAAATAAAAGAAACGAGATAGAAAACTGCTTTATTTTTATCTTTAAACAATACCTGATTATTTAAATTTTAAAAGATCTTTATACCTTTCTATAAAAAGCATCATTAAAACGGCAAAAATGAAAGCGGATAAAGTTGATACAACACATATTACCCAGCGCACAGGATAAGATTTTTTTTCTGCCGGATATGCTTTTGTCACAAGGAATTTTCTGGGTAAATTCTGATTTGCATTTACTCTTGCCTCTGTAAGTTTCGATTTTAAGTCGCTAAACCGTTTGTTTTCATTAACAAGCTGTTCACTTAACGAAATATATTTGGGCTCAGTTCTATTATTTCCAAAAGTTTTTAAAGAAGCTTCGATTTGTTCTATTTCAGAAACTAACAGATTGTATTCATTTTCTACAACCTTAAGTATTTCAACAGCAACATCGTTTTGCATTCGGTTTAAAACAGAATCAAGCAATGATGCAATTTCGTTTGCAATATCTGCCGCCATTAATGGATCTGTATCCATAACTTCAATTTTCACCGCCTGATATTCTGTTCTTTTAAATTTTATATTATCGGAAAATTCTTCGTGAAGCCTGGTCATTGGATAATCACCTTCGGCATCAACTTTATAATGATTAAAAAGATCGAACTTTTCAATGATTCTTAACCTGATATCTTCAGAATACAAAGTCTGAATTAGCTGTTCTGTAGCTTCTTCATCGCCAAAATTCATAATATGATCGTCGGGATCAATAAGTTCGCTTGTTGTTAATGCGTGTGAAACAGAAACCTGTGTTTTCGGATAAAGAATTACTGATGATTTAAATTTCGGAGTAATTGTATATGAAACAATAACAGCTGTTATTGCTGCAATTAAAGTTACAACTATTATCGGCCATTTATGCTTAAATATAAATCGCACAATATCTGTTGAATCGTAATTATAAGGTTGTTCCTGCATGTTAAAATATTTAATTCAGAATCTTTTAAATTACTCTAATCAAAAAATAATTTTTCTTTCCTTTTTGCACAAGAAGGTATTTATTATTCAGTAAACGCTCAGAATTAACTGTTATTTCATCGCTCAGAACTTTTTCCTTATTAACACTTACTCCTCCTCCTTTAATTGTTCTTCTCAAATCCCCTTTGGACAGAAAAACCTGCGTTTCATCCGCCAGTAAACTCAAAATGTTTATTCCGTTGTCCAGCTTTGATTTTTCCATATCAAACATTGGTACACCATCAAAAACTGAAAGAAATGTTGTTTCATCAATCTTTTTTAACTCTTCTGTTGTAGCTTTGCCGAACAATATTTTCGTTGCGGCTATTGCAGTGTTGTAATCTTCTTCTGAATGAACCATTATGGTCATTTCTTTTGCCAGGCGTTGTTGTAATGATCTGAGATGTGGCTCTTCACGATGTTTTTCAATTAAAGAATCTATTTTTTCCTCAGACAACATGGTGAAAATCTTTATATACTTCTCGGCATCTTCATCCGAAACATTTAACCAAAACTGATAAAATTTATACGGAGTGGTTAGTTCCGGATCCAGCCAAACATTTCCTTCTTCGGTTTTGCCAAATTTATTGCCATCTGCTTTTGTAATTAACGGACAAGTCAGAGCAAATGCTTCGCCTCCTGTTTTTCTCCTGATAAGCTCAGTTCCTGTTGTTATATTTCCCCACTGATCGGAACCACCCATTTGTAATTTACAGTTTTTTGATTTGTATAAATGGTAAAAGTCTGTTCCCTGAACCAACTGATATGAAAACTCCGTAAAAGACATCCCCGCTTTTGATTCTTCGCCTATTCGCTTTTTAACCGAATCTTTAGCCATCATATAATTTACGGTAATATGTTTCCCGATATCACGAATAAATTCCAGAAATGAATATTCTTTCATCCAATCGTAATTATTTACCATTTCGGCCTTATTTTCAATGTCGGAATTAAAGTCTAGCAATTTTTCAAGTTGCTTTTTAAGGCATTCCTGATTATATCTAAGTGTTTCTTCGTCCAACAAATTTCTTTCCTGCGATTTTCCCGAAGGATCACCAATCATTCCTGTTGCACCTCCAACTAAAACCAAAGGTTTGTGTCCTGCTGTTTGAAAATGTTTTAACATCATAACACTAACCAAATGACCAATATGCAATGAATTAGCCGTAGGATCTATTCCCACATAAGCTGATGTCATTTCTTTTTGTAACTGTTCTTCAGTTCCGGGCATGATATCATGCAACATGCCTCTCCATTTTAATTCCTCAACGAAGTTCATCTTTATCTATTCTTATTTATGTAATATTAATCTATTAGAAGAAAGCCATGTTTCGACAGGCTCAACATGACAAACTCTAATATTGTCACACTGAGCTTGTCGAAGTGTGACCTTATAATTTTGTATTCCTTAGATCTTAGCTAATGCCTGATCCAAATCAGCAATAATATCATCAACATTTTCTATACCAACAGCATACCTTACAAGACCTTCTGTAATATCTGCCTCAAATCTTGCTTCTTTCGGTAATCCTGCATGCGTCATCGAAGCAGGATGTTGTATTAATGATTCAACACCTCCTAAAGAAACCGCAAGTAAAGCCAGATGAACATTGTCCATTAATGTAGTTCCCGCTTCATATCCTCCTTTAAGTTCAAAACTAATCATGGCACCGGGACCGCTCATTTGTTCTTTTGCCAACTTGTATTGTGGGAATGATTTTAATCCCGGGTATTTTACCCATTCAACCTTAGGATGATTTTCAAGATATTCTGCAACTTTCATTGCGTTTTCCTGAGCGCGGTCAATTCTTATGCTTAATGTTTTTACTCCACGAATTACCATATATGCCTGGTGAGGGTCCATATTCCCTCCCATGTAAATCATGGTTTTGCGAAGTTTTTGATATACCTCAAAGTCTTTAGCTATTAAAGCACCACCAACAATATCAGCATGCCCGTTAATAAATTTAGTTAATGAATGTAAAGCAACATCGGCGCCTAAATCCAGCGGTTTTTGTAAATACGGACTGCAAAAAGTATTATCAACAACGACTACAACTCCACTTTTATGAGCTATTTCAGACGCTTTTTTGATATCGGTTAAAGCAATTGTCGGATTTGCCGGAGTTTCTAAATAAAGAAGCTTTGTATTTGGTTTAATTGCTTCTTCAATTTCTTTTAAGTTTGATGAATCAACAAAAGTAGATTCCACTCCGAATTTAGCAAAATGGCTTTCTAAAACGGCCCGGCTCGGACCATAAACTGCGCTTGTACAAACAATATGTTCACCTTGTCCTAAAAAAGCCATATAAACAGTCGTTACTGCAGCCATTCCTGAAGCCAAAGCAATTCCACCACAACCATTTTCCAATTCTGCAAGCTTATCTTCTAAAGCTCCAATTGTTGGGTTTCCAATGCGAGTGTAAATAAAACCCTTTTCGCGACCAGCAAATAAATCAGCGCCATGTTTTGCATTGCGGAAAGAAAATGTTGATGTCTGATAAATTGGGGTAACCGCACTACCCATTGCATCTTCAAAGTCTCCTGCATGAACCAGTTTTGAGTCAAATCCTAAATTTTTTGTATCCATCTTTTTTATTATATCTATTTTCTTTTCTAAACCGTAACACCATCCATTTCGTCTTGCTCTTTTTCGAACTTTTCTCTGATTTTATCAAAATTAAGATACGGGAAAATCATGGGGGCAAAGTTAGATAATGGTTTGTATAAAAACGAATTATCTTTTGTCTCGTCAGGAATAAAATTATATTTATTATCTGCTTTATTAATTAAAACCAATATTATGCTTACTATAAACGCAATTTTTAATACTGAAAACAATACGCCAAGTAATCGGTTAACTATACCCAAAGCGATTGCATCGATTAATTTATTCAGCATTTTTGCAAATAAATGCACTGCAATAACAATAACAACGAAAGTTACTGCAAACGATAAGATTGGCAGGTACTGACCGGTAACATCAAAATTTTTAATAATTAGTCCTGATGTAAAATCAGAAAATAAAACTGCTCCCAGAATTCCTAACAACAGCGCGGCCAGTGTCGCCAGCTGAACAATAAATCCTTTGGTGTATCCACGATAAGCACTCCAGAGTAATAAAATTGCAAATACGAGATCGATTGTATTCATTCCATTTTTAATATTAGAATCTGTAAAAATAATAAAAAGATTCTGTTTACTGGTAAATTAGTTTTTTGGTTTGCAATTAAATAGGCTTCGGAGTTTAAAATCTTAAAAGCCTGTTAATTATTATTCCTAATCTTAGTTAATAGCTAACCCTTTGATCAAATGTTTTTCGTAAAATTATGTTTTTCACTGTTTTGGGCGTAACTTGTTAAGTAAAAATTAAGCATTGGAGGAATAATTATGAAAAAGATTCTTATTTTATTTTTATGCTTTACTTTATTTTCTAACATTTTTGTTTATTCTCAAGAATGCATATATGGATTCCTGGCTATTCCCACTGGCAATTTTGGTAATAATAGTGGCGAAGGTGCAGGATATGCAAAAATGGGATTTGGTCTTAGTGCGGAATACACTAAGGCACTTGGTGCTTCCGGAATTGGCTGGGCTACTAGTCTTACTATTATTTTGAATTCACATGATGAATCTGGTTTAGAAAAATTTCTTGTTGAAGACCTTGGTATACCTGATGACGGTAACATCTCGACAAAATCTACAATGAATTTTCCTATACTTACAGGTATAAAGTATCAGACAGATATATTGAATTACCTGGAAATTTTTGGTGTATTTCAAGTAGGTCTGAACTTTATAAAACCTGGGAACAGGGGTGTAGAAGTTGGTGGAGAAACCTGGGAGATAGAATATGATTTCTATACTTCATTTGGTTTTTCTGCAGGAGGGGGACTAATTTTAAACGAACGTTTTAGTGTTGGTTTTAGATATTTTGGATTAGGTGAACCAGAACTAGAAAGCTCTATAACTGATCCTGATGACAATTTCTGGACAGAAAAGATTGATCAAAAGCTTGGTGTTATAGCAATTACCTTGGGTGTAAATTTTTAATATTATAAAAAATATGTGCGGTTGTCTGATATATGGCGAGCCTTATTTTATTGCTAACACTTTTATAGCCCCATATAAAAAATTTGGTGAAAATAAAAGAATGAAAAAAAACCTTGAAATACGTCATCTGCCTGGCGCCTCCATTGGAGAATTTCATTTGCTTTATTTTGTATTTAGATTCCCGCCTACGCGGGAATGACAACCCAGAGAATTCTTTCAATTTAAAAAATTAACCGCCAACCCTTATCTCTGTTCCGCTTCCGCCAACAAAAGGTATTCCTATTTTTATTCCTGTATATTCATGAACAGATCCTTTAAATCCGGCAAAAACCTCAACACTAAACATCAGGAAGATCTGATTTAAGCCGTAGCCTATCTCATAATATGGTTTGTTTCCAGTTGTTGAAAGATAGTTTATATAAATTGCTTCTCTCATGAGGGTTTTGTTCAAAACAGGCAAGCGTTTTAACAATATTCTGTCGTTCTCTAATCTAGCATGTCCTTCCAGATAACTATTGTTTGAGCTATAATCGTAATAGTCGAGAAGCCGGAAAATACTTCCTTCTGATGATCCGATTAAAAACGGAGAATTTGTTCCAAAATGTTTGTAATCCGCAAAATATAACCTGCTTGTATTTAAAAATGATCCAGCTGTAAGCTCTAAATATATATTGCCAATTTTTCTGATTGACCTGCTATCGCCGACTGACACTTCAAGTCTGTCAAAATCGACATCACTATCCAGGAATTCTTTTATTCCCTTAAAATAACTGAGGGTAAAGGTCGGATAATTAGAGTATAGATACCTTTTTACACCATCATTAATCCGATAAAAATATTCGGGAGTATATCTTACTCTTAATTCCATAATAGAAGCATCATGATCTACTGTTAAAGCATTGTTATTGTTAAGGACAGAAGGAGTGTTAGATGTAAAATCATTATTAAACGGGTCATAAAAATAAAAATCAGAATGGTTATCCAATTCTGTGCGCTGTGCATATTCAAAATTAACAAGAAAGTCGAGTCCGTGTGCAATATCGATTCTGTGACCAATACTTAGATAATCCTTTTGGTACAACTTAAGATGATTCTCTTTTAAAACCAGAGTTGTAATTAAATTCAGATTTTCAGTAATCCCTGTATTTGCATCGAAATCAGAGGTTTTTCTTCCTCCGTCGAGATAGACATATCCTTGTTTTAATCCTTGATATCTATAAATCAAGCTAAAATCGCTTGTCATTCGTTCACGGGCAAATGCATAATCTGCATTTTGCCTGATTCTGAAATATTTGCCAGTACTATCACTACTATAAGTATAATTAAACTCCATTCCGTATTTTAAGCCATCAACTGTATTAAAATTAACATAACCAAGGTCTATAAGACCTCCATAATGGAATCGATGCCCTCCATCATAATTATACGAACCTCCTGTTAATAATTTCCCCCATTTGAATTTTTTATCATCGCGCTCAAGCGAATCTCTAAAGGTCGTGTCGATTTCCATTCTTAACTGAATAGAGTCTTTCGTTTTATAACTATCCAATTCTTCAAATGTAAGCGGCACGGGTCTTATTGAGTCCCAATACGCTACTGATCTGAGTTCGGCACTATCTTCTACATGATTGTTATCCTTTATTTCAAGATTTCTTTCCGGAATAGTTTTTTCAACATCCTCTTTAACAAGTTTTTTTAATTTTCTTGATTCCTTTTTAGATAAATCATCTTTCTGAACCAACTTTTGAATTTCGTTTTGCTGTTCGTGTATAACATTATTTACCTCGTTAACATATTCTTTCGAGTCAGCAAGCAGGTTTCTGTAAACGGAATGATCAAGTTTTGTGTTTAGCTTAACTTTATAATCCGCAACAGAAGCTACATACTTATATGTAAACTCTATTCCCATCATTCCCGCTTCGATGTCAAAATAATGACTAACCGGCATCCAAACATCATTTCCTACAGGATTATAGACCTGGTTAATTTTTATGGAAAACATTTTTTGTTTGAGCTGAAGCTCTGCGCTGTGTAAATGCCAGAAACCTTCAACAATATAAATGTGTCCTGAGTAAAGATCAAAACCTTCACGACGCGGAATAACTTTAATTTTATGAACCAGGTATTCTTGCTCATAAAATGACGCATCAAGTTGAAATTTATAATATGTAAATGCATCTTTGCTTAAGGGAGATTTCACCCCGTCAATATCATTATATAATGATAATGTAATATACCCCATTGTTGAGACATCGTTTCCTTTCATAGAACTTCTCATTGAAATTACTGTTTCTTCGACAATATCAGGAAGCATAAAATGCAAATCGGTAATATTTTCAGTTACCATTGGTTTTCCTTCTTCAATTCCTTCTTTCTTAAAAGTCTTTTGTAAAAGTCGTGGTATTTCAACCGCCTCCCCTGTTCCTTTTAAATAAATACGGCAATTATATTCCTCAACCTGATTCAGATAATAGTAACTCATTGCAACTGCCTTGCGCATAATTGAATATGCAGGATCTTCTCCACTGGCAAGTATTCTTACTTCAGGAATTTTATATGCCTGCTCTTCCAGAATAATGTCAAGTTTTTGTGTGCTGCCGGAACAATTAACATTTATCTGCTGTGTTTTGTAACCCAAATATCTTATTGTTATTATATGATTACCATTGGGTAAATCAAGCTGGTAATTTCCTTCAATGTTTGATGTTGTTCCCTTTGAAATGCCTTGGGCGTAAATAGTAGCATAGGCAATTGTGTCACTAGTGTTGCTGGTAATTCTACCTTCGATACATTGAGAATAAGTATACAGACCCAGTAATATCAATAGTGTAGTAAAAATAATTTTTCTCATAATGAACTTAAAAAATTAATAAATCATTCATCAGACGAATTAATTAGAATAAAGTTACGGCCAAATTGCACAGACAAAAAATAAATGAAGCTAAAAAGCATTAAATTTTAATTAAATCCCTTTTAGTCTGTAATTTGAAAATCTATTTTTGTAGCAAAATGAATTTGGCCACACACCCTCCTTCGGCGGGCTGGGTTCATGGGATGGAGTAGCAGTTTCCTAAACTGTAGATCAGGGTTCGGGGCCCGGTGAGCCTACGAAACAAAAAAGCCACGTTATTGTGACTTTTTTGTTTGTGTCTAATACTTTTTTATACTATTAATTTATAACCTTATTTCTTTTTATCAACAAATAATAAATAGCAAATAAAGAGAAAACTAAGATAATTGTAAAAATTGAGTTTTCGATTCCAAAAATGCCACCAGTAATTATTTCAGGACCTTTCATTGTTGTTTTAAATATGGCATTTTCTGCAAAGGAATCAGTGCCTGAGAGATTTATTCCAAGAAGAACCTGGGTTAAGTTCCATCCATAATGCACTGATACTGGAAGCCACATTCTTTCTCGGTACGAATATAAAATTCCTAAAAGTAATCCTCCTGCAATTACACTTATCAAACTTTGAAAGGTCATATTGTCATTTGCAAGGTGTACCAATCCAAAGAGTAGCCCAGAAAGAATCAAAGCCCAGTTCATTCCCCATTTTTCTTTTATAATTCGATATAAAATACCCCTGAAAAATATTTCCTCAACTAAGGCCAGGCTTAAAATAATAAATAATCCAAAAATAAATTTGCTTGTAAATCCGGTATACCTTATGTCAACATCGATAAAAACAGCACATAATAGCACTAAAAAGGATATGGATGCCACAGATAATCCAAATCCAAAAGCCGATTCCCTAAATAGATATTTTAAATCCCACTCTGCTATTTTTCGTTTCTCCACCTTTTTATAAAACCAAACATAACACAAAGGCATTAAAACAATCGATGCAAGGGATATCCTAATTATTCCGTTAATCGTATCATTTAAACCCATTGAAGCAAACAGACTCTTCAAAATTGGCTTATTTATTAACATGGGTATTCCAATACAAACAATTGCTCCTAAAATTATCCTCGTAATAGGATGACTAATAATTTTTTTCATGATTTCGTAGATTTTAATATTTACAGAGCAAGAATATTGTAAAATCTTAATAGATGAAATAGGAAAATGGACTCAAAATGCATACCGGGTATATTTTCCCAGGCAGTTTCTATATGTATTATTGAATAATTTTATAATTATCATACCTTTATAATCGCAATAAAATAATAGATGCTGGAACACCTTAAAATATTTGGATTAATCATAAACCTGATTGTAGGAAGTGTAATCTCGTTATACATATTCCAGATATACAAGACTAATAAATACACATATATTAAAGCTCTTGGATTTTACACCCTATTATTTAACCTGGCATATCTTATCCTGTTATTTTACAGCTATCTTTCAATTAATTTACCAAACGATGTTTTTAAACAAAGTTTGTCGAAATATGATTTTTTAAATGAGTTTTTTGTTTCGGTTTTTGCAATTTGCTTACTGCTCTTTGCCTACCAGATTTACCTGGGTTTTATAGGAAAAGCCTTTAGCACTAATGCCCGCTGGATATTTGTTTGTGTATTAATATTTCTCTTTGCATCCTATATCCTTAGATTTGTTATTGCAAATAAAAATTCTTTTTTATGGCTCGACTTTCTGTTTAAATATATATTTGAAAACCTTCTTCTTCTTGAGCTCATTCTTTTAATTCTTTTGATTATAAAGAATAGAAAATCCAATCGTCAAAACAGAATTGCCCGGGCATTTGGCATTTTATATATTCTACGGTATTTAGCCATATTGATTTTATTTGCATACATTTTATCTGTGGGTTATAACGAAACGGTTAAAGCAGTATTTGGATTCTCATTTTTACTTATCCTTAATCTATTACCATTATTCTGGATACGGTTTTATTTTATCCCTTTTACAAAACAAAATATTAATATAAATAGTGAAAATAAATTTAAAGAATACTGTGTGCAATTTGATGTTTCGCAACGAGAAAAAGATATTTTAAAGCTAATAATTGATGGGAAAAGCAATAAAGAAATAAGCAATATGCTTTTCATTTCATATAGTACTGTAAAAAACCATGTTTACAATTTATTTCAAAAGCTCAATATTAGTTCTCGGTTTGAATTAATAAGCAATTTTAACAACTTCCTAAGAAATAAATAACTGTCCTTTATTAATTTTTGTAATTGAAATTAAAAAATCTAATTTTGCATAACAATTGGCCCCATAGTTCAAGGGATAGAATAGTAGTTTCCTAAACTGTAGATCCAGGTTCGAGTCCTGGTGGGGCTACAAAAAAAGCCTGAAGAATTCTTCAGGCTTTTCCTTTATAATATTCTGTTTTAATCCGTATTCTCTGTTATGCATTCTTTTAATGCTAATATAATATTTCTTGCACTTTCTATATCTGTTACATAAATATTCATTTGGTTTGAATAGCTTTGTATTTCACCGTCTTTGTACGTTTTAATTACTTTTGTGTTGTAATTTGAAACCATGTTAACAGATAGCTCTTTCCCCGAAATATCATATTTTACACTATTTGGATTAATATCGGACAAATTAAACTCATAAATTAATTCAATGTTTTTTTTATCATTAATTTCCTTTAGTGTTAGTCTCAGGCTGTTATCGTTATCTGAAGTTCGCTCTAATAACTGATTATAAACTTTGCCCTCTAAAGTAACCTCAATAGTATTTTCGATAAGCCAATCTACTTTTTTACTTAAATTATCTTCCGGAACCAGCCTTACAATATTAGATTCGCATATGGGTATTGTCTTTTTAAAAATGTGCATTAATAAACGAGCATTTTCCGTATCGTAACACAAAAGTTCTATTTTATTAATATAATTCTGCTGCTCATCATTTTCGAGAACCTTAATTAACTTATTAGCTCCCTTTGTCTGAAAACTTATTTCAATTTTTTTGCCACCAATCTTATAGTTTAGCGAGTTGTGATTTATGTCCGAAAGGTTAAATATATACTTTGTATCAACTCTCTTTTTCATATCGTCCTCTATAACATTCAGATTTGTAATACACTCATTTAAAAGAGATTGATTGTATGTGGAATTATCGATTACAACAGTTTTGATATTTTCGCTAAGAAGTTCTGTTGCTTTGTTTAAATCGCTTATTACCGGCAAAGAATTTTTAAGCTTTTCCTCTGCCTGCGGAACTATTTTATCTAAAACATACATTAAATCGTGGGCATTTTCGATATTATATGCAACAATTTCAATTTTATAATTATAGTTAGCCAGATTATTGTCTTCATAGCATTTAATAAACTTTTGCTTACCTTTTGTTTCAAAAACAATCGAAAAAATTGCTCCGCTAATATTAAATCTTATAGAGTTGACATTAATATCTGCTATATTAAATTCAAATTTCTCCGCTTTAGTTGATTTTTCTGTGGTTTTTATTACTTCCAGATTAACCTTTCCCACAGACAATTCATCCGTGGTCAAAATTTGCTGATACGATTCATTGTTAATGTTTACATCTTTTACATTCTCGGTTAACCAGTTAAGTTTTTTTTCGTAAGTTTCCAGGCTAAATTTATTCTTCATTATATTTTCGGCAACAGGAATAAGGTTTTTGACCAGCTCCTTTATTTTTCTTGCATTATCAATGTTTTCGGCATGTATTTTTATAATTTTATCATACGAATCAAGCTCTCCGTTTTTAGTTATAGAAATTAGCTTTTGATTATTAACAGTTATTAGCTGAACAAACATTTTTTCTTTTTCCGTTATCTCTCTAACCATAATAGGGTCAATGTCGGCAAGATTAAATTCGTAAATAAACTCTTCTCTACTACCCTTATCGTCAATTTCACTGACAATAAGACTAATAACTCCCGGCTGAACAATTTTAATCTCTTGTTCAATGGCTAACTTCGATGTGTTAACTGTTTTAACATTCCCGATTAATTCTTCAACAATACTATTAAATTGATCTGACTGACCAAATATATTCATAGCATAAAAATTGAAGAACAAAATTCCTAAAATAAAAATGTAGATTCGCTTCATTTTGACTAGTTTTTAATTGTGTTGCAGTATATACTTTTGTTTAAAATATAAATGTACCATAAAATATTCATATGGTACATATATACAATAGTATATTATAATTCTGCTACGAAATCAATTTAAAATTCCGTTAAAAAATACGAAATAGTTATTGCAAACACCCTGTTTTTAGCTTCAACACCCGACACAGGTAAAAGGTTATTTAATCCTATATTGTATGATAATCCAACCTGAATAGCTTCGTTAATTTCAACACCGGCACCTACTATAAAACCTAAGTCCATTCTTTTAATATCATCAGTATTTCCACTTCCCCAGTCTAAATCCGTTTCACCTGATGTTATATTTCCATCATCATTTTCTTCATATTTATACTTTCCACTTAAGCCCATTCCAATGTTAAACCCTCCGGTACCGTAAATACTCATATCACCTAACTCAAACTTATAAACTGCAGTTAAGGGAATGTCAATATAAAATAAAGAAATTTTAGATTCTTCGGTATATGTGTACCCTGGTCCACTCAAGTCAAGTTCATATTTATACCCTTTTTGTGATAGCAATATGCCTCCCTGTGCATAGAGCGCATCCATAATTTCATATTCAGCAACACCTCCTAAGTGTATTCCTAACTTAGATTTAGTGTCTATTGTTCCACTAGTACTTGCGTTTGCAACATTTAATCCGGCTTTTGCTCCTATTCTTATTTGTGCATAAATATTTGATGTACACAGAACCATAAGGAACGTAAAAAAATAAATTCCAATTTTTCTCATAATTAAGTTTTTTTATTTGTGCTTACTCTTAGGTTTTTCGGCATACACCCCGTACTCTTTTATGGATTTTTCGGCAACTCCTTAAATTTTAATTTGTACTCAAATTATTTACATTATGCGATACAGTCTTACACGACCTGCTCAAATTAGGAATAAATTTAATGATTTTTTTCTTACAACCCCCAATTTTAGTTTGAGCTTTTTTACATAAATATAAACAAAGCAGATTGTATGCTCATGTTTGTTTACTCTTTTTTAAATCTGAAAGTTGTTTATTTTTATCTGTAGTAAGAGATTTATTTGTTGAATACGGTGTGTAAATAGGTTTCAGTGCTAATGTTAAAGTCGGCCGGGCTTTCGTAAAAGAAAATATGCCCTGTATCTCTTATTATTTGTATCTGATTTTTCCAGATTGTAGGAATATTAACTGAATTTAGGTAGTCAAGATTAATAATCTGATCAAACTCTCCAAAATAGACCGCTACTGGAACATTAATATTTTTTATTGTTTCAGTCTGATCCTGAAATTCTCCTTTCATTATTGATCCAAATAAATATTCTCTTGTTTTTAAATCAGCCTTTCTGATTATTTCGGGAATAAAATCAGGGTATTTTGTTTTTTCTTCCACAAACAGTCCTGAAGCCTGATGAACTTCGCTGTCGTCAAGTCCCGGTTTAGCAAAAAATTTAAAAAACGATTTTTTTAGAAACATTTCTTCTGTTACCGGATTAGATAATGGAACTGAACCCAGCAATACAAGCCCTGCAGGATTGTTTAATTTATTAAAAGCATCAATAATTATATTGGCGCCAAAATTATGTCCAACATAAACGGCATTTTCAATATTTAATTCATTATTAAATTCTGTTAAAAATTCGCTTAATCCTTTAATAGTATAATCGTCCTGTGGTTTGTCAGAAGCTTCGGAATTTCCATAACCAATTAAATCAAGGGCGATAAAACGGAATTGATAAGATAAAACAGAATCAATTAATTGCCTGATAAATATGGAGGCGGAAGACGACATACCATGAACAAAAACAACGGGATGCCCGTTATCTCTGGATTCATAGTAAAAAATATTCTTACCTTTAATTTTTATTCTTTTTTGTTTCATCCTGCAATGTTTTTTATTTATATAAATTTACGAAATCTATGAATATCAATCAAATAAAAATTTTGTTCAGGGATTATGGGTTTTTATTAATCTTAATATTATAATTCTTCCTTTAATAAGCAAAATACGGTTAATATGAAAAATGCTCTGATTTTATTACTAACATTTATAACCGCGCTTTCCTTTTCGCAGACTACAAATCCTGATTCATACAAAGCTTTGTATGAATCAAGGAATAAAAGTGATATTAATCTTTACTATAATCCATTATTGGATTATTACGATTTACATTTCGTTAAACTTGATCTTGAAGTTTCCGATGAAACAACTTTTATTCAGGGAAATGTTAGTTTACATGCCAATGTTGTGCACACGCTGGATACTATTATTTTAAACTTTAGCAATTGCATGACAGTGGATTCTGTTTTTATAAACGATCTTAAAACTTCTGTATCACATAACAATAATCATTTACAATATATTTTTGAAACTCCCCGGGCAATAAACGACCATATAAAAGTACAGGTGTTTTATCGCGGAACTCCATGCGGATATGGCGTTACAAATGCAAAAAACTTTTCGTGGGATAAAAATGTTACGTGGACATTATCGGAATCTTTTCATGCGTACGAATGGTGGCCCTGCAAACAAGTACTGTCTGACAAAATTGATTCGGCTTATGTTTTTCTGACCTGTGATGATGATTTAAAGGCAGGCTCAAACGGTTTGTTAACTAAAGAAGTTAACCTGCCCGATAATAAAAAACGCTTTGAATGGAAAACAAATTATCCTATTAATTATTATCTCATTTCTTATGCTGTTTCTGAATATGAAGATTATTCGATTTATGCATATCCTGAAGGATCAGATTCGATTTTAATACAAAATTATATATACAATTCTGCTGGTTGTCTTGATTTTTATAAAACTGGTATTGACAAAACTACAGAGCTAATTGAGCTGTATAGCGATAAATTCGGATTGTATCCTTTTGCAAGCGAAAAATACGGTCATTGCATTGCTGAACTTGGAGGAGGAATGGAACATCAGACCATGTCGACTATGGCTAATTTCCGCTTTTACCTTGTAGCTCATGAGCTTGGCCATATGTGGTTTGGCGATTACGTAACATGTGCCAGCTGGCAGGATATCTGGATAAATGAAGGTTTTGCTTCATATACTGAATACATAGCATTAGAAAATCTGGTGTCAAAAAGTGATGCTGATAACTGGATGAAAAGTGCACATACTTATGCACTGGCAGAGCCGTCCGGCAGTGTATATATTCCTTTTGAAGAAGCCGGATATGAAAGCAGGATTTTTAGTTATGCCCTTTCGTACAAAAAAGGTGCTGCACTTGTGCATATGATCAGGCATGAAATAAACGACGACGAATTATTTTTCGTGTGTCTAAAGAATTATCTCGCAGAATTTGCCCATTCTGTTGCAAGCGGCGATGATTTTAAAAATTCCCTGGAAAAGAATACAGGACTTGATTTTGATCCATTTTTTGATCAGTGGTATTATGGAAAAGGATTCCCCCGCTTCATAGCAGAATACACACAACTAAATGATACTTTGTTCTTGAATGTTAATCAATATACCTCATCGTCGGAAACACCTCTTTTTCAGATTCATGTTGAATACAAAATTACATTTGCAGACGGAGATACATTGTTAAGGATTCTGCATTCGAAAAATATAGAAAATTACATCATTCCTTTAAGCAGAAAAATAACATCAATTGAAATTGATCCCGAAAACCGTATTCTAAAAGAGTATGGTATTGTTGACTCTGTGAATGCTCCCGGAAGCAACTCATCGCTTTATAAAATGTATCCGAATCCTGCAAACAACATTGTTCAGATAATATTTAATCTGGCTTTGCATAACAAATTAAAATATGTTCAGTTTTTCGATCTTAACGGGAAATTAATAAAATTTGAGAAAACCCACTCAGATTATCTGTCTGTAGATATTTCAGGATTTAATTCCGGATTATATTTTATAAAAGTAATTTCATCAGGCAATTCATATTCAGGCAAGCTTATAAAACAATAATTTCTAAATAAATAGATAACAATATTTAAATAATAACGTATAATAAAAAGAACGCTATTTTTATACTTATAATTTAATATATTTGTTATTAACCTGATTATAAAAGGAGGTGTAATTATGAAAGAAAACTTTATATGTCCAAGGTGTAAAGGATTTTTAAATGTAGGAGAACATATTGTTTTATCTGCCGAAACCAAACATAAAAATGCCGGTATTGTTTTTTTCAGTCCGGTGATTGGAAACTATACTACTGCAAAAAATTCTGGCTTTATTGTAAAAGAAGGTGACAAATATGAGTTTTTCTGTCCTATGTGTCATGAGAAACTCGCTGCAGATATTCATGATAATTTGTCAAGGATTATAATGATTGATGAGAAAAATGAAGAGTTCGAAATCCTGTTCAGTAAAATTGCAGGCGAAAAAAGCACTTATAAAGTAGTTGGCGAGTCGGTCGAAATATATGGCGACCATCACTCCAACTATATCGACTTTGTTAGTTTAAGTCAGAATAAATAACTTTTGAAATGCAAGCGGGAGTCTAAAAACTCCCGCATATTATTTAAATTCTTTAATAATATCAGACCTCCCGAATTGGTTTAAACCCGTTTCCAAGTACTTCGTGTGCATCTATAACCGTCATAAAAGCATACGGATCAATATCTTTTATAAAATCCTGTAAAATTGTCTGCTCTCGTCGGTTCACATTTGTAAAAATAATTTTCTTGTCTAATCCTTTGTACATTCCAACACCATCTATTAATGTTCCTCCTCTATTTAAATCTTTTATAATTTTGTCTCTAATTTCTTCGTATTTATCCGAGATAATAAATAATGCTTTATCATAACTTACTCCTTGCAACGTTGCATCAATTACCTTTCCAGTAATATATATGACAATCCAGGAATATAGAGGAATTTTCCAGTCTTTAAATATCAATAAACCAAACAACACGATGACCGAATCCACAATTATTAGCAACAGGCCTAATGACATTTTTGTATATTTTGCCGCAATCATAGCTATAATGTCGGATCCGCCCGAAGTAGCCCTTGATTTAAATATCAGCCCTAATCCAAATCCGATTAAAACACCACCAAATACACAAGATAATAAAACATCATCGACCAATGCTCCGTCAAATCCGGCGTCCAAATAATCAATAAATACCGAGGTCAACACAAAACCCACAACTGTTTTTACTCCAAATCGTGGACCCAGCATTTTAATACCAATAATGGTCAATGGAATATTCAGCATTAATCCTACGAACCCGATTCCAAGACCGTCTTTAAATATCGGTTCGTTAAAAAAAGGAATCCTGATACCTTCGTGCATTAATTCTGAAGTGATGTTTTTTACAACAATACCAATTCCATAAACCCCTCCAGGTACAATTTTATGAGGATCGATAAAGTAAACGAACCCCACTGCAAGAATAAAAGAACCAATAGCTATTAGCGAATAGCTATAAAACCACTCTTTTGAAAGAAATTTTTCTTTTGTAACAAACGTCATTTGTATAAATATTAAATTATTTTAAGCTTTAAAAATTCCCGCAAAAATATATTTTTTATACGAATTTAGATAAAGAATCATATTAAATCAATAAAAAAAACAAGGAGCATAACTCCTTGTTCAATATCTTTTTATGCTTTTGTTAATAATTTTATCCTCCGGTTGCGCTAAATGAGCCATAACGACTAAGATCCGTTCTTGGATTAACTACCATTACAGGAATTTTGGCCGTGTTTGCAATAATATACTGCTCCTGTGCACCTAAAACATAATCTGCAATTCCAATACCCTTTGTTGTTATAATAAGAATCATATCGGCATCAACCTTTTTAGCAAATGCAATAGATTCTTCTGCAGAATTGCTTCCTTCAATTTTATGCAATTCATAATCACAATCGTATTTGTCAAGAATTTTCTCAGCAAAATGAACATTCCCCATTAACTTCGTATTTAACGCTTTATCTTTAATTGTAGGAATGATGATATTAATTTTAACTTCAAAATATTTAACCAAAAACAAAGCCCACTGTAATTTCTGTTTTGCTTCCGTTCTGTAATCAAGCGGAAAAACAATCTCCCGAAACTCATCTTTCTTTGTTGGCGGTCCCTGAACCACAATAAACGGAATTTTCGAGCCAACAATAACTTTTAAAGCATAACTTCCTGTAAACTTCTGCATCCCTTTTATTCCGTGAGTACCCATTATAACCATACTCACATTATTTTCAGATGCATAGTCAGAAATTACATGAAACAAACTTCCCTCCAGAACCAGGGGATTTAATTTCACGCCATATTTTTCGGAAAGCTGCTCAATATCTTTATTTAATTCAACGAGCGCTTCTTCTCCTTTTTTAATCGACTTAACAACATGAATTAATGTTATCTGATTATTTAATTTTTTTGCAGCCTTAACCGCATGTTGCAAAGCATGTTCAGCTACTTCTGAGAAATCCCAGGGAACAATTAAAATGTCTCTTTCCATAATTTTATAAGGTTAACTCTGATGCCTGTTAATGTTATTTTCGAATCGAAAAGTTAAACAACTTTTAAATGATTTGCAAAAATTTTATAAAAAAAATTTGTAAAATCCTTGTAGTCAGGTTTTTTAAAATATATTTTACACTGCCTGCAATAGGTTACATTTCTGTTTTCTAAACACTTACAGTTGTTTTTGTTTTTTTATACTTTTTATTTATTGTTTTTCAATAAAAACTATTTCTTTGTTGTAAAATTATCAGGTTTATGGAAACGCACAAAATTAAAAACAAGAAGGTTATAGATTTTATTTATTGGGTCCTCACCACATTGCTCGGCGCTGGGGGAATACTAATTCTTCTTTCAGTTTTATTTTTCTTCCAGTCAATTTTTAAAACAGATTATGAGCCATTTTTTCCGGTAGTAGATATTCCCATTAATATTTACGAAAACGCTTTTCTGGAGCTTAAGTCCGGAGAACAGTATGAAATATTAATAGACGACGCCTATCTTTCCTTCAATGTAAATAACGAATATGGATTTGCCGGAGTCTTAAATTACCTGTTTTTTATTTTGATGCTTTTAATCGCTTTTTATGTTCTTTATTTGTTGTGGAAGATCGTTAAATCAATACGATCAACATTAAAAACCGACAACCCATTTCATTCTAAAAATACCTGGCGTATCAGAAAAATTGCATTAGCAATCCTGTTGTCAGCAATGCTGGAAATGATATACCCGATGATTCTCAAATATTTTTGGTTTGAGAAAGTGATAATGTTTGAAAAATCATTCGATCTTAAATTAAATTTCGTTGCCGGCATTGATCTGTTCTGGGCGCTTATTGTTTTTGTCGTTGCCGAGATTTACAGAATAGGACTGGAAGTGAAAAAAGAACAGGAACTTACAATATAAGATACTAAATATGCCAATTATAATTAAGCTTGATAAAATGCTTTCTAAAAGAAAAATGTCCCTGACTGAGCTTTCCGAAAGAGTTGATATAACAATCGCAAATCTATCCATTTTAAAAAGCGGTAAAGCAAGGGCTATGCGTTTTTCAACTCTGGATTCTATTTGTAGAGAATTAAATTGCAAACCTGGAGATATTATCGATTATATATATGATGAAGATTAACTAATAATTAAATTAAACATTTCTAAAATTATGAAAATCAAAAGATTATTAACAAGCTTTATTTTATTAACATTTGCTATTGCGGCTTTTGCCCAAACTAATAAAATTGAATTTGAAGAGTACGACCTGGATAACGGATTGCATGTAATATTGCATCAGGATAACTGTTTTCCTTTAGTTGTTGTAACTATTACCTATCATGTAGGATCCAAAAATGAAAAACCCGAAAGAACCGGATATGCACATTTCTTTGAACATCTTATGTTTGAAGGCTCGAAAAATATTGCGAGGGGTGAATATTCAAAAATCGTCGACAAAGCCGGGGGTACGTTAAATGCTAACACTACTTGGGACAGAACTTTTTTTTACGAAGTATTGTCATCAAACCAACTTGAGCTAGGCTTGTGGCTTGAATCGGAAAGAATGCTTCATTTAAATGTTGACTCCATTGGTGTTGTAACACAGAAAAAAGTTGTAACAGAAGAAATTAAAGAGCGCCTTGAAAACCAACCTTATTCAAGCTTCATTAAAGAAATACCTGTACGTGCTTTTCAGGTTCACCCATATCAGTGGACAGTTTTGGGTAGCGCAGAGCATATTATGGCAGCAACAGAATCAGACTATAAAGAATTTTACAATAATTTTTACGTTCCGAACAATGCTGTTTTAACAATTGTCGGAGATATTGATTTTGATGAGGCCAAAGTTCTGATCGATAAATATTATGCCGACATTCCTGCAAGCGAAAATGAAATTTACAGACCAACACAAGTAGAGCCAATTAAACACGAAGAAGTAAGAGATACAATTTATGATAACATTCAGCTTCCAGCAATTTTCCAGGCTTATCACACACCAAAAAGCGGAACTAAAGATTATTACGCGGTGGATATGTTAGGAACCTTATTGTCTGGTGGTGAAAGCTCAAGATTTTATAAAATTTTAGTTGATGAAAAACAATTAGCTATGCAGGCAGGTTCATCTCCATTTCCTTTTGAAGACGCTGGCTTAACTCTTGCATATGCTTTTCCCAATATGGGGGTTGATTTAAAAGATCTTGAAGCTTCAATGAACGCAGAAATTGAACGGGTCCACAATGAATTAATTTCAGATGAAGAATTGCAAAAACTTAAAAATCAATATGAGGCAAATGCAGTTAACAGTAATGCTTCTTTGGAAAGCAGAGCCTATAATCTGGCAATAAATTATGTTTTTCATAAAGATGCCAATTTAATTAACACAGAAATTAACAACTATCTGGCAGTTACAAAAGAAGATATTATGCGTGTAGCCAAAGAATATTTCAGAAAAGACAATCGCGTAGTGCTGTATTACTTGCCAAAATCACAACAATAATAATTTTCTTACATAAAAATATTAAATCAAATGAAAAAATTTAAATCAATCATATTACTCGTTGTGGCTGTTCTTTTTGCAAATGTATTATTTGCCCAGCTCGACAGAAGCATACAACCGGAACCGGGTCCTGCACCTGAATTTAAAATAGGTGAGCATCAGACTTTTATTTTAGATAATGGTCTTAAAGTGATTGTTGTTGAAAACCATAAAGTGCCAAGGATTTCGTATCAGCTAACTATTGATGTTAATCCAATTTTTGAAAAAGATGCTGTTGGCTACGTTTCAATGACCGGCGATTTAATGAGGTCTGGAACAAATACTACATCCAAAATTGAAATTGACGAAGCTGTTGATTTTATTGGAGCAGATTTATATACATTTCAAAACGGAATGTATGGACTGGTATTAACAAAACACAAAACCACTTTTCTCGAATTAATGTCCGATGTTTTGTTAAATCCGTCATTCCCTGAAGAAGAGGTAGAAAAAACGAAAAAACAAAAACTTGCAAGTCTTGCATCATCAAAAACTAATCCGGGAGTAATTGCAAACCGTGTTGGAAAAAAACTACGTAATCAAAATCATCCTTATGGTGAAATTGAAACGGAAGAATCAATTGAAAATATTACCAGGGAACATATTGTTAAATATTATAATACATATTACAGGCCTAATGTTTCTTATTTGGTAATTGTGGGAGATATTACATTAAAGGATGCTAAAAAGGATGCTAAGAAATATTTTGGTTCATGGGAAAATGCTGATGTTCCAAAACAAGAGTATCAGTTCCCGAATAAAAGCATAGGAACCCGCGTGGCTCTTGTACACAAGGATGATGCTGTACAATCCTATATAAATATTACATATCCTGTTAATTTGAAAATTGGTGATAAAGATGCCATTCCGGGATCAATAGCAAATAATATACTGGGAAGCGGAGCTGTTTCTTCACGACTTTTTACAAATTTAAGAGAAGATAAAGGGTATACGTATGGCGCTTATTCAAGCTTGTCTAAAAATGCATATGTAGGATATTTCAGGGCTTTTGCTCAGGTCGGCACCGATGTTACTGACGATGCTGTTAATCAATTCGTTATTGAGTTGAACAGAATGAAAAATGAAGTCGTTGATGACGAAACACTTAAGCTCTTTAAAACTATATTAACCGGCAGTTTTGCCCGCTCACTGGAAGATCCGCAAACTATTGCACGTTTTGCTTTTAACACCATAAAATACAATCTTCCAAAAGATTATTATCCGGCCTATCTTGGAAAAATTGATGCTGTTACAAAAGAGCAGGTTCTTCAGGTTTCTAAAAAGTACATAGATCCTGATCAGGCTATTATTATCGTTGTTGGTGATAAAGAGAAATTACTTGAGCCACTTAAAAAATATAGCACATCTGGCAAAGTAGAATTATATGATATTTATGGAAATCCTGTAAAAGAAGAAAAAGAAAAAATTATTCCGGAAGGCATAACTGCAGAATCGGTAATTCAAAAATATATTGATGCTGTAGGGGGTAAAGAAAATCTTGAAAACATTCAGGATATTACCATTGAAGCAACTACCAACATGAATGGAATGGAGATTAAACAAAAAACATATAAAAAAGCTCCGGACAAGTATGCAATGATAATGTCGATGAATGGCAATGTAATGATGCAACAAGCTTTTAATGGTGAGCGGGGAATAATGAAGGGATTTCAGGGTGAACAAGAAATAATTGGCGAAGATCTCGAAAACCTTAAGGTAGACGCTGCTTTAAATGCAGAATTAAAATATGCAGAGCTTGGCGTTAATTTAACTTTGGAGGCAATCGAAAAAGTTGAGAATAAAGATATGTATAAAGTAAAGGTTGTTAATCCTACAGGACAAACAACTTATGATTATTTTGATATTGAATCCGGATTAAGAGTTCAGTCAAAGCAAACAATAGTTTCGCCTCAGGGAGAATTTACACAAATGCAAACTTATTCAGATTATCAGGAAGTAGATGGTGTAAAATTCCCGTTTCTTATCCGAATTTCAGGAGTTCAGAACATGGACCTAAAAGTAGGAAAAGTTAGTATTAACACGGACTTAAGTGACGATATATTTTAAAAACTCATAAATTTCCTTTTCTAGTTTTGTATTAACAAATAAGCCCGGCTATTCGCCGGACTTATTTGTTCGTGCAAATGTCAAATCCCATTTAATTGTTATTTTTCTACATCAGAATAATTTGAGATATTTATCTGAATAATGTAAACTCCTTTTGGAAATTATTACCTATTAATAGTAAAAAAGACTCATTCAGATTGCTATACTCTAAGATCTTTTCTCCTCTGGTGCAATATTTATTATATTTTTTGTTGGATTCGGGTCTCTATATTGAATGTATTTTTTTACATTAGTCAATTATTCATAAATAAAAGCGCCTTGTCAATATGAAAGCAGTAATTCAGAGGGTTAATCACGCTTCGGTAAGTATTGAAAATAAACTAAAATCTAAAATAAAAAAGGGCTTATTAATTTTAATCGGTGTACAAGACTCCGATAATGATGAAGACATAAATTGGTTAAGTAATAAAATCTGCCAGTTACGTGTATTTGATGATAAAGATGGTGTAATGAACTTGTCGGTAAAAGATCTTGATGGTGAAATTCTTACCATAAGCCAGTTTACCTTGCATGCAAAAACAAAAAAAGGGAACAGACCTTCCTATATCCAGGCAGCAAAACCAGAAGTTTCAATTCCTCTTTACAAAAAATTTATTGAACAGCTTGGCCGTGATTTAGGTAAGGAAATAAAATCCGGAGAATTCGGTGCTTACATGAAAGTTTCATTAGAAAATGACGGACCTGTAACCATAATAATTGACACCAAAAATAAAGCTTAAAATATGAGGTCAGGTTCAGGCAGGTCGTTGGAAAGAGCAACTTTAATAGTTACATCATTTGCTGCATTTGTAACTCCTTTTATTGGCTCCGCAACGAACATTGCGCTTCCATCTATAGGAAAAGAATTTTCGGCAAATGCAGTAATGCTTAGCTGGGTCGCAACTTCATTTCTTTTGTCGGCTGCTGTTTTTTTGGCTCCATTTGGTCGTTTAGCAGATATTGTAGGAAGAAAAAAAATCTTCAATCTAGGATTAGCAATTTTTACTTTTGCTTCGTTCCTCTGTGCATTCTCGCCTAATATTGAAATCCTTATAATATGGCGAATAGTGCAAGGCATGGGCGGCGCATTAATTTTCGGAACTGCCATGGCAATTGTAACGTCGGTTTTTCCACATAAAAAACGAGGTAAAGCATTGGGGATTGTTGTAGCCTCAGTTTATGCCGGGTTAACGCTCGGGCCATTTATCGGTGGTTTTCTGACAAAAACATGGGGCTGGCAAGGGATATTTCTGTTTACGGTTCCCCTGGGTTTAATTTCTATTATTTTAAGTTTTATATATTTCAAGCAAGACTGGGCTGATGCCAAAGGTGAAAAATTTGACTGGAAGGGTTCCGTTATTTATGGTTTTGCAATCATTTCTTTAATGTACGGGTTTAGTAAACTTCCCGAATTACACGGTGTGATGTTTACCCTGGTAGGTATTTTAGGAATTATTGCCTTTGTTTACTTTGAAAAAAGACAGGAATTCCCTGTTATAAATATTCAGTTGTTTCAAAGCAACAAAGTCTTTGCATTTTCAAATTACGCCGCATTAATAAATTACAGCGCAACATTTGCCATTGGATTTTTATTAAGCCTTTATTTACAGTATATTAAAGGATTAGATCCTCAGGAAGCAGGACAAATTCTGGTAATTCAACCATTGTTAATGGCTGTTTTCTCTCCGATTACAGGAAAACTATCAGATAGAATTGATGCAGGAAAGGTTGCATCCGTTGGTATGGCCTTAATTTCGGCCGGCTTATTTGTAATTGCTTTTATCGGGCACAATTCCAGTATCTGGTTTATTGTTCCAATACTGATTGTTTTTGGAATTGGCTATGCTCTTTTTTCTTCGCCCAACTCCAATGCTATTATGAGTTCCGTAGAAAAAAAATATTATGGAATAGCCTCAGGCACAGTGGGTACTATGCGATTAATCGGACAAATGTCTAGTATGGGAATAGCCATGATGATTTTCTCAATATTTATAGGCAAAGCAGAAATAAATCCGTCGAATTATACAGAGTTTATTCATAGTATAAGAACGGTATTTTTCATTTTTGCAATACTTTGTTTTATAGGAATTTTCTTTTCGCTCGCACGCGGCAAATCAAAATAACAGATAATGACAATACAAGAAGCACAGGAAAAGGTAGACAACTGGATAAAAAACTTCGGCGTTCGGTATTTTAACGAATTAACCAACATGGCATTGCTAACTGAAGAAGTGGGTGAACTTGCAAGAATAATTGCCCGAAAATATGGCGAACAATCTTTTAAAGAGCGGGATAAAGAAAATAGCATGGAAGATGAAATGGCAGATATTCTTTTTGTTCTCATTTGCATTGCTAATCAAACTGGTGTTGATTTAAATGATGCCCTTGAAAAAAATTTAACTAAGAAAACGCTGCGGGATAATACTCGTCACTTAAATAACGAAAAACTAAAGTAGGATACTTTTTTTCTGTTTTTTTTCAAAAAACTTTCGTTTACTTCTGATTTTTTCGTTCAAATTCGTAATTTGTAAATCTTTGATAATTATTGATTATTTTTGTTATTTCTTTATTTGACCAACTCTTACTGCAACTATTTGCATTTTAGACACAACAATAAATTCTTTTTAAAGAAAGATAATATGATGCCAACAAAAACAAAACAAACTCCATTAGTTGAATTTCCTAAAGGTGAAATGTTAAAGCTTATTAAAAGCTTTAGCCCCGAAAGAATTGCGACATTTCTTGATGTTACCGATTTAAAGGCCGATACTTTGGGTCCTAAATTAGATAAAATGGCCAATTGGGCTATATCATTAAAATGTGCATCAGTTTGTGTTAATCCGGTAGAAGTAGACAGACTTCCGTTGCTATTAAAAGGCTCAAATGTGGCCGAAACCTATGTTATGGATTTTCCTTTGGGTAAAGTTGATATTGACCTAAAAGCCCAAATGACATCCGACACGGTTAATAAAAGTCGCTTATTGCGTGGCGAGGGAAAAGGGCATATCGATATTGATATTGTAATTAATGTTGGTCGGTTTAAAACAGATCCTTTATATACACTTGAAGAAATAAATGCGATGTGTGATGCGGCCGATGGTGAAATTGTTAAGGTTATTGTCCGTAGCTCCGAACTTACCGAAGAGGAATTAATTAAAGTGACAGAAATTGTTCGTGAATCAAAGGCCAAATTTATAAAAAATTCAACCGGAATGGATGCTTATGGTGCCATGCCGGAGCATATGAAGGTAATGCGGGAAATTATGGGAAATAGCCGCGGTGTAAAAGCTGCTGGTGGTATTTCAGATGCAATGACTATGATGAGACTTATGTATGCCGGCGCTCCTAATGAAGCCACACAAATTCCTGAACTTTTCAGAATCGGTACCAGCGGACCTTTGAATATTGTTTCGTCCATGGGATGGTTATTGCTTAATACTGAAGACTGGCTGGATGCGGGGATAATTCCATGTAAGGTTTGTCCATTTAATTATACATCTAAACTTCGTCCGGAATTAAGGGTCCATAGCCAAAATAGATGTAAGGAATGTATACATAATCATTACAGAAAAAACAAAGATTTTTAATCAGAGAATTTTCTAAAATTAAATTTCTTACATTATTCAATAATAATAAATCTACAGATAATGAAAACTATAAAAGGCGGATATCATAATAAATTACTTAGAATAAATTTAACTGATCATAGTTATAAAGTTGAAGAAATTGTAGAAGATATTTTACTAAAATATATTGGTGGTCGTGGGCTTGGCGTGAAATTACTATTTGATGAACTTCCGGCAAAAGTCGATGCTTTAAGTCCTGAAAATAAGTTGATGTTTATAACTGCGCCGCTTCATGGAAGCAATGCAGCAACCGCAAGTCGATTTTCCGTTGTATGCAAATCCCCATTAACAGGTGGTATAGGAGAAACCAATTCGGGCGGTCATTTTGGTGTCGATTTAAAAAATACCGGTTATGATGTAGTAATTTTAGAAGGAAAATCGGAAAAACCATGTTATTTATTTTTAACCGGAAAGAACCTGGAGTTTAGGGATGCACAAAAACTTTGGGGCAAAAATACTGATGTTACTACCGATATTTTGCTTGAACAAACAGACCCAAAATCTGGTGTGGCTTGTATTGGGCCCGCGGGGGAAAGGGGAGCTCTAATTTCTTCAATCGTAAATGAAAAAGGACATCATTCCGGAAGAACCGGAGTTGGTGCAGTAATGGGTTCTAAAAATCTTAAAGCAATAGTAGTAAGGGGCTCAAAAAACACACCTTATAATGATGAAGAAACGCTGAAAGATGCTAAAAAAGAATGGCAAACCTTTATTGGTGAGGCCCCATTAACAAAAAATGCTTTAAAAGAATACGGAACTCCGGCTTTAGTAAATACTATAAATGATCGTGGCGGCTTTCCAACCAAAAACTTTCAGGAAGGATATTTTGCTAATGCGGAATCTATTTCCGGCGAAACCATAAAAGAATTATACTATGTAAAAAGCCAGCCGTGCAAAGCTTGTCCAATTGGTTGTGCTCATTTAACAAGAACTCCTGAAAGAGAAGGAAAAGGACCAGAATTTGAAACTGTCTGGTCGTTGGGAGCAGCATGTTTTATACATGATCTTGAAAAAATAACACATGCCAATTACAACTGTAACGAGTTTGGTATTGACACTATCTCGGCAGGAAGTACTATTGCTTGTGCTATGGAGCTTTCAGAAAAAGGATATTTCGACGAAGAAACCTATGAATTAATCAGAAAAGACCTTGGTCGTGATTTAAAATTCGGCGATGCTGATGCAATGGTTAAACTTACAGAACTTGCAGGCAAATGTGAGGGTTTTGGTGAGTTAATTGCAATGGGAAGTTTAAGACTTGCACAAAAGTTCGGACATCCGGAACTGTCAATGCATGTTAAAGGACTGGAATTACCAGCCTACGATCCAAGAGGATTTTATGGAATGAGCCTTTCGCTTTCAACAAGTAACCGGGGTGGTTGTCACTTAAAATCATATTTAATTTCTACAGAAGCTTTATCAACTCCATTCGAAATAGATCGTTTTTCAGAGGAAGGAAAGCCAGGCCTCGCTATATTATACCAGGATTTAATTTCTACAATTGATTCAATGGGTGTATGTGTATTTACAAGCTTTGCTTTAAATCCTGCGCATTACGCGAATATGATGTCTGCTGTAACTGGTGTTAAGATTGATACAACCGAATTATTGAAAATTGGAGAAAGAATCTGGAACCTGGAAAAATTATATAACTTAAGAGAGGGGCTTAACAGAAAAGACGATACTTTGCCTCCCCGATTACTTAATGAAGAATTTGAATCCGGACATTCTAAAGGAATTAAAGTAAATCTTGAGCCTCTACTGGATAAGTATTATGCTGCCCGTGGTTGGAGTAATGATGGCTTTCCTACAGAAGAAAAATTAAAAGAACTGGATTTATTTGATGAAGGGAAAAATATTCTATAAAAATTATTTACAATAAAATTACCAGAGGCTGTCCAAAAAGCCTCTTTTTTTTGTCTACACTTCGACAAGCTCAGCGTGACAGCCTGATTATTTGACAGTTGTCATATTGAACTTGTCGAAATATGAACAATCTTAAGACTTTTCGGACACCCTCTTATTTTTTTCTTACTACCACATAATTTACAAGTTCTTCCAAAGACGTTTTTGATTCGCTTTCAGGCATTTCGGCTAAAATATCTAAAGCCTTGCTTTTATATTCATGCATTTTATTTGTTGAATATTCCAGCCCACCATTTTCTATTACAAAATTGATCACTTCCTGAACTTTATGTTTGTTTTTATTATGTCGCTTAACTATACCGAGGATTCTTTTTCGATCAGTTGCCGAAGCATTTTTTAATACATGAATTATGGGTAAGGTAAGTTTCTTTTCTTTTATATCGTTTCCTGATGGTTTCCCAATGCTCCCGTTATTCTGATAATCCAGTAAATCATCCTTGATTTGAAAAGCCATTCCAACATATTCCCCAAACATTCTTAATTTTTCCACCATTTCATCATCAGCTCCTGACGATTTTGCCCCGCAAGCAGCGCATGCAGCAATCAGTGCTGCAGTTTTTTTGCGGATAATATCATTATAAATATCTTCAGTGATGCTTAGTTTTCTGGATTGCTGAATTTGTAATAATTCGCCCTCACTCATTTCCTTTACCGCAACCGAAACAATTTTTAATAAATCATATTCATTGTTATCAACAGCCAAAAGAAGTCCTTTTGATAATAAATAATCGCCCACCAAAACACTAATCTTTGATTTCCAAAGAGCATTTATTGAAAAAAATCCGCGTCGCTCGTATGCTTCATCAACAACATCGTCGTGTATTAAAGTGGCCGTATGTAAAAGCTCAATTAACGCTGCAGCCGTATGAGTTGATTCGCCAACATCGTTTTTTAACATTTTTGAAGTAAGAAACACAAACATGGGACGCATTTGTTTTCCTTTTCTTCGTATAATGTAATTCATAATTACATTAAGCAAAGGAACTTCCGTTTGCATTGATGAGCGGAAAAATGGTTCAAATTTTTCCATCTCTTCTTTTATGGGAGCTTTTATTTTATCTGTTGCTGACATATTTTCCTAATAATTCCCCAAATATAGCAATTTGAATATAATATATTTTCTGAATCAAAATTCATTATTACATAATTTGTCTAATTAATTCAGGATTAAATCACTTTATTAACTCATGTTCATATCTAAATATACAAAATCATGATTATTATCATAATTTTAAAATAATATATTTATATATTTGCATTTGTCTAATTAACCTAAATTGATTAAAAGAAGATGCAAATTAACGACCTGACAATTGAGCAGTTAGAAGAAGCAGCAAACATGCTGAAGGCTATTGCACATCCAATGAGAATTGCAATATTGAACTATTTGGAAGACGGAAAGAAATTAACGGTAACTCAGATTCACGAACTTTTAAAAATTGAACAATCAACAACATCACATCATTTAGGAATTTTAAAAGATAAGGGTGTGTTAAGTTCAAAAAGAGAAGGTAAAAACACGTATTATTTTCTCAGACATGCTAATTTGAGCAACATTGTTAACTGTGTAAGCAAGTGTACTATGGGTTAGTACTTATTAAGATACTTTTAGAAAACCATTCAGTATTTAATCTAAATATTGAATGGTTTTTTATTTTTTGGAGCTAAAATCAACAATTGTATCATATCTTTGTATATCAATTGGAAATTAAAAAATATACTAATGACAAAGATTCGCGTAACCAAAGAGTTTAATTTTGAAATTGCTCATGCATTATGGAATTACGATGGCCCTTGTGCTAATATTCACGGTCACTCCTACAGAATGTTTGTAACAGTTATCGGAGATCCGATTGCAGATGAAAATAATCCAAAAAATGGAATGGTTATCGATTTTGGAGATTTAAAAGAAATTGTACATCAGGAAATTATTCATCCCCTGGATCATGCTATTATTCTGAATAAAAAGGCACTTGTCAGCCTGACTAGTACAAATAATCAAATGTTTGAAAAGCAATATATTGTTGATTATCAACCAACATGCGAAAACATGGTTGTAGACTTTGCTCAAAAATTGCTAAAAAAGATTCCCTCGGGATTAAAACTTCACAATATAAAGCTTCACGAAACCGCAACTTCATTTGCCGAATGGTTTGCTTCGGACAATTATAATAAACAACGATCAATTAACAAATAACAATTGAATTCTCTGTTTTTTGTTATTTGGTATTTATTCGTTTCACTCATGAGATAAATGTTGTATTTTGGTGCTTTGTTTTTGTTTAAATTAGCGTAGTTTAAAACGAAAACTATTATCTAAACTTAAACTTTATTGTATGTCTAAAAACCTCTACTTATTAGATGCTTATGCATTAATTTATCGATCATATTATGCTTTTATAAAAAATCCCCGGCTTAATTCTAAGGGACAAAATACTTCTGCTATTTATGGTTTTACAAATACCTTAATTGATCTGATTGCAAAAGAAAAACCTACTCATATCGCAGTTGTGTTTGATCCGCCACATCCTACTTTCAGACATGAAATGTATAAGGAATACAAAGCAAACCGGGAAGCCACACCTGAGGATATCAAAAAATCAATCCCAATTATTAAAGAATTAATAGAAGGATTTAAAATTCCGGTAATTGAGGTTGCAGGTTACGAAGCTGACGATACAATAGGAACCCTGGCCAAGCTTGCCGAAAAAGAGGGTTTCATAACGTACATGATGACTCCTGATAAAGATTACGGGCAATTGATTTCGGATAATATTTATATGCTCAAACCAGCTAGAGGAGGCAATGATGCTGAGGTGGTTAACAAACAAAAAATCTGTGAAAAATATAAAATAAAAGATCCTCTTCAGGTTATAGATATTCTGGGATTAATGGGCGACGCTGCTGATAATATTCCCGGAGCACCCGGTATAGGTGAGAAAACTGCTATTAAATTAATTGAAGAATATGAAAGCATAGAAAATCTTTATGATCATATTGATGAAATAAAAGGAAAACAAAAAGAAAAACTTGCAGAGAACAAAGATCAGGTACTGTTTTCAAAAGAGCTGGTAACTATTAAGCTGGATGTTCCGGTTGCGATCGAGCCTGAGAAATTGATTTTGGAAGAGCCCGATGAAGAAAAACTAACAAAGTTGTTCGAAGAACTTGAATTTAAAACTACTGCAAGAAGATTGTTTCAAAAAGAAATAACGCCAACTCCAACAACAAGCGTTATGCAGGGTTCTTTATTCGGTGATGTTGAAATTGAAAAAGCTTCATCCGAATTTAAAGATATATCAAATACGGATCACAATTATACATTGGTCGACACCGCTGAAAAAAGACAAAACTTAATTCAATCCCTTTCGGAACAAAAAGAATTCTGTTTTGATACAGAAACAACCGGACTCGATACACACACTGCAGAAATTGTTGGTTTAGCTATTTCTTATAAAAGTTACAACGCCTTTTATGTTCCTTTTCCTCAAAGCAAAGCTGAAGCAAAATTAGTGTTTAATGAATTTAAGCCAGTTTTAGGAGATCCTACTATTCGCAAAATAGGACAAAATATAAAATATGATATTTCAATTCTTAAGCAATATGATGTTGTGGTACAAGGAGAAATATTCGACACAATGATAGCTCATTATCTTTTGCAGCCAGACTTACGTCACAACCTTAATTTTCTGTCGGAACAATATCTTGGATATAAGCCTGTCAGCATAGAGGAGTTAATAGGCAAAAAAGGAGCAAGGCAGGATTCAATGAGAAATGTGCCTGTGGAAAAAATAAAAGATTATGCCTGTGAAGATGCTGATTTAACGTTTCAATTAAAAGAAATCTTTGAAAAAGAGCTTGAAAAATCACATCTGGATAATCTTTCAGCAACTATTGAAATGCCATTAATTCCTGTTTTGACCGACATGGAGCAGGCAGGCGTAAAAGTTGATACTAATGCTTTAAATAATTTTGCAAAAGAACTTAATGGCGAACTAATTAAAATAGAAGAAAAAATTATTGATTATGCAGGAATTCATTTCAATATTTCATCGCCAAAACAGTTGGGTGAAATCCTTTTTGACAAAATGAAACTCGATCCAAATGCAAAAATGACAAAAACAAAGCAATATTCCACAAGCGAAGATACTTTGCAAAAACTTGCCGACAAGCACCCGATAATAAACAATGTTCTGGAGTTCAGGTCATTAAAAAAACTCTTATCAACCTATGTTGAGGCTTTGCCAAAACTTATTAATGAGAAAACAGGAAAAATTCATACATCATACAATCAGGCTGTAGCAGCAACGGGTCGTTTAAGCTCACAAAATCCGAATTTGCAAAATATTCCTATTCGGGAGGAACGCGGCCGTGAGATTCGGAAAGCCTTCATTCCTTCCGACAATGATCATTTACTTTTAGCGGCTGACTATTCTCAAATTGAATTACGATTAATGGCACACATGAGCCAGGACAACAATATGATTGAGGCTTTTAACAAGAATGTAGATATTCATACTTCTACTGCTGCAAAAATTTTCCACGTGGAAAACATAAATGATGTTACAGGCGATCAGAGACGAAAAGCAAAAACGGCCAATTTTGGCATTATTTACGGCATTTCTGCTTTCGGGTTATCCCAAAGATTAAGCATTCCAAGAACAGAGGCAAAACAACTCATAGATGAGTATTTTAATGGTTTTCCGAAAGTGAAAGAATATATGGATAAAAGTATTGCTATGGCACGGGAAAAAACATACGTGGAAACCATGATGGGCCGTAAAAGAATTTTAGTGGATATTAATTCCCGAAATGCCATAGTTCGTGGATTTGCAGAGCGAAATGCCATAAATGCACCTATTCAAGGCTCTGCTGCTGATGTTATAAAACTTGCAATGATTGATTTGTTCGATGAATTACAAAAGAAGAAACTCAGGAGCAAAATGATTCTTCAGGTTCATGATGAATTGGTTTTTGATGTGTATAAGCCTGAACTTGAAGAAATAAAGGAATTAGTAAAAACAAAAATGGAAAATGCGGTTAAATTATGTATTCCGCTAACCGTTGATATTGGTGTTGGTAAGAACTGGCTGGAGGCACATTAAATAGTTTCGGGTTAAAAGTTAAGCGTTCTGAGTTTTAAATCCCCCTAACCTCTTTTACAAATGGGAGAGTTTTCCGGGGTTTCTCTATTTTCAAAGAAAGTCACAATAGTTCTCCGGAAAAAAGGATTTTGTTTAATCAACTCAATCTATGCCAGCAATCGGTAATCACTTTTAAAAAGAAAAAAGCCGAAGCAAAATGCTCCGGCCCTAAATTATAGCACACAAATTTAGTTCATCATTGATTCGAAAAAGTAATTTTCTGCTTTTTCTTCACTTTCAATATCCGTTTTTGATTCCAGCATACTCATTTTCATCCCTAGCTGTTCTTTATTTTCAAAATCTGAAGATAAGATTGAGTTATATTTCATCTGATCATTTAAAATTTCAATGGCTTTATGTAGTTGAATATCATCTTTTAAATTTGTTTTTATCTGACCATCTTCATAATAATACCTGCCAACTATTTCGTCACGCAAAAACTGAATTATCTCTGACTTGAAACTTTCAAGGTCTTTTTCTTTGTCATTTGAAAGTTTTTCCCTAAGCTTTTCAAACTCTTCTTTAGCCTGATCGTAATACTTTTCCCGTTTTACAATTTTCTCAAAATCTCTCAATTTCTTTACGCTTTGCGTTTCGTAAGCAAAGCTATCTTTAATAGCAAACTGAACGAAATTCCTGTAAACTTCATCATTTATATCAAAATCTTCTACAACAGAAATGGTTGGGTTTTCAAATGCAAACTTTGTAGCGTAATCAAAAATAACATTCTGTGTTATAAGGCTTATTGCCAACTGACTAACCTCTTCCGGTTCAACTTTCACATCAGGGATTATTCCTCCTCCTCCGTAAACCGTTCTTCCGTTACTGGTTTGGTATTCAATTATTAAAGAATCGGGAATGTGCCCCACACTGCCGTCTTCGTTTCTGTGTGTGTAATCAAGTGCCTGGACGCACCTTCCGCTTGGCACATAATATTTAGCAGTAGTGATTTTTAACTGTGATTTGTAACTCAATGGGATTGTAGTCTGAACAAGACCTTTTCCAAAAGTACGCTTACCAAGAACAACTGCACGATCCAGATCCTGAAGTGCTCCGGCTACAATTTCTGATGCTGATGCTGATGCGCTGTTAACCAGAACTACTATCGGAATATCTGTGTCATATGCTGCATCGGTTGTTTTTAGTGTTCTGTTCCATTTTTCAATTTTACCTTTTGTACTTACAATCTCTTCTCCCTTTTCAACAAATAAATTGCAAATTTTTGGTGCTTCAATAAGTAATCCTCCGGGATTACCTCTAAGATCAAGTACAAGTGAGGTTATGCCATGTTCTGCTTTTAGTTCACGTAATGCGTTTTTTACATCCCTCGAAACGTCAGGGGTAAATTTTGAAACTCTGATGTATCCAATTCCATCACTAACTACTCCGTAATATGGAACACTTTTAATCTGAATTTCCTCCCGGATCAGTTCTTTTTCAAATTTTTCATTTGAATATGGTCGCTCAATTAACAGCTTAACTTTTGTTTGTGGAATCCCTTTTAGCCTTTCACTTACTTCATCAAGACGAAATTCGTTGGTTGGTTTTCCATCAATTTCCACTATTTTGTCACCAGCTTTTAGTCCTGCTTTGTCTGCTGGAAAATCACGATATGGCTTAGACACAATAGGGTGTTCTCCATTATTTCGTATTAAAGCACCAATTCCTCCATACTGACCTGTAGTCATAAACGTAAAATCGTCCATGTCTTTTTCCGGAATGTAAACTGTATAAGGGTCAAGCTTTTTAAGCATTGCCGTAATGCTGTTTTCTACCATTTTTTCCGGATCGGTTTCGTCTACGTAATAAATGTTAACGTCCCGAAAAAGAGAATAATAAATATCTAAGCTTTTCGCGATTTTAAAGTCATCCCCTTTTTTAAACCCCACAACAAGAATAATCGCCATAGCAATAAACGCGATGGATACTACCGCTTTTTTTATATTTTTTTTCAAATTCATATTACTGTTTTTCTAATGTCTGTACAAGCTTCATTCCAATATACAAATCTAATTCATATTTTGTCTGTAAAGCACGAACTAGCTGATTATTAACTTTTTTTAACTTAATCTGTTTATTTAAGATTATTACAATCAGCCAATTTAATTTGCTTTATTAGTTTTTCAATCAACAATTTCATCTCATTTTCTATTACCTGATATTGAATATCTTCTTTGGCTACATATATAACAATAAAATATACATTTTGATTAGTTTTAGCCAGATAATCATGTAGTGACTGTTTGTTTTTTCGGTATGCCTCCCTTAATTTTCTTTTTATATGGTTTCTGTCAACAGCTCTTTTATAGTTTCGTTTTGAAACACTTACAGCTATTTTTGCCAGGTACTCATGCTCTTTATTTTCCGAAATACCAAACAATAATTTAAGCGGAAAATGATTAATCACATTACCATTTGTAAACAGATATTCTATTGATTTACGGCTTTTTAATCGCTCTTCTTTTTCAGACAACATATTCAAAAATAATCTATTCGCTAACTTATACCAAATTAACATCGAAATGGCAGATAGAACCAATTTCTTTTTTAGTTAATCCTTACTACCTAAAATATAAACACAAAAATAGGGAAAGCATTGCCTTCCCTATTATATAAAATGAATTATTGCTTTTATTTTTTTGCTTTCCCGTTTGCCACAACAAACTGATCAATGGCCATTGTCATGGATGGGGCTTCTTTTGTGGGCGCTTTTACGTTAACTGTTAAGCCGGCATCTTTAACAGCTTTAGCTGTTTTTGGACCAAAAGTAGCGATCTGTGTATTGTTTTGCTTAAAATCAGGAAAGTTCTCCATTAAAGATTTTATTCCCGATGGGCTGTAGAAAACAAGCATGTCGTAATTTACGTTAGACAGATCTGATAAGTCAGCGCTAACAGTTTTGTACATTATTGTCTTAGTATATTTTATTTTAGCCTGTTCCAGTTTCTTTGGGATTTCTTCTTTGTGTGTGTCAGATAGCGGAACCAGAAATTTTTCGTCTTTATGCTTCTTTATTGTCTCCATTAAATCAGCAAAAGTTCCTTTTCCATAAAAGATTTTACGTTTACGATAAACTATGTACTTCTGTAAATAAAACGCCGTTGCTTCAGAGATACAAAAATATTTCATTGTATCCGGAATTGACAATCTTAACTCCTCAGAAATTCTAAAATAATTATCAACTGCAGTTCTACTGGTAAACACAACACCCGAATGAGCAAGAATATCAATTCTTTCTTGTCTGAATTCTTTCACCGGAATGCCCTCCACCTGAATAAATGGTCTGAAATCTATTTTCAGGTTATTCTTCTCTGCTAAATCTGAATATGGTGATTTATCGTTATTTGGCTTTGGTTGTGATACTAAAATCTTCTTTATTTTCATGTATACTTATTTGAATTTACTTCTACAAATGTTTTAAAAACCCCTACTATTCCACATATAATAACACTTTGTAAACAATCAAAAAGGGTGAAAATTCGAAAGCACAAAGATACAAAATCATATAGAATATAGAAACATTCTTTCTAATAATTATTTGAACTGCCCTGATAGTCTGGAGTAAATACAACAAACCAGAAGCTATAATACCTGTATAAATAATGAAGCTAATATACTCGTAAGACAAAAACTGAAGTGCTATAATTACCGGAAATATAAGCAATCCGTTGTTTTTTGTGAAAATATTTACATTATGAAAATATTCTGAAAAAACTTTTTGTTTTAAAAATACCGTTCCAACAAAAAAGGATGAGGCAGCCCTGAAAATATACAAGGTTAGTATCGAAAACAAAACAATAAAATATAGTGTATAATCTTCTGTTCCGTTAAGTTTTAAATCAAAAAAATGTCTGATTTGAATTGTAAAAACCGAGATATTGCTAATAAACAATAAATTAATAATAAACGATGCCCTAACCATTAATGAGTTTTTTTCACGGTACATCGTATTTGATTCCTGAACACTTATTACTGATTTTATTAGCGATGTAAGATATTTTTTATTGAAAAGCCTTACCCATCCAAGTAGCAGGAATGACCCAATTAACAAAATTGTTATCCAGTCAAATTGTATTCTTCCTGAAATATATTTAGGTTTTATTTCTTTTTCGTTCTGTACTACTGAAGTCACTGACTCCATTTGCTCAATAAATACATCCTGCTTTACCTTTTTTACAACAGGCTTTGTATTATTAATGTTATATAAAAAATTTTGCTGAAACGGATCATTGGTTAACTTTTCCTTTAGCGGAAAACCCGCTATTCCAAATTGCTTATAAAGCAACTCTGTTGTATCTGTTTTTCTGCGGTATATTTGTCTTTGAATTGCACTTTCCTCCTGAAGTTGTAACTCTATTTGCCTGTCACGCTCTTCACTTCGCCGGAGTATAGAATCTATTGCACTTAAATCCAGTTCTCTTTTTGGACGGGCTCTTACAGAATCCGTTTGAGGAATATCTTTTGGAATATTAATTGTGTCGTTTCTTTGAACAGAAACCGAATTTGAAATAACAGTGTCTTGTGATTCAGAATATTTTTCGACGGCAGAATAAAAATCAATCACGTTATTTCTTACAGGCATACTCACATTCCTTTTACAAATTCGATGCAAAGATAATTGAATTAATAATACCTGATTCTTTAAAAAGTTATTTTTAGACTATTACCAACTAATCCCTTTAATAAATCAAATAACACTGTACTATAACTGTTGCAAGTTCAAATACTTAATTCTGATGACGTTTATTTCAAATATCCAGTGTCATTATTTATTGTTAATCTGTAATTTAGATAAATTTACTTAATGTACAAATTAAAATATAAATGACAACATGCAGACGATACGAAAACAAGCACAACACGCTTACTTACTGCCGGTTAGATATTCAAACAGTAATTTTGCCTTTGAATTACCTATTTCGCTCGAAATTTCATCAATAGTAACTGATCGTATTTTTTTTATGGTTTTAAATTTAGTTAATAAAACGTCAATAGTTTTTGGCCCGATTCCCGGAATATTATCAAGTTCGCTTCTTATAAAATTACCTGACCTTTTGTTCCGGTGAAATTTAATTCCGAACCGATGTGCCTCGTTTCTGATGTGTTGAATAACTTTAAGTGATTCTGAGCTTTTATCAAGATAAAGGGGTGTCGGATCGCCAGGGTAAAAAATCTCTTCGAGTCGTTTTGCAATTCCTATAATTGTTACATTTTCTTTTATCCCAAGTTTTTCCAGACTCTTTAAGGCTGAATTTAGTTGTCCTTTTCCTCCGTCAATAACAATAACTTGTGGCAGGCTTTTGTTTTCTTCTATTAATCGTTTGTATCTTCTGTACACAACCTCTTCCATTGATGCATAATCATCAGGTCCTTCAACTGTTTTTATATTGTAATGTCTGTATTCTTTTATGGCAGGCTTAGCTCCTCTGAATACAACGCAGGAAGCAACCGGGTTTGTTCCCTGAATATTTGAATTATCAAAACATTCAATATGTTGCGGTAGTACAGATAAATTTAGATCTTTCTTTAGAATCTCCAGTATCCTTTTCCCGGAATGTTTTTCTTTTTTCTTTTCATTCCTTTTTTGTTTCTCGAGTCGATAATATTTCAGATTCCTTTCAGATAATTCTAACAATGATTTTTTTTCACCCCGAAATGGAACTGTGATTTTAATATTTCCCAGTTCTATTTCAATAGGTGTAATCATTTCTTTTGCAGTACTACCAAGCCTTTCACGAATCTCAACAATTGCCAATAATAGCAAGTCATGCAAACTCTCATCAAGTTTCTTTTTTAATTCAACCGTGTGCGCCTGAACAATCCGTCCTTCTACAACTTTTAAGAAATTAACATATGCAAAATTATTGTCGTCTAATATGTTAAACACATCAACATTGTTTAAGGCCGGACTCACAATTGTTGATTTACTTTTATATTTTTCCAGCGTAGCAATTTTTTCTTTTATTAACTGTGCCTTCTCAAAATCAAACTCTTCAGAATGCTGAGTCATTAAGTCAATTAAATATGTAATAACCTCCTGAATGTTTCCTTTTAATATATTGTGAATATGGTCAATTGAATTGTTATACTCTTTTTCTGCTTGCAGACCAATACATGGTGCAAGACAATTCCCTATATGATATTCGAGGCATGGCTTGTATTTATTTTTGCTAATGTTTTCCTGTGAAAGATTTAAATTGCAATTTCGCAAAGGATAAAGCTGACGAATTAAATCCAGTAATATTTTAACCATATGAACAGAGGTGTAAGGGCCAAAATATTTTGATCCGTCGTTTATCACATTTCTGGTATAAAAAATTCTTGGGAAATTTTCATTTTTAATACAAATCCAGGGATATGTTTTATCATCCTTTAACATTACATTATAACGCGGATGATACTTTTTAATCAGATTGTTTTCGAGCAACAATGCATCCGATTCGGTACGGACAACAATATATTCAATACGATTAATTTTACTTACAAGGACCTTTAACTTGTTATTTTCGAAGTGATCTTTATTAAAATAAGACGAAACTCTTTTTTTGAGATTTTTCGCCTTACCAATATAAATAATTTCGTTTAACGAATTAAAAAACTGATAAACTCCCGGACTATCGGGAAGTACAGAAAGCACAGGTCTGAATTTTTCTTTCTGGTTTTCTTTCATTAATGATCAACAAACAGTGAGGTAAATTCAAATTTCGACACATCAAACAAGCCTTTATCGCCAAGCTTTAACTCAGGAATAACAAGAAGGGACATAAATGCCATCGTCATATATGGAGCTGTTAATTCCGAACCCATTTCTTTAGCCATCGCATGTACTGAATGATATTGTTCTGCCACAATTCCTGCCTCTTCCGTCGACATTAATCCTGCAACATTTAATTTCAGATCCTTACTCAAAGATCCATCGCACGCAACAATCCCGCCTTTATTTTCCACAACTTTATTTATTGCACTGACAATATCCTCGTCGTTTGTTCCAATTGCAATAATATTGTGACTATCATGAGCAATGCTGCCGGCCATTGCTCCTTTTTTTAATTTGAAGTTTTTTATAAAGCCAATTTGTGGTTTTGATTCCTGGTATCGGTTAACAACAACAATTTTAAGTATATCACGAACTACATCGCTTTCTATTTTGCCATTTTTTATAGTAGGCTCAAGGATTTCCTTCCCGGTTACTAAATCCCCGTCTTTTGCAACAATCACCTGTATGTTTTTCCCGTTTGTAAAAACAGCTATATCATCTACCGAAACATCGTTACATTTGAAATTATTTATTGCTTTTTCTGAATGTTTTTCAAGCAACACCTTCCCGTTATCATAGACCAAAACACCATCAATAAATGTTTTTTCAACCTCAAAATCCTTAAGATTATTTATTATAACAAAGTCTGCCGGATCGCCTTTTTGTAATAATCCGACATTTAATTTATAGTGCTCAATGGGGTTTTTCGTAGCCGCCGAAATAACGTCAAAAACGTCAGCACCCTTAGACACCGCTCGTTTAATTGTTTTATTAATGTGGCCCTTAATAAGATCGTCAGGATGACAATCGTCAGTACAAAACATTACTTTATCAGGATGCGAATTCAGTAAAGGAAATAAATTTTCAAAATCCTTAGCAGCGCTTCCTTCACGTATCTGGATTTTTATTCCTTTTTCTATTTTGTTAATAGCCTCCTCAACTGTTGTGCATTCATGATCAGTAGTTATGTTTTGTGCGGCATATTTATCCAGTCCTTCGCCCGACAAACCTGGCGCATGTCCGTCAACGGGCTTACCTGCCTCGTGAGCATATTTAATTTTATTAATTACCTCTTCATCATTAAAAATGACTCCCGGAAAATTCATCATTTCAGCAAGATAATAAATGTCATTATTTGCCATTAATTCTTTAATGTCGTCTGAATTTATCACAGCACCTGATGTTTCAAATGGTGTTGCAGGAACACAGGATGGCGCTCCGAAATAAAACTTAAACGGTGATTTCTTTCCGTTCTCAATCATGTATTTTATACCATCGACACCCATTACATTAGCAATCTCGTGTGGGTCCGAAACTGTTGCAACAGTACCATTTCTAACGGCTGCTCTCGCGAAGCCGGTTGGCAAAAGCATAGAACTCTCAATATGCACGTGCGAATCAATAAGGCCTGGTAAAATATACTTATCAGACTCCGAGTCAGATTTTTTTATTTCAGAAATCACCCCTTTAACGATTTTTATTTCTGCATTAAATATCTTCCGGGCTACAACATCCAACAGCTTTCCGGACACTACAAACGAATCATTCATACGAAAAAGAGATTTAATGTTCCACGTGGAACATAATTTGATATTCAGTCGCGTTCCACGTGGAACATCAACGACCCATATACACCAAAAGCACACTAATGTCTGACGGCGAAACACCACTAATTCTTGCTGCCTGACCAATGTTTTTTGGTGCTATTTTTTTAAGCTTCTGTCTTCCCTCTGTTGAAAGAGAGTGTATATCATTATAATTATATCCTTTGGGTATTTTAATATATTCCAGTCTTTTTAATTTGTCTGCAACCTGTTGTTCTCTTTCAATATATCCTGAATACTTAATGAGAACTTCTGCAGATTCAACAACTTCCTCCTTTTTGTATTTTGTGCTATTTATTATATTCTTTAATTCCGGTATAAGCTCCGCTATTTCATCGAGCTTTACTTGTGGTCGTAATATGACGTCCACCAGCTTCCTTTTTTGTTTTAATGCTGTTGTTCCAACGCTTTCCAGATATGGATTAACATCATCGGGAGAAACGCTTTGCTCTTTAATAAATTTTATGATTTGATCCCGCGATTTTATTTTCTCCTTTAATAAATTGAATCGCTCTTCGTTTGCCAATCCCATATTGAAAGACAATTCTGTTAGTCTTAAGTCTGCATTGTCCTGTCTTAGCAATATCCTGTATTCTGCCCTTGATGTAAACATTCTGTAGGGTTCATCTACTCCTTTTGTTACTAAATCATCAATCAAAACACCAATATATGCCTGGTCCCTTTTCAGAATAAACGCATCCTTTTTTGCAATATTAAGGTTTGCATTGATGCCGGCCATCATCCCTTGAGCAGCAGCTTCTTCATATCCGGTTGTTCCGTTAATTTGTCCTGCAAAGTACAGGTTTTTAATATTTTTTGTTTCCAGTGAATGCGAAAGTTGTGTTGGTGGGTAGTAATCATATTCTATAGCGTATCCTGGTCTGTAAATTTTCACTTCTTCAAGTCCAGATATTTTTTTTAACGCTTTGAGCTGAATATCCCAGGGAAGTGATGATGAAAAACCATTTATATAGTATTCATTTGTTGTGTGTCCTTCCGGTTCTAAAAATAGCTGGTGTTTTTCCTTTTCGGCGAAAGTTACTATTTTGTCCTCAATACTGGGGCAGTATCTTGGTCCGACCCCGTTAATTGTTCCAGTAAAAAGCGGAGATTCGTTAAAACCAGTTTCCAATATACTATGAACCTGTAGATCCGTATAAGTAATATAACAACTTTTGTTATTGTTTGTGATGAAATCGTGCTGAAGGAATGAAAACTGTCCTCCTTCTACATCTCCTTTTTGTTCCTGTACTTTTGTGAAATCAATACTTCTCCCGTCAATACGGGCAGGAGTTCCCGTTTTCATTCTTCCTACCTCAAATCCATGATTACTCAGTTGTTCTGATATGCCTTTTGAGGCAGCTTCGCCTGCTCTTCCTCCTTCTACCTGTTGTTTACCAACATGCATTAAGCCATTCAGAAAAGTTCCGTTTGTTAAAATTACGGTGTTTGATTCGAATCTAATTCCCAGTTTTGTAATTACGCCTTTTACGGTTTTGTTTTCAATTATTAATTCGGTTACCAAATCCTGCCACAGGTCAAGGTGTTCGATGTTTTCAAGTATGCTTCTCCACTCGTTTGAAAACACCATTCTATCGCATTGCGCCCTGGGGCTCCACATGGCAGGACCTTTTGATCTGTTAAGCATTCTGAACTGAATCATGCTCTTGTCTGTAACAATTGCAGAATAGCCTCCCAGTGCATCAATCTCTTTTACAATTTGTCCTTTTGCAATTCCTCCCATTGCTGGATTACAAGACATCTGGGCATACTTTGCCATATCCATTGATATTAACAATGTTCTTGAACCCATATTGGCGGCGGCGGCTGCTGCCTCACATCCTGCGTGTCCACCACCCACAACAATTACATCATACTCCGGTAACATAAATTAATTTTTGAAATTTTTTGGAAAATTATGAAAGATTTTTTAATCTATCTAAATAATAGTTTTCTTTTTCACGCATTATTTGTTTTTCATCCTCATTTTGATCATTAAAACCAATTAAATGAAGAATTCCGTGAATAATAACACGGCTTAGTTCCACCTTAAAATTAACATCAAAACGCTCCGAATTGTTCTTAACCGTTTCAAGACTTATAAAAACATCTCCGTTAATAAGGTTTGTTTCGCAGTAATTAAACGTAATAATATCTGTATAATAATCGTGATTAAGATATTGTTTGTTAATTTGTAAAAGATACTTGTCTGAAGTAAGAATTATATTAACATCACCGGAATTCAGTTCTTCTTCTTGAATTGTGTTGTGAATCCAGCTAATTAACTTTTTTTTGCCTTTTAAATTATGGGAAATGTCTTCAGTGAAGAATTTGACGGCCATTTTATTTCAGGTTGAATACAATTTCAACTCTATTGCCTTTGTCATGAAATATAACGTCGTCTGCAAGATGTTTCATTAAATAAACTCCGCGTCCATGAATGTTTTCTATGTTTTCCGGAGTTGTAGGATCAGGTACATTGTAGAAATTAAATCCCGGTCCTTCATCCTCAATAAATATGCTTATAAAATCTTTTTCAACATTAAACTCAACTTTTACTTTTTTGCTATCGTCTTCCTTATTTCCGTGCACGATGGAATTATTTACAGCCTCAACTGTTGCTATCAACATTTTGCCGTAAACTTCGGAATTAATTTTAGCCTCCTCAGAAACATCATCAATAATTTTTTCAATTTTGCTGATGTTTTCAATTTTTGACTCAATAACAATGCTTTTTTTCATTTTTAAAGTGGTCGTTAACACGTCAAATGCCTTTAAGTTACACAATTGATGTTGTATACTTAGAATTTATTAATTTGTTACGTTTTTATTCTTATATTTTTTTCAAATATAGGCTTTTCAGCGATAATTATTCTTAGTGCAGCCAAATTTTTGGGTTTAAAACCTTTGTTTCTTCATAAATTCTTAAATGAAGCACCGCCCCCTCGTTTTCTAATTCTTTATAATAAACGTCTCCTATGTAATGTCCTGTTCGTACAATCTCTCCAGGTTTTACCCTTACATTTATAATATTTGAATATAGCGAAAGATAATGACCGTGTCTAATGATAACTGCCATATTTGCCCCAGGAACTGCGATTACTTTTTTAACCTGACCCTCAAATATGGCTTTAACCTGCGAGTCCTTTTTTGTACCAATATCAATTCCATCATTTTTACTAACAACTCCTTTTATCACAGGATGGGGATGTTCTCCAAACTCCTGTATTATAATTCCGTTATCAACCGGCCACATAAGCCTTCCTTTAGCTTTCTTAAAATTGGCATACACTCTTTCCTCTTCTACAGAAAGTGTTTTGAATGTTTTGTTCGCTTCCGCCTCTTTTCTTATTAGATCAGCAATTGCATTTTCTAATCGCCTCATAACTTTCCTGTTGTTTGCTATTCTTTTTCTTAAGTCGCTTTCTTTTTGCTTTAATCTGGTAATTTCCTGGTTTTCTCTGTTTATTTCACCGTTTAAATTAGCTTTTTCTCTTTCTTTCCTTGATAAAAGTTTTAGTTTTTCTTTTCTCTTGTCCTGTAATTGTTCTGTTTCATACTCCAGATTTTTTTGGGTAACCAAAATTTGCCCTGCCTGTTTTTTTCTGTACTTAGTGTATTGCTGAAAATATTTCATTCTTCTGTAGGCCTGATTAAAATCTTCAGCAGACAATATAAACATCAGGCGATCGTGATTATTTCTGTTTTTATACGCAAAATATATCATTTTAGCGTATTCTTCTTTTAGCTTAGTTAAATCTCTTTCAAGTTTAATAATTTGCTCTTTTTTGCTGTTGATCTCTATGTCTAATAATTGTGTCTCCTCAGATATTTCCCTTATTAACCTTTCCCGTAGACTTATTCGCTTTTTAATTATTAGTAATTTATTGATGCCGGCTGTTTTTGATTTTTCAGTTTTTTCCAGAAGTTGGTTTGTTAATCTTAAATCTTCTTCGGTTCTGTTTTTTCTTTGCTGTAGCTCTTCTTTTGTTTGTGCATTTATTTGTGAGCTTACCAAAATTAACAGCAACACAACTATAATGGCAAATATATTATTCCTGTGAGTCAACAAATTCATTGCTTAATTGAATGGTTAATTATTTTATGTTTTTTGTTTTTATTTTTTTTAAAAGATCTTCGCTTTTATTGCCCAATGATTCCGACAATTTCCAAAATTCAATTGCTGCATTTTCGTCTCCCGTCATAAACAGTATGTCTCCATAATGCTCAATGATAACCTCGCTGTCTACTCCACCATTCTCAACTGCTTCTTTTATATAATATAGTGCATCCTTATATCTTTTCAGCTTGAATAGAATCCAGGCATATGTATCAAGATAAGTTGAGTTTTTCGGTTCGGCCAATATAGTTTTTTTACTTATTGACTCTGCGAATTCAAGTTTTTCTTCTCGTAGCGACAAGTAATAACTATAATTATTAATAACATATAAATTTTCCGGCGCTCTTTCAAGAACCAGATCAAAATAATAGTCAGATTTCTTATAGTCTATACTTTCATAATATGCCTCACCCAGGTACGTGTAAAAATCAATTTCAAGTTCAGGGCTGTTTTTTGTTGTTTTCAGGCCATCTTGCAGTATTTGGATTGCAGTATCCGTCTTGCCTAATCTGGTGGCAGAAATGCCTGCGAAAATGTAAAATAAGCTGTGTTGCGGAAAGCTATCAATGGCGGTATTTGAGGCAACCAATAAAGTGTCAAAACTATTATTATAACTATAAATTGATAATAATTGCTCCCACACGATTACATTGCTGCTATAATTAGCCGTAATGTATTCGAGTTCTGTTTTGGCCTCCTTAATTAAATTCATTTTTATCAGGAAATCTGCATACAATGTGTATGTATCTTTTTCCTTAGGGTAATGTTTCTTTAACAATAACAGATTTTCTTTTATTTGCGAACTGTAAATGCTCATCTCGCTCTGATTATTTAACAATGACACAAAAATCAATACCTTTCTGTTAAAATCAGTGCTTTTATTTGCAATTACAGTTCTTAACATTACAAACACCATTTCGTAATTCATTTTCTTTCTGTAGAAATCTATTACCGATACTTGTCCAAGAGAGTTCGTGCTGTCAATGGCGAACAATTTTTCGTAATTTTCTTCCGCCTTAGTAAATAAATTATCGTTTAAATACATTTCAGCCATTATACCATAAAATTCAGGTTCGCTCGGATAATGCCTGATAAGTTTTTCTATTTCGTTATATGCTTTTGTTTTGCTTCCGCCCTGAAGGTAGAGCCGCTGTTTTGTTATGGCTAATTGTTCGCTTACTCCAGCAACTTCCTCAATTTTATCATACAACACTATCGCCTTATTGTAATTTTTTATATGACTATATACATTAGCCAACGCATATGTTATTTCCAGGTCATTAGGATATTCGATATGCAAGCGCTCGTATACTTCTATTGCTTTTACAAAATTTCCAATTTCAATATACAGATTTGCCAGATTTAACTGGTACCATTTATTTTCAGGGCTTATTTCAACGGCCTTTACCCCGTATTTCTCTGCTTTTTCGTAATTTTTAGCAATTTTGTTTATTTCTGATATTTCGGACATTGCCGCATCGCTTTCAGGATTAATTTCCAAACATTGATAATACAATGTCAATGCTCCTTTCAAATCCCCCAAAAGTTTTTTTCTGTTCGCTTCCAAAAAAAAATAATAATACTGTAGTTCGTTACTTTCGCTTAACTCCCTTTTTACCTTTATCTTTTTTTCTGATACTTTTTTAGTACTACTACATGAAGTAATAGTTAATACAGCAATAATTATCAGAAATATTTCTTTTAATTTCATATGTCAGTTTTTACCAATATTTTATAAACTTAACACAAAAACGCATGTTAAGTTTACAAATTGCTAATTTTAACAAATATTAAGAAATCTATATTACTCCTGTACTTCCAAAACCTCCTGCACCCCGGTTTGTTTCATTTAATAATTCCACCTGAAGTAATTCGGCTTGATCATACTTTGATATTACAATATTAATTTTCACGTTTCAGTGATCTTTTTTCAGTGATATATGCAGCAGTTACAAATACTAATAATAAAATCGTATTAATTATAATATAAATTACTTTACTCTCAATTTGGACTACTTTACTAATTGCAAACAGAGCAAATGCCAATATAAAATAAAATGCGATTTTCTTAAAATTATAATTTATGAAATAATGTTTTGTACTTAAATAATATGATACGCCCAGCATTACGCTATAGCTTAATAAACTTGCAAAGGCTGATCCAATATATCCGATTCGTGGTAATAAAATTATGTTTAATACAATTGTAATGGTTGCGCCTATTCCTGCTATTAAAATGCCATAATGAGTTTTATCAGTAATTTTATACCAAATAGACAAACTAAACAGTATTCCAAAAACCAATTTCGCAATTAATAAGATTGGAACAACGTATAATCCTTCCCAAAACTCTTTTGCTATAAAATATTTCAGTATATCCATGTAAAAAATTACACCAAGGAAAATTATTAAGCCAAAAATGATGAAATAGTTCATTACATCAGCATACAGCTTTTTTGCATCAGAGTTTTCTGAATTCTTGAAGAAAAACGGTTCCGCTGCGTAACGAAACATTTGAATGAATAATACCATTAAAACCGAAAGTTTAAAATTTGCTCCGTAAATTCCTAATTGCTCCATTGGGTTAGGATCGTTAATCAACTTAGGAATTAATAATTTGTCGATATTATCATTTAACATTCCTGCTAATCCTATTAATAGAATCGGAAAAGAATATTTCAACAATCTTTTTAATAAAGAAAAATCGAATATTGGCTTTACTCTTATAATTTCCGGTAATAAAATAATAAATGTAACTACACTACTTACCATGTTGGCAATAAGCACATAATCCAAAACTAATTCAGGTTTGTAAATTCGGGCTAAAAACCCTGTATTGCCAGTTTCAGATAATTTCCTGCATAATAATAGATAAAACAGATTTAAACCAATATTGATAAAAATACCAACTAGCTTAACAACTACGAATTTTACCGGACGTTCATCAATACGTAGTTTTGCAAAAGGAATTGCATTTAAAACATCAAACGCAATAATTAAAATAAAGTATAAAACAATTTTATAATTACTTACTTCGAAATAACCCTGCCACAAACTTTTAAATGCTATTGATAAAAAAACAAAAATTGAAGTTGTAAAAACAATAGAATACAGGCTTGTACCCAAAACCTTTTTGTAATCTTCATCCTTTTTGCTGGCGAAACGAAAAAAGCCGGTTTCTAATCCATAGGTCAATAAAACAAGTAAAACTGCAGTACTGCTATAAATATATGTGAGTTTACCATAAAAGAAAGTGCCAAGAACCAAGGTGTGTAAAGGAACCAAAAGGTAATTTAAAAATCTACCTAACATATTACTCAAACCATAGATAACAGTTTGTCCGGCAAGTTTTTTAATCTGATTCAATTTCTAAATACTCATTTCGTTTTTACTAAATACAAAGTAAAACTTCTTATTCAAATTATCATAATATTTACAATTTTATATATTAACATGATTATGAATAATATCTGGCTTTATTAAATAAAAGCTCCCCCCGACGCCCTAAAAATTAAATTTTTCTTACATAAATGCTTAATTATACCTTTGTTCCGATAATATTTAAATGAGAATTTTATTTAATTCGTATTTGTTTCTATTTTTGTTGCTTAAATCATAACCAATATTGCTAATGAAAAGAATCGTTCTGTTATCCATAGTTTTTTCGCTATTTGTTTTGTCTTGTCAGGTTGATCAATCAAAAAAGAAACCATCTAACCAGTTATATAAGATTGAAACCGAATATGGCGATATGATTTTTAAATTATATGATGCCACCCCTTTACATAAAGAAAATTTTACAAAACTTATTGAACAGGGATATTTCGATGATTTACTATTTCACCGGGTTATTGATGTTTTTATGATTCAGGGTGGTGATCCTAATTCGCGAAATGCAGAACCCGGACAAATGCTTGGTGATGGTGGGCCGAATTATACAATTCCTGCTGAATTTGTTGATTCTATTTTCCATAAGAAAGGTGTAATAGCAGCAGCACGGGAAGGTGATGATGTTAATCCTGAAATGCGTTCTGCCGCATCACAGTTTTACATCGTACAAGGAAAAGTGTTTACTGACGAGGATGTGAAAAAAGTTGAAGACAAAATGAATGCATCACGCTTAAACAAGTTGATTACAAAAAATATCGAAGAAGCCAAAAATGAAGCCTACAATACCGGCGGAATGATTGATTATCAGGTTATTCTTCCTGAAGCACGCAAAAAAGCAGAAGAAGAATTTAAAGCAGAAGGGTATTACAAAATTCCTGAAAATAAATTGAAGGTTTATCAAACTTTAGGAGGTACACCTCATTTAGATAATGCATATACTGTATTTGGTGAAGTAATTGAAGGTTTGGAAATAATTGATAAAATAGCAGCTATAGAAACAGGTGAAAACGACAGGCCTGTTATTGATATTAAAATGAGAATTAAAAAATTATGATAGATAAGATTAATCAATATTTAGAAGAAGCGAAAGAATTTGTAGCGACATCCCTAGACGAAATAGAATCGTTTCGTATTAAGTATATGGGAAAGAAAGGATTGGTTAATGATCTTTTCTCGGAATTTAAAAATGTTCCACGTGAAAACAAAAAGGATGTTGGTCAGAAGTTAAATGAACTTAAGATTTCTATACAGGAAAGAATAAATTCTCTAAAAGAAAGTCTGGAAGATAAATCAGAAGGTGATTCCGGAATCGATATGAGTTTACCAGGTGATCCTTTAAAACCCGGAACGAGACATCCTATTTCAATTGTAAGAAATGAAATCATTGATATCTTTAAACGATTAGGTTTTACTATTTCCGAAGGACCTGAAATTGAAGATGATTGGCATGTATTCTCAGCACTTAATTTTCCTGAAGAACATCCCGCCCGTGATATGCAGGATACTTTTTTCATCGAAAAAAACCCTGATATTTTATTGCGTACGCATACATCATCTGTACAGGTTAGGGTTATGCAAAACTCAAAACCACCAATTCGTACCATTTCTCCTGGCCGTGTTTTTCGCAACGAAGCCATAAGTGCTCGTGCTCATTGTATATTTCATCAGGTTGAAGGTTTGTATATTGATGAAAATGTTTCTTTTGCCGATTTAAAACAAACTCTTTTATATTTTGCGAAAGAAATGTTTGGCGAAAAAACTGAGATTCGATTACGCCCTTCGTATTTTCCTTTTACTGAACCATCAGCCGAAATGGATGTGGCGTGTAATATTTGTGGCGGAAAAGGTTGTAATGTCTGTAAATATACCGGTTGGTTAGAAATATTAGGTTGCGGAATGGTTGATCCTAACGTGCTGGATAGCTGTGGAATTGATAGTAAAAAATATACTGGTTTTGCGTTTGGAATGGGAATTGAGCGAATAACAATGCTTAAGTATGGAGTTAAAGACCTTCGCCTTTATTTTGAGAATGATGTAAGGTTTTTAGATCAATTTAAATCTGCGCTTTAAAATACTTTGCTAATATATAAAAAAACCCTGCTGAATTATTTTTAGCAGGGTTTTAAAATTTATATCAAAAATTAGGATTTCTCCGGATTGATCTGAATTTCATTACTCATTTTCACATATTTTTTATACACCGCACTTACCCCACAATATCTTTCTTCAGATAAATCTATTGCTTTTTGTAATTTTTCCATTGGTAGATCTTTTCCCCAGAACTTATAAACAACTTTCATTTCATCGAAGTGTTTTGGGTGTTCTTCCGTTTGATTTGCTTCCACTTCAACACTAAAATTATCAAGCTCAACTCTCATTTTTTTAAGAATAGAAACCACGTCCATACCCGTGCATCCGGCAAGTGATAGTAACATAAGTGGCTTTGGCCTTGGCCCTTTGTCGTTTCCTCCAACTGCTTCCACAGCATCAATAATTATCGTATGGCCGTTTACTTCACTTTCAAAAGCCATTCCATCAATCCAATCAATACTTAACGATGTTTTCATATTTCTATATAGTTTAATATTTAATTTTGTGCAAATATAATTTTAAAATCTATATTGTAAATTCTTATTATATAAAACAAAAAACTTAATTTTGTGTTCTAAATATATAAAGAAAATTTATTTTTTCACTTTTATATCTGACTATTAAGTATTTAACCAGATCAGAATTTATTTAAATAATGAAAAACCGAGATCAAATACCTCCTTGTGACAATTGCTTACATAGTTACAATTCAATATTTAAGCATCTTACTCCTGAAGAACATACGATTGTTGAAAGAGAAAAAGTATGTAATACTTATAAACGAGGTAGTGTAATATATCATGAAGGCAGCAGAACTAATGGTTTTTATTGTATTAATTCGGGCATTATTAAAATTTTTAAAACCGGGATTGAGGGGAGAGAGCAAATAATTGCTTTTGCAAAAAAAGGTGGAATTATTGGTTACCGGTCTATTTTAAGTAACGAGCTTGCTTGTTCTTCGGCTAAGGTAATTGAAGATGCCACATTATGTTTTGTTCCTGCCGAAACTTTAATTAGTCTTGTTAAAACAAATGGTAACTTCTCAATGGCCATGATGCAGCAAACCTGCAAGGAATTAGGTGAAGCTAACGCATTTTTAACAGATATTGCACAAAAAACAGTTCGTGAACGATTAGCAGAAGTTCTGCTTAATCTGAAAGATACATTTGAGCTTAACGAAGACAATGTTTTGCAAATTTCTTTAACACGTGAAGAACTTGCTAACATTGTTGGAACTGCTACAGAATCAGTAATTAGACTTTTATCCGAATTTAAAAACGATAGGTTAATTGATTTAAATGGTCGTAAAATTACAATTCTGGATATTAAAGCACTGGAAAAAATTTCAAACGCTTTTAACTAAACACAAATTTCCTATATATCAAAAACTCCGGTTTGAAACCGGAGTTTTTTCTTTTTTAAAACAGGCTATTCTGATTGCCTGTTTCCTTATCCCTGTTTAAATGTTTATATGCTGTTTCGGTTGCCTCTCTGCCACGAGGTGTTCTTTTAATATATCCTTCTTTAATTAAAAAGGGTTCGTAAACTTCCTCAATTGTTCCACCGTCTTCTCCAATTGCGGTTGCTATTGTAGAAATTCCTACCGGTCCTCCTTGAAATTTATCAATAATCGTTAACAGAATTTTATTATCCATTTCGTCTAAACCATATTGATCAATATTTAAAGCTTGTAGTGCATATTTAGAAATTTCAATATCGATAATCCCGCTTCCTTTTACCTGAGCAAAATCACGTACTCGTCTCAAAAGGGCATTTGCAATTCTTGGTGTTCCCCGCGATCGTGATGCAATTTCAACCGCAGCATTATCTTTAATTTCAACATTTAATATTCCTGCTGATCTTTTAACGATGGTTGTTATGATTTTATAATCGTAATATTCCAAATGTGAGCTTATACCAAATCGCGCCCGTAACGGACTTGTTAATAATCCCGAACGTGTTGTTGCACCAATTAATGTAAATGGATTTAATGTTATTTGAACAGAGCGGGCGCTTGGTCCTTTATCAATCATTAAATCAATTCTGTAATCCTCCATTGCAGAATATAAATATTCTTCTACAACCGGACTAAGCCGATGAATTTCATCGATAAATAAAACATCACCTTCCTCAAGATTTGTAAGTAAACCGGCTAAATCTCCGGGCTTATCCAATACCGGGCCAGAGGTAAGTTTTAAATTTACCTTTAATTCATTTGCGATAATATTTGCAAGTGTAGTTTTTCCTAAACCTGGGGGACCGAACAATAATACATGATCGAGAGATTCATTTCGCATTTTTGCAGCCTTAACAAATATCTTTAAATTTTCTACTACCTTAAACTGGCCTTTAAACTCAATAAAATCTATGGGACGCAATTTCTTTTCAAATTCCTTTTCCTTGTCTGAAAAGTTTTCAGCTTCTCCATCAGATAAATCTCTTATATCAAAATCTTCCATCCAAATTATTTTCTTTTCAAATTTACAAAAACTAATTATCCCTGTTATCTAATTTTACTTTTACCCCATTAATTTTATAAACTTTTCCTTCTTTGTATTGCACAACTAAAATCAAATCTCCGTATTCATCATACTTCGACCATGATTTAACTTTTTCTCCTTCGTTATAATATTTTTCTTCTTTCAGTGTTCCGTCAGGATAAAAATATTCATGTTTTCCATCCATATTTCCCTGTAAATATCTACCCTCAAAACTTAATACGTTTTCTTCCATATAATAACTTTTCCATACACCATCCTTTAAATCTGTTACATATTTTCCTGTATATTTCTGATCACCAATAATATAAATCCATTCGCCTTCTTTGTTATCTTCAATATAATTTCCTTTGGATATAATCTCTCCCAACTCTGAATATTCAAAAGCCTCACCATCTAACTGGCCATATATATAAAACTCTTCTTTTAAAAGTTCACCTGTTTCGTAATACCATTGCCAAATTCCTGTTAATTTTCCATTTATATAGGATCCTGTTTGTTGAATTTTTTCACCTGGATAATAGTATACCCATTTTCCTTTTTTATTTCCATTAATAAACTTACCGGATGCTTGTTTTTTTCCTGATTCGTAATAATATATCCAATCACCTTCTTCTTTTCCATTAATCAAAACGATACCATCCGCAATAATTTTACCGGAAATATTATATGTTTTTGATTTCGCTACATTTCCTTCCGTATCAAAATACCTATGTACTCCAATTGCTAAATTCGATTTATAACTTCCCTGAAAAACCAGATTTTCATTTTTATCGTATTCTTCTCTTATATCAATATCAGACTCAAAATCATTTGAATTTAAATCTACTTCTCCATTATTGTATTTAATTGCATCTAATAATTTTCCTTCTTCATTATATAATTTTACATATCCGTTTAATTTTCCATTTAAATATGATTTTTCTTCTTTTAGATTTCCATTTGTATAAAACTCTTTCCATACTCCATCCTTTTTACTATCACTATTATACCTGTTAATATTTTCCTGAACAATAATTACATTATTTCTGTATCTGGTAATTGTAATAATAATTCCATCTTTATCATATTCAAATCCGACACCTTGCTTTTTATCATTTAAAAATGGAATTACTTTCTTTATTATTCCGTTTTCGTAATAAAAGTACGATTTATCATTTCTCTGGCCATTAACATAAAGCTCTTTCGATGAAAACCTATTTTTATAATCATCACTTTTAAAAAATCTATAATGAAACCCGTTCTTTTTTCCCTGGTAATAATTAATTTTTTCAATTGTATCGCCAAGCTGATCATAAAAAACCCAAATACTATCCAATCTGTTATTAGTCCATTTCCCTTCCGATTTTAATATTCCTGTTATGTAGTATGATTTCCAAAATCCTGTTGGTTTATTATCTTTTAGATATCCTGAGCTGGAAATATTTCCATTCCTATATTTAAACTCTTTAAAAATAATGTTTGAAACTAAAGTGTCGTTTTGTGAAAACAATGCTTTACTTATTAAAATTGAGATGATTACAATAATTAGTTTTTTCACTATTAGTAAATTTGTAACAGATAAATATACAAAAAAAGCAGGGAGAATTTCCCTGCCATATTTTCATACATCATATTTTATAAATTTAACTTTTTTGATATATCCAACATAGTATCAATTGATCTTTTTGCTTTTTTAATTATTTCATCGCTTAAAATTACTTCCGGTGTTTCATATTTTAATGTATTGTAAATTTTATTAACTGTTATTAACTTCATAAAATTACAATCGTTACATCCACAGGTAGAATCTTTGGGTGGTGCAGCTAAATATGTTTTTTCAGGATTTTGTTTTCTCATTTGATGCAATATACCTGATTCAGTTGCTACAATATATTCCATATTATTATCTGTACTTGTGTATTTTATTAAAGCAGCCGTTGATCCTACAAAATCAGAAACTAATTGTACAGGTTTTTCACATTCAGGATGTGAAATAATTTTAGCATTTGTATATTTTTTCTTTAATTCCAGAATTGCTTCTAATGAAAATTCCTCATGCACATGACAAGCACCATTCCAAATTACCATATCTTCTCGTCCGGTAATTCTTTTAATATAACTTCCTAAATTTCTATCCGGTGCAAATATTATTTTTTGATCTTCTGGTAACGATTCAATAATTTTTAACGCATTTGTTGAAGTACAACAAATATCTGTCATTGTTTTTATTTCTGCTGTAGTATTAACATATGATATAACTATATGATCAGGATGTGATTCAATAAATTTTTTAAATTCGTCAGGTGGACAAGAATCTGCTAAAGAACAACCAGCATTCAGATCAGGAATTAAAACTTTTGTTTTCGGCGTAAGAATTTTTGCTGTTTCAGCCATAAAATGTACACCAGCAAATAAAATAATATCAGCATCAGTTTCAGCGGCTTTCTGCGATAATGCTAAACTATCTCCAACAAAATCTGCTAAATCTTGTATATCACCAGTTTGATAATAATGAGCAAGAATAACAGCGTTCTTTTCCTTTTTTAATTTATTGATTTCTTGCAGCACATTTATATTATCATCAATTTTTCTATTTACAAAACCGTTTGAGACAAAATTGTTTTTAACACTCATATTATATATATTATATAC
>JAHOYT010000004.1 GCA_019038645.1 Bacteroidales bacterium
TAATTCTTGTTTTTTCATAAATAAGTCGATTTTGTGTCAACTTATTTCAGGACGGAACATTTTAATAAAAAAAGCGCAACCTATTGGCTGCGCTTTAATCTTATAATTGTTCGAAATATTATTTTAATCCTCTTTTTTCAAGTAATGCATCAATAGTCGGTTCTGATCCTCTAAACTTAAAATATTGCACCATTCCATCGCCCATACCATTTTCAGCTAAGCAATATTTTCTGAATTTTGCCGCTAATTCCTGATCAAATAAATCACCTGATTCTTTGAATGCATTAAATGCATCAGAATCTAATACTTCAGCCCATAAATATACATAATAACCAGCTGAGTATCCTCCGGCAAAAATATGAGAGAAATAAGTACTACGATATCTAGGGATAATCTCATCAATTAACCCAATATTGTTCATAGCATCTGCTTCAAATTTATTTACATCAATATTTTTAGTATTTTTAATTGTATGCCAGTCTAAGTCTAATAATGAAGCTGCAACATATTCAACTGTAACAAATCCCTGATTAAAATGACCGCTCTTTTGAATTTTCTCAATTAACTCATCGGGAATTGATTCACCGGTTTCATAATGTTTAGCATAAGCTTTTAAAACCTCTGGCTCACCAGCCCAGTTTTCCATTATTTGTGACGGAAGTTCAACGTAATCTCTTGGAACATCACGCGAAGTTCTTCTATAATGACCATCAGCAAAGAAATTATGCAGTGCATGTCCGAACTCATGAAAGAAAGTAGTTGTTTCATCCCATGTAAGTAACGCTGGTTTATCACCTGTAGGGCGTGTAAAGTTAGTAACAATATATACTACGGGATAAATCTTTTCTCCATCTTTGTAAGAACCTGCTCGCATTGCGCCACACCATGCTCCTCCTCTTTTACCAGGACGTGGGTAACTATCAATTAAAAGTATAGCTAAATGAGATCCGTCTGCTTCTTTTACTTCATATGCTTTGACCTCTTCATGATAAACAGGAATATCCGTTCTCTCTTCAAACTGTAATCCATAAAGTTGATTCGAAACATAAAAGATTCCTTCACGAACATTGTCTAATGAAAAGTAAGGTTTTAATTCTTCCTCGTCTAAATCAAATTTTTGCTTACGCAATTTCTCTGAATAATACCACCAATCCCATGATTGCAATTTAAAAGAACCTCCTTCTGCATCAATCATTTGTTGCATCTCGTCACGTTCTTTCTTTGCAACTTCAATTGCAGGATCCCAAACTTGTTGTAAAAAGTCATAAACATTTTCAGGAGTTTTAGCCATATAATCATCAATCACATATTCAGCATAATTACCATATCCAAGAAGTTTTGCCCTTTTATCTTTTAGCATAACTATATCCGCTATTACAGCTTTATTGTCATGATCATTATTATTATCTCCTCTGTGAAAATATGCCTTGTATATTTCTTCACGAAGTTCTCTTTTTGGCGAATAAGTAAGAAATGGAATCCAGCTAGGTTTTTGTAAGGTAAATACCCATTTGCCTTCCATTTCGTTTTGTTTAGCCGCTTCAGTAGCACCAGAAATTACACCATCGGGCAAACCAATAAGGTCCTCTTCATTTTCTATTACGAGTTTAAAATCATTATTTTCAGCTAGCAAATTTTCCCCGAATTGTAACCGCAGCATAGAAAGTTTTTCATTTATTTTCTTAAGCTCTTCTCTCTGTTCTTCTGGTAAAGCAGCTCCATTTCTTTCAAAATCGCGATAATATTTTTCAACAACACGCATTTGCTCAACATCCAGATTCAGGCTTTCACGCTTATCGTAAACTGTTTTTATACGTTGAAACAAATCCTGATTTAAACCAATCTCATTTCTATAAGCTGACATAAGAGGGTTTAACTCCCTTGCAATTTTTTGTAATGCAGGATTTGTGTTAGCACTATTTAAGGAATAAAATACTCCGACTCTTCGCAAAATTTCTTCTCCCTTATCGAAAGGCACAATTGTGTTTTCAAAATCAGGTTCATCAACATTTGCAATTATAGCGTCAATTTTAGCTTTTGAAGCTTCAATTCCTGCCTTAAATGCAGGCACAAAATGAGTTGTATCAATTTTATCAAATGGAGGAACCTGAAAAGGCGTATCAAACTCAGCTAGAAATGGATTTTCAGAGCCAGCTTTCTCTCCTTCCTGAGTACAACTAAAAGTTACCATAGCAGTTAAAATTAAAAGGAATGCAAGTTTTTTCATAAGTATAATTTTATGGTTAGAATTTTAAAAAAAATTTAAAGATAATAAATTGGTTAATAAGTATAAAATCTTATTAAACCGTTTGTGACAACAACCATTTTTAGATAGCAACTGTTGTAAATGGTTTAACCTAAAATTAGATAAAAAAAAACATCCCGGGCCCCCCCGGGATGCTAACACTCTAATTTATTAACCTTGCTATTATGATGAAGTGAAATAATAGCCATTCTAATTCAATACAAATATATGACTTAATTTAATATCAATGGTTTAAAAAATGTTAAAAAAATAGATTGTTTTATAGTTGAAATAAATATATTTTCACAATTTGTTATGCAATCGCTTCTATATCTATACTTTGTGTAGAGTAAGTTTTTAATTACTTTTTTTATTTTTTTATTTTTTTCGTAATTTAATATCCAATTACCCATAAAACCCGTTGTTCTTCTATACAACGTTCAGTAATTTCAATTAAACCCCGGTTTACCTCTATCAATTTATTTAAATAAAACTTCCATTTACTTTCCCAATCTTTATCCTCACGTGTTAGTTCATCAATAAATTCCTGACCAAGAAACACCTGCTCCAGATGCTTATGAAATTTTTCCGGGCTATCTGTATTCTCAAAAAGTTCCAGTTTACTTTGTAGTTCATTTCTTAACGGAACAATTTTTCTGGCATTATATTTAGTGGCTCCAAAAAATTCATATAGCTTATTTGCATTCTCGAAACAATTAGCAAATAAATTAAAGACCTCACTCTGAACGAATTTCGATTCAGAATCTCCTTTTATATAGTTTTCATTATCACCTGTTGTATTTAATTCAACAAGGTTTAAATATTCTGAGCTAAATAATTCGATTCTCATATCAAAAGATATATGGTTTCTTAGTAAAATAATGTTCTCTAAAAGTATTAATTATCATGAAAACAACAAAATTTTATTTATCTAATTATTGAGTTATTACCTTATCAACTATTATCTTTATGAAATAAAATATAAAAAATGACCGGAACAATAATAAATGCTGCTGCAATTTTAATCGGAAGTTTAATTGGAATTGCACTAAACAAGAAACTTCCGGAACGATTTATTAAAATTGTTTTTCATGCGATTGGCCTGTTTACACTTTTTATAGGCTTTTATATGGCCATGAAAACTAACAATTTATTTTTAATGGTAATAAGCATTGTTACAGGAGGAATTATAGGAGAATGGATTAATATTGATAAATATGTTAACCTGTTTGGAGATAAAATGAAATCTAAATTAAAGTCGAAAAATTCCAGGTTTTCAGAAGGGCTTGTAACTGCTTTTTTGCTTTTTTGTATGGGTTCTGTAACAATTTTAGGGGCCATTGAAGAAGGATTAGGAGGAGAACCTAACTTACTTCTCGCTAAATCTGTTTTAGATGGTGTTTCGTCAATTGCACTGGCGGCTGCGTTAGGTTATGGTGTAGCTTTTTCAATTATTCCTTTGTTTATATATCAGGGCGGACTAACTTTATTTGCATCTCACTTTGGTGATTTTTTTGCTGAAAGTATTATTAATGAACTTACCGCTGTTGGTGGTTTAATGCTAATTGGGCTTGGTTTAAATATATTGGAAATTAAAAAGATTAAAATACTGAATATGCTCCCGGGCTTAATTGTTATCGTCATTTTAATTTATTTTTTTGGCTAAGATAAATGTTGAAAACTGAACAAAATCTGGAAATACTTTTTAAAAACTGGTTTGGAACTGAACGTGACGAAATAATTCAGTTGCCCAATTCCGGTTCTAACAGAACATATTATCGTCTTAGTAAAGATGAAAAATCTGCTATTGGTGTTTTTAATAAAAATTTAAAAGAAAACATTGCATTTATTGACTTTACACTTCAGTTTAAAAAGTTCAGGATTAATGTGCCGGAAATATATTCTGAAAATATTAAAGAGGATGTTTATTTAATATCTGATCTGGGGGATAATCAGCTTTTTAAATGGCTGGAATCTGCAAGATTTGATTCTGATTTTACAGATAAGTTTACAGATATATATAAAAAAGTAATCCGTGAGTTAGTACGAATGCAAGTTATTGCCGGACGTAATTTTGATTATTCAAAATGTTATCCTTATTCTGAATTCGACGAACGTGCAATAAAATTTGATCTGAATTATTTTAAAACAAATTATGCCGATGCTTTAAAATTAGAATATAATCAAAACAAATTAAATTCGGATTTTGACCTTTTTGCTGAATTCCTGTTAATGGCAGATAATAATTACTTTATGTTTCGTGATTTTCAATCACGGAATATAATGCTTGTAAATGGCGATCCGTTTTTTATTGATTATCAGGGAGGACGAAAAGGAGCTTTACAATATGACTTGGTTTCATTGCTCTTTCAGGCTAAAGCCCAAATCTCAGAAGATATGAAGCTACTGCTTCTGGAACATTATTTAAATGTAGCACAATTATTTATACCTTTAAACAGAGATGAATTTACTGAATATTTTTACGCTTTTGCTTTAATCAGAGTTTTACAAACATTGGGAGCTTACGGTTTACGTGGTTTAGTTGAGAATAAAAATCACTTTATTGAAAGTATTCCTTTGGCAATTAGCAACTTAGTTTATTTATTAGATAAAGTAGAATTACTCAATCAGATGCCTGAACTTAAACAAATTATTACTCAAGTTATAAATGGAGATATAAAAACAAATGAATACTAAATTAACAGTTAGAATAAATAGCTTTTCATATAAACAAGCCCTGCCTGAAGATAATTCAGGTAATGGCGGAGGTTTTATTTTTGATTGCAGAGCAGTACATAATCCGGGAAGGTATGAAGAATTCAGGAAACTCACGGGCATGGATAAAGAAGTTATTCTGTTTTTTGAAAATGAACCGGAAATGTCTGAATTCTTAAACCCTGTTTATACAATTGTAGATCAATCTGTAAAAAATTACATTGAACGTGATTTCACTAATTTAATGATAAGCTTTGGTTGTACCGGAGGTCAGCATCGTTCGGTATATTGCGCTGAAATGCTTGCTAAAAAACTAAAGAATAATTATGATATCAATATTATAATTGAACATATTGAGCAGGGAAAATTAAAAAAGGATCTTTCATGAAAGCAATGATTTTTGCTGCCGGAAAAGGTACAAGATTAAAACCATTAACTGATACTACACCTAAAGCATTGGTTCCCGTAAACGGAACACCTTTGATTGAATTAGTTATACGAAAATTAATTACCATAGGAATAAAAGAAATAATTATAAACGTTCATTTTCTGGCTAATCAAATCATAGATTTTTTAAACTCCAATAACAATTTTGGAATTCGAATAGAAATTTCAGACGAAACAGATGAATTGCTAGATACAGGAGGTGGTTTGAAAAAAGCCTCCTGGTTTTTTGATGATAATGATCCTTTTATTCTACATAATGTTGATGTGATAAGTGATATTGATCTGATGGAAATGGTTAACTTCCACAATAAAAATAATGCACTTGCAACTTTAGCTGTAAGAAAAAGAAAATCCAGTAGATATTTCCTGTTTAATAGGAAACAAGAATTATGCGGATGGGAAAATACAAAAGACAAAAAAAGAATAATATCAAGATCTGCAAAAGATTATAGTGCCTTTGCATTTAGTGGAATTCATATAATTAATCCGGAAATATTTAAAAACATATACGAAAATGGTAAATTCTCAATAATTTCAACTTATTTTGAGCTTTCTAAAAGTAACCTGATTTCTGCTTATCAACATGATATGGATTATTGGTTTGATGTAGGTAGTCCTGAAAAATTAAAGATTGTCGAGAAATATATTAATTCAATTTAAATTGAAATATTAATATTTTTTATCAATTTAAAACTATTATAAGAATTATTCGTAATGTTAATTTATAAAAGAAAATTACTGCATATATAAATAATTTAATAACATAAAAACCTAATTGCATGAATTATAATGATGACCATCGTAGTGATAAAATTAAAGACCCATTTGATAGAATAAGACACCCATTTAAACGATTTTTACATATAGAATCTTCCGGAGGGATATTGTTAATTTTAGCAACAATTGTAGCACTTATAGTTGCAAACTCAGGTTTGGGTAGTATGTACGAATCTTTTTTTAAACAAGAACTAACCATTGGCATCCCTGGTTTTCAAATAACTGAATCAATTCTTCATTGGATAAATGATGGTTTAATGTCTGTTTTCTTTTTCCTTGTAGGATTAGAAATTAAACGGGAATTACTTGTAGGCGAACTTTCATCACCCAAGAAAGCGGCTTTACCTATTATTGCAGCAGTAGGTGGGATGATTGTTCCGGCAGCAATGTTCATCTTTTTTGTTGGTGATGGTTTAGGTAAGGAAGGTTGGGGTATTCCAATGGCAACAGATATAGCATTCTCACTTGGTGTTTTAAGCTTGCTGGGAAAACGTGTTCCGTTAGCACTCAAAGTCTTTTTGGTTGCATTTGCTATTGTTGACGATATTGGTGCTATTGTTATAATTGCATTATTCTATAGCCATGAAATTCATTGGAGTATGTTGCTTATTTCATTTGGGCTGCTTGCCTTTTTATTCATAATAAATAAGGCCAATATCAGGTATATTCCTATTTATATAACTGTTGGATTTATTATTTGGTTTTTATTTCTGCATTCGGGAATTCATGCTACAATTGCAGGAGTTTTATTTGCATTTACCATACCTTCATCGCGTAAAATTGATTTAGAAGATTTTACTGTAAGAATGAAGAGAAATTTGAAGGACTTTGAAGATAACCCTCACACAGATGATGTTGCGCTCCAGCATACACAATTAGCTGCTATTGATAATATGCAATCTCAGATCTATAAAATACAAAGTCCTTTGCAAAAATTAGAACATTCTTTCCATGGCTTTGTCACTTTCTTTGTAATGCCAATATTTGCTTTTGCCAATGCTGGAGTTGTACTGCAGGGAGCCGGGCTGGCTGGTTTTAGTACATTAACTCTAAGTATAAGTTCCAGTCTTATTTTTGGGAAAATAATAGGGATATTCTTATTCGCATACTTAACCGTTAAGTTGGGCTTATCAGCTTTACCTGATAATGTTAATTGGAAACATATTCTTGGTGCGGCAATGTTGGGTGGTATTGGATTTACCATGTCATTATTTATAAGTAATCTGGCTTACGAAAACATTGGTCTACTAAGAGGCTTAGCGGAAAATCAGGCTAAACTAGGAATTTTACTGGGATCGCTTACAGCTGCAGTATTAGGCTTCGTATACCTGAAAATCATACTTTCAAAAGAATAGAGATATTTTCAGAAATAAATACAACTAACGCCTTGAAACTATTCAAGGCGTTTATTTTTTCACATTTATAGATGTTTATTAATTAATAGCAAATTCCTAAATCACCTTCGAACTATTAAATTCAAATTAAAAAATGTAAAAGATTTGTGCATATGCAATGATAGCAGATAGCGAATATATTTTTTACATCCTTCTCCAGGTTTTAAGAAAAAATAATCTCCAATTCTTTATTTAATCCTTCATTTTCAATATCTTTATTGAAATTATTTTATATAAAATGAATATGATTAGTCTTCTTCCAAATTTTAGTTTTAACATCTCCGGAGAATATATTTTAATTTTCTTCCTGTTTATTTATATTATTTATTTACAATTACAGATTGCCAGGAAAAATAATCTTCTAAAATCTTTTTATGATAAGGTTGATAAACCAGATAGTAAATTAGAGAAAAAAGATATTATTCGATTTTTAGAAAACATTAAGAATCCTGAATTTTCGGGAATTGTAACAAAAGATAGATTGCTTGATAAAAAAATCAGGAACTTCCTTTTCGAAAATGATGATAATATAAAACTCTTTTTACATTATACTGCATCAGAAGATGTTGCAAATAAAATACTTAAAGAAGGATTTCATTTTGTTAATTCTTTTTACAAAACTGCAGAATATATTTATAACGATGAATTATACCTTGTTCACAGGCATCATGAACATAAGCAATTTGGGAAATATGTTATTTTAATTTGTATTTCAAAAGATATATATACTCGCTATTCTAATGAATTAAGCAATCTTAAAGCAAAAAATATTGCTGTTGAACAAATTTTAACCGAAACTCCGCCATATGTGGATGAAAATTCAGATGAGATTTACACTTTCCCTAAACAGTTTATTAAGGGCTATTTCAATTATATGGAAGGCACAATTGTAAAAAATCCTGAATTTGATTTCAATTACATTTCTGAAGTGTTTAATGAAAATATGGACAAATTAAAACCTGATAAAAATTAGAGAATCATCAACAATTTTATTTGGTAAGTTCTTTTCCTAATTCATAACATTTGCTTAAAATTTCCTGATTTTTTCTAAAATCTTCTTTTGCCAGATTCTCATCTAATTTAAGTTTAGGATATAATTCTTTAAGCTCCTCTTCTGTTTTTTGTACTTGCTTTATTACTGCCAAACGGGTTGCTTTTATCACATGTATTCTATTATTCTCACCTAATACCTTTTTCATATACTCAAAAAGATCAATGACAGGCTGAGCATCTTTATCGTCGGACGAACCCATCGATAGTAATAATACAAAATCTTTATTCCATTCTTTAACCGGAGTATGAATCAAACCTGTTTCTGTGATCTGAACATGAACAAAAGAACGAAACCTATCAATAATATTTTTTAACGGAGCGGTAACGTAGTGAAAATATATTGGTGATGCAAATACTAAAACATCTGCTTCATCAATTTTCTTACTTAAATCTTCCCAGTCGTCGTCACGGATAGAACAACGTTTAATTAAATTACAGCGCAAACAACCATTACAATACTTAATGTCAATTTCTTTAGCAGTAACTTGCTCAATATTTCCTGAATTATTTTTTGCTCCATCAATAAAATGCTGCAACAAAACAGATGTGTTTCCCAGCTTTCTGGTACTTCCGTCTAACACTAATACTTTTTTCATTTTAATCTATTTGGAGTTTATAAATGAAGTGTCTTTAAAATAATCACTAATGAAAGATACCTTATCATTGGTAAAATGGAACAAAGTTATTCCTCTATTTTTATATATTTGACCATCTTTCTCTTCGCCCATGTTTGTCCACACAACACATGCTTTCTCTTTTTCAACAATAACCTCAGAAACTGTAAAAGTCAGGTTGTTGTATTTTCTTAATAATATTTTAAAGAAAAGAATTACCCGTTTTACACCTTCAACCCTATCCACTCCGGGAAATTCGAAACCTAAATTATCAGCTGCATTTTTTTCAAACTCCAAAAAATTGCTTGTATTCATTGCGTCAAAGATACTTACAGCTATTTTTTTGTAAAAATTTTCATTATCCATTTGAACTTATATTTTAATTAGATGTAAAATTCGTATTATTTCTGATTATACTTATTGAAATCTAATGCTATTATTATTCTGTTTGATTAATTTTGCTAAAAATAATAATTAATATTTAAAATGTATAAGCATTTATTTGGTCCTGTCCCATCACGTAGATTGGGAATGTCGTTGGGAATTGATTTGGTTCCGCATAAAGTTTGTACGCTGAATTGCGTTTATTGCGAATGCGGGGCAACTAACAATTTAACAACAGAAAGAAAAGAATACGTATTGTATAACGAAATAATAAATGAATTAAAGGATTTCTTTGATAAAAATGACAATCCTGATTTTATTACTTTTTCAGGTGCAGGAGAGCCTACTTTAAATATTCATATTGGCAGAGTTATTAATTACTTAAAAACAAATTATCCTTCAATACCTGTTGCTGTACTAACAAATGGTAGCTTGTTAAATAATTCAGAAGTAAGACAAGAATTATTACAGGCCAATGTAGTTTTACCATCGCTGGATGCTGCAACGGACAGTGCTTTTAAAAAAACAGATCGTCCTTCAAAGAATTTGAGTATAGACAATTACATTCAGGGATTAGTTGATTTCAGAGAAGAATTTAAAGGTACAATCTGGTTGGAAGTAATGATACTGCCCGGATTTAATGATGATATAGAGAACATAACACTTTTAAAAGAAGCTATTTTAAAAATTAAGCCCGAAAAAGTTCAGTTAAATACTTTGGACAGACCTGGTGTTATTGATAAAATAAGAGCTGCCAGCAGAATAGAATTACAAAATATTATTGACTTTTGGGATATGAATAATGTTGAAATTATTGCTTCTTCTGCAATAAGAAAAGATAACAAATCCTTTCGAAAAGATACTGAAAATGCAATAATGGAAACTATATCGCGCCGTCCGTGTACATTAGAAGATCTTGAAAAGATATTGGGTCTGCATGTAAACGAGATTAATAAATATCTTGATGTACTTGACTCTGAACACAAGATAGAAACTTACAGGCAGGAACGAGGAATATTTTATCAGCTAAAAAAATAATATTAAAATTATTTTTTTAATATTTGCACAGATCAAAAATTTCAATGGACAATTCAGTATATACAATATCGGCACGGGGAAAAAAACTAAGACAGCCTGTTAAAGATTACTTTGATCAATATTTTCCAAATATTCCTTTAAATAAGATAGATAGCATTTTTGGGTTTATTGAACCCACTTCATTATATAGCGGAAGACCTTTTTTAAATAGACAAATTTCTAATAAAGATTATGAATTTTTGATCGAGAATAATATCGGTTTAAGAATCCCATTTACAAATCATTACGTTTCTCAAAAAGAATACGAAAAATATAAGCCTTTACTTGAGAAATACCATAAAAAAGGAAACTCGCTTATAATCTCTAATGATGATTTTGTTAAATGGGTAAAAAAAGATTTCCCGTTATATAAAATTGAGGCAAGTATACTAAAGGAAATCGATTCGCTTGAAAAAGTTGATAAAGCTTTCGAGTTGTATGATACAATTGTGCTTCCGATGAATGTAAATTACAACACAGAGTTATTAAACAGTATAGATCAAAAAAACAAAATAACTTTATTTGGTAATGCTGGTTGTGCTTTAACCTGCCCAAACAGAATCTGTTATGACTATATATCAAAACGAAATAAGATTCTGGGAAGTACAAACGTAATTATCAGACTCATTTATTATTATTACTCATTCTTTGTTCGAAGAAAATGGTGTATGCATAAAGTTAAACCACGTAACTTGCATGGACTTATAGATTTTGATATTGATAAATATTACCAAATGGGGTTTACCCGATTTAAAATGTTAAGAGAACATAAAGGAAGAAAGTCCGGATATTAGAATGAAGCTGTTTAAAAAACACCAGAACTGTCATTCTCTTGAACTTTTCCCATAAGCGAAGCGAGTAAAAAGGGAATCTTATACTTAAACCTTATTCACATATTTCTGAGATCTCCAACCACCTGCCTGCCGGCAGGCATGAGTTGGAAATGATAAATAATATTTTGGGACAGCCTATTTAGATTTTGATTATTTTAATGAAGCCTTGGTAAAAATATATGCCTCAATTTCTTTATCAAATTCTATTTCATCAATAATAAATTCAGTACCATTTCCTTTCTTAAGCATATCTTTAAAAATCATTTTTTGCGGATACCATCGATTTCCAATTTTTGTGATTTCTGATAATTCAAGTTTTTTAAGAAGTTTGCCACTTTTCGCATATAGTTCTTCTTTTAATGGGATGTAACGGCTTTTATCAACCCACATTTTGCGGGTCTGGTAATTTACTTCAGCTGTTTTTGCCTGAAGTTCAACAATCCAGCAATCCCGTTCATCAATAATTTCAGAACCAATAACACCTGCATCATAATCTTCAAGAAGCTCAGCGTTGTCCATCATGTCTTCGTAAGAAAGATCAGATCCCATTAATGACTGTCGTAACATATGGCCCGAGATTTTAATAATTCTGTCAGATGATGGAGAATAAATCCACAATTCATCTTCAAGTTTTAACATCTTTGTTCCCTTTTCACGAGCCGGAGCAAGATATTCTGTAAATGATTTTTCATCGCCCATTCCCCATGATTTGGCTTTAATTGTACGTGTTTGTCGTGCTCCATGAATTACCATCTTCGAAGTAGATATAGTGCTTTTTGAAGCCATGTTTTCATCTATTCTTTCCAGAATTTCTTTACCTGACGGATTTTGTGCCCAAACCAATACAGGGATTAATAATAATATTATAATTAGATTTTTCATATTAATAGATTTTAGTATTGAGATATGAGATATGAGATAAAAGTACTTTCTGTCTTGTGTCTCACATCACATATCTATTATCTTATTTTAAGTTTCAAGTTCTTTAAACAGAGAAGCGGTTTTGCGTTTATATATTCCAATTCCTGATAACATAGTTCCCAGGGTTACAGAAAACAATCCTGGAATAAATCCAATATAGTATGCAGGCGCTGTAATATTTGCTCTAAAAACACCAGGCATCATCATTTTTGAACTTTTCATCATATCTCCAACATCTATCCCAACTTCCTGTAACCAGAAAGAAAATCCAAGTCCAGCCAATGTTCCTAAAAGAGAACCCACAATACCAATTAATAATGCTTCATAAATCATTGAACGGTAAATATGTCCTTTTTCTTCACCAATTGCCAAACGAACACCTATTTCACCGTATCTTCTTAATCCGCCAATTAAACCAGTATTCCATAGTACAATCGACATTGCCATAATAAATATGGTAACAATTATTCCAACAAAACTATCCACATAATCAAAGTAACCTGCCATTATAGAATCATTTTTTAATCGTGTCATAACCGGTGAAAACTCATCATTTGGATCAGTATATTTCTCATTAAATGTATTTTCTACATTCAAAGCAGCAATGTCATCGTAATTTTTCATATCCAAAAAGCCCAGCAATTCACCACACGCATTATCCATATCCAATGCATTCTGAATTCCTGAGATATCAGCAATCATTCCACTTCTATCCATCATTTGCACTCCAAACTCTATGGTTCCGGAAACAATAAAATTCTGAATAGACATGCCTCCGTACATAGTTGAAGTAATTAAAGTAACTGTTCCTCCTAAATCAACTTCAAGCTTTGTAGCAAACTCGTCGCTTACTAATACTTCATTTGATTTTTCCGGTAACCTTCCTCTTTTCAATGAGTTTCTTATGTTCAACCTGTCTAATTCTTTGCTGTTTTCAGAAATTATATCAACAGCTATTCCTGCAACTATACCTTGTTTTTTTGTTTCGCCAAATTCATCTGGTGTGTCTAACAAACCACCAAAATTTATTCGTTGAACAAAGTCCATTGTTGGATAATCTTCCTGCAGGTTACTTTCTAAATCATTTACTTCTATTAATGCAAGATCGTTAGGTAATTGATTTTTATTTTCAGCATATGCACGAGTCATAACTTTTACATGTCCGGATGTATAATTAGCCGAGAATTCAATCATATCACCTAATATTCCCGTAACGTAACAGTGTAAGAAAACAGTAAGTGTAACACCTGCTGTTACAACCAGAATTGGTAGTAAACTACGATTCCGGTCTCTTAATAATCCTTTAAATAGAAAACGTATCATTGTATTTTTCCTTTTATAGCGTCAGTTGGTTTCATTTTAGAAATTTTACGAGCTGGTAAGTAGCTCACAATCAGAGTTATTACAAAAACAAGCAATGAGGTTCCAATAATTAAACCTGCTCCATAAACTGGATAAATGGTTTCTGCAATAGCTATTCCCATATCATCTGTTCCAGCTGGCATGGTAAATCCAATAGATTGCAACCAAAGTAAAAAACCGGTACCTAAAGTACTAACAACCGCGACCGCTAAAATAGCATGCATTGCTCCTTCCACTGTAAACAGACTTACAACTTGTCTGCGTGTCATTCCCATTGCAATGTAAGTTCCTATTTCTTTTTGTCGTCGAAATATTGATAACACTTGTGTATCAAAAATTGCTAACATTGCTAAAAGCATAAGAATAAAATACAAAACAGATCCACCAACTTTCTTCATCTTCATCATTTCATTCATCTCAGTCATTAAGAAATCAAATTCTTTATACACCCAACCAGAAATATCTTCGCTCATTTCATAATCTTCATCAATAACAAACAAAGTTGCCTCGTTAGGTGCTTGCATCATTTCCTGAAGTGTATTTATATTGATATACATTTGACCACCATCAATTGAAGGAACATTACAGTCAAAAATGGCAACAATTTTCACTTCAAGAGCATCAAATGTTCCATTTACATCTCTCCATCGAATTGTTGTTATATCACCTTCTTTTAGCTTACAATTCTTTGCCATTCTTTTCCCAATTATAGCAGAAATTTCCTGCCTGCCGGCAGGCATGGCCTCCGATTCAATATTTAACTCAGCTCCAGGAATTGCTATTACCTTTTGTTCTGGATCAATTCCTTTTAAAAGCATGCTTTGTATTCTTCCATCAGGATAAACTGAGGCTTGTGAAATTAGGATTGGAGTTACAATTCCATCAGAACTTGCTTTTTGCAACACTTCAGGAATTTTAGCATGACTATCTTCCAATGTAAAGAAATCATAAGGATCGTAGTTCTCTTGCCAGTATTGACCGTTTCCTACTTCCCAGGCCTGCATATCTCTATTTGCCTGTTCGTTCCATCCGTCAAGTATTCCATAATGCCAGATGATCATAAACAAGACAAAAGCCAATACAATTACGTTGAGCCAGGTTCTTAATCCGGCACCAACTAAATTTCGATAGGCTAATTTAATTGCTAACATGATATTATTCTCCTTTTACTTTAGTAAACTCATCTTTAACAACTTTACCATCTTCAAGGCTAATTTTTCTTTTCAGATATTTAATAACCTTATCGTCGTGAGTAGCAAAAATGAAGGTAGTTTTAAGTTCCTGATTCAATTTCACCATCATTTTAAGAATATTATGAGAATTTGCTGCATCAAGATTTGCAGTTGGTTCATCTGCCAAAACAATAACCGGCTTTTTCACCATAGCTCTTGCTATTGCAACTCTCTGACACTCACCACCTGAAAGTTGAGCAGGACGTGATTTAACTTTATCAGTTATTCCAACCCATTCTAAAGCATCCATCACGGCTTTTTTACGTTCTGAGCCACTCATATTTAATAATAGCAATGGAAATTCAACATTTTCAAATACTGTATAAACAGGAAGAAGATTATAGGTTTGAAAAATAAATCCTAAATGCTTTCTTCGAAGTTTTGCAGCACTCTTTAATGAGAGATTACTTGTTGATTCTCCCATTACAACTGCATCACCTTCGGTTGCATTATCAAGAGAACCAATAATATTAAGTAAAGTTGTTTTACCTGACCCACTTGGCCCAACAATTCCTGTAAATTCTCCTAGATTAATCGTTAAGTTAATACCATTTAATGCGGTAAACTCTCCTTTTCCAACAGGAAAACGTTTTACAAGATTGTCAATTGTTATTAAAGTACTTTGTTCCATATCTTTTTAGTTAAAAGTTCTTTGTTTAAAGTTTATGGTTTTCTATTTTATAAATTAATGTATTTCATTTATAGATTTTTGCTATAAGCTTCAAGCTACATGTATTTTCCATTCTTAATTTCTAATTGTTAATTATTTTAATGGTTAAATACAAGCATAATTTGTGCTCCATAACCACCAAATAAATTTGCTTCTCCAACATTCTGATATATTTGAAAATTATCAGGATTCCAGAAAGCCATCATGTAAAATATCCAGTTATCGTATGTCCATGAAAAATTTATAAACCTATAGAAATCATTATTTGTAAAATCGTAATAAACGATGGCCTGAAGATTATTTATTATGTTTAATGGATAACTTAAAGACATTGCTCCAAATCCAATTCCGCTGCCTTTTTCAAAAACACTTTCGGTTTTCTGATAAGTAAAGTATTCAGTAACAACATTTAATCCATTACCTAATGCAAAGGTATAATCTGCACCAACATTTATTAACCGCTGATATCGCTGATCTGTAAAGTCCAGATTTTGATGAATTAAAGCTGCTTCAAACCAGAGTCCTAATTCTAAATCAAATTTTCCGTCAATTGCATATCTGTTCTCTGAAAACCCTGTACGACTAGATGATGTATCAGCAAAAGTTCCATCAAATATTCCATCGCGATAATGATACGTTCCGGCGATCTCGCCAGTTAGAAAAGGCAACTGTATTCTTCCACCAATTTCGGATTTTTCCTTATCGGTGGGAAAAGTTTCCCAGCCTTTTGTGTCATCATTTCCATATAAATACCAAAGCCAAATATTTGCATTATTCAAAAAATAGTATCTTCCAAGCACAGCATGAACTCCATCAGTCATTTGAAGTGGATCACGCGGATCAATCTTGTCAAACCACATTAAAGGCCTCAATATATTAGCTGATCCAAAATTTATTTTAAATAATCCTGCCCGTATATCAAACTGATTACCCGAAAAACTAACCCATCCCCGATATGGTTTAATTTTTGCAATTATATCAGTAGTATCACCGGTCCAATAAAGTGTTGTGTATGTATTTAATGTAAACTCCATGTTAAAAGAATACTTATCCTTAAAATCTTTATTAAATAAAAGTGAAGGAAAATATTGTAATCCTAGCTGACTTTCAAAAGGCTTTTCAGGATTAATTGTGAGCCTGTTGATTAACTGGCCTTTTTCATCCATAAATTGAGCTGATATTTTCAAATTAGCGAACATTAGCAATATAAAGAATATGATATGTGTTGTTTTCAACATTTTGTGTTTTTACTTAACGGGGCAAAATGCCATAAAAAAAGAAATTGGTAAATTCCATAATTATATCCTGTGGATTGTCATACATTTTTTCTAACTGTTCGTCTTTAATCAATTCCTGCATTTGATTTAAAAAATAAAGTATAAACTCAGGCTTCAAATCCTTCCTTATTTCACCTTTTTTTTGTGCGTCTGCATAATCCTTCAATATTGTTCCTAAAAATTCATTTCTTTTCTCTTGTAAAAACGCAATCATTTCAGGATCCGCATGACGAACGTAATCATTGTAAAACTCATTACTTATATCCTGTGATGCTTCCAGTTTAAGATCTATTGTCTTTTTTATTTTATCAGAAAAAGGGATATCACTATCCATTATCAGGCGATACTTTTTATTAGCATTATCGGTAATATGATTAAGAATGTATTTAACCAATTCCATTTTATTTTTAAAATGCTTGTAAAATGTCATTTTACTAACATTTGCCTCACGACATACTTCCTCTATTGTAACCCGCTTAAAGCCATACTTCCAAAAAAGCTCTTTTGCTGCTATCAGAATTTCTTTTAATTTTTGATCATCTATACTTTCCATCACCAAGTATACGATTTATGTACTTTATTACTTTATTCGTACAAATAACGTAATTTTATAAATTATTGTCAAGCATTTTATAGTTTTTTTGATTAAAGATTTTAAATACTCTATTTTTATATATTCCAAAACTATGATTATGACATCAACAGAACTACACAAAAACATCAAAAACTTTTGTGTTAAAAATGCAGATGAGGAAATTGTAAAAAAATACTCACGTTATTTTAAAGGTGGTTTTAATGGCTATGGATTACACAAAGATTTAATCCCTAACAAAGTAAAAGAGTACAAAAACGAGACGTGGTGCACTATTGAACTTGTTTATGAGGTATCTAAACTACTTATACCTGAAGAAAAATTCGAGTTGCCGTCTTTTTCAATTAATCTGCTTAATGAATTTGCAAAAGAGTATAATTATAAAACTTTTAAAGAGATTGAAAGTTGGTTCTCAATAGGAATAAATAATTGGGCTCATATAGATGGTTTAGTACAATACTTTTTTCCTGTTTTCTGGAAAAAAGAAATTATAAAATTAGAAGAACTATCTGAATGGCGAAAAGCTGAGAATAAATTTCAGCGACGCTGTGTTCCTGTAGCAATGATTAAACTTTTAAAACACGATACAGATCTTTCAAAAATGTTTGGTTTTATTGATTCTATGATGATGGATTCTGAACGTGAAGTTCATCAGGGATTGGGTTGGTTCTTACGTGAATGCTGGAAAAAAGATCGCAAGTTAACTGAAGAATTTCTTTTAAAATGGAAAAACGATTGTGCACGTTTAATTATTCAGTATGCCACAGAAAAAATGACTAAAGAAGAACGTTTGCAATTTAGAAGAGATAAAAAATAAACATTCTCAGCTTTATACAGACTCTTCACTTATCATTTAATACATTTCCTTTTAAATCAGTAATTTATTTATTCTTTTTTATTTTGTGACTTACTAAAAAAAGAACACCAACAATAATAAAAGGAAAAGTAATCATAAGTATAATTCCAAGACTCATCCAAATAGAATGATTCATCTTATAATTGTGCATAAAAACAAATGGACTTATCCCAAAACCAATAATCATAAAAACCAGTCCACCTATATTTTCCCATTTCCATGCAATAAGTAGAAATGCCAATAAAATAAATGATGGAATGAGTTGTTTGATAAAAGATCCTATTTGTTGCCAAATATTAGATCCTGATCCGAACGCATCTAATGCAAACAAACTAACGAAAAGAATTGCCAGAATACAGATAATCCTTGGTAACCAATGAACTATTTTTAATTTTCTTTCCATTTCAACTGATTTAAGTTATTTTTTAAGCAAGAACTGAAATCTTCATTACTATTGGTTTTACTAAGTTTGCAAAATCTTTATAGGCCATTTTAATTAATTCATTATGAAATCCGGCAGCAAAAGCGATTTCTTTACCTTTTGTTAAAGTTTCTGCAACATAAACTTCCGTGTTGTATAAGTTCCCAAAAGGAGGCATTGCACCCACTTCACAATTAGGAAACATACTAATGAATTCGTCTTCTTCAGCTAATTCAACATTTTTGGTTCCGGTAATCTCTTTTAAAAGTCCAAAATCAATTTTATATGACGCAGGTAATACAACCATTGTCATTTTTCCATCAACCAATACAATAACTGTTTTTGCTAAATCATTACCAGACACATGTGCAGAAGCAGCAACTTCCATGGCTGTATAAGCCGGAGAATGACTAATAACCACATACTTAATATCATTACGATTTAAGTAGTCTTTTACTTTTTTTATCGGCATAATATCATCTTATTATTCTGATTAAATAAACAATCTTGTGTACGTTATAATATTCTTATAACAAAGAAGAGTTTTGTAGGGTTTCTTTACGTATTTTTGATAAGATATTTTCTACAAATTTACGAAACAACAAGTCTAAAGTCAATTATAATGAGCTATAATAATATATTAAACAGCTTAGGTCCATGCGGAATTAATTGCTCTAAATGCTTTGCATTTAAGAATGGAGCTATAAAGAAATTAAGTTCAGAGCTAAAAGAGAATCTTGGAGACTTTAATGTTTACGCTGAGCGCTTCGTTGATTTACTGGATGAACCGGTTTTTAAAAAATACCCTGACTTCAAAGAAATGCTTAATCATTTCTCAAATATTGAATGCAAAGGTTGTAGAAATGATGATTGTAAGCTTTTTCAGGATTGTAACGTAAAACAATGTTCGAAAGATAATTCCGTAGATTTTTGTTTTCAATGCGAAGAATTTCCATGTAAGAAACATGGTTTTGATAAACATCTTGAAAAACGGTGGTTGTCAATTCAAAACAGAATGAATGAACTTGGTGTTGAAGGCTATTATAATCAAATTAAAGATTTATCGAGGTATTAATTATACGCTAACCGTACCTCTTCAGTAGACATAGTCGGCTCAATTATTTCTTGCCATTTATTGGAATTCCATGTTCCTAATTTAGTATGTGTTTCATAATATTTTTGAGGAATTGGATGTGTGCCTACAACTACATCTACGCCATACTTTTCCTTTATAAATCTTTTAAAATGATCTATACGATGGCATGGTGGATAACCAACAACCATACCTGTAGCAAGATGTATTACATCAACACCGTTTTTTATCATTTCTTCGGGAGTATATTCAATATTCCCGCCAGGGCAACCACCACAACTGGTATAACCAACAATTTCTATATTCTCATCCTTACCATAAATACTGAAAGCACCTTCACGATTTTTCATTGATCTAAAACATTTCCCACCGGCACAATCACGATAACGATCACAAATAATTATTCCGATTTTAGTTGACTTTTCCATGATTTCCTGAGTTTTTATAATTATATATAATTACTTCTATTTCGCTCATTTTAAAACCATATTGTTTACGTAAATGCCCTAATTGATCAGATCCTGAAACTCCTGCAGGAAGTTTTAATTCAGTCTTTATTAACTCTACCGGCACATTATATTTTTTAGCTATTTCCGATAATGTCATGGAACCTTTTACTTCAATTGAAGGATCAATATTGTGGTGTTCATGTTCCTCATGTTCTTCCGTTTTCTGAACTGGCTTATCAATTTCAAAACTTTCACCTTTAGATTTATGATCGGGAATTTTTGTTTCTGTTACGGCAGGCATTATATCTACTGATTCCAAAAGATATCTATCATGCCCTGTATCAATTTCATGTACTTCGACCCGAATAAAAAATGGAAAAATAACGAGTATAATTGTAATAATAACCAGAAATAATGTACTAACGATTCTTACATTTTTTACTTTGATTAAGTTCTGAAACAGACAAATGGTAAGCTTCCAGTGCAGAATAATGTGTAGTGCTAGTAATACAACCAGCGCTATTGCTAAAATTAAATGTATTCTACCCCAGTCGTGCCTGTCAATTCCCCAAAAAGTCAGATCAACACTTCGCCCATATTTTATCCAACGTTCAGTGCCGGGAAGTAAAATGTATTTTATAAGTAAACCTAAGCCTGCAATTGCAGCCATTAATACAAACATAATTGCATCAATAATAAAATTCCAATTACTCTTACTCATAATCATTTGATTTAGAAAATTAATTCCATACCTGATTTAAGTTGCTTAATATTAAATTCATTGTGAAAAACCGCCAGAGCAGGCAATTCAGTACAATGCGATGGATATATTTCCTTTATATCCTGAGATTTAAGATATTTTATTGTTTCCCGTGTTTGTTGATTATTATATTTTAAATGAAAACCTCCGATTACCGCTCTTATTTTATTTATACCTGTTACTTTTTTTGCATAATCAATCATATTACAAATTCCGGAATGAGCACAGCCTGAAATAATTATTATTTCATTTTCCAGGTTTATTACCAAACCTGAATCATCCAAAATAAAATCATCAATATTTTTTTCTAAAGCAAAGGAAGTTGTTTTTGATTCAAAGGAATTTAAACGGGGTATTTCTCCCGGAAAAATAATATTTTTTGAAATTGGGTATGGCTTTCGGGTAGATACAACATCAAATTTATCTTTTAGCTCATTCATCTGCAATTCGAGTCCAATATTTTCACCTTGTCTGCCGGCAGTCAGGTCACCGCCTTTTCGGTAACGTTTCTGAAATACATCGGGATGACAAATCAGCTTTTTATTACTAATATATCTTAATCCATCGCCATGATCCCAGTGTCCGTGGCTAAGGACAACAGTTTCAATCTTGCCAATATCAATATTTAGTTTTTTTGCATTTTGTAAAAAAACATCGGAATGTCCTGTGTCGAAAAGAATATTAATATCATGTTCAATATAATAGGATAACCCGTGTTCAGAGCAAAATTTCTCTGAAGCTGCATTTTCAGTTAAAACAGAAAGTTTCATATATTATCTCTTCGTTAATGTTTATCTTCAACTGATGATTTAAGAATACCTGAATTTATTGTGAACAACTTGTATCCTGAACTAAAATTATTCAGTTCGTCTTTTATCCAGTGCAAATGTCTGTTAATAATCCGCACAGCTACTTCAGGGCTTTCTGATGATATAATTACAGGAATAAAATATTCATTAATAATTCTGATATTTTCACCAAATTGTTTTGATACAATCACTTTAATATCATTTTCCAAAAGATGTTTGATTAAAAAATCAGCTTTCATATTATTGCCTGATTTATTTTCGTTCAATTCAGGCCTAAAATCATTTATAACTTCATTAACTTGTTTTAGCTCTCCTGATACAATCTCATAAATAAGAAATTTGTTAGCATCGCCAAAAAAGATGTCCTCAAACTGATCTTCTTTATTTACTGCAAAAGCAAAACGCAAGTTCATAATTTATAATTCTTTTAAGTTAAGATGACTCCTATCTTCTCCTTTACTCCACTCCTTATCGATAATTTGAATACTTTGATGTAAACTTTTAATGCTTTCCGGAATACTATTGTTGTTCATTAAAACACATACAAATTTCTTTTTTATTCTTTTAATATTCGGGCCAAACACCTTGGAAACAAGCACTTGTATATTTTCACCTTTAAATAAACCCGCAATTCCTTTTGCTTTTTCAGGATCCGCATGTATACTTTCATCATCTTCTTCAGTTGTATTTTTTATTCTTTTTTTAAACTCCCAATCATTTTCAGAAATTTCATATACATCATAATACTCTGCATCCCCAAAATGCCTGTCCATAAATGTTTTTCCATCGTCTGTTGCAAAAGCTACTTTCATATTCATAAAATCTATATTTTTTCCATAACTATTTTTTAAAATTCCTTAAAAACTCTGGCTAATGAAAACCCAGGTGCCTGAACATTTAAATCAAGAAAATAGCCAAAAGGAGTTTGTTCTACTTTAAAACCTGAATTGGTTAATCGTTCATCGATATTATCAAATAATGCTTTTGAAAATTCCGGATCGGCTTTGCTTTCAGACAAATGTGCAAACGAATGTAAAATGATATGCTTGGTTTCGTTTTTTCCGGCAATCCATTTTAAGTTCTTAAGCAATTTCTTTTTTACTTCGTTTTCCTTTTCTTCATCTTCTTTTTCGACCTGAATAAATGCAGTCTGAACATTTTCATATTCTTTTCCGTCATTAAAATCAGGCATCGATTCAATAGTTTTTATTGTAGGATTATACGAAAAACTATTCATGTATATCATTAGCAGCTTCATACGCTTATGCTTTTAGTTCTTTATTTATTTGTGCAATTATTCCCTCGGCTGCCTTAATTAATATTGTTTTAGTGGGAGCACTGGTTAACAGAGGATGAGATCCTATTTGGAATGATATCAACTCAAAAACTGTAACACCCTTTTGAATGGCCAGACCTATTGTATTAATTATTTCTCCTGCTGATTTTCCTCCCCAAACCTCACCTCCAATAATGGAACCATCACAAGGCGATGCAAAAAGCTTAACAGAGAGTGGAGACGTGTCTTCAAATGATCCTGGATGAGTATCAAAATCACTGAATTTAGCAGACAAATACTCGATGTTTGCTTCAGCCGCATTACTATCATTTACACCAGCAGCAGCCATTGCTATGCCATTAATTTCTGTAGAAAAAACAGCCAGTGTTCCGGAAAAAGTCTTTCTGATTTTGATACCAAAAAGATTATGGCCAAGGACACGGGCTTCGGCAGTTGCTGTTGAAGCAAGCATAACATGATCCATTCGTCCGGTTAAAAAACCTATGGTCTGAGAGCAATCACCAACTGCACAAATATCTTTCTCTTTTGTGCGTTCATAATTATCAACTACAATTGCTCCCATTTTATTCAATTCAAGACCAATATTTTGTACCAGTTCTGTATTCGGTTTATAACCTATAGCCATTATCACAGCATCACACTGAATTTCTTCATCTGAATCAACTATGACAGAACTAACAACTCCATTTGTCCCATTGACTTTTTTAACCCTAACATTTGTTTTTACATCAACTGCAGTTTCTGTTAAAGCTGCTGTAGCAATCTGACTAAGTTCCTTTGAGAATGCTTTTGAAAAACAGTATTGCTCACTTTCAATAAGAGTAACTTTTTTATTAGGATTTAGAGCTAATTGTTCTGCTACTTCTGCACCTATAAAACCACCACCAATAATTACTATGTTCTTTTTTGATTTTAACTCTTCGTGTATCTCCTTAATATAATTGTAGCTTTTTTTAATGTAAAAAACATTTTTAAGGTCGTAACCCGGAATAAAATCAGGAATAACTACTTTAGAGCCAGTTGCAAGAACAAGTTTTTCGTAAGCAAACGTATTACCTGCATCTGTTGTAACTGTTTTATCTATTTTATTAACTTCCGTAATTTTTTCTGTAATAACTTCTCCCCCAAGATCAATAAACGGTTTTGGTCCCATAACATTTTTATCAACGCCATCAAGTCTGTGAAAAACATATGGAATTCCACAAGGAACCAATCCTTTTTCTTCTTCCTTAAACATCAACATCGATTTTTCCGGGTGTTGTTTTTTAGCTGTAACACCTGTTATTATCCCTGCAGGACCACCACCAATTATTATAACATCGTATCTCTTCATCCCTAAAATTCTTTTAAGCTGTTATTTTTATATGCTTCAAACGCTTCCTTAACAGACATTTGTCCGGCACCAATATAAATCTTCATTCCTGTCTTTTGTAAAATTGTAGCTGCATTTCCGCCAGGTCCATTACCAGTAAGTAATACTTGTGGTCCCATTTCAAATAATTTTTGTGATGTTTTTGGACCAGCACCATGTGCTTCATTTTCAATTTCTCTATTATCAAATGATGTAAACTCATCTTTTTCATCATCATAAACTAAAATAAATTCAGTTCTTCCAAATCGTGGATCCATTTCTGATTCCCATTCTGTTCCTTTTGTTGTAAATGCTATTTTCATTTTTTTCTATTTAGTATTTTATTAATATTCTAATTATATACTTTCACTTTTATTTCTGTTCTTATTTTCTCAATTTGAATTCGCCAATTTTTTAATCTTTTCCCAACTACTTACAATCAAGTCTTTCAATTCGTCCTGATCATATTCAACAATTGTTTTACCAAAAGTCATTGCCTTTGTAAAGTTTTCATTATAAGGTAAACTGGCAATATGTTCAACAGACTCTTCATTAAGAAACCGTATAATGTCCTTTGTTACATCTGTATTTATATCATATTTATTTATTATACATCCTGCTTTTAAATTAAACTTTTTAACCAGTTCATAAACTCGTCTTAAGTCATGTAAGCCTGATAATGAGGGCTCTGTAACCAAAACCACAAAATTTGCACCTGAAAGCGATGAAACAACAGGGCATCCTATTCCCGGAGAACCATCCACTATGATATAATCCTTATTGTTTTCTTCAGCTAAACGTTTAGCCTCATTTTTAACTTTTGCAACTAATTTTCCGGAGTTTTCAGCTCCAATACCCAACTTTGCATGCACCAATGTATTTTCAATTTTGGTTTTAGAAATATACCAGTCGCCAACATTTTGATCGTGCATGCTGATTGCCTCTATCGGACAAACTCTTTCACAATATCCACACCCTTCACAATTTAAAGTATTAATTGTATGCTGATTGTTTATTACAGGAATAGCATTAAAGCGGCAAACATCAGCACATATTCCACAATTGGTACATTTATCTTCACTGATTCTGGAAGCAACGCCACTGAAAAAATTCTCTGATTTTTCAACTATTGGTTTCATTAGTAAATGCAGATCAGCTGCATCAACATCGCAATCAGCAACAATGGCATCATTCCCTGCCAAAACTGCTAAAGACGCCGTAACAGAAGTTTTTCCTGTTCCCCCCTTACCGGAAATAACAACAATTTCCTTCATCTCAGTTATTATTTTTTAAATTTATAATGTAGTTCTTAACGTTTTGAAGTTCCTTTTTAACCTCTGGTAATTCAGTATAAACTAACTCTCCTTTTGAATATAATTCAGCCACTTTTCGGCTATTAGGTATTTTTGCAAGAATTGGAATATTATCTTCTTCACAATAATCAAGCACATCATCATTACCAACACCATAACGATTAATTACAACTCCGAAATCCTTTTGTAGTTCTTTCATTGTTTCAACCGCAAGTTTCAGGTCATGCAAACCAAAAGGGGTTGGTTCAGTAACTAAAATTACAAAATCAACATCTTTTGTTGCCTCTATAACAGGGCACGATGTTCCCGGAGGTGCATCAAATATTTTTACAGTATTCTTATTAAAAGCTTTATCAACATATTCATTTGTTTGGGCAATTAACGGAACAGCTTGCTCCTGACCTATATCCAGGCGACTTTCAATAAATGAAATATTTTTATTTTCAAATTGTTTTAAAAGCCCCATTCTTTGTGTTATCATTGGTAAAGATGAAGTAGGGCATAATTCGGAGCATGCATAACAACTATGACATAATTCAGGGAACACTAATATTTGAGGGCCCAATTGAATTACAGCATGAAAATTACATACTTTCTGACATTCACCACATAAAGTACAGGTATCTTCTTTCCATTCAGGAATCATCTTGTACTTTATTTCTTCTTTTACTAATTCACCTTTAATAAATAAACCCGAATTTGGTTCTTCTACATCCAAATCAGTTAAAACTACAGTTTCAGTTTCTGCAAAAAGAGCAGTTAAGTTTGTTGATAATGTTGTTTTTCCTGTACCACCCTTTCCGCTTGCAATTGCTATTTTCATTTTCTGTTAACATTAATCTAATGGTCACATAAATTTTGACCAGTTTTTAACTGATCATTTAAATAATGCTCAACTAACTCCGAAGGAGAACCATCCTGTACACCCATATGAACTTCAATATTATTCTGTGCAAATAAATCCTGAGCTTTTTGCCCCATTCCACCAGCAATTATTACATGTACACCAATATCTGCCAGAAATTTAGGATAAACACCTGGCTGATGTACAGGCGGGGTTACAAATTCTTCATTTACAACTTTGTTTTCTTCCACATCGACAATTGCAAATTTTTCACAATGTCCAAAATGTGCTGTTAATTGATTACCTACAGTTGGTATAGCAAATTTCATTTTCATTATTTTCTATTCTTTTAGCTTGCCTGTTGGCAGGCAGATTATTATTTTAAATTAACTGTGTATTATTGCTCTCACAGGACAAACATTTTCCCCTTGTATTGCACATTCCATTAAATCATCGGATACAGATTCAGTAACTACTTTTGCAACATGATTGTTATCCATTTGATATACATTTGGACAAACAGCCTCGCAAACACCACATCCGCGACATAATTCACTTTTTACTTTAAATTTCATTTTTAAACATTATTATTTATTTAACAATTCTTCTCTTATCATCGTTTGTCCACACTCCGGACATTTAAGTGTTGTACATTTAACGCCCTGTTGATGAGGAGTTTTTTCTCCGCATTTAGCGCAAACACAATAACCTCCAACACCAAAACCTCCACCATTATTACGGCCTTTTCCACCACCACTGCCAAGTCCTTTTCCATTTCCTAAACCTTGTCCTTTTCCTGAATTTCTCATGTTTAATATTTTTATTCGGTTTATTAAAAGACAAAAAACAAGGCCATTAGTATAAAAACATTTAAACTAATCTAAACCATATAAAATGATATTTTTATTAGCTAATGGTCTTGTTTACAAACCATGGATTAACTTAATTTCTCCAACTTTTTTTCTAAAGTTGATAATTGCTCTTTAAGCATTTTTACCTCTTCTTCAATTGTTTCGTTGTAAGAAATATTTTTATTCCCGGAATCAGTGAAATTTCTTCCAAAGCCCCTTCCGGAACCCCGGTTAAATCCTCTTTTAACTCCATTTCTCATTCCTCTTCCAAATCCGAAACCGGTATTCAATTCCTGATTTGAATTTCCTGAACAATTTCCCATTCCTCGACCTGTTAATGGCCCGGCACCTTCAGGTCCTGTTTTATTACCTCCTGGCATAATTACCTCCTTTGTTTTGATTTCTGTTATTACAACATTTACCATGACCAAAACCTCCTGCCAGATTCAAAATATTTTCTGAATGACACGCAGGACATTCTGTTATCGTTTCATTAAATTTCATTCTGAACATTTGACCACAACTCTGACAACGAATTATATTGTTACGAAAATGAATATTACCACCATCAATATTCAGTACTTTACCATTAATAACGAAGTCAGCAATTTTTTTACGTGCTTTCTCAATTAATCTTGTAAACGTAGGTCTCGATATTTCCATTTCTCCTGCCGCTTCTTCGTGCGAAAGCCCTATGTGATCAGCAAGACGGAACGCTTCAAATTCATCAAGATTAAGTAGAACCTGATCCAGCGATACACCTCTTACACCAATGGGTTTAAAATCAGTAAACACTGGTGGTTCATGTACAATTCTGTTATTTTTGGGTCGTGCCATAAGTATTTTATATAAATATTCTGCTACAAAGATATTGCACATATGTTCATAATGCAAATTATTATAGAATTTTTATTAATTAATTATCTGAATAAAATAATTTGTGATTAGATCTGAAAAAAGGAAATTCTGAAAAAGAGCTATTTGCCTATACTTGCTTTAAGAAAGATTGTCGTTCTTCGACATGTGGAACTAATTTATTACTCCGGATCCAATTAACTCATCATTATCGTACCAGGCAGCAAACTGACCTGCGGCTATTCCACGTTGAGGTTTTTCAAAAACAACATACAATCCTTCCGGCTTTACTATTAAAGAACCTTGTTGTAAGGGTTGGCGATATCTAATTCGAACTAGAAAGTCTTTTGTCTCTTCTGTTTTTAGTTTTAAATCAGGTCTTACCCAATGCGTTTCATTGGAAATAAATAAGGCTTTACGGTATAATCCAGGATGATCATCTCCTCTGCCAACGTATACAATATTTTCATTAACATCAATGGCGATAACATACATTGGTTTGCCAGTTCCACCTATATTTAAACCTTTACGCTGACCAATAGTATAAAAATGTGCTCCTCTGTGTTCTGCTATTATTTTTCCATCATCACGCTTGTATTGATATGCTCTTGAGATATCACTAAGCTCATCCGAAGTATCTAAATTATCATAATAAGATTCCGGAATTTCAACGATATCTCCTTTATTTGCTTTCAATTTTTGTTGCAAAAATGTTGGAAGATCAACTTTGCCAACAAAACAAATTCCCTGAGAATCTTTACGGGTTGCAGTTGCTAAGTCCTGTTCGTCGGCAATTTTACGAACTTCAGGTTTTAATAATTCCCCAATAGGAAATAACGCTTTTGATATTTGTTTCTGACTTAACTGGCATAAAAAGTAACTTTGATCCTTATTTGGATCAGCACCTGCCAGTAATCTGTGTATTGTTTCACCGTTTATTTCTTTAGTTTCCTTTCTGCAATAATGACCAGTCGCAACATAATCTGCACCTAAATTTATACACTCATCAATAAAAACATCGAATTTAATTTCACGATTACACAACACATCAGGATTTGGAGTTCTGCCTCTTTCATACTCCGAAAACATATACTCCACTACTCTTTTTCTGTAATAATCACTTAAATCGACTGTATGTAAAGGGATATCCAACTTTTTAGAAACCATTTCAGCAAAAAGCAAATCATCTTCCCACGTGCAATTGCTTGTTAAGGTAACAGAAGCATCGTCCCAGTTTTTCATGAACAATCCAATAACTTCATATCCCTGTTGTTTTAAAAGGTAAGCAGCAACACTTGAATCAACTCCTCCGGACATCCCAATAACAACTTTCTCCATCTCAATACTTATTAGAAATAATTTCGGATGCAAAGATATTATTTAATTACGAATTATATAACTGTTAACATGTTAATAACATAATTCCTGAATAGAAATTATTTTAACTAATTTTATAGTAGATATAAAATACTTTAAGTGTCGCAATTAATTATATATAAAGCATCTGCAGGATCAGGTAAGACTTTTAAACTTACCGAAGAGTATTTAAAATTGTTATTCAAATATCCTGAAAATTATCGAAGAATCCTAGCTGTTACTTTCACTAATAAGGCAACAGCTGAAATGAAAAACAGGATTCTGAGCGAGCTTAATAAATTAGATAAAGGAATTAAATCAGATTACCTTGAAGGGCTTAAAACCGAATTTAAATTATCAGAAGCCGAAATTAAACTCAGGGCAAATCAGATATTAACTCTGCTACTTCATGATTTTTCGAAGTTTTCAGTAAGCACAATAGATAAATTCTTTCAAAAAATTATCCGGTCATTTACGCGCGAAATTGGAATTCAACCTGGATATTCAATAGAATTAAACCAGAATGAAATTTTATTAAAAGTCATTGATAATCTATTGCTTGATTTAGATGAGAATAATGAATTACGTGAATGGCTTTCTAATTTAGCATCTGATAAAATTGAGCAGGGAAATAAATGGGATTTTAAGGATGATATCAAGAACCTTGCGCAGGAAATTTTTAAAGAAGAATATAAAGCATTTGATCAGCAACTCATAAAAAAAATGAGTGATAAAGAGTTTCTGAAAAAATATATTCAGGAATTGCAGCAGATAAGATCTAAATTTGAAAATACCATAAATATTACTGCTAATAAAGCAATTGAATTAATTCAAACCAGCGGACTGGCAATTGAAGATTTTAAATGGGGAAAATCAAGTGTTCCCAATTATTTTAATAAAATAATCAATAATAACGATTATGAGCCAAAAATCAGAACTTTAAAAGGGACGGAAAGTTTCGATGAATGGTTTACAAATAAAAGCCCGCAGAAAGACTCAATCGAAAATATATTGAATAATGGTTTGTTTGACTTATTAGTTGAAACAGTTAATTTTTATGAAAAAAATTATATTCAGTATTATTCATCGCTTGAAATTCTGAAATTTATTAATACACTTGGAATTTTAACTGATATTTCAGGAAAACTCAGAGATTACTGTGAAGAACAAAACCTATTCCTGATTTCAGATTCTGCAAAACTTTTACAAATCATTATAGATAATAACGATTCTCCTTTTATATATGAAAAAACAGGAAGCATATATAAACACTTTATGATTGATGAGTTTCAGGATACATCGAAAACACAATGGTATAATTTCAAACCACTTATTAATAATAGTCTTGCACAAGGAAGTAAGAATTTGGTAGTAGGAGATATTAAGCAATCTATTTATCGTTGGCGCAACAGCGACTGGAAAATACTATCGGATGAGGTTCAAAATGATTTCTTGCAATTTAACCCGGAAATACAAGCGCTAAATAACAACTGGCGAAGTGGAAAAAGCATTATTGATTTTAATAATTCGGTCTTCTCATATTCATCACAAGTACTTCAGCAAAATTTCAATGGCGAGTTTACTGAATCAGAAAATTCTGAAAATCCCTACAAAACCAAAATTACAGATGCATATCAGGATGTATTTCAAAAGATTCCTGATAATAATAAAGATGATGGATATATAAATCATACATTTTTATCTGAGAAAGAATATGATTCGTGGAAAGATGAAGTAAAATCAAGATTGCCCAAAATAATAGAAAATCTACAGGAAAAAGGACATCGCTTAAACGATATTGCAATATTAGTTAATAGAAAAAAAGAAGGTCAGGATATAGCAAATACACTAATCGAATATAAGAATCAAAGCTCGTCAAAATATAAATTTGATTTTATATCGAACGATTCATTATTTCTTGCTAACTCATCACTGGTAAGATTTATCATTGCGATCCTGGAATATATTCTTAATCCTGAGGATGATATAAACACATCATTTATTGCTTATGAATATAATTGTTATTTAAAAACAGATGAATTATCAAACGATGATCTTCATGAGCTTATAAGAAATCACTCTAAAGAAGAAAAGGGCAAATGGCTTAAAAAAATATTTCCGGAAGAATTTATTGAATCATTAGATCAGATAAAGCAACTTCCGGTTTATGAACTAATTGATAGAATTACCAGATTATTTAAGCTAAATGAAATAAAAGCAGAACTCCCCTATCTAAAATCATTTCTAGATATCGTGCTGGACTTTAGCAAAAATTCTGCTTCTGACATTCATACTTTCGTTAATTGGTGGAATGAAGATGGACAAAATAAAACTTTATCGGTATCGGAAAATCAGGATGCAATTAGAATTATTACGATTCACAGCTCCAAAGGGCTTGAATTTAAAAATGTAATTATACCATTTTGTAATTGGGATATAGATCATAAATCAAATCAAACTAATATTTTATGGTGTAAAACGGATGCTGAACCTTTTAATCAGTTGGATTTAATTCCGGTAAAATATTCGAAAAACTTAGTCAAAACAGTATTTAAACCCGATTATTTAAAAGAAAAATTACACGCTTACGTAGATAACTTAAATCTACTTTATGTTGCCTTTACCAGGGTTAAAGAGAACCTTTTTTGTTTTTCTCCTTTAAAGGATAAGGCAAAAAAAATATCGAATGTTGCCAATTTATTGTTCTTTACTTATCAGAATTACAAAAATTATACGACAGACAAAACTTTAATTGATTTTACAGACCATTGGAATGCACAAACACCTTCATTTGAGTTTGGAGAGTTAAAGAAAGCGATGGATGTTAAAAAGGATTTACCTGATGAATTTGAAATTAATAAGTTTGAATCATTTGATATTAAAAACAAACTCCGGTTAAAATTACACGATAATTCGTTCTTTACAGGACAGGAAAGTGCTCCTTTCGAAAAGGTTAATTATGGTAAAGTGATGCACGAGATTTTTGAAAATATTAAAACCGAAAAAGATATTTCTCAGGCAATAGACAAACTTATTTTTGATGGAAAAATTTCACCGGATAAAAAACCTGAAATCAAACTAAAAATTAATGATACATTTAAAAACGATCAAATAAAAAGCTGGTTTAGTGATGAATGGCAAATAAAAAATGAAGCAGAAATTATTTTAGACAAAGGAAAAACTGCCCGACCAGACAGGGTAATCAGTAATAATGAAAAAATAGTTGTGATCGATTACAAATTTGGTGAACAGGAAGAAGAAAAGCATTATAAACAGGTAAAATCGTATATTGAAATTTTAAAGAAAATGGAAAATAAACAAGTGGATGGCTTTTTATGGTATGTTGATTTGAATTTTATTCGAAAGATCGAATAAAAAGCTACATGCTACAAGCTGCTTGCATTTTTATTTAAACTTGAAGCCTGAAGCAAGAAACTTGAAGCAGTAACAAATAACACTGAAGTATAGTATTGAGAACAACACTAACAAACAGTAAATAAGCAAAATGAACTACCCCTGGGGTCATAACAGAAGATTTAATTCGTATAGCGAATACTTTAAGCGAACATTTGGTGAGCGTGTGCAAAAAGTAACCATTGATGCCGGTTTTACTTGTCCGAATCGTGACGGATCGAAAGGGACAGGCGGGTGCACATATTGCAATAACGATGCTTTTAATCCTTCGTATTGCGTTCCGGAGAAATCGGTTACACAACAAATAAATGAAGGAATTGAATTTCACGAAAAGCGTTATCGTAGAGCAAATAAATTTCTGGCATATTTTCAGGCTTATTCGAATACTTACAAACCACTAAACGAACTTAAAAAGATTTACGACGAAGCACTAAATATTGAAGGCATTTCTGGTTTGGTTATCGGAACACGCCCCGATTGTATTGATGATGAAAAACTTGAATACTTCCGAAAGCTTTCTGAAAAGAATTACATCATTCTAGAATACGGAATTGAATCGTGTAATAATGATACTCTGAAAAGAATTAATCGCGGACATACTTTCGAAGAGGCTGTTGAAGCTTTAGAGAAAACAAAAAAGTATGGATTGAAAACCGGAGCTCATTTCATTTTTGGATTACCTGGAGAATCGAAGGAAGACATTTTAAACGACGCTAAATTGATTTCTTCTCTCCCACTCGATACTGTTAAATTTCATCAATTGCAGATTATTAAAGAAACAGCGATGGAAAAAGAATATAAAGAGCATCCTGAAAATTTTAACTTTTTTGAATTACCCGAATACATCGATTTTTTCATTCAGTTTTTAGAAAGATTAAATCCCGAATTTGTAGTTGAACGATTTGCAGGTGAAGTTCCACCGCGTTTTTTAGCCGGTCCGGGCTGGGGATTAATCCGGAATGATCAGATCCTGAATAAATTTGAAAAAAGACTGGAAGAACTTGACACATGGCAGGGAAAACTTTTCAATGAACAATGATCAATTAACAATTAACAATGAGAAATATAGAAGTCAGAAAACAGAATTCAGAATTCAGAATTCATAAATAAAAACTTATGGTTCTTTGCATAACCCGGAACTTTAAACTTTAAACCTGGAGCTTGTTACAATGGAATCCTTTCTTAAACATATCGCATCGGACTTATATTCAAGGTACAAAGATGACATTTCGAACCTGTGCATTGTATTTCCTAATCGAAGGGCAAGTCTCTATTTCAAAAAATACCTGTCGGAACTGAGCGACAAGCCAATGTGGTCGCCTGTAACCACAACCATCAATGAATTAATGCAGGAAATTTCGGGTCTTACAACTGCCGACAACATTAAACTTTTATTTGAATTATTTCGGATTTATAAGCAAATAAAAAAGTCAGACGAAAGCTTCGATGATTTCTACTTTTGGGGTGAAATGATGCTGAACGATTTCGACGATATTGATAAATATCTTGTTAATCCTGAGGATTTATTTAAAAACCTTAAATCACTAAAATCTATTCAGGATCAATTTAATTATTTAAGCGATGATCAAATTGAAGCAATAAAGCAATTTTGGCAAAGTTTCGAGCCTGAAAAACAAAGAGATCATCAGGACGAATTTATTAGCATTTGGAATGCTTTACTAGAAATATATCAGCAATTTAATAAAAAACTCACTGAGCTCGGTATAGCTTATGAAGGAATGATTTACAGAACAGTAGCTGACAAAATCAAAGGAAATGAAAAAATTGAATTGCCACGTACTAAATATGTATTTGCAGGATTTAACGCGCTCAATAATTGCGAAAAGAAATTTTTCAATTATCTAAACAACAATAAATTAGCCGATTTTTACTGGGACTACGATCAAAGTTATATCAATAATCATCATCATGAAGCAGGTTTCTTTTTACGCGAAAATATTAATCAATTTAATCAGCCCATAAGCATATCAAATAAAGATATCTTCAAATCTTTATCGCAAAAAAAGAACATTGAAGTTATATCGGTTCCATCTGATGTGGGGCAGGCTAAAGTAATTACTCAAAAGCTACAGGAATCGAACGAAAATATAGCTGAATCGCCAAATAAAACAGCAATTGTTTTAGCAGATGAAGAATTGCTTGTTCCTGTTTTACATTCAATTCCTGATACCGTTGATAAGGTAAATATTACTATGGGTTATCCTGTAAATAACACTCCTGTTTACAGCTTATTAGAACATATAATTGAACTTCAAAGAAATGCTAAAGAATCCAAAAACGGCATTACTTTTTATCATAAGAATGTTGTTGCAATTCTAAACCATCAGTACTTAAATTCACAATTTACAAAAGAAGCGAATGAGCTTTTACAGTTTATTAAAAAGAACAATAAAATAGTTATCACACGTGAAGAATTAGCAAGCTGTGATTTCTTCAAGGTAATTTTTACAAAAATCAATACTTATACAGAGTTGTCAGAATATATCCTTGATATTTTGCATCAGATTTACAATTCTCTAAAAAAGTCAGGACAGGAAAATACGATTCATACTACGTCTCTTGAAAAAGAATACATTTATCATATTTATCTTTCTATAAATCGGGTTAAGGATGTTTTGCAGGAACAACAGATTGAAATCAAAATTGAGACCTACATTCGTCTGATCCGAAAAATTATAAGAAATTTACGAATTCCTTTTACCGGTGAACCCTTATCAGGATTACAAATTATGGGAATACTTGAAACCCGTTTACTCGATTTTGAAAATCTTTTCATAACATCGGTAAACGAAGGTGTTTTTCCAAAAACAGAAGCCTCATTGTCGTTTATTCCTTATAATCTGCGCCGTGGTTTTGGATTACCAACCATTGAGCATCAGGATGCTATTTACGCATACTATTTTTACCGTTTATTGCAACGAGCTAAGAATATAACTTTGCTGTACAATTCAAATTCTGATGGAATGCAAACAGGCGAGATGAGTCGTTTCTTATACCAACTGAAGTATGAATCTGATTTTGACATTAAAGAAAAAAGCCTGAAATACGATATTAATATTACTCAACCCAAAGAAATTGAAATTCAGAAATCGGAAGCAATAATTGAAAAACTTAAAAAATTCCAATCATCGGGCGAAGGAAAAAAATATTTATCGCCAAGCGCTTTAAGTACGTATTTGCGTTGCAGTTTGCAATTTTACTTCCGGTATATTGCAGAACTGCGCGAGCAGGATGAGTTAACAGAAGAAATTGATGCTCCATTGTTCGGAAATATTCTGCATCAGGCAATGAATTATTTATACGAGGATTTCGTTGGAAAAGAAATAAATTCTGAAATCATTAAAAATCTTTTAAAGGATTCATCAAAAATATCTTCGGCTATTGATCAGGCTTTTACAGATGAATATTTTAAAACCTCTAACAAGATAAACTATTCGGGCAAAAACATTATTATTCGTGAATTGATTGAAAAATACATTCTTCAGATTCTTAAAGTTGACGATACCTTTACTCCATTTGAGATTATATCGCTGGAAGATACGTATGAAGTGGAAATCCCGGTAAACTCTAACGGAACCAGTGAAATGGTAAAACTGGGTGGAAAAATCGACAGAATTGATAAACAAAATAATCGCGTTCGGATAATTGATTACAAAACCGGTAACGATAAACTGGAATTTAAGAATATTGAAGCCTTGTTTTCAGATAAAAAGGGCGATCAGAACAGTGCCGTTTTTCAGACCTTTTTGTATTCCCTGTTTTATTTGAAAGATAAAAAACCACAACTACCTGTTACTCCGGGAGTATATTCGGTTCGTAAAATCTACGATAAGAACTTTGATTACCGCATCTACAATAAAGATACTAAATTACATATTGAAAATTATAATTTGGTAAACAGTGATTTTTCAGAGCATATAACACAATTGGTAAACGACATTTTCAATCCGGATATATCGTTCACTCAAACTGAAGAAACAAGAAATTGTGAGTACTGTGATTTCAAAAAGATATGTCATAAATAAAATCATGTAACAAGTACCCGGAACTTTGTATGAATTATAGATTTCTTATTTATCAATTACAATTTTAAATTCGTAATTGCTTGTTAATTCACTGATTACTACAAATAATGCATAACGAAAGCTCCTAGTTCAATTCAAAAAGATTCAAAAGGAAGAATAACAATACATCGTTGTGCATATTTTCTGCCTGGGCGGACATATTGTATGCCGTAAGAAATAAAAACAAACTGTAACCCTTGTATTTTGTCCGAAAAATGATTTTATACATGTTGTGTTTTGACGTAAAAAATATATTAATCGACTAAAACTGTTTTAATTAAATAATTTTTCATGTTTGATATTGACATGGGCTTCTATTTAGAGTAAATTTGCATTACACTTATACTCAGGATCAATAAAAAGCACTTTGCTTTTTAATAAAGTCTAAAGTCTAACTTAATATTATTAATTATGAGATACAATCCTCAACTAATTACCGCGATTTGTTCATACACTTTTCTTTTTTCTATCATTACAATTATATCAATGTGGCGAATTTATAAGAAAGCCGGACAACCAGGATGGGCAGCAATTATTCCTTTTTACAATATAATTGTATGGCTTAAAATAATCTCTAAACCAGCATGGTGGTTAATTTTATTCTTTATCCCCTTTGTGAATGTTGTTATTTCTATTTGGATGACTAATTTATTAGCTAAAGCATTTGAAAGAAAAATCGGATTTACTTTTGGGCTTCTGTTCCTTAGTATCTTTTTTTATCCCATTTTAGCTTTTAAAGATTACAAATATGCAGGAGATACTATCTCCCAATCCGATTTCAAAAATGATTTTGAAAAAAACCGTGATAAAATATTGTTGTGGTCGCTGGGCGCTTTATGTTTCCATGGTTTGTTCTGGGTTATCTTAACAAATTTTATTAGAAACTGGTATTTATATGATCATATTATTACTCCGGTTGACACCTTACTATTATTTCCTTTCTTTTTAATCGGAATAAGCGTTAATAATAAATACAGATCTATTGCAATTGTACTTTCAATTTGCATAATTATTTTTTACAGTATTAATCGAATACTACCGATTTTAAAACACATGGTTTAAAATAATTATCACGGTATAGTATAGCAACATTAAATTAGTGAGTGGCTTTACTGATTTATCACTTATATTAAAAACTCCTAAATGGTGTCTTTATCTGAACTATTTTTTTATAACTACTTTTTGCTAGAAATTAACTGTACTCAAAGTTTTGAAAACAAAAACCCAAATATCAAAACTTAAATCCTGAAACAATTTTACTATATTTGAATTAATTTGTGAAAAACGAATAAAATGATTCGGAATTTCTTTAACTATAAAGTCAAAATAAAAGATACTCCCTTTAAAACAGAGAATGGCAAAAAATATGAAAACACTGCTGCCATTTCGTTTCTTGATAAAAATAAAAAAGAGATTACCTACATTGAATTAGCTTATATTGATAAAGAAGAAATTTATCAGATAATTGAGCATGAAAAACCTGTGAATCTTGATAATTGTTATATTGAAAACTTTTCGTTGGTTGAATATCGCGAGAGCAGAAATATTGAAAAAAAAAGCTACGTTAAAATTCATGGATTTACAGCTTATAATGCTTTTTTTGATTCCCGTGTTATTACTGATTTTTCGTTTGCTGAATTCGATGATGAATACGAAAATTTTGAAAATGCGTACTTTCTCAACGGAGAAGTTTCATTCCAGTCAGCAAAATTTCATTTGGGTGGTGTAAATTTTACTTATACTTATTTTAATAATGGGAATGTTGATTTTTCGAATGTCGATTTTGGCGACGGCGAGGTTAATTTCAAAAATTCCTGGTTTGGAACCGGCCACAAGAATTTTCAGGATGCCCATTTTGGTGAAGGAAATGTTCTATTTGTAAATACTGAATTCAATAACGGCGATGTAACGTTTGTAAACACATTTTTTAAATCGAACCGGGTATCGTTTAAAGTTGCTCGTTTTGGTGAAGGAAAAATCGGATTTCACTTCGCACGTTTTCATTGCAAAGAGTTAATTTTTGAAAGAACCGAGTTTGGCGATGGGAAGGTTGATTTTCGTACCACAGAATTTGCCGATGCAAAAGTTAGTTTTAACCGTTCCATTTTTGGAAATGGTGATAAATCATTTGAGGCTTCTCAGCATAAAGGTGGTAAATTAACATTCAGGAAATCAGTTTGGGGAAATGGAAATGTATCGTTTGAACAAGTTGAGTTCGATAATACTGTTTTGTATCTCGACAATGCAGATTTTGGAAAAGGAAACCTGAGTTTTAATAATTCTCACATTCTTGAACTTTCCCTTAAATCATGTCATTTAGATTATTATGTCGATTTAAGATTATCAAAATGTAAATCAATTGATCTTTCCGACACAGTAGCACGTGATATTATTGATATTAAACCTTATGATTTTCCGCTTGAAATTGGCACAATCAATTTTATCGGTATGCGGTTAATTGGCAGAATATATATTGATTGGGAAATAAATAATATAAAAGAACTTATTTATTCGCAAAAACATGTAAAAAGAAGAGAATTTGCCGAACAGTTCAGGATACTTAAAGAAAATTTCAGTACAACAGGTCAATATGCCGATGAAGACAAAGCTTATGTTGAGTTTAAACGAAATGAATTAAAAGCCGATTTAAAAGATGCCATTAAGAAAAATCCTTACAGCCGCTTATGGAAATATCCATCCTATGCTTTTCAGTGGCTGGTATTTGATAAAGTCGGTTTATACGCTACAAATCCGTTACGTGTATTAACCAGCATGTTGTTTGGGTATATTTTCTTCTCCTTATTATATTTAATACTACCTTTCTTTGTTGATACAAAAATTGTATCATCCATTGGCGATCCGGATAAACTTGGTCCGATAGCTGTTTCATTTTATCACAGCGCAATTACATTTCTTACAATTGGTTACGGCGATTATTATCCTTCAGGTTTTTTCCGCTGGCTTTCCGGGCTGGAAGGTTTTGTTGGATTATTCCTCATGTCGTACTTTACTGTTGCATTCGTACGCAAAATTTTGAGATAAATTTTAATTCTTTTATTGACATAAAATAGTAAAGTTTGTAACTTAAAAATTTCTGTTTCGTTAATAAATTTGATTAAAACATTATTAATATTTGAAATGTTATATAACTCTCAGATATAATTTTTCAATAACCAAACCATCAAAGATTATGACAAAAAAATTAACTAAAACTTTAAGCGTAATTTTAATGCTTACGATTACCTGGTTTGCGGGCAATGCACAGGTAAATGAAATTTGGAAAACTGAGCTCTCAGGATCAGTGTTATGGCAACAGGTTAATTCCTATGGTAACTATTTTGTATGTACCAATACTGAATTTGCTGCTTATAATCCTGAAACAGGTGAAAAGCTTTGGTCTAATCAGCAATTTGCAAATATTGCTAATGAGCAAATTCAGGAAATGAGCGGATCACCTTTGTTGTCAATAAATCAGGGAGATGCCGTTACTTTGTTAGATCCGTTTACAGGAAATATAAAGTTTAATTCATCACAGGCAGGTATTTCTGAACTAAAAACCAAACAAGTACTTTACAAAGCAAATGGGATTCTTATTGCAGGAAAAAATATGAGTGGCGATCCTATTATGATTATGGTTGATATGGCATCGGGAAAAACTGTATGGCAGATTGAAGAAAAATTTGGAAGGATAGTAACTCTAAGCGAACTCTCAAACGAAGAATTACTTATTGTTACATTATTCAAAAATTATAAGCTAAACAGCAAAACAGGCGAAATTAAATGGAAAAATTCTACATCAAAGGAAGCTGAACAACTGGAAAGCATGGGAGCTTTCGGAAGTCTTTTACAAGGAGTTGCTGAACAGGCTGTTGCTGATGAAGATTTTATTGTTAACTTCTATAAACATCCTTCCAAAGGTATATTTATTATTGGAGCAGAAAATAAAAACGAGAGTCAGACAAGTAGCGGGCAAACATCCATTAGTTATGAGAATAATTATACAGCTTTTAATATTGCCGATGGTTCAAGACTTTGGAGCAATCCAGTTCAAATGCGTGGTCAACTTGGCGATTTTACCTTTTACAAAGATGGTATGATCGTCCTTCCAAATGATGGTAACAGAACAAAAATCAATTTCTTTGATTTACAATCTGCAACCGGAAAATGGGGTAAAAAAGGAAGAGGAATTGGTATTAAAGGAGGAATATATCAACACGTAAAAACAGAACAGGGAATTTTATTGATTTCTCAGTCAGGTGAAAAGAATTATTTAAACTTTTTAGATCCATCTCAGGGATTAATGACGTTTGAAAAACCTGTAAGAATTAACGGTGAAGTAATCAGAACCGTTAAATCTCCAAAAGGAATATTATTTATCACCACAGAAGAAATAAATATATTAAATTATTCAACAGGTGAGCTAATCTTTGACAAATCAGTTCAGACTTTACCAGGACTTTCTGTACAAAACGGAAATGAAATTTACGCTTTTGATACAAAAGTAAATCTTGTAAAACTTATAGATATTAGTGCAGGTACTGTGAAAAATATTTCATCTGCGGTTTTAAAATTTGAAGGAAAAGAAAGTCCCAATGTACTTGAACTCAGAGAAAAAGGTATATTCATTTCATCTGAACAAAACGTAGCAATGATCGATTATTCCGGGACTCTTGTTTTTCAAAAATATTATGAAGCTCCTCGTGAGCCCGGATTAAAAAGGGCATTATTATATGCACAGGCAGCACGTGCTGCTTATATTGGAGCAAATTCTTATTATGCTGCAGGCGTATTACAATCAGCAGCTCCGGATGTTAAAGAAGAAGATGCACTAAGTGGCGCTATTGTTGAAGGTTTTGGACAAGTATATGAAGAGTTGGGTGATGCTGCTTCTGATTTTGCAAAACAATCTTTTCAACAGGCAAACGCACGATTTAAGGCCACAGCCCAGGGTCGTGATTTTATTATTATTTTTGGAAAAATAGATAAAGACAATGCATTATTTAAGGTAAATAAAGATACCGGGGAAACAGAAGGAAGTATTAATCTTGGAGAAGAAAAGGATCCCAAATATGCAGTAGATGATGTAACAGGTCAGGTTTTCAAAAAAACCGGAGATACACAAATTACATCTTATAAATTATAAGTAATAATTTAAAATCACTAAAAGAGGCCTTCCAAAAAGCCTCTTTTTTTTGTCTACACTTCGACATCCTTCGTCAAGCTCAGGATGACATTTCTCAGAGTGACAGCTTGATTATTTAACAGTTGTCATATTGAGCCTGTCGAAATATGAACAATCTTAAACTTTTTGGACAGCCTCTTATTTTTATGATTAATTGAACAAAATTTATTTTCAATTGCTTATACATTGAATGTCAAATAATAAATATATTAACATGAAAAAAATTAAGCAAATATTACTGATCGGTTTATTAACTGTTATTTCTCTAAGTATCACCAAGAAAACTTATGCCCATTGCGAAATTCCATGTGGTATATATGAAGATTCATTAAGAATTGAGTTAATAAAAGAACATATTATTACCATCGAAAGATCGATGAAAATGATCAATGTATTATCAAAAGCCGAAATTCCAAACTACAATCAAATTGTTCGTTGTGTAAATAATAAAGAAAATCACGCCAAAAAATTACAGGATATTGTAAGTCAATATTTTTTACATCAGCGAATTAAGCTAACCGACCCAAAAGAGGAAGAATTACACCAAAAATACATTGAGCAACTTATCTTGCTTCATGAATTGCTGGTATATTCAATGAAAGCAAAACAATCTGCGGATTTATCGAATATTGAAAAACTAAACCAAACTATTGATACTTTTGAAAAATCATATTTTCACAAGCATTAACAATAAAACGTATATTTAAGATTTAACGTCAGTCGGTTTTTGACAAGTGTTTTTTTTATCATTAAATATCATATTTTTGTTTGAATTAATATCCCGGGACAATGGCAAATTATTCTGTGGCTAAATTATATGACATTTTACTTTACCCTTTTTTAAACAATATCAGGAAGAAAACTGCCAGAATAATAATTCAGTTAGATCCAAAGTCCGTTATTGATATTTGCTGTGGTACAGGGAATCAACTGGAATATCTTAAAAATACAGATATCAGGTTAACCGGTGTTGATTTATCTCCTGAAATGTTAAAAGTTGCAAAACATATGGATTGTTTCCAACAAGATGCGAGAAATATTGAGTTTCCTGATAATTCCTTTGATTTAGCAATGATTCAACTGGCGCTGCATGAAAAGTCCTTCGATGATCAAAAAAAGATTATTAATGAAGCTTATAGAATAATAAAGGATAACGGACATTTGTTAATTGTTGATTATGAAATAAATGCTAAGACAAAACCTCATTCCAGGTATGTGATTAATGCGATCGAATTTCTGGCCGGAAAAGAACATTTCAGAAATTTCAGGGAATATCATAAAAATGAATGCACGAATAAACTGATTAACGGTAATCTGTTCATATTAGAAAAAAAGATTTTTATTGCAGGAAAATCAATGGCTTTACAAATTTACAGTAAACGACCAACTAAATTTCGTAGAAATTGAACTGCTTGTGTAAAAATATCCTAAGCTGCACTACATTATTTCGATTAATTTATATTTTTACGTAATAAACTTAATTCAATTTCCATGAAATATATATTTATTTTTATTTCTGTTTTGTTTTTTGCAATTGGATGTAGTGAAGACAAATCAGATCAGGCTGAAATAATTGATGCATACATAACTGATTTTTCAGATAATGAACTGGATTTTCAAAAAACCAGTATTGAGTCAGAAGATGGTAAAATATTCATATTCTTTAATAATGATTTGCGAAATATAACTTTCCCTGTTAGCCTGAATGCTGATATTAAAGTTTCATCAGGAGCTAAAATGGGGTCTTTTCTTAATGGCGAATTAATTTTCTCTAATCCCGATGAAGTTTTATCAATTGAAGTAATTGCTGAAGACGGTACATCAAAAGTCTGGTCAGTATTTCTGGTTCACAAACAGCTCCAAAATTCAGATTTTGAAAACTGGTTTGATAATATGGGCATGAATGGAAAAAGTTATTCTGAAATAGGGTTAACATCAGTAACATCTTTGTGGGCAACAGCTAATATGGGAACAAGCATGTACAAAGTATACGGAACTAAACCAATTATTGAAGGTTCTAATACTCTTGTTGAAATAACCACAGGAGAAACATCAAGGGTTGATATAACTGCGGGAACTCTTTTCACCGGAATTTTTAGTCTTGCCGGAGCTATTGCCAACCCAACTGATCCTGAACAAGCCACTGAATTTGGCACACCATTTATATTCAGACCTAAATCAATAAAATTAAAGTACAAATATCAGGCAGGAGAAAATTATATTCAAGCCACTTTAAAAGACCCTACAAGTATTTTTGGGGGATTTACAACTGAAGACATTCCGGGAGAGGATGAGTGTACAATATACGCATTTCTGGAGTCAAGAGTGGATAATGTTATTACAGAATTAGCAAGAGCAGAGTTTTTTTCGGGTACCACAGATAATACATTGGCTGAAATAAACCTTAACTTTAACTATACATCTAATGCAGAACCAACTCATATTTCAATTGTATTTTCGTCAAGTAAAGACGGAGCATTTTGGAGAGGCGCCGTTGGAAGCTCACTGGTTATAGATGATTTAGAACTGATATATGAATAATTCATGCTTTCTATGATGAGAAAAATAACTCTTGTAATTCTTATTTTAACTTTTTCCGTTTCGGTTTTTTCTCAGAATCGTAAATTTAACTTTTATCCCAATATAGCTGTTGATTTGGGTGGAGCAATACCTTTTCCGCTTTCTGACATACCGGATGGTGCTGGTGGAACACCAAAACCATATCCATCTTTAGGAATTGGCTCTGTATACAATCTCAATGATAACTGGCAATTGGCTCTTGAACTTAACTATCATCTAATTGCTTTTTCTGCAACAGCAGATGTTATTAGTCAGGCTTTCTATTTTGATGATGGATCAGCTCAATATTATACAGGATATACCGAAACAGATGTAGAACTTCGTATGGTTGAGATTCCTCTTATAGCATTCTACAAACTCAAAGAAGATCGCAGGTTTCTTTTTGGAGTGTATTATTCAAGAATACTTGATGGTAGATTTGAAACTAAAGGTATCAATGGAATTTATTCACCCGATAAAGAAATTACTGATAATGCAGTTTTACCTGGACCGCCAATAACCATTCCATATAACTTTAATGAAAACATAGATACTTATGATTATGGTGTACTAATCGGTTACAGTTATAATTTGAACCACAGATTACATTTATGGGCACGGTTAAATGTAGGTTTTAAAAGTATTTTCCAAAAGAATTTCATTAATATCGATTATGAAATGTACCAGGTAAGAATAAATTTAGGAGTTTCATATGAATTGTTCGATTAAAAGCTTATAAAAGTGCCTGAATTAAGAGAGTTTGTACATTACGGAATGCATTATTTACTCCCCTTTATAATTGCTTTCATCTTCTTTAGAAAATATTTTTGGAAAGCAAGTCTTTTAATTCTTTCTGCTAATCTGATCGATTTAGACCATTTATTAGCAAATCCCATTTTTGATCCTAACAGATGCAGTATAGGATTTCATCCTTTGCATTCCTGTGTTGCAATTTTTGCCTACTGCTCTTTATTCTTATTCCCAAAATTTCGATTGCCGGCCATTGGGTTGATAATGCATATCCTTGCAGATTTTATTAATTGTTTATGGATTTAATTTTCATCTTCAAATAAACCCGGCCTTAGTTGTTTTGTACGTTCAATGGATTGCTCCTCTTTCCATTTATCAATTTCCTTAAAATTACCGGATAGAAGAACATCAGGAACTTTCCATCCTTTATAATCTGCCGGACGCGTATAAACCGGCGGTGCAAGCAGGTTATCCTGAAAAGAATCAGTGAGAGCTGAGGTTTCATCAGAAATAACACCTGGCACAAGGCGGACAATGCTATCCGTAATTATAGCAGCTGCTAATTCGCCACCGGTAAGAACGTAATCTCCGATTGAAATTTCTCTTGTTATAATATGATCTCTTATACGCTGATCAATACCTTTATAATGCCCGCATAGAATTATTATATTTTTATAAGTTGCCAATTTATTTGCTTCCTTTTGGTTGTATTTTACACCATCAGGAGATGTGTAAATTATCTCATCATATTCCCTTTCTGATTTTAGATGACTAATTGCATTGTCAATTGGCTCTATTGTCATTACCATACCTGCATCACCACCAAACGAATAATCGTCTACATTTTTATGTTTGTTAGTAGCAAAATCTCGTAAATTATGAATATGTATTTCCACATGGCCCTTTTGCTGAGCGCGTTTAATTATGCTATGATCAAAAGGGCTTTTGAGCAGTTCCGGCAATACAGTTATAATGTCAATTCTCATAATTATACATTTCTATGTATGTGCAAAAGTAATAATCGAATTAATGAAAACAGATAATATTTGTGAAATCTTTGAAAACAATTATCCCGACAGGTCATTCTGTCAGTATATAAAATACTTTATATGTCATTTTGTCACCTCTAATACTATTATTATGCCAGTTTAGTTCGTTTTTTGAATTGGTATTGAATTTGAGATTATGATTTCAGTACACAATTTAATTAAAACTAATTATTAATATCTAAAACTATAAAATTATGACACTAGTTAGAATGAACAGACCAGTATCTCAAATGAACAGATACAGAAATTTCTCAGAATTAATGAATGAAATATTTACTGAAGAAAGAACAACTAATCAGCATTTTGCAATACCACCTGCAAATATAAAGGAATCAAAGTTTGATTTTACGATTGAGCTTGCAGCTCCCGGATTTGAAAAATCAGATTTCAAAATCGATATAGATAAAAAACTTCTAACAGTTTCTTTAGATAAAACTGTTGATGAAAACGAAGAAGAAAAATTCAACCTAAAAGAGTTCAATTTTAACTCATTTAACCGTTCTTTCAGAATTTCTGATAAGATTGATACAGAAAAAATAAATGCAGTTTATAAAAATGGTTTATTGCAAATTACTCTCCCCAAAAGAGAAGAGGCTATTGAAAAACCAGCGCGTGAGATTAAAATTTCATAAGTATTCAGTATATATAATCTTATAAATAAAGCCCCGATCTAATATTAAATCAGGGCTTTATTTAATTAATTAGTTGTCTAACCGAACCCACACTCCGTTTAAATAACAATATATATGATGTAATGAACTATTAACATATATTTCGCCCTCAACAGGATTAGATGGAGCAGTACTACGTGGTGTTAATTTTAATATATCCTTGATAGTTACTTTATCATTAGCAAAATCTCCCTCTATAAGGTTCTTAGTTTGACTATTTGAGATGATAAGTTTGTCGCTAACACTTGTTTCATTGTAACCTGCATACTTTCCTATAAATACGTTTGATGTACCAGTTTGGACACTATAACCTGAATAAGCACCAATAAATACATTAAACGTTGAAGAATTATCTGAATAACCGGAAAAGTGGCCAACGTATGTATTTAAACTACCACCTGCATTATTGTATGCCGTGGCCCGTCCTATGTAAATATTATTTGAACCACTCTCATTTCCAAAACCTGCTGACTGACCAACAAATACATTTTCGTCTCCACTTATGTTACTATAACCAGCATAATTACCTATAATTGTATTAGCTGCACCATCGGTACTATTTGTTCCGGCGACATTACCAATAAATGTATTCAGAAAGCCTGAGGTATTATCATAACCAGCCTCATAACCAATAAAAACATTTCTGTATCCGTCTATATTAGAATATCCAGAATTATAACCAATGAATACGTTATTAAACCCCTCAGTATTACTATAACCGGTTTGATAGCCTAAAAATACATTATTATCTCCGGTAGAGGTATTTAGTCCACTTTTATATCCCATAAATGAGTTATATGAACCAGTTGTAATACTAACTCCACTTTCATGTCCAATAAAATAATTCTGCGGAGTTAATTGTAAATAACTTTGTGAACTTCCTGTACTATTATCCCTAACTCCAAATCCTCCTTCCGCATCCTTAGTAAAAATTCTTGTACTATCAATAGTTACAACCATGTATTGATCATTAATTCCTTTTGTAGGTGATCTTCCGCTAACAGCAAATCCTCCAATTCGTCCCTTAGACTGAACTGTATCATTAACATAAATTCTTGTACTGTCTGGTGTTACTATAAATATATTCGTTTCGTCTGCTTTTGTTGGGCTTCTTCCACTTACAGCAAATCCACCAATACTACCTTTTGATGCTTCTTCAACTATTACTTTTACACCATCAGGAAATACCGCAAAGACAACATTCCCATTATTATCTTTTACAGCAAAAAGTGTATCTGGCTCTGGAATATAAATATTATTAGAACTAAGATTTGATGCCGAATTAGCATGTAAGGCATAAGGTACAGACAATAACTGTGATGCTCCTAAATCAGTAAGCCCTGATCCTGCATCAACTGTAACTCCAATATATTTATCATTTATTGTCCAATCAATATCTGCAAAAACGCCAAAGATTGGGCTTCCTGTTCCTATAACCAAATTTACATGCCCATAATCACTTGTTGTTACTAAATGACTTTCCGTAAATATAGCATCTCCTCCTGCCTCAATATCAATAATAGATATTTGAACCTCAACAGACTGATTAGCTATAATTTCACCCCCAGCATCCCTTAATACAGCTTGATAATTTAATAAATCAGGATTTTGAGTATATCCTGCTAATGCCGAAAAAAAAACATAAATTGCGAATAAGAAAACTTTACTTTTCATAATTATATGATTTATGGTTAAACAAGTAAGTTAGTTTATTATTTATTAATATTCAAACATAGATAGTAAGCATTAGTTCAATTTTTAATGATTACTAACACTTAAACATCTTATTTAAAATGAATCTTAATATTTTTATAACCTGCGCTAAATAAGGTTTTTCATAATCCCGTAATCCGTTACTAAATTATACATAATAAAAAACATCAATTATATAAGCTATAATTAAAAAAATATTTTTAACTTTCTTATTATTAATACTCAAGACTAACAATTATTTTATATTTTATTAACTAAACCCTAAAATTATGATTAAACTGTTTATGTTTAGTAAGTCTAAACCTTTTCTGTTTTTAAAAAAACTTTTTCTAACCTCTCTTTTGTTTATAATGGTTAGTTTTATTTCACTTAATGTAAAAGGTCAGATCATTGATCTTTCGAATCCCGATTTTATTGATGTGCCAGGCATTTGTAATACCGATCCTACCGACACGGATTGTGTAATTACATTACCCGCTTATGAATATGGCAATACATATAGCTTTGAAATTCCTGTTATGGCGGTACTAACAAGATCATTAACAAATTTCACTGTTGATAATATTGTATTTCCCTGTGCCTTTGTGGTGCCCTTTTCAAGTTTATCAATTACAACAAATGGATTGCTTACATTAAATATGGATTCGCTCTGCAGTTTAAAATTACTAAACAATGATTATGAAGTTACATTTGATTTAAATGTTGCATACGATCCAACTAATCTTGATCCGGCAAATGAACCTGCACCCGAATCATTTAAATATAAAATTATTATTGGCAGGCATCCTGTAAAAGTTGCATTGGTACTGGATATATCTGGAAGCATGAGCATTACAACATCAGAAGGAGACAGACGCTGGGATGTTTTACAAAACTGTGTTAATCTTTTTACGCGCGAACTGGAAAATTTCAGAAACGAAGATAATGATTCAATTTGCGTTACTTACTTTACTAATTCAATTCTTGATCCGGCATCACCTTTAGATCCAAATATTAACCTGATAACATCCAATACAGCTTCACCAAGAGTTTCTGAACTTATTTATAATGACATAGGAGGCCGTGATCCTCTTTATTCAACAGCAATGGGTAATGGATTACTGAATGGAAAAAGTAAATTATTACATTTTCAGGGTATACAGCAAAATAAAATTGTTTTGCTTTTTACAGACGGCCTGCAAAATGTGCCTCCCTTTGTTTTAGAAGATGGTATAAGTCTTAGTAATGGTGATTCATTAAACAAAAGTACTGAAAGTATTAAATATTATACTATAGCTACGTGGGGAACCGGAATAGTTCCTGAAATACTTGATTCTATTTCAAAAAATAATAATGGAGTTGCCTTGCAGTCAGGAAAAGTAAATAACTTTCAACTACAAGATTTCTTTATGAATCAATTACAGTATATGCTTTTCGAGGGTAGTCCACAAATTGTTGAAAGTAAAAGAGGAATTCTTAACTACAACGAAGACACACTTATTTATCCAATAAATAAGAATATCACAAAAGTGAGCATTGTCCTTGCATTTAATACAAATGATTCTATTAATGTAAAAGAGATATTAATGGGAGGTGTTGAAGTTCCGTTACAAAGTATAGTAGAAAAAACCGGTAATTTTATTTTTATTGATTTCGAATTACCAATAGCAGAATCACCTTCAGCTCCGGAATATGGTAAACTTAAAATAGTAATAAACGGAAAAACAGAAAATGAATATATGGCAACAGCGCTGGTTGACGATCATTATCTGGATGTTAATTGTTCAACCGATCAGTCACAATATACTGTAGGTGACTCTATTTTGCTAAAAACTGAACTTTTATATGTAAACCAACCTTTACCGGATGATAATACAGTAACGGCTTATATTTTTAAACCGGGGGATGACATAAACCATCTACTTGCGACGTTCACTACAACAGACACAACCAGTTACGATGATGTTGACTCTGAAGTAGATCAGAAGTATATTAATCTGTTAAAAACAGATACGGCATTTTATAATGCACTTTTACCGGATAAACAAAAGGTTACACTTCAGCATAACGCGAACGGAATATATGAAGGCTATTTTACAGAAACCGAACTTTCAGGTAATTACAATGTATTATTTATTGCAAGTGGAACAATTAACGAATCCAGCAACTTTAAACGTTCAAAAACTTTAACAACTATATTTCGTTTTGGGCAAGTTGTACAGGAAGAACCAGTGGTTGAAGAAACAACTACCACTCCGGACACAACAACCGGAACCGGTAATCAAACAGGAAATGTATTAGTTGTTACAATCAGACCAATTAATAAATATGGCTATTATATGGGCCCTGGATTCAAATCAAAAATTAAGTACAACATACAGTTTAAAAATAAGAAACCGCTAAGTACTCACCACCTAAAAGCATCCTTATTAACTGCTGATAATCAGGTTACTGATCCTTATGTGAAAGATTTTATTGATAATCTGGACGGAAGCTATAGTATTATTCTTGCTGATGTACCGGCAAATGCGAATCCTTATGTTACCATTACCGTAAGAGGCGAAACACTATATGACGGTAAACTATTCCAGATTCCATGGTGGTTCTATCTAATAATAATTATTGTTATTCTTTTATTAATTATTCTGAAAAAAGCAAAAGAATCAAGCTCAGTTAAATTAGTCAGAATAATTCTCTGGATTCTTGTAGTTATATTTTTTATATTGTATGTACTCCATACTTTGGGAATATTCAGATTATTTATTCTTTAATTTAACTATAAATCACTAATAAAAAAAGGGTGTCACTTAAGTGACACCCTTATATTTTGAAATGTATTCTGTTTTTCCTACTTATTTTCCAGCTCTTTTAAAATCATCTCTATTTTCTCATTTAAAAGATTTACCTCATTTTCCAATGCTTCATATTTCTTTTGCTCTGTCTCAATAATTTCCTGTTGTTCTTTTATTGCCTGTAATAATACAGCAGTCATTTTTGAGTAATCCATTGCCAATTTACCTTTTGAACTTATACTTACAAGTTCAGGAAAAAAAAGTTGAACCTCCTGTGCAATAAAACCTAAATTTCTTTTCGGTTCAGGAGTCATGTGTTTTTTAAATGTAAAATAAACAGGATTAATTTGCTGAACTTTTGGTAAAACATTTTCAAGCTTCTCAATATTTTCTTTTAATGTACTGTCTGAATCTTCTGTGAGTGCACCTGCAATCCACAAATTACCAATCCAATCTAATTCCAGGGCATTTGTTCTTGTGCTGTTATCAGTTCCGTTTCCCACAATAAATAAAGGATTATCACCATACGGGAAGTTATAAGATGTATTTCCTATTTCTGCATTAAAAGCTCCCATAACAAAAGTATTATAACAACTGGCAATTGTACCATTGCCAAATGCAGTTGCTAAATAGTTATTTGCTTCTGCAGAAGCACCTGCTGCAAAAGACCAGTCACCCGAAGCAATACTACCATCTCCCATTGCAACTGAATACCAGCCATTTGCTTGTGTAGAACTACCTAATGCAAGAGCAGAAATCCCCAGTGTGCTGGTTCTGTTTCCTAAAGCCACAGAGTTTGAACCAGTAGCATGTGCATTCACTCCCATTGCCAAAGCACCATATCCATCAGAAATCGATCCGTACCCGATTGCCATTGCAGCATTAGCTGTTGCTTCTGAACTAAATCCCATAGCGGTTGAATACCATCCTGTTGCTTGTGTTCTTGCACCCATAGCTGTTGAATACCACGTTGTTGCTGTAGTATTAAATCCTACTGCAGTAGAAAATTCACCTGATGCCAGATTATTTGCTCCTAAGGCAAATGCTCCTTTATTACTAGCCTCACAACCTAAACCTATGGCATAAGCATATTCCCCGGTTGCTCTGGTTTTCAAACCTGTAGTATTTCCCAGGGAATCAATACCAACGGAACCAAAAGCAAAACTTTTGTTTGCACTGGCCACTGCACCTGAACCCAATGCTACAGCATCGTCTCCGGTTGCTTTTGCTTCATACCCAAAAGCAAACGAATTGGTCTGAGCCTCGGCTTCCCAGCCAATTGCTGTTGAATAATTCCCGTGTGCAATACTTTTATAACCAAATGCCTGCGACCAGTCTCCTTTAGCTATATTCTGATAACCAAGCGAAATTGAATTTTCACCTACGCTATCTGCTGAACCAACATGAATTACACCAGCCATTAATGCCGATTTCTCAGGATACCACATAACCCTTGATTCGTTTAATATCTGACTAGCGCTGGAGCTACCTGTAATATTAAAATATTCTTTTACTCCAGCTTTTGTAGGGCTTCTTCCACTTACCGCAAATCCGCCAACACTACCTTTTGTCAGTAAAGTATCACTTATATAGATTCTTGTGCTATCACGTGTTACTTCCATATAATTGTTTAACGTACCTTTTGTTGGACTTCTTCCGCTAACAGCAAATCCACCAACTCTTCCTTTTGTACTAATAGAATCGTTTACGTAAATTCGAGTACTATCCTGTGTAACAACTAAATAATTTTCATTAATTCCTTTCGTGGGAGATCTTCCGCTAACAGCAAAACCACCCACAGAGCCTTTAGATTGTATTGTATCGTTAACATAAATTCGAGTACTATCAGGTGTTACTATAAAAATTTCTGTTTCTTCAGCTTTTGTAGGGCTTCGGCCACTAACAGCAAAACCACCAACTGTTCCTTTTGTGGCCTCGTCAACAATAACTTTTACTCCATCGGGAAATACTGCAAATACAACATTCCCATCGTGATCTTTTACAGCAAACAGTGTATCCGGTTCAGGAATATAAATATTTTCAGATCCCAGATTAGATGCTGAACTCGCATACAAGGCATAAGGTACTGAAAGCAACTGGAATGCTCCTAAATCAGTTAATCCTGAGCCTGCATCTACTTTTACACCAATAAACTTTTTATCAGCTTCCCATTCTATTGAAGATATGTCTCCAACAACAGGAGTTCCGGTTCCAATAATGAGGTTTACTAAACCATGTGCATTAGTAATTTTATCATGACTTTCAGTAAATAAAACTGGTCCTGCTGCATTATTATCAATAATGGATATTTGAATCTCTACAGCCTGACCTGAAATAAGCTCTCCACTGCTATTTCGTAGTACCGCCTGATAATTAAATTGTTCAGGGATTTGTGTATAACCGTTCAAGGATAGTATACACAAAAAGATGACAAATAAAAACGTTATCCTTCTCATAATAATTAGTTTATAATTTTAAAAGGAAAGATAACGTTTTAAATGTTAATTATCAAATTGAACTATTTAATGTACTATTTTTAAAGATTAACGTTTTACTATTCATTTTCTAATAACTTAATTATTTCATCTAATTTTTGTTTTAATTCTTCTATCTGAGATTGTTGTTCTTTAATTGCTTCAACCAAAACTGCAGTTATAGGAGCATATTTCATTGAATAAACAGTTTCTTCGGAACCGTCTACAACTTCAGGGATAATATCGATAACTTCTTGAGCTATGAATCCTATCTCATGTCCAATCATCTCTGGGTCTTTCCAATCAAAACTTACTCCTCTTATTTTTAAAACTTTATCTAATGCTCCGTCGATTGTTTGTATATTTTGTTTTTTTCTTCTATCACTTAAACTATTCCACGAATAGTCTCCTCCTCCACGACCATTAACATAAAAAGTATAATCCAGAGGATTATCACCGGCCACTCCATTTATTACGACCTGATTATTATCAAATTCACCATAAATTAAAGTGCTGGTTGAGTTATTTGCAATGTATAATTTATCATTACCCGTTTTTCCAGTACCGGCATTATTACCTAAACATACGTTATCACTTCCTAATCTAGTAAGATATCCTCCCATTCCGGCACCGGCGCCTACAAATGTATTATTATTACCACTGCTCTCACCACCCCAACTAGAACCTCCACCATAGCCCAATACTGTATTGTTTTCTCCAACAACATTTCTACCGGCATCAATTCCAAGTATTACTGTTCCAAAAGTTTCATGCGAAGTAGCATAATCATTAGTTCCTGTTCTGTCTCCAATGCAAATATTATCATCACCTGTAATATTTTTACCTGCTTCGTTACCAATAAATGTACTATGCGTATTACCCGAAGCATTTTCCCCTGCAAGATTTCCAATAAAAATATTATCATACCCACTTACATTACTATATCCACTTTTATATCCTATGAATACATTCTCATGTCCACTTATATTCTCAAAACCTGTCTGATGACCCACAAACACATTGTTATCACCACCACTATTATTTTTTCCAGATTCATAACCTATAAATGTATTGTATTCACCAGAAGTATTAGATCTTCCTGAAAGATAACCCATAAATGAATTATAGCTTGCGTTATTTAAGTATCCTGACTGAAAACCAAGAAAAGTATTATATGACCCTAATTGGTTAGATAAGCCAGATTCGTAACCTAACATAATATTATAAAGTCCTGTTGTAATGGATTCGCCAGCATTATGACCAATAAAATAGTTTTGTTTATTTAAATTAAGAAAGTTTTCAGCAGCACCACTTTCAATGTTTGCAACACCAAAGCCTGCCGTAGAATCCATTACATAAATTCTGGCACTATCTTGTGTTACAACAAGATATTCACTGGTTATTCCTTTTGTTGGTGAACGA
>JAHOYT010000027.1 GCA_019038645.1 Bacteroidales bacterium
ATATATAATTATAAATATTTAATTTAAACCTGAGAGGTATTATAATACAAGATGAGAATACGGGAAATAGAAAAATAGAATTTCAGCTTTTGCTTTGTATAATATCCGGCTCATTTTTTATACTCTGGTTCAGGATTGTTGATTAAACACATACTTTATTCTCTGCACATTGATAACTACAAATGTCCCTTGGATTAAAATAATGTTTATTAATTAAAAAGGTCTACTTTTGTAAGCCTGTTTTTAGAGCATAATTCTAATGAAATGATTGTAAGGAACAAAAATAGATAAAGAAAGTAAATGCAAATTTTAACTGAAAGAAATGATTAATACAATATATAAGGAAAATACAGCATTAATTACTAAGGAAAAGAGTTATACATACAGTGATTTATTTAATAAAATAAGTCTGTTCGCTGAGGGTTTTTCAAAAAAGGGATATTCGAAGATAGCTATACATGCAGAGAATAAGGAAGAATGGATTTTTGCATTTTATGCAGGATGGTATAATAAATGTGTAGTTGTACCCATCGATTTTTTAGCATCTGTTGATGATGTTACATACATTTTAAATGACTGTAAACCTGATCTGATTTTTTACAGCGACGAAACAAAGGATAAATTAGATAAGGTAGCAGAGAAACTTAATTACAAACCTGAAACCGGTAATTTAGATAATCTGGAATTAGCAAATCCAACTGAAGAGTTTAACTGGGATGTTCCTGTTGATAAAGAAGAAACTGCGGTAATTATTTATACTTCAGGAACAACAGGAAGTCCAAAAGGAGTGATGTTGTCCTATAAGAATTTAATGGCAAACGTTGATGCAGTTTCCGAAAAAGTTAAAATTTACACAAAAGACCGACAGGCTTTATTATTACTTCCGTTGCATCATATTTTTCCTTTGGCCGGTTCAATGGTTGCACCTTTAAGTGTTGGCGGAACAATTGTAATGTCTCCCTCGATGCAGTCTTCCGATTTGCTGGAAACACTTAAAAATAATAAAATCAGGATTATGATTGGTGTTCCCAGACTGTACGATTTATTATACAAGGGCTTAAAGGCAAAAATTTACGCGTCACTTGCCGGAAAAGTTGTATTTAACATTGTTAAAGCTTTACATTCAAAAAAAATCGCTAAAAAAGTATTAAAGAAAGTCCACGAAGGTTTTGGAGGACATCTTGAATTTCTGGTTTCCGGAGGAGCTGCATTAAATAAAGAAACAGGAGCTTTTTTCCATGCTTTAGGATTTGAAGTACTTGAAGGATATGGAATGACAGAGGCTTCACCTATGATTACGTTTACAAGACCGGGAAAAGTTAAAATCGGATCTCCAGGCCACATTTTACCGGGACTTGAAGTTGAAATACGTGATGATGAAATTTGTGCAAAAGGTGAAAATGTCATGAAGGGTTATTATAATCGCCCTGAGGAAACAGCAGATGTTTTAAAGGATGGATGGTTGTATACTGGTGATTTGGGCCGATTTGATAAAGAAGGGTTTTTGCATATTACAGGAAGAAAAAAGGAAATTATAGTATTGCAAAATGGAAAAAATATTAATCCCGTTGAACTGGAAGTAAAACTTGAAAAAATTCCTGTAATTAATGAAGCCGGAGTGTTCTCACATAATGATTTATTGCATGTGGTTATTTTACCCGACTATGAAACTCTTGCAAAAGATGAAATAAAAAATCCGGAATTATATTTTAAAGAAACTGTGATGCCTGATTTTAATAAAGAAATGACTTCTTATAAAAGAATAATGAAGTATTCTTTAATTAAACAGGAAATTCCCAGAACCCGCCTTGGGAAAATACAACGATTTAAGTTAGCGGAGTTGTATGAAAAACCTGAAAAGCAAAAAAATACTTCTGAACATCCTGTATCAGAGGAATATAAGGTTGTTAAAACATTTATTGAAAGCCAGGTTGATATGACAATTTCACCTGAAGATCATCTTGAGTATGATATTTCACTTGATTCACTTGGGAAAATAACACTAATTGATTTTATTGAAAGAACTTTTGGTGTTAAAATAGAAGAAGATAAACTAATAAATTTCCCTTCAATTAGTTCAATGGTCGATCATATTAAGGAACATAAAATTTTTCATAATCTTGAAATGCCCGATTGGTCTGAAATTTTAAAAGAAAAAATTCATTTAAATCTCCCAAAATCCTGGCCAACACAAACTTTTCTGATAAAATCATTTAGAAATATTTTTAAAGTTTATTTTAAATTTAATAGCGATGGAGTAACTAATGTTCCGGAAGGTGCAGCAATTATAACGCCTAATCATTCAAGCTTTATCGATGGTTTATTTGTAACGGCGTTTTTAAAAAAACGAACCTTAAAAGAAACTTATTTTTATGCAAAAAGGAAGCATATAAAAAACCGATTCCTAAACTTCTTTGCAAATAAAAATAATGTAATAATTATGGATATTAATTCCGATTTAAAGGAATCTATTCAGAAAATGGCTGAAGTATTAAAAAGAGGAAAGAAAGTAATAATTTTCCCGGAGGGCACAAGAACTAAAACAGGAAAACTTGGTGATTTCAAAAAGACATTTGCTATTCTAAGTAAAGAGTTAAATGTTCCGGTTGTTCCTGTAGCTATATCAGGAGCATATAAGGCTTTACCTGCCGGATCAAGATTCCCGAGACCATTTACAAGAGTTCAGGTTAATTATCTTCAGCCGGTTTATCCTGAAAATTTTACATTTGATACATTAGCAGAGAAAGTAAAACATGTAATATCCGAAAAATTGTAAAATCCTGTTATATTCTGGCAAGATTTGGCTTTATTTTGAGAAATTCGATATAACCGTTTGTAGTGCAAACAACAACTGTATTATTACTTAATACTATTGGTGTTGCAAAAATTCTTCCTTTTGTTTTATATTTTCCCAATAATACTCCAAGAGGAGAAAAAAAGTATAAATATTTATCGTAAGATCCAACCATTATAGTACCATCTGATAAACATACGGGAGATGAAACAACTTTTTTATCTGTTTTAAATTTTTTAAACAATGTTCCGTCGGGTTTTAAAAAGTAAATAAACCGGTCAAACGATCCGAAGACTATTTTGGAGTCGTTTAGTTTTAATGGAGTGGAGTGAATTCTTCCCTTTGTTTTAAAAGAAGATATAGTATTGCCTTCTGTATTAAATATATATAAATTTTTATCGTATGATCCGACAGCAAAATGGGTCTTGTTTAGTGAAACAGGTGCAGAATGCATTATCCATCCTTTGGTTTTTATTTTAGACAATAAACGGGCATTTTTATCAAATACATATAAATGTTTGTCATTCGAACCTATTACAAGCTTATCATTATCAATAATGTTGGGAGTACCATGTACCCATTTTCTTACCGGATATATATGACTTGTACTGTCTTCCTTATTAAAAAATACAATTCCTTTTCTGTTAGATCCGAAAACCAGCAAACGGTTAGGTAATTCAATAATAGAAGTAAACAGAGAACCACTACCGGGTTTAATTTTATTCTGAAACTTGCATTCAGTGTCGAAAAAGTACATAAAACCGTCGTAAGATCCAACTACTACAGAACTGTCTGAAAGAACAGAAGGAGATGCATGAACCCAGCCCTTTGTTTCATATTTATTTTTCAGGTTTCCTTTTTTGTCAAAAAAATAGATGTTCTTATCATGTGAGCCTACAATAACATCATCATTATAATTAGCAACCGGCGAAGAGAATATTGCTTTTCCCGTTTTAAAGAAATTTATTACTTCAATAAATTCAGTTGATAATGGTTCTCCGGCAGATATTTGTCCTGCATTAAAGCAAAAGAGAATAATAAAGAAAGTAATATCTTTAAAATAAGATAAAAACCTTTTGTTCATTTAGTTAAGTATATTATTGATCCCTGTTAATCAAATTTTTGGTGTAATAAACTTAACTAAATTATTTTAAAACTAATAACTATATCTTTAATATGATTAAATTAAAAAGTACAAAATTGTACGCAACCACCGGATATGATTTACCATCAATGCATCAGAGATATTTTTTTAAAAGTACTTATATGACGATTAAGATATGAAAATAAGAATTCTAATAATTTACTTTTTTATTTTATTTACCACTGTTCAGTGCAGTAAAGATTTTCCTCAAATTCCTGTTGGATATGAATTAGTATATTTAAGAGATTATTTTGGTTTAGATGGCTGTAGCTGGATATTTGAAAACGAAAACGGAGAGAAATATGAGGCCATAAACAGTGAAGATTTTTCTTTATATAATAATGGGAAAAGATATTTCTTAAAGTACGAACCTATATATGAATAATTATTTTTTGAGTTTTTAATGACTTAATTCAGTTTAATTGTTTTTGGCATAATACTTGGATTCTTCTTAAGGAATTTAAATATATTGTATTATGAAAAATAAAAGATTAATACTGGTTCTGTTAATTCTTTCTTTCTGCACAAGTGGAATTACTGTAAATGCACAACGTCATAAACATAACAAAGTAAATAAACATCAAAAAGCCAACAGACATAAACCTAATTACAGGTATGCAAAAATGCCTCAATGGGGTTATGAATATAAAGTAGCACCAAAAAATGCATTTATTTATAGACATTCCGGAATAAGGTATCATTACTACCGTGGAGTTTATTATAAACCTGCAGGATCAAAATATATGGTTGTGAGAGCTCCGGTTGGTATTCGTGTTCGTACTTTACCAAAGGGAAATATTCATTTTGTTGTTGGTGGCAGAAGATTCTTTTACTATTATGGAACTTATTATGTAAAATCGGTTGATGACAACGAATATATTACTGTGAATCCCCCATTAGGAGCAAGAATTGATGCCTTACCTGACGGGTACAGGAAAGTAATATATAACGAAAAAACTTTTTACATGTTTGAAGGTACTTATTATAAAGCCGTGGTAGATGATAAAGGAGAAGTTTGGTACCAGGTTATAAAAGAAAAATAATTTTTCAGGGACTGATAATTGATAGAAGCTGTCTCAAAAGTAACAAAACTGTCATTCCCTTGAACCTGTCTGCCGACAGGCAGGAAAGGGAATCTCATACTTAACAATTATTCAATTACTTATGAGATCTCCAATCAAGTTGGAGATGACAAAAAAGGGCTTTTGAGATAGCCTCTTTTTTTATTATTTTTAAAAGAAATTTATAAATATGGAATTACTGAATTTTAAACCAATTGGTTTTATTAAAACACCTTTTAAAAGCAAGGAAGGAATGCCTATTCAATCTACTGGTGCACAAGGTGTAAAAGGAACTATTGAAATTGAAGCTGAGTATATAGAAGGTTTAAAAGATTTAGATGGTTTTTCGCATATAATCTTAATTTATCATTTTCATTTATCGAAAACATATGAACTAAGTATTAAACCTTTTATGGATGATAATCTTCGGGGTATTTTTTCAACACGTGCACCCAAAAGACCAAATCCTGTTGGATTTACTGTTGTTAAGTTAATTGAAATAAAAGATAATTTAGTGCATATTGAAAATATTGATGTTATAGACGGAACTCCTTTAATTGATATTAAACCTTTTATTCCTGATATTGATAGTCCCGATGTTCAAAAATTAGGATGGTTACAAGGGAAATCTGATAAAATGGGAGTAAAGAAATCCGATAATCGTTTTATAGAATAAATCAAGAGTATGAAAGAAAAATTAATTATATGGGACTGGAATGGTACATTGTTAAGCGATGTTGATGCTTGTGTTAATTCAGTAAACGAAATGCTTGAACTGAGGCAAATGAAATTGTTAAGCAGAACTTCTTATAAAAACGTTTTTACTTTTCCTGTTCAGGATTATTATAATAATATAGGCTTCGATTTTAAACAAGAGTCATTTGAAAAGCTGGCTGTTGAATATATTGATCTTTACAAAAGAAATTCTGTTGATTCTCCGTTGCAGGCTGGAGCAAAAGAAGCCTTACAATATTATAAAAAATGTAATTATAAGCAGATTATAGTTTCGGCTTCGGAGCAAATGTCATTAGAAAATCAGGTAAAACAACGTGGAATATATGAGTATTTTGATTCAATATTAGGATTGAACAATATACATGCAAAAAGTAAAACAGAAAATGCTATTAATTATTTAAAAACATCTGAACAATTTGATCAGATTGTATTAATTGGCGACACATTTCATGACTACGAGGTTGCAAATGTATTAGGTTGTAAATGCATTTTAGTTAATAACGGACACCAAAATTTGAATAGATTTAACTTAAACAGTAATGTTGTAATTATTGAATCTCTTATTGAGGTTTTGAATCAGGAATAAGGTTTTTAAGAGCAGTTAAAAATAGTAAATCAAGAAACTTACATGAAAGGACGGTTAATATAATGTATTAGGAGGGTGGATTGTGTTGAAATTATCTTAGTATTAATTTTTAACTAACACTAACCAATATTTGTTATGAAAAATTTTAAAATCCAAATTAGAATTATTTTACAAATAATTCTTTTCATAATTTTAGTTCAAAATACGGCTTACTCTCAATTTCAGAAAGTAAATAGTAATAACCTTGATATTTATTATCGAATTTATGGTCAGGGCACTCCAATTTTAATTATTGGCGGTGGTCCGGGCGATGTTTCAGGTCGTTATATAAGTTTATGTGAATTGCTCTCAACAAAATATCAGTGTATTCTTGTCGATCAAAGGGGAACAGGAAAATCAGCACCAGAGGTATTCGATTCCACGACTATATCGGTATCATTAACACTCGAAGATTTTGAGGCAATTCGCAATGAGCTTGGAATAGAGCAATGGTCTGTTCTGGGCTTTTCTTATGGAGGATATCTGGCATCTTTATATGCAAATTTTTATCCATCTTCGGTTTCGTCACTTGTTCTTTTAAACTCAATGGGTCTAAACACAAATGTATTTCATTATTTTTTAGATAATATAAATTCCAAACTACAGGCTTCAGATCTTGCAATAGTTGAGTTTTGGAGCGATTCGGCAAGGTATTCGCAAGATCCAAAACATGCTATTGTCGAAATAATCAGAGCTAGAATGGCAGGGTATTTTTACGATCGCAAGAAATCATTGATTGTAAGTCAAACTATGAAAGATTCCGATTTCGATTTTAATGTTGGACGTTGGATTTGGAAAGATGTGATGGCCAGGAATCTGGACCTGGCGGAAATGGAATCAAATTTTGAAAAACATGTTATTGTTATACAAGGAAGACAAGACCCTCTGGGGGAATCAGTTGCTCAATCGTTGTCGGATTATTATAAAAATTCCGAATTAGTATTTATCGAGAAATGTGGACATTATTCATGGATTGAACAGCCCGATGAGATATTAATTGCAATCAGTAATTTTTTTGCATCTAATTTTAAAAATTAAGATAATTAGAAAAGCATTTAATATTATTTTCGTTACCCGGTTGATATTTTCACGTAAGCAAAGGATCAAATTATCGATATTTAAGCTCTTCAATAAATTTTAGTGCTCAAATATGAATTGTAACTAAATTCTAAAACAAAGATATGAATGTCATAAACTGACTACGCTTTTTTATTTATCATAGAATTTCATAACTTTCAAATTCGAAAAAATTAAAAGAGTGATTACTACATAATAACTCAATTCTATGAAAATTAAGCTATTAATATTTCTTTCCCTTCTGGGAACCCGGACTATTGGGCAGGAATTCCCGCAAACAATTACAAAAGATTCTTTATTTGAAAATATTTCCGCTGAATATGCAATATTAGATTCTGCTTACGGCAATCTAAATCGCGATGAATACCCGGATTTGTTAATCGTTTTTAAGAAAAATAATGAATCAGAAATTTCTGATGTTATTGATAATGTGGTAGACAGACCCTTGCTGATTTATTTAGGAAAGCCTGATGGGAAATTCAGTTTTGTGGCACGTAACGATAAAGCAGTATTGTGTTACGATTGTGGCGGAATATGGGGCGATCCTTATGAAGGACTGGCCATTAAGAATGGCTATTTTACTATTGAGCATTATGGTGGAAGTGCATGGCGGTGGTCGCGTTACATAACTTTTAAGTATTCAGAAAAAGATTCTAAATGGTATTTGCATAAAGATGGTGGCGATTCATATCATAACAGCGACCCTGAAAATGTCGAAACGAATATTAAAACAGTTGATGATTTTGGAATTATTGAATTTGAAGTTTTTGAATATTAATATAGCATAAATGAGAAGAAACGATCGGGAAATTACCAACCAAACGGAAATTGAAACTATCATTCAAAAAGCAGATGTGTGCCGTATTGCGCTAATAGATGATGGTTTGCCTTATATTGTGGCTTTAAATTTTGGATACAAAGCAGGCAATCCGGCTGTTCTGTATTTTCATTGCGCGAATGAAGGTCGAAAACTCAACATAATTGAGAAAAATAATTCAGTGTGTTTTCAAATGGATGTGGATCATGAGTTAGTATCTGCAAAAAAAGCCTGTGGATATACCATGAAATTTAAGAGTATAGTTGGATATGGAAAAATCCATAAAGTAGTAAGTAAAGAAGAAAAAATTGAAGGATTAAATTATATTATGAAGCAATATTCTGAAAACGATAATTTCGATTACGCTGATAAAATGCTTGATATAACTACAATTCTGAAATTGAAGATTGAAAAACTTACAGGTAAAAAGAAGGAATAATAACAAATTATTATGAAGAAAGTAAATATTTCTGAGAAGCTAAACCAGATAAAAGATTACTGGAACCCCAGAGTCGTTGCTGAATTAAATGGTCAGCAAATACGCCTGGTAAAAATAATAGGTGATTTTACATTTCATAAACATGACAATGAAGACGAAATGTTTTGGGTAATTAAAGGAAAACTTAAATTGGATTTTGAAGATAAGACTGAAGAAGTAAATGAAGGTGAATTTTTTGTTGTTCCAAAGGGAATTGTTCATCGTCCGGTGGCAGAACAAGAAGTTCATCTATTGATGTTTACTGCCGCTGAAAATATCAATACCGGTGATATTAAAAACGAAATGACTTTAGATACTGAGAATTTGGAAAAGATTTAAAAAATAATTTAGAAATATGCTCACTTTTATTAAAACAACTTTTACAGTTTTATTAATATTTTCAACTTATTGTTCAAGTTTTGCTCAAACTCAGGATTCAACTCTTATGAAAAAAGTTCAATTTTCAAATATTGATTCTGAAGAAAATAGGATTGAAGTACTTGATATTATCGACAGGAGTTTAATACAGAATGGAAATTTTGGAGTTTATGGTGATTTATCTGATGGTGTAGCTGAGATTCTTAAGGAAAATTATATGTCGGTTACTAATGGTAAAAAAATATTGAATATTTCTGTAGCTCCCGATAGTCAGGCAGGACATGATTTTTCTTTTTCAATAAATAAACAAAGTCTGGAGATCTCTGATCTTATTGTTGGTGAAGTAATTCCTCCACCTGATATGTGAAGGAATTAAATTTATCTTCGATAGGAAATTAATTAACTCCTATCATTGAGGATATTATTTGATATTATCAAACCCCTGTTTAAAATAATTACGATCAAGTGCTTTTTTAAATTCATTAAAAGCTTGCGATTTTGCTTCATTTAGGTTTTTTCCTACACCTTTGATATCGACTGTTTGTTTTACCCACACAGTTTTTCCTTCTCTGTTTTTAACATTTATTTCACCGGAAATATATGCAGAAACAAGGCCTCCTGCACTTTCTCCTTTTTTGAATCCATAGAAAAATTCAAAAACAAAATCTGAAGCTTTTGTGCCTTTCATTTCAAAACCATACTGACTGGCATTTTTGTTAAAAAGATTTTTGATCTGATCACATTCAATTCCTGAACATGAACTTTTTTCAATTTTTATGGCAACAGAAGGAGCTTCAATAATTACCTGTATCGATGCAGGTTTAAGCCTGCGCTTTATAATCAGACCGCGAATAAATAAATCATCAACAGCTTTTTGAGCTAATTCTTTCAGATTAATTATTGCTGTAATTTGTTCTTTCCCGTTTCTCGAATACAGAACTTCAGGTTCAAGTTGCACTAAACCATTAATATCAGAATTTTGCCTGTCTTTTTTCAGGTATCCACCTGTGTATGCAAATTCGACAGGAATCCCCTGAACCGGTTTGTTGTTATACAATACCAGGAATTCAAGATTGTTTTTAAAACTTTCACCACGTTTTACCTTTATTTCTCCAACTCCTGATTCTATGGTTAGTGAATTAAGAATTTTACTGGCCGATGAATACAATTCATTTCCAATATCAACATTATTTTCATTCAATGTTGCCGGCGTTTCCTCGCTCAGATAGCGTTTAATTGCCTGTAATCCTTGTAAATAAAAAGAAAGAGCTTCCTTAGGTTTGTTTGCATTCTGTTCATTTAAACCTGATTGGTATTTAGCAAGAGCTGTAGCAATGGCTTCACGCTTTTTCTTTTCCTTCATTTCATGATAAGTACTTTTGGCTATTTTATAATATACCCAATATGAACTTTCATTTTCATAGAACTCAACAGGATCAAAACCTTCGAGGTAGTCGTCAGTGCTAATCTGAATTTTTTGATCAAAAGATTCTGAAAAGCCATATTCCGTTTCAATGCTATGTAAAACCGATGTAGAACTAACATTAGATGATACACTTTCAGCAAGATCTGTTAAAGCTTCTTGTCTTGATTTCGCAATATATTGTGCCGATGTTCCTACTTTCTTCACTGATGCAACACCAATGTAATACCCTGAAATTATAGGTTTCTGTTTAACCCAGTCCGGTTGTGCTTCAAATTCTGCAGCTTGCTTCTTTGCAGCACAGGAAGCCAGAAATACTGATAATACTATTATTAAATACCGCTTCATTATTTCTCAGGATTATATTTGTCAATTTTATTGGTTATTTGCTTAACAGATTTTCCAATTAGTTCATTTAAAAGTGTAGCGGATGATTTAATATTTTTATCTGCTTTTAATAAATTCTTTAACTTTCTGATGTCCGATTTATTATCCTTCTGCACATCTTCTGATGATTTTTTATTTTTAGATTTCCAGTAACCCGGAATCAATTTCTTTTTATCTCCGCCAAATGTTGCATAATGTATTCTGTCACTATTTGATAGGTTAAGCATGTCGGATACCATTACAGAATTATCATCAGTTGAAACAAGTTTGTAGCTGATATCAAGCTCAGCTCTGTTTTGTTGTTTGTATTCCATATAGCTTGTTTTATGGTATTTTATGGTTACAACTTCTTCACCTTCTTTGTTTTTGCTCTTTTTAACTTCTTTAAGATATCCTCTTTTTTCTGTTTTTACCAGATTGCCATTTCTGGTTTTTACATCAGTTACTGTACCTGTTAATATTGCTTTAATACCTGCAAGATTTGCGGCCTGCATATTCATTTGCCCGTTTTCGTATATATTAACATCAAGAGATGACGGGTCAATAATTCTAAGAAACGGATTATCTAAGCGACTCAATTGACCTTTAAGGTTTGAAGTAACCGATCCGGCAGTTTCTCTGTAATTATAGCCGGAATACGAAAGATCAGAAACAAGAATTGTAATGGTTCCTTTTTCCTGAGCCTCGTCTTTAAGTGCTACGGACTGCTTATATGTTCCGGCACCACTAATAATTGACTGGTACGTGTAATAAGATTTTCGATATAAACCTGTTTCCAGATACTGAGCAGCATCGCGGTACATGGGTTCGTATTTTGCTGTAATATAAAGTTCTTTGGTATCTTTATAATTAGCATCAATTCCTTTAATTTCTTCAAACACTGTCAGTGCTGCAGTAAAATCCTCCCGATTCAGTTTATCAACACCATCGGCATATTTTTTATTCAGGTAATCACCTTTGGCCTCTTCATAATACTCCTTATGATATTCCGGGAAATCCAAATCAACATTAACAGCTTTTATTTTATTATTGTACTTTTCAGCATCAAGGTAATTGTATACTGCCTTTTTATAATCCGATTGTTTATATGCTGATGTAAAATCTGCAAGTTTTCTATCAAGGGTCATCTGACCAGTTTTTCTTAATCCTAATTTACCATCAACGTTTGAATCTTTCTTTTTAACGGCCTGATAGTAGTATTCTGCAGCATCTTCGTAAAGTCCTGCTTCTTCAAATTTAGCAGCCTTTTTAACATAACGTTTTGATGCACAGCTTGTAATAAGTAAAATAACACCTAAAATGAGTAGTATTTTTTTCATGATTTTCGTGATTTTGAAATGGATGTGAAAAATAAGAATATAATTGCTGATTTAAAAACATAATTGACATCTATTTTGTTAATTTGTATTGAATCAACTAAATTAAATGGAAACCGATACTTCTAAGATTTGGGTAGAATTTAGCCATAAAATTAGAGCATTTATTCTCAAAAGGGTTAATGACGTAGCAATTGCTGATGATATATTACAAGAAGTATTTATAAAAATTCATACAAAAATAGCTTTATTAAAGGATGAAACGAAGCTTCATTCGTGGATTTACCAGATTACACGTAATACGATAAATGATTATTTTAGAAAGCTAAATCCATCGAGCACAGTAGTTGAAAATGAAATTGCTGAAAATATTGTAGATGATAACGAATCTATGAATAATATAGTTAAAGGGTTACATGATTTTATGGATAAATTACCAGAAAAGTATTGTGATGTCTTATGTAAAACTGAATTTGATGGATTAAGTCAGTTGGATTATGCGAAACAGAATAGTTTGTCAATTTCAGGCGCAAAATCACGAGTGCAACGTGGTAGGAAAATGATAAAAGATATGTTAATGAAATGTTGTCATTTTCAGTTCGATAAATATGGAACCATTATTGATTACCATCCGGTAAGTTGTTGTTGCTGTCAACAATATTTTGAAGATCATCCCGAAGAAAAATAAAATTCTGAATTAAGAATAAGTTAAATATTAGCAATTTGTCTTTTATTTTATCTTTCTACTTCAATTATTCATTACGCGTTGTATAAGTACGTGTAAATCTTTTTTTATCTTAAAACTCACATCTATTTTTCTACTTCTCAAATCTAATTTGCGTCCTTTTTTAAACTCTCGCGTCTACAAGGCGAGAATTGTTACATGATGTTTAATATTTAAAACTAAAACTTATGAATCATTTAATTGAAATTACGACGTTTATTTATAATTCCTTTTTGCACATCTGGCCATATTTAATAATTACAATTCCTATAGCGGTTCTGGTAAAAGTATCAGGTGCTGCTAAGTATATTAATAGAGTAATGAAAATGCAGCCAGTTCTTGCTATTGTGCTAGCGACTTTGGTGGGAGCATTTAGTCCGTTTTGTTCATGTGGAGTAATTCCGGTAATAACTACGCTTTTAATTGCAGGTGTTCCTTTAGCTCCGGTAATGTCATTCTGGATTGCTTCACCATCAATGGATCCGGAAATTATATTTTTAAGTGCAGCAACAATTGGATGGGAGCTTACCTGGTGGCGATTGGCTGCAACATTAATAATAAGTTTATTGGCTGGATTTATAACTCTCATCGTTGTAAAAAATGGTTGGATAGGTAATCAAATTCTAAAGAGCCCAAAAGTAAAATCAGTAAAAATTTATAAAGCGCTTATTATCGAGTTTATTTCATTTATAAAAGAAAGATTTGTTAGAAAAGAGCTTAAATTGGAATTAAAGGCAATTGATAGTGTAGGGAATTTAGTGTCGGGTTGTTGTTCTGTGAAAACCGATGATTTAGAAAAAGAAAATCCAAATGACAGCTGTGGTTGCACCACAGAGTGTAAAGAAGATGAGTCAATTATAAATGAAAAGTTGGTTAAAATGATATTTAGAGAAACCTATGAAGCAACTTTAATGGTAGGTAAATTTATGTTCTTAGCCTTTTTCCTTAACGCATTAATTACGCTTTATGTTCCAGCAGATTTCATTACAGGCATATTGGGAGGAGATAAACCATTAACAGTACTGTTAGCTTCAGTTATTGGTGTTCCGGTTTACACCAGTAATATAACAGCATTACCATTAATTGGAGGATTACTATCACAGGGAATGAGCCCAGCTGCAGCATTAGCTTTTTTAATTGCAGGACCAACAACAACGTTGCCAGCTATGGCTGCTGTTTGGGGTATTACGAACAGAAAAGTATTTTTGCTATATTTATCCTTTTCGTTAGTAGGGGCACTTATATTTGGATATATTGGATTCTTAATTTTATAATCTGACATAATTGTTTGACTGACAAACAAAAACTATTTTCATATTAATGTTATTATAAAAATAGTTGTATAACTAAAAATATAGTTATATGTTTGTGGCATGAAAGAATTAACCAAAGCTGAAGAACAAGTAATGCAATATCTCTGGGAGATAAAAAAAGGCTTCCTGAAAGATATTGTTGATCAGTTCCCTGATCCAAAACCTGCCTATACTACTATTTCCACTGTTGTTCGTGTTTTAGTAAATAAAGGTTTTATTGGATTTAAAACTTACGGAAAATCAAATGAGTATCGTCCTGGAATAAGTAAAAAAGAATATACAAAAGTATTTTTTAAAGGGATAACAAAAAGCTTCTTTAATAATTCGGCAAGTAAGTTAGTATCATTTTTTACATCTGAAAATGATTTAAGTTTAACTGAGTTAGAACAATTAAAAAAGCAGGTTGTAGATCAAATTGAGTTAAAGAAAAAAGCAGCAAAATAATGAATTCATTTTATTTATATATCATTGAATCGTCCGTTACGGTAACACTCTTTTATTTATTTTATGAATTGTTTCTTAAAAGAGATACATGGTTTCGGTTCAATAGGTATTTTTTATTATTTGGGCTAATATTTTCTGTAGTACTACCGTTTCTTGATTTTTCAGCATCAAGTATTTTGGTTAATTCTCAAAATCAATTTGAATTCAGCGAATACCTGAATATTGGTTCAACAGTAAGTTCGTTTGAAGCGCAAACTGTTGCAGCCATATCACGGCCCGATTACATAATCCTGTTTTACTTACTTATTGGAAGTATATTTTTTGTAAGATTTATTAATCAATTATTAAAAATTTTTAAAACAATAAATGCCAATGAAATAATAAATTACAACAATAAAAAATTAGTATTATTGAATAACAACAGTTCTCCATTTTCATTTTTTAATTACATTTTTATTAATAAAGATGATTATGGGTCGATCGGATCGAATGAATTATTGTTGCATGAGATTACACATGCAAAGCAGAAACATTCGATAGATGTTATTCTTCTTGAATTATTACTTGTTCTTCAGTGGTTTAATCCTTTCATTTATCGGTACAGATTAGCATTTAAAGAAGTTCATGAATATTTGGCTGATAGTGGCGTTTTAATTGCCAATAACGATAAAATTGGTTATCAAAAACTAATCCTCGACCAAATTGAAAAAAGCTTTAATGTTAGTCTTGCCAGCCAGTTTAATTATTCATTAACTAAAAACAGAATAAAAATGATGACAAGAATAAATTCAGGAAAATTTTCAAAATTCAAATTATTATTGACTTTGCCATTGGTAGCAATATTGTTAATGGCATTTTCAATAGATATTTCAGAAGAAACTAAAATTGATAATAGTGAATCAATAACTCAAGTGCTTAAAAATTCTGTACCATCCATATTCCCTGTAAAAAAGGTAGATGGAGTTAAGATTTCATGGGGTTTCGGAATGCAAATATCTCCAATTTCGAAAAAGGAAGTGATGCATAATGCGGTTGATATAAAAGCTCCGGAAGGAACTCCTGTTTATGCAACAGCCAATGGGATGATACGAAAATTGCGGAGTAATTATAAAGAAGATAAGGGGTACGGGATATACATTATTATTGATCACGAAGATGGATATTCCACGCTATATTCTCATCTTTCAGGTTGTAATGTAAAAGAAGGACAAGAAGTGAAACAAGGAGATGTGATTGGATTTGTTGGAAACACCGGACAGTCTACGGCACCACATTTACATTATGAAGTAAAGAAAGATGGTGAGAATGTAGATCCTGCGAAATATTTTTAGATCACTTTATAATTTACCATAAACCACCTAACCGCTCTAAGCGGCTAGGTGGTTTGCAACCTGTCATTCCGGGCTTTGTTCCGGAATTTTTTTTTGATTTTAAAAACTATTTAAAATCAACTGTAACGAATCAAATTCTTATTCGTCTTTTAGAAAAGATTATTAAATTAAAGAAAAAAGTTATGAAAAGAATAGTTGCAGTTTTAATGGTATTGGTTCTTGCTACTTCAAGCTTGTTTGCTCAGGAAACCTTAAGCGAGGTGGTTAAAGATTATCAAAGAAATAATAGTGAGTTTACATTAGTTATTCCATCTTTTTTAATTAAGGTAGGATTGGCCTTTGGCGATATTGAGGAAGAAGAAAGAGAAATTCTTGAATTAATTGATGATATGAAAATTGTAATTTGCGAAAACAGGTTTCATAATAACGATTTCTTAGCGCTGGAAGAAGGAATAAAAAACGGGAATTTTGCTGAAGTAATGACTATACAAGAGAGAAACGAGAAAATAAGAATGATCATGAATCAGAAATCAAAAAGAAAATCGGAATTATTGATGTTGGTGGAAAGCGATGATGAAAGTATTTTAATGCTTTTTGATTTTCGTGGAGAACCTGACTTTAGTAAGTTTTTAAGTCTGGTTGATTAAAGAAAATATTTTCTTAATGCTCCCTGTCAATTTCAAGACAGGGATTTTTTTGTTTTTACCTTTAGAAATTATTTGAAAGAATATTTCATAATGTTAACAATTAAGAGTAAATGCAATTCGGTTTGTATTAATAATTAACAAGTTAGTTCGTCAAAAATAATTGACATTACTTCTTATTATGATTAAATTGTTTTGCATTTTGAATCGATCTTCTTAAATGAGTAATCTTCCGGAAATATTGAAACAGCTAAAGGCTGAAATTAATTTATTAATTCAGGAAAAGGAATATTCAAAAATCCCGGATAAAATAGAACAACTATACAGGCAAATTACTCATAAAAACGATTCCGTTAAAGAGCATTATTCAGGACACCTTAAAAATATATTTGAAAAGGATTTAATTGAAAAAGAAAATTACCTTGATTTAATTTTAAACTCTGTAAATTCCGGTATTTTGTTAATCGATCCGGAAACACATAATATAATTGACATAAATAAATATGCTCTTAACATTCTTAATTATCAGAAAGAGGAAGTAATTGGTAAAGAATGCCATGAGTTTATTTGTCCTTCCGTGAAAGGAAATTGCCCGATTACTGATTTAAATAAAAAAGTTGAAGAATCTGTTCGTGAATTAATTTCAAGGGAAGGTGAACGGAGGTATATTTTAAAAAATGTTAAGGAAATAATAATCGACGGCAAACCTTATTTATTGGAAACGTTTACTGATTTTCATAAACAAAAGCAGATAGAACATGAACTAAAAACTTTAAATGAAGAGTTGGAGAAAAGAATTGTTGAAAGAACGGAAAAATTAGAATTAAGTGAAGAAAAATATAAAAATATATTTAACAATGTTTTAGATGCAATATATTTATATGAAGTTGATAAAAATAATTGGCCCGGTAAATTTATAGAGATAAACGCTATCGCAAGCAAAAGACTGGGTTATACCAGAGAAGAATTTCTTAAAATGAGTCCTTTGGATATTAACATTAGAGATAAGGACAAAATTGTAGGAGAAAGAATGGATGAGCTACTTTTAAATAAATATATGAATTTCGAATCAGTTCATAAATCAAAAGATGGAAGAGAAATAAATGTTGAGATAAACTCGCATTTGATTGAGATTGATGGAAAAAAGCGAATACTTTCTGTAGCCAGAGATATTTCAGAAAGGAAAAAGGCTGAAGAAGCTTTAAAGAAAAGCGAAGAAAAGTTCAGAAAATTAGCAGATTTATCACCTTCAGGTATATCAATCCAAAGAAAAAATAAATATTTTTATGTTAATTCTGCATGGTCGGAAATTACAGGTTATGATGTTGAAAAGAAAGATGAGGTTGGTCCGTTCGATATTATTCATCCGGATATGAAAGATCTCGTAAGGAAACGCTCAAATGATAAATTAAGAAAGGAAGGAGCAAAGTTAAGGTATGATCTTAAAATTATAACAAAAGAGAAGAAGATAAAATGGCTTGATATATCAATTACTACAATATATTTTGAAAATCAGAATGCTACATTTGCAATTTGTAATGATATTACTGAAGTACGTAAAATTCAGGAAGCTTTAAAATTAAGCGAAGCAAAATTCAGAAGTCTTACCGAATTATCACCGGCAGCCATATGTATTCAGACAACGGACAAATTTTTATGGGCAAATCCGGCATGGTCTGAAATATCAGGATATCCTATTGATGAAGTTTTAAAAATGGGTCCTTTGGATGTTATTCATCCCGATATGCAGGATATAGCAAGAAAAAGATCAGATGCAAGATTAGATAATGAAGATGTGGTATCAAGATATAATTTAAAAATCTTAACAAAAGATAAGCAAGCAAAATGGGTTGATATGGCCATAACAGTAATAGAATTTGAAGGACAAACCGCTTCATTAGCTGTAAGTACAGATATAACAAAAATAGTTGAGTTTCAGCAGGCTTTAAAAGAAAGCGAAGCAAAATACCGAAGTCTTATCGAAAACCTTAAACAAGAATATTTTTTTTACAGACATAATGTTGACAGAATTTTTGAATATGTAAGTCCTTCAATAAAAAATATTTTAGGTTTTGAACAGAAAGATTTTCTTGCTCATTATGCTAAGTATTTAACAGATAACCCCATTAATAAAACAGCTACTGAAAAAACAGAACTGGCAATAAAAGGGATTCAACAGAAACCTTATGAACTTGAAATTTTTGATTCGAATAAAAATATTCACATATTGGAGGTTTCAGAAACACCAATAATGAATGATGAAGGAAATGTTATTGCAATAGAAGGCATTGCACGTGATATAACAAAACAGAAGAATGCTGAAAAAACAATAAAAGATCAATTAAAGAAAATTCAAATTAATAACGAAGAAATAAAATCAATTAATGAAGAAATACATGCTGTAAATGATGATCTTGAGAGAAGAATTGAAGATATAAATGAACTAAATGAAAATCTGAAAATAAGTGAGGAGAAATCAAGAATTTTAAATGCACAAAAGGATAAATTCTTTTCAATAATTGCCCACGATTTAAGAAGCCCAATAGGAAATTTTGTGCAAATTTCAGAATTGCTTAATCAAAAATACAAAGAACTGTCAGAAGATCAGGCTAATATGTTTTTAAGTAATTTAAACACATTAGCAAACAGTACATTTAAGCTATTAGATAATTTGTTAATGTGGTCGCGAAGTCAGTTAGGACGTTTAGAAACTAAAAATGAAAATGTTAATGTTTACAAAATTGTTGAGGATATACGTGATCTTTGCGATGAAAATTTAAAAACAAAAGGATTAGAGTTTGTAAATGATATTTCGAAGGAATTAAATATTTATACTGATTTAAACATTATTCAAACTGTATTTAGAAACTTAATTTATAATGCTATAAAATTTACTTCAAAAGGTGGTAAGATTACTATAAAATCAAAAAACGAGATTGTTTCCAAAAATAAAATAAATGTAATTCTAATCGTAAAAGATTCAGGAATTGGAATACCAAAAGATAAAATTGAAAAAATATTTGACATTGATTATGATTACACTACTCCGGGAACTGAAAATGAAAAAGGAACCGGTTTGGGATTAATTTTATGTAAGGAACTAATTGAAAAGATTGGTGGGGAAATTTGGGTTGAGAGCGAAGAGGGGAAAGGAAGTACGTTTTACTTTACACTGAAGCGTTAGTTAATTAAATTTATAAATAGTTTAAAATATCAAAGTAAAAACAGTCTGATTATTAGGTTCAGATTTCACATTTATAGTACCACCATGTAATTGCATAATTTGACGAGAGAGGCTCAATCCAATACCTGAGCCTTTTTCTTTTGTAGTAAAGAATGGAATAAAGATATTTTCTAATACTTCCTGAGAAATTCCCGATCCATTGTCTAAAACTTTTATCTGAACAAGATCATTTTTTAGCTCTGCTTTTAAATCTACTTTGGGATTCTCGCAGTTTAAGAATGCTTCTGAAGCGTTCTTTATCAGATTAATCAAAACCTGTTCAATAAGTTTTTCATCGGCGTATAAAATCAAATTGTTCGGATTACAATTAAAACTAAACTGAATTGATTTTTGTTCAAGATCTTGCTTTAGTAAAGTATTAATATGATCGAATAAATGACATATTTTAAATTCGGAAAGATTTGCTTTTGGAATCTGAGTTAGACTTTTGTATGTTTCAACAAAATTCGATAATCCTGCACTTCGTTTCCGAATTGTTTTAAGTCCTAAAACAGAATTTTCAATGGTTGTATTATCAATTTCGTCGATTGTTTTTATTTTATTATCTTCTTCAAACATTTCTATTAATGAACCGGACAGGAGTTTTATCGGACTCACAGAATTCATTATTTCATGAGTTAAAACCCTGATTAATTTTTGCCATGCATCAACTTCACTCTGATCTATTTCAGTTTTAATATTTTGTAACGAAATTAGTTTAATATTCCGGTTCCTGATTTTAAAGTTTGCTGCTTTTATCGATAATTGAATTACGTCATTTTCAGTAATAAGTTTTAATAATTTAGTTGCTCCCGGCTTAATATTTTTCAATATTTTCGATAAACCAGGTTTAGTTTTTTCGGTATCTACGATATTGTTTAGGTTACTTAAATTTAAAAGATCTAAGGCTGCATTATTACATATTTCAACCTTCCCGCTATCATCAAATGCTAATATACCAGTACCAATATGTCTGACGGTGTTATGAAAATACTGATGTTCGCTTTCTTTTTCAGATCTGACTACTGATATTTCATTAATAATGTTACTTAATTCCTGGTATAAATTTTTAAAATATGGATCAATATTTTTCTCTTTGTCGAAACTTATTGATACATCATCGTAACGCAATGCTGTAATAAATTTTAACAAATCCCGATTGATCTTCTGCAGATACCAGATTAAATATATTATCTGTAAAACCCATAATATTATTAGTGAAGTGCTTGTAATAAGCATATATTCCTGTTGCAATGTCCAAAAGAATGCCAGCGTAGTAGCAGCAATAAGTAATACCTGAACTATTATGAATATACGGAAGCGACTAAATACCATATTTTTCCATTTTTTTATAAAGAGTTGATCTATTTATTCCAAGCTCTTTGGAAGCCATGCTAATATTCCCTTTGTACTTTTGAATTGCTTTTTCAATTAATACCTTTTCATTCTCATCAATATTTAAGGTGTCAGGCAGAAAATGCTTGTTTGTATTCTCACCCTCGGGCCAGCACTGAGACGAAAGAATAACATTGCCATCACATAAAATTACAGCTTTTTCTATTGTATGCTGAAGTTCACGGATATTTCCTGGCCATGAATGTTGCATTAATTTGCTTATAGTATTCTGGTTAAATTTTAAATCAGGTTTATTGTATTTGTTAGCAAATTTATTCAAAAAGAAATTGGCAAGTAAGGTAATATCATTACCACGTTCTTTTAGGGCCGGAAGGTCAATTTTTATGGTATTTATTCTGTACAATAAATCTTCCCTAAAGCCACCTTCAATAATCATATCATTAAGATTCTTATTGGTAGCACATATTAACCGTATATCAACAGGGACAGGATTGTTTGACCCAACCCGGAAAATTTCTTTATTCTGAATAGCAGCTAATAATTTAGCTTGCAACGAAATTGGTAAGTTCCCGATTTCGTCAAGAAATAAAGTTCCGCCGGATGCTATTTCGAATCGACCCACCCGGTCTTCTTTAGCATCAGTAAATGATCCTTTAACATGACCAAAAAGTTCACTTTCAAATAAGGTTTCCTGTAAAGCTCCAATATCTACGCTTACAAAAACTTCATTGGCTCTATTTGACTTACGGTGAATTTCCCGTGCAATTACTTCTTTTCCTGTTCCGTTTTCTCCCAGAATTAAAACATTTGCATCGGTTACAGCAACTTTTTTAACCATTTTTAAAATTGCCTGCATTGATGTTGATTCTCCAATAACATTGTTAAATTTACTATCAATCTTTTCACTAAGATGCTTTTGTTTTTGTTCCAGCGTTTTAATTTTTAATTTTGATAAGCGAATATTATAAGCTGAAAGAATAGTTGAAAGAATTTTCTTCTCGTCCCACGATTTTTGAATAAAATCAGCAGCACCTTCTTTCATTGCATTTACTGCCAGCTCAACATCGCTATAGGCCGTAATTAAAACCACGGAAGCATTCGGGTCTTTTTCTAAAATTTGTTTCATCCAATAAATACCTTCGTTTCCTGTATTCACACCGGCAGAGAAATTCATGTCGAGCAATACAATATCATAGGTCTCTTTTCGAATAGACTCATGAATTAAATTTGGGTTCTTTATGGTATCTATTAATGTAAAATGTTTCGATAAAAAGAACCTGAAAGCAATTAAGAGTTCTTCATTATCATCAACAATTAATATCTTTCCCTGCGTTTTTGACATAAATTCAGTTTTAACTATCTTGTGTAAAGCTAACACTAAATGTCGCTAATTCCGACAGTTGTGTTGTAAAAAGCTACAATTGATTTTGAATTACTTTATGTAAATATCAGAAATAAAGGCTATTACAGGAATTGGTCTGATAATTGAATAATTGCTTTTAGTTTCTTAAATCAGTTAAAAAAGTAGAGTGATGTTTAATTATTATATAAAATTAGTTTTTAGAAATTTATTGAAGAATAAGACCTTTTCTTTTATAAATATATTAGGATTAACAATTGGTTTAACGGCTAGTATGCTTATATATTTATGGGTTGCGGATGAACTGAGTTACGATAAGTTTCATAAAGATTACGATAATATCTACAGAATTTATTTTACTGAAACAAGTGAATCTCCATTAACAATAAGTAATCTTCCACCAGCATTAATTCCTGCTGTTCTTAATGAAATACCGGAAGTTGAAAAAGGATTCAGATATGATTCTTATAACTCAACAATTAAATATTTTGATAAAATTTTTAAGGAAAAATTATTTTTTGTTGATCAGGGAATGTTTGATTTTATGGATTTTCCATTTGTAAAGGGATCATCAGAAGCTGCTTTTGAGAATATAAATTCAATTGTATTAACTCAGAAATCAGCTTCTAAGTATTTTGGGACAGAAAATCCAATCGGAAAAGTTTTAACTATTGATGGCGCTGATGATCATACTGTAACAGGAATAATACAGGATATACCTTCAAACTCAAGTATCCAACCTGATTTTATAATTCCAATAAATAGCCTTAACCAGACAGGACATGAATTAGATAATTGGACCGAATGGGCCTGGCAAAGTTTTGTGAAGTTATCAGAAACGACAAATAAGAGTTCAGTTGAGAAAAAGATAAATGAAATCTTAAAGAATAATATTGATAACGATAATAAAACTTTGTACTTGCAACCTGTTAAGAACATGCATTTGTATTTTTTAAACGGAGAACCTGCACTTTTAAAAAGTATTTATATCTTCTCATTTATTGCCATAATTATTATCCTGATCGCATGTTTCAACTACATGAATTTATCTACTGCTAAATTAATATCACGGGCAAAAAATACAGCTATTCAGAAAGTATTGGGTGCAGATAGAAAAAGAATCATTAAACAGTTGTTACTGGAATCTATGTTATTTTCCTTTCTATCATTAATCTTTGCTTTTATTTTAGTTGAGTTTTTTAGAACACCGTTTGGTAATTTAATCGAGAGAGACTTAACTATAAAATATACCGATCCTGTTTTTATCTTAATAATAATTTCTGTAGCGATAGTAGCAGGATTATTTGCAGGTATTTATCCTGCAATAAAATTATCATCATTTAAGCCAATATTAGTACTTAGAGGATTTAGTAGTTTAAAATCAAATAAAAGTAATTTAAGGAAAGTATTGGTAATTGTGCAATTTGCAGTATCAGTAATATTAATTTCAAGTACTATAATAATTTCAAGGCAGATGAATTATACTCTGAATAAGGATCTTGGAATAGACCATGATAATATTGTTTATTTTCATGTAAATGATAAACTTCTGAACTCATACAATGTTTTCAAAGCAGATTTATTAGAATCTACTGACATAAAATCAATAACAAGAACATTCCAAATGCCATCATTCAATAAAATGTCAGTAGATGCAACCTGGGAAGGTTTACCAGAAGAATCAAATGTACGAATGAATATAAGCATTGGTGACTACGATTATCTTAAGGTTTTTGGTTTGAATTTAGTTGATGGTAGAGATTTTTCAGAGAACTTGTCAAGCGATTCAGTAAATACTATTATTAATGAGGAAGCTGTAAGGCAATTGCAGATGATTAATCCTGTTGGAACAAGCGCTACAATGTGGTATGAAAGTGAAATTATAGGTGTGTTAAAAAACTATCATTTTATGCCATTGAATACTAAAATAGAGCCTATTGCAATTGTTATGGATAAAGGGTTTTATAAAATTTGTGCTGTAAGGATTAATGGGAAGAATGTATCAAAGGCAATTCAATATATTGAAACTACTTTTAAGAAGTATGTTGATGATTTTCCGTTCGATTATCATTTCATGAATGATGATTATGAAAGGATGTATAAATCTGAAATTCAATTAAAGGAATTGTATAAGTTCTTTTCATTTCTGGCTATTTTTATTGCTTGCTTAGGATTGTTTGGATTATCATCATTCATTGCTGAAAATAAAACAAAGGAAATTGCAATTCGAAAAGCTAATGGAGCTACAGTTAAAAGCATCGTTTTTCTACTAAATAAAGAGTTTTTAAAATGGGTTTTTATTGCAATATTTATTGCTATACCTGTTGCTTATTTATGGATGGATAAGTGGTTGCAAAGCTTTATTTTTCATATAGATATTGGGTTTTTTGAGTTTATTATTGCTGGAATTATTGCATTATTGATAGCATTCTCAACAATTGCTTTCCACGCTATACGAGCTGCAAATGCCAATCCGGTTGAAAGTTTACGTTACGAATAAAAAATTATGATTATGATACGACATTTCTTTAGATTATTAATACAAAGAAATTTTAAGAGAAACGGCTTTCATACACTGATTAACGTATTAGGACTTTCAATTGGTTTAACTTCTTTTATATTGTTTGTTCTATTCATTCAGAAAGTTAGAAATTATGATACTTTCCATGACAACTATCAAAATTTATATAGAGTTATAAAAGAAACAAATGATAGTCGTGGCAATTTTGCTGGAACTCCAGCACAGTTAGGTGCTTATTTATCAGATAGAGTTCCTGAAATTGAGAATTATACAAGGATTGAAGAGGTTAAGAATATAACTGTAACAAAAGATCAGGAAAAATTCTTTGAATCGGATTTACTATATGTTGATAATGAATTTTTTGAGATGTTTTCTTTTCCTATTGTACGAGGAAATGTTCAAAAACCAATTGAGAATATAAACTCGTTGGTAATAACAGAGAGTCTGGCACAAAAGTATTTTGGTGATATGGATCCAATTGGACAAACTCTGAGGTTGGGACGAAAAGAAAAGGAATACCAAATAACAGCTGTTGTTCAAAACTGTCCTGAAAATTCGAGCATTAAATACGATTTAATAATATCCTTTGAGGTATTTGATAAAGATGCCTATTGGGGGCAGTTTAATTATTCTACTTATTTACTTATTAATAATAACGAGAAAATTGCAGAAGAAAAGATAAAAACCTGTGCTGTTGATATTGGTGACAGAGTAATGGAGCTTAGCAATTTGAAATTACAAGCATTTAAGGATTTACGATTTGAAAAGATAAGAGGAAACTCTTTTAAAACAATTGACCGAAAGTACATTTATATATTCTTTTCTGCTACAATATTTATATTACTATTGGCTATAATTAATTACACAAACTTATCTTCGGCAGTATCACTTAAACGATCAAAAGAAGTAGCATTAAAAAAGATTTCAGGAAGTCAAAGAAAAAATATTATTATCGAATTTCTTACTGAATCAATTTTGTTCTCAATAATAGCATTAATTGTTGCTTTAATATCAGTAGAACTTTTAAGCCCCGGTTTTGGAAATTTAATTAATGAAGAAATTAATTTATCATATACTTTAATACCATACTTTCTTTTAATATCAATATTTGTAGGATTAGTTGCGGGAATATATCCATCAATTTATGGATCACAATATAATATAATGTTATTGCTTAAAGAATCATTTTATAAGGGTAAAAAAGCTAAGAAATTCAGAAATTTATTAGTTGTGATACAATTTAGTATAACTGGATTTTTATTTATTTCTGCTATAAGTTTTTCAAACCAGTTAGACTTTATGTTTAATAGAGAATTAGGTTTAAATACAGATAATGTGTATGAAATAGAGGTTCATTGGAGTGGAATAAAACTTAAGGAATTAAAAAACGAGTTAAAATCATTTACAGGTATAGAAAATGTATGCACAAGCACTTTTACAGCAGGTGAAGAAGGTTGGAACCAAACAGCAACATGGGAAGGAGTTGATGAGACAAACCAGATAAACATGTTTGTTCTTTTATCGGATAAGGATTTTATAAGTACGCTCGGAATTAAATTCATAGAGAAATTGGATGATTATGAAAATATTTCATTGGATAATGGTGATTTCTTTATTATAAATAAATCAGCAAAAGATCATATTGGTTGGGATAATTCAATCAATAGATTTTTTACTGTTTTTTCAGATACTACAGGAAAAGTTGTTGGGGTTGTTGATGATTTTAATTTTCGATCATTACATTACAAATCAAGTCCAAGTACTATTAGAGTAAGAGAAAAACCAGTAGCTGATAAAATGCATGTTAAAATTAAATCAGGATATGAGGTCGAAGTAATTAATTTAATTGAACAAAAATGGAAAGAATTTGCTCCGATTAATGCTCCATTAATTATAACCAGTCTGACAAAGGAATTTGAAAATCTTTATAGTACCGAGAAAAAAACAAAAAAGATCGTAATCTTATTTACAATTATTGCTACAGTTATTTCAGTTTTAGGCTTAATTGGTCTCGCAACTTATATTACATTGCAGAGAACAAAAGAAATTGGTATTCGTAAAGTTTTAGGTTCAAATACAACTAAAATAATAGTAATGTTGGTTGGCGATTTTATAAAGTGGGTATTAATATCCTTTGTTATTGCAGCTCCAATTGCATATTTATATATTAATAAATGGTTGCAAAACTATGCTTATCAGTCAAATATAACTGTGTGGGTTTTTGTTTTAGCAGGTTTTCTTACAATAGCTGTAGCATTTATTAGTGTTTTTATTTTAGCATTTAGAGCAGCAAAGAGAAATCCGGTTGATAGTTTACGTTACGAATAAAAAATAAAACTATGTTCAAATATCTATTAAAATCAGCGTTTAGAAATATCCTTAATAACAGAATATACTCATTTCTTAATTTTTCAGGATTATCAATTGGAATAGCTTCCTTTCTCTTGCTTTTTCTTTGGATAAAAGATGAGGTAAATTACAATAAGTTTAATGCAAATTATAATGAAATTTATCGTTTGTATTCTGAGTATCAGGAAAAAGACAATGTTTGGCAAACGCAGTTAACGCCCGATATGGCTGCACCTTTACTTGTCGGGCAATATCCGGGTATTAAAAATGCGGTTCGATTAAAAAACCAGGCATCAACAATTAAGGTTGGAGAAGATTTGTTTAATGAAGAAAATTTGTTTTACACAGATCCTTCATTTTTTGAGATTTTTACTTCTGAAGTCGTTTACGGAGATCCGCATATTGCCTTAAGTGATCCGAATTCAGTTGTACTTACATCTCATATTGCTAAAAAATATTTTGGCAATAAGAATCCAATTAATAAAACTATTCTTGTTGATGGTATACATGAGTTCAATGTGGCAGCAGTTGTCAGGAATTTTCCAAATAATACGGATGTAAATTTTGATTTGTTACTTCCTTATAAATTTTTAGAAGATAATAATTTAATGTGGAGATATTGGTCGTTTGGAAGAATTGAGACTTATATATTAGCCGGGAAAGGAAAACTAAAGAAACAATTAGATTTTGAAATTAAAGATTTTATGTCTGATAAAGGACCAGATTTAGGTTTTGTTTTTAAGGTTCAGCCTTTAAGACAGTTACATTTATACTCGCTGGACGGAGAAAAAGCAGGAATGAAAACAGTGCAAATTTTCGCATTAATAGCATTATGTATTTTAGTTATTGCTTGTTTTAATTTTATAAATCTTACAACAGCTCAATATACAAAAAGGTCAAAAGAAATTTCTTTAAAACAAATATTAGGTAGTAGCAAGTTAGGCCTTGTTAAAAATATATTTTTTGAAACAGGATTATTCGTTTTAATTTCAGGTGTATTTGCTTTAATATTCATTGAGTTATTCCGAATGCCTTTCAATAAAATTTCAGGAAAGGAGCTTACAATTAATTATTTAGATTTGTCCTTTATTGGATATCTATTTTTAATATTTTTCATTACAAGTATAATATCGGCTTTATATCCAGCCTATTTTATTACAAAGTTTAAGTCTTTAAATCTTTTAACCGGTGAGCTAACAAAAGGCTTGCGTGGAAAAAGAATTCGAAAGCTTATTGTTATATTTCAATTTACCATATCTATTATTCTTGTAATATCATCTATCACAATATTTAGGCAATTTGATTATCTGAAAAATAAAGATCTTGGTTATAATACAAGTAATATAGTCTATCTTCCATTAAAAGGAGTTGCCAGAAATAATTACGGACTTATAAAACAGCAAATTAAGAATAGTCCATTTATTGAAAATGTTTCAGTTGTTTCTGAACTACCCAATTTTGTTGGTATTGGTACAAGTAATTATAATTACGAAGGAAAAGATCCGGCTGACGATAAAGGTTTTACAATTTTATCGGTAGACCATGATTTTTTAGAAACCATTGATTTAGAATTGTCGCAAGGAAAAGATTTTTCATTGGATTTTAATTCAGATTCTTCAAATTATATTCTTAACGAAAAGGCAATTCAATATATGGGTTTAGAAAACCCGGTGGGAAGTAAATTTAGCATGTTTGATATTGAAGGAGAAATAATTGGTGTTGTGAAAGATTTTCATTTTAAGCCATTAAATGAGCCTGTTGAACCAATATTTTTAGCAATTGTACCGAATTACTACTCATACTTTATGATAAAATTAAATGATAAAAGTATTCCAAACGGAATTAATCATATCGAAAAAGTGTGGAATGAATTCTTACATGATTATGCTTTCGAATATGATTTTTGGGATGATCATAAAACAAGTATTTACAGATCTGAAAAAAGAATGATTAACATCTTTTTGTATTTTACTTTACTGGCAATATTAATTGCTGCGATTGGATTAGTTGGTCTTTCAATGTTTACTACCGAAATTAAAACAAAGGAAATAGGAGTCAAGAAAGTAAACGGAGCAAATACATTAAGTATTATTAAAATGTTTATTAAGGATTATTCAATATGGATTTTAGTTTCAATTATAATTGCTTGCCCAATTGCATATTATGTAATGGATAAGTGGTTACAAGATTATGCTTATAGAATCGATTTATCTATATGGATTTTTATAATAAGTGTTGTATTTGTATATGTAATTGGAATACTATCAATAATTGTTCAGTCGTATAAAGCTGCTAAGGCAAAACCTGTTGAGAGTTTACGTTACGAATAGATTGGGTGTTCATTTTTTAGTTTAAATGTTGGATTTTGCAACAGTTGATTTTTAATTGTAAATTGTAAGATGTTGATTGTTAGTATTTAAAAATTTTGGTATATGGTTTGGCATAAATAATTGTCAACAAAAATTAACAAACTTTACAATTATGATTAAGAACTTTTTCAAAATAGCATTACGAAATTTATGGCGTAATAAATTAAATACATTCGTAAATATTCTTGGTTTATCAGTTGGTATAGCCAGTTGTATTCTGATTTCATTGCATGTAATGGACGAATATTCATACGATAAGTTTTTTGAGAATTCTGATAACATATATCGAGTAGCTTTAAATCGTATTTATCCTGAAAATACTATAAGCTATGCTATTATTCCTCATTCTTATGGTCCAACTATTAAAGAAGATTTTCCGGAAGTAGAAGCCCAAATGAGAATTTCTCGTTTCAATAACGAATTAGTATTTCGTTATGAAGAAAATGTTTTTAAGGAAAATAATTTTTGTTTTGCCGATTCTACTTTTTTCGATTTCTTTTCAATAAAGCTATTAATTGGCGATCCGAAAACAGTTCTAGCTGATCCAACATCAATTGTGATGACAGAAAGTACTGCAAAAAGATACTTTGGAAGCGATGATCCTTTGGGCAAGATGATTACAACGCCCTTTGGAGAAATTAAAGTTTCCGGAGTATGTGAGGATGTTCCGGAGAATTCACATATGGATTTTGATTTCTTAGGTTCTTTATTTGTAAATCAGTTTATAAGAGCAGTAAATTATGTTTCTTTTTCCACACATACTTATATTAAATTAGCAGCAGGAACAAACCCTACAACTGTTCAGGCAAAATTGCCGGATTTAGTTAAAAGATATGCAGCTGGTCAGATTGAATCGCAAATGGGCGTAACTTTTGAGGAATATACAAAAGCTGGCAATGGATACGATTATTTTTTACAACCATTAACAAGTATTCATTTGCATTCCAATCTCGAAGCTGAAATGAATCCGAATGGGGATTACAGATATGTTATTATATTTATTTCAATAGCAATATTTATTTTAGTGCTTGCATGTATAAATTTTATAAACCTGTCAACAGCACAAGCTGCAGAACGCGCAAAAGAAGTTGGTATCAGAAAGGTAGTAGGTAGCAATAAAAAATTTCTTGTAAGGCAGTTTTTGTTTGAATCAATCTTTGTTAGTTTTTTTAGTTTGTGGATAGGCTTAATTTTGATTGAATTATCTCTTCCAATTTTTAATAATCTTGCTCAAAAGTCACTTTATATAGATTATTTTGGGAATCCTTATGTTCTGCCGTCATTATTCTGTGTAAGCATATTTGTAGGGATAATTGCAGGTATATATCCATCTTTCTTTTTATCTTCATATAAACCTGTTGAGGTGCTAAAAGGAAAATTTGGGTCTTCAAAACGAGGTCGGATTTTACGATATTCTTTAGTGATTTTTCAGTTTACTATCTCCATTGGATTAATAGCATTTACTTTATTAGTGAATAGCCAAATTCGGTATATAATGAATAAAAATCTTGGATTTGATAAAGAAAAAGTTGTGGTAGTAGATAGAATTTTTTCATTACGGGAAAATATGCAAATATTTATTGACGAGGTTAAAAAAATGCCTGAGGTTAAAAATGTATCCTTATCCGGTTCTGAGATTCAGGGAGGTTTTTATTTTGGAGTAATGCTCCAAAAAGATGCAAATTCAGAAATCTTGACAACAAGAGGGATGATTGTTGACGATTTCTTTGTTAAAACAATGGGATTAGAAATAGCAGACGGAAGAGATTTTTCAGATCAGTTTGATGATTCCTTAAAAGTACTGGTTAATGAGGCTTTTGTTAAAGAGTTTGATTTTAAGGAACCTGTAGGAGCACGATTCAGGTTCAGATTTAATAATGAGGATCCTTTCGATGAATATACAATAGTTGGAGTGGTTAAAAATTATCACTATAATTCTCTTCATCAACCGATACAGTCATTTATTATGTTTAATAATGAAGAAAGAGGAGGAGCGGCTGGTCAATTAAATGTAAAATTAACAAAGGGGAATATTACATCTACTATACAAGAAATTGAAAACAAATGGAATGAATTTAGTAATGAGTCTCTGTTCTCGTATTACTTTCTGGATGAGCATTTAGGTCAGATGTACACCATGGAAAAAACATCGATGCGAATTTTTAGCATATTTTCTTTACTGGCAATTATTATTGCATGCATTGGATTATTAGGTCTGGCATCATACATGGCTATACAACGTACAAAAGAAGTGGGTATAAGAAAAGCTATGGGAGCATCTGTTTCAAATATTATATTGTTACTATCATATGATTTTACTAAATGGGTTGTATTTGCGAATATAATTGCTTGGCCATTAGCTTATTTATTAATGAATAATTGGCTTAAAAACTTTGCATACAGAACAAATATTGGAATATGGATTTTTATTGTTTCAGGTGGTTTATCAATATTGATAGCATTAGTTACAATAATTTTTATGGCATATAAAGCAGCATCCAGAAACCCGGTTAATAGTTTACGTTACGAATAACTAATAATTTGAAAATTAATCACTTAAATAAAGAGGACTGGAATTTTACAATCATTTTTATTATTGCACTGTTTTTTTAGTTTCTTATTGATATTCATTTGATTTTTTATTGCAATAAATTACCATTTGACGACAGTATTCTGCTTTATGTTCATATTCAATTCTTTTTGCTTCATCAGGACTAACTTCGCCAGCACCATACGGAATTAATTGACTATAGCCGGTAACCTGTTTGTCGTTTGCAGCATTTGAAACATCCATTATTGCAAGGCTCAATCCAATAACAGCAAACAATAGTCCACTACGTCCCTTTTCATAAATTTCTGCTTTTTTTAAGAGCTTTGGTTCGGCTTTTTCAAAATTAATAGCTGCACGGTTAAACTGTTGTTTGGCTAACTCTTTATTGTTGGCTTTTTCATTTATTTCAGCTGAAAACATAAATGATTTTCCAGAAGCAAAAATAGCATCAGGGGTACCGGTACCCTTAAACTCTTTTGGTAATATACCTTTACTTAAAAAATATTTTCCAAGCTCATCATTGTTTCTTTCGAAAGCGATTCGCATATGAAAAGGTTTTATTATTGCTCCATTTTCAATTAAAAGCTTTACAACTTCATTATTTCCGGCATATACTGCTGTGTTAATAACAGCACCATGTTCTCCTCTTATTTTATTTACTTTTTCTCCATGATCTATGAATAACTGCACCATTTCCACATTTCCGTATTTACCAGCGAATAAAAACGCATCGTGCTTTGTATCTAAAGTTTTAATTCTTGTATTGGCATTTTGTTCAAGAAAATATTTTACCATGACAGTGTTTCCGGCAATAACTGCCAACATAAGACAGGTATATTGATCTTTGGTCCACATATTAATGCTATAACCTTTTTCAATCATAAGTTGTATTAGTTCAAGGTCCCCATAACGCGCTGCAAGTGTTATTGCGGACCATCCATTTATATCCCGTTTTTTTAGATCCACTCCTTTATTTATCAAAAATTTAGCCGACTCAAGGTTGCCATATCTAATCGCTAACATCACTGTACTCCATTTACCATGGGTTTTCAGATGAATATCAGCGCCATTTTCAATAAGCTTCATAATGATCTCATCGTTTCCATATTGGCAGGCATACATAAAGGAACTGCACTTTTGTTCATTTATCATATGAATATCAACTCCATTGTCAAGAAAATAATTAGCTGACTTCAGATTCCCCCCAAAAAGTGATGCCATAAGTGAAGTCCAATCATCAGAACTGGTTTCATTAATATCCACTCCTTTATCGATAAATAATTCTATAAGGGAATCGTTTCCGTATGCACAAGCAAATAGAAATGGTGTCCAGTTCTTCTTTGTTTTAGTATAGATATTTGCCCCTTGTTCAATTAAATATGTAGCAACCTCTGAATTTCCTGCTCTACAAGCAGCCGTTAACGCAGTCCACCCCTTGTTATCTGCTTCTAACTCAGCTCCTGCCTTCAATAGTTTCCAAACTACCATTGGATTGCTTACAGTGCTGGCATGCATCAAAGTAGTCAAATCTGATTTATCTCTTTCGTTTACGTTTGCTTTAGCCTCAATAAGAGCATCAATTATTTCTTCATTGTTCATAGCAATGGCATGCATTAAGGGAGTAAAGCCATCTTTGTCTTTTTCATTAATATAATTATTATCGGAAATGTAGGATAGTGCTGTTGGAGTATTGTCATTTTGGATTGCAAAATGTAAAGGAAATTTTTCATTTTGAGCATAAATGTTAAATGCAACAAAAATTAGAATAATTGTGAAATACAACTTACGCATTTTAAAAAGTATTTAATAATGAATTGGTTCAGGGATTATTATAACACCAAAGCAAAATGATGTTTCAAAAGAGTAATGAAATGGTTTCAATAATTTAAACAGAAGTTTTTCCATTTCGGTACAATAAAAGAGTAGACAATGGTTAGTATCAATTATCAAATTTTACAAAAAATATATGTAATTTACAAGTTTATTGGTGTGTGATTTTCCACTGACATTCACTTAAATTTGATTAGAAATTAAAAACCTACAAATGAAATTTATGATCTGCCCGCAATGTGGTGTTGCAATATTTTATGTTAAGAATAAGGAAGGAGAAAGACTGAATGTAAAAGTTTCAAGAGCATTGGAAATTATTCCAAACGATCAATCAAAAAATCTTAAAGGTTACAATTTAGATGAACTGTTTTGTTTAGGTTGTTCATGGCATGGTAAAATAGGTGAACTTAAGAAATATTTTATATAAAGATTGAATGGGAATTAAAACGAAAGATTCTATCCTAAAAGTTTTTGGATGTTCATATTTCCACAAGCCTGACTGCCGTCAGGCAGGCTCAATATGACAATCAACAATCAATCAATTTGACCCGTCCTAAATAATGGCTACACAAATTGTAGCAATTATGTATAAAAATGACAAAGTAACAAGACGTTACAGTGAGAGTTTTAAACTCAAAATTTTATCGGAACTTAGTACGGGTAAATATACCAAAAGAGAATTAGGTCGTATTTATGGAATCCATAATAGTTCTATCAATGAGTGGGTTCTTAAATACGATAGAAAAGACTTAATGAATACTAGAGTTATCGTGAAAACAAAAGATGAAATTAGTAGATTAAAAGCCTTAGAAAAAGAGGTAGAACAGCTAAAGAACTTACTGGTAAGGAAAGATATGGAGAAACTGGTAAGCGACTCTTATCTTGAAGTAGCTGCAAAGAATTTAGGTTATAAAAGTGTTGAAGAGCTAAAAAAAAACTTAAACATTTAGCTCTTATGAAAGCAGTAGATATAACAAGAAAAATAGGTGGATCTAACATTGAAACTACCTGTAATTGCTTTGATGTGCACAGAGATGCATACTATAAGTACCTAAAGCGATATAAGAAGCGTAAAGCTGTTGAAGTGAAAGTAATAGATCTCGTAAAAGTAGAACGTATAATACAACCACGAGTGGGAACAAGAAAACTGTACAAGGCTTTAAAATCAACATTTAAAGCAACAGGAATAAAGCTTGGTAGAGATTGTTTGTTTGACATTCTTCGTTCTCATGATATGCTTGTAAAACGAAAGAAAGCAACATGCAAAACTACAGATTCTTATCATCGTTTTCATAAGTATAACAACCTTGTGAAAGATATGAATGTTACAGCGCCCAATCAGGTTTGGGTCTCTGACATTACATATATTAGAACTGTTAATGGTTTTTGCTATTTAGCGCTGATTACAGACATGTTCTCTCGAAAAATAGTAGGATATGACATCAGCGATTCTCTGGAGCTGACGGGCTGTCTTCGAGCCTTAAAACGAGCTCTGAGGACAGCCCGTCCAGCGGTCGGCTTAGTACATCACTCTGACAGAGGTATTCAGTATTGTAGTAATCAATATGTAAGTGAATTAAAGAAACATAAAATCAAAATTAGCATGACTGAAGAAAATCATTGTTATGAAAATGCAATAGCTGAAAGAGTTAACGGCATTTTAAAAGATGAATTTTATCTTGACCAATGCTTCTTTAATACACGGAACGCTTGCAAAGCAGCAAAAAATGCAATAGATATTTACAATAATAAAAGATTACACTTATCTTTAGCATATAAAACACCAAATATGGTATTTAATAAAGCAGCGTAAATTTAATTTTTAACTGTAGCCATATTTTAGGACTAGACAATTTGTCACACTGAGTTTAGCGAAGTGTAGATAAAAAAAGAGGCTTTTAAACGGCCTCTTTATTCTGGAAATGATATTCAACTTACTTTTCAAATTTAAAATTCTTTGATTTAGCCTGAGTTTTTATTGCATTCAGCATTGCATCATCCAAAGCGTTTTCCTGACTATTTTCTGCTTTTTGTTTTCGCACATAATCTTCCCGCTTTTTATTCAGCTCAATTATTTCTTTCTGAATTATTTGGCGTTCTTTTTTCTTTGTATCAACGTATATTGTTTTCTCTTCATCATTCATTCCTTTCATTACTGCCGGAAGATCCGCTTCTTTAACTTCAGCAATTTCAAAATCTTCCTGTTCAGCTGCATCAACTAAATCCCACGATTCATTTTTATACACATGAGAAGCTTTTGAAACAGAACGTTTAACAGCATTTACTTTGTCAATACTTCCTGCATTTGCATCCTGCGCTGCTTGATTTTGTTTTTTTTGTCTTCCTAAACTTCCGTAAGAAACATAAGTATCGTTCAGCTTTGTATTCAATTTTGCAATACGATCATCATAAGGCGAAGTAACATAAACTGTTTTACAATCCTGGTTAATACTCATATATTCACCACCAGTAATGTCAGCTCCTTTTTTCCAGCTTGTTTGTACGCCTTCGCGAAAATCGCCACAAAAGATAGTGTTCACAATAACTCCTTTATTTTTAGCACGATAACAAGCATCATGAAAATTAACTCCACCTTGTGTAAAAGGTTCGTTACCGGCAATAAATATAAGTTTCAAATCTTCATTTGAATTATTCCATTCTAATTGATCAAGGGAAGTATTAATTACCTGACCGCAAAATTCGCTGCCACCATTGGTTCTTAATTCAAATAGTTTTTGTGATATAAGGTCCAGATCTTTTGTTAAATAGCTTACTTGTCTAATATAACCTTCACGTGCACTCAGCCAGTCGTTGCCATATTCATAAAGGGCAATTTGTAGTTCAGGTCTTTCTCCATCGCAACTTGCTCCTGATAGTTCGTTAACTATGGTCCAAAGCTGAGATTTTGCTTGTTCAATTAAACCATCCATACTATTACTTGTGTCTAATAATAATGCAATTTTAATCGATTTCTTTTCATCATTATTATCTGCAGAGAGATTTAGTCCTGTAAAAACTAAAAAGATAAACATTCCCGTTAAAATGAGATTTTTGTTTCTAAAAATTTGATTTTGTGTTTTCATAACTATATGTTTTTATTGGTTTTATTAGTATGTATATTAATTAAGTGTCAGTTTTTCAAATAAGTATGTTTGCTAATTTTAGCTTCTGTTTTTAATTACCATAGAACCCTCATGGTATATTCATGCTATTTTTGAGTTGTATTGCATGAGGGTTTCTGAAGTAAAAGTAGAGACAAAAAAATGGCGAAAAAAGCTACAATTAGGGAACAGGTCGTTTGGTTTAGTTAAATGGTTTTTTGATTTAGTTAAATGGAATTGAGTGGCTGTAAATGCTTATATTAAAGGCTTTTTGGAAGATAGTAAATTTTTTTTGTCGAAATTTGTTTGTATTTTTACTTCATATTGATAATAAAATCATGAACATAAGAATTACTATAATATTATTTTTTATTTTGGCTTGTACTCATTCTGTAATGAGTCAGTCTAAAACAAGTCGATATCAGCAATCAAATGTTGAAACTTTGCTCGATTCAGCAAATCTGGTTAAAGAATCCGATGCATTTAGAGCATATAGTTTTATAGAAAGTGCACTTGAATTAATAATTCAGGATAATGATAAGGAAAATGAAATCAGAGCATATGATATATTAGGAGACATTAATCTTTATTCTCAACAATATGATCTGTCAGTTGAGAACTATTTAAAAGCTATAAGTCTGGCTGAAAGTTTAGGTTTGCTACAATTATCATATAATTCAAACAAAAATATTGGTCTGGCTTTCAAATTAAATGGAGATTACGATAAAGCAATTTATTATTTCAATTCATTTTTAGGAAAGGTACCCAAAAGTACAAGCAATGATGATATTTTGTTTGCCCGATTACAAATTGCCGAAACCTATGAATTAAAAGGAGAGCATTCTTTAGCGGAACAAACTTATCTGAACGTTTTGAAGACAGAACAGGACAGAAATAACACTGAAGGAATTATCTCTGTGCAGGATAAATTAGCTGGTATAAGTTTAGAGCAAAATAATGCACCTGCCGCAATTCAATATTACGAGGAATCAGAGAAGATAGCTAAGGAGTCTTCTGATAGGCGCTCATTATCAAACACTTTGCGAAGTAAAAGTAAGGCTTATAAAAAACAGAACAAACCGGAAGAAGAATTGATGGCCAGACAACAATCACTTGATATTAATGAAGAACTGGATGATGTTGAGGCTCAGAGTGAGGACCTGTTAGAAATTGGGAAAATTTATATTAATCAGGAGCAAGAGGAAAAGGCTATTCCGGTTTTACAAAAGAGTGTTAGTTTGTCGGATCAAACACAGAATATTGATCAAAAAAAGGATGCGCTTTACTCATTATCGAAAGCATATGAACGTTCTGATGTAAATAAAGCACTGGAAACTTATAAAGAGTATTTAAAATTAAATGATAGCATAAATAATATAAAAGAAGAAGAATTGCTCTCAAAGCTGGAAATGGCTACATCATTAAATCGACAGCAACAAAGAATAGATTTGCTCGAAAAAGATAAAGAGTTAAATGACAAAACCATTGAACTTCTGGTGCAGGAACAGGAATTGAAAAACCAGACCCTGCGTACACTAAGGATTACGATTATTTCATTAATTATTATTCTTCTGATTTTAAGTATTTCAACTGTTTTTATATTAAGAAGCGGACGCCAAAAGCGTTTAGCTAATCAGTTGTTAGCATTAAAATCTTTGCGTAGCCAGATGAATCCGCATTTTATTTTTAATGCACTGAATTCAGTAAATAATTATATTGCGAAGAAGGATGAATTGTCTGCAAATCGTTACTTATCTGATTTTGCTTTTCTTATGCGATCGGTAATGGAAAATTCAAAACATGATTTTATTCCTTTAACGGATGAAATAAAGATTATTGAGTTATATATTAAGCTTGAACACGAGCGATTTAAAGAAAAGTTCGACTATAATTTTATGGTTGATGAGGACATTAATACCGAATCTTTTTTAATTCCGCCTATGTTAATTCAGCCATATATTGAAAATGCTGTATGGCACGGATTAAGATATAAAGAAGAGAAAGGAAAACTGGATGTTGAGCTTAAACAGTTTGATAAGCATCTGGAAATAACAATAAAAGATGATGGAATAGGACGGAAAAAATCTCAGGAATTGAAAACTAAAAATCAGCAGCAGAATAACTCAACAGGATTAAAAAATATTGAAAACAGACTTCGTATAATAAATGAAGTTCATCATTTGGGAATAAAAGTTGAAGTAACTGATTTAGTGCCCGAAACTCAAACCGGAACATATATAAAAATTACAGTTCCAATGCAGGAGAATTAAGATTAAACCATGGAAGAAAAACTAAAAGCAGTAATTGTTGAAGATGAATTAGCCAGTCGTGAGACTTTAACAGCATATCTGGAAAAGTATTGCCCTGATGTTGAATTATTAGCTGAAGCTGATTCTGTAAAATCCGGACTGGAAATTATTAAAAAGCATAAACCCGACGTGGTTTTTCTCGATATTGAAATGCCTTATGGTAATGCTTTCGATTTATTGGAGCAAATTCCGGAAGTAGATTTCGAAGTAGTATTTGTTACGGCGTACAGCAATTATGCTATTAAAGCATTGAATTTAAGTGCATCATATTATATTTTAAAGCCAATTTCAATTGATGAACTTATTTCGGCTGTTGACAAGATAAAGGCAAACAGAAACAAAGAAGAAATTTCTATTCATTCTAAAATATTGCTCGATAATATTCAGGAAGTTAATAAACCAAATCATAAAATAGTTTTGCCATTACTTAACGGATTTGAAATAGTTCATGTCCGTGATATTATACGCTGTCAGGCCAATGATAATTTTACTGAATTCCATTTACAGGATGGATCAAAAAAACTCATATCACGAACCCTGAAATTTTACGAAGAGCTTTTAAAGGATTTCGGGTTTATCCGTATTCACAAATCTCATTTAATAAATTTCCAGTACGTTACTAAATACCTGAAAGGAAAAGGAGGTATGGTAGAAATGTCTGATGGTTCTGTGGTTGATGTTTCTGTTAACCGAAAAGCAGAGTTCTTAGAGAAGTTTAAATAAAACACTTATTTGTCATTCCGGCCGAAGTGCCGGAATCTCTTTAGTTTATAATAAAATGTACTTAAATCACTCATTGTTTTGTTTATTCTACAACTAATTGTCATTCCGGCCATCCCGATAAATATCGGGATTGGAATCTACAAATAATCAAATAAATCTTCCCAATCAGGGTTCTTCTCATTAATAAGATTCTCTTTATATACTCTTTTCCATTTTTTCATATTTTTTTCTTTTTCTATAGCAAATCTTATATCAGAAATTTTTTCAAACCATACTAATTTAGTACAATTGTATTTTTTCGAAAAACCTTCATTTCTTCCTTCTTTGTGTTCTATTATTCTTCTTCTTAGGTTATTTGTAACTCCTAAATAAAGAACTGTATTCGTGTGATTTGTTATTATGTATAAATAATATTCCATAAAAAGATTATAGCATCTAAAATGTTAAATTGATATTAGTAATTATAAGTATTGTGTCATTCCGGCCGAAGTGCCGGAATCTATATAATTATATCAAAAAAGATTCCGGTATCCCTTACGGGAACCGGAATGACATCTTTAAATAAATAAATAAAATATTTTATTTCGAATACTGATCAATAACTATACTTATACTATTCTGACAAACTTTGCAATGCACTGTATGGCGGGTAAACATAATACAATCCAGTTGCGATCTATATAAACCATATTGATTGTATTTTGCACCTTCAAAAGCACCTATCTTATCTTTATATTCATCCTTAGTAAAGAACTCATGTCGTTTATGGTACACGCGCATGAAAAAGTCTTCCATAACCGATTCTTCTACTTTTGCTGCTCTCAATTCACCTCTTTCTTTCTGCATTGCATAATCATATTCATCAAATTCTTCTTTGTTCCATGGAGTAGGAATTGGAGTTTCTTCTTCAACCAAATGTTTCCATTTTAAGTTCTCTTTATCTAAAAGAGCAGTAACATTTGTTTCGTATGGTTCAACATCAATAGTAGGAGCTTCGTAAGCAGTTGCAGAAGAATAATATTCATCAGCTAAATCTGCTAAATGGTGTCCCATTTCGTGAATCATTATATATTCCGCAAATTTATTATCAACTGCATTTGTTGTATAAAGTTTATAAATTCCACCACCACCATAGGTTTGTTCGTTTATTAATATAGAAGTAAACTCATATGGTGCTGCAGAAGCAACATTACGAATAGTTTTATTATCATATGCTAATACATAGCGTTCAGAGTCAAAACTGCTATAATGTGCTGAAAGTGCTGTACGCTTATGTATTTCAGGGTGTGGTCTTGAAATTCCTGATTCCTGTGATGGTGTTTTTACGGCCCAAACATTTATATCATTTTTTCTTGATTTGTATGGTTCTGCATTTAGTAAATAACCAGTTACACGTTTTGCATCTGCAATAAATTTATCCATTTGTTCAGCTGTATAACCATCTCCAAGAAGTACTAAATCTAATTTTTCATTTGGATTACCACTTTTGTGTATTGCAACTACTTCTTCTGTGTGTTTTATATCTGTAGGATTTACCAGCCTCGATTCAGGATCAATGTTATATGTCCAAATTGGTTGAAAATTATTCTGACTATCTCGTTTGCTAATTCTTACTGTTATAGGTTTTACTGGCCATGGGAATCGAACTGATTCATGAAAAGTTCCCCATTCTTTTTGAGCTTCAGGAGTTGTTTGCCATTCGCCGAATATACTCGAAAAGCCTCTTGAATAAAGTAGAGCTTTTGTTTCCTGATCAATTACTTCAAAGAAAAAGTATCCAAGTTCTAATTCATCAATTAATATTTTTGTGCTACCGTACCAATCACCATCAGATATAATCTTATCTGTAGCAAAATGTTCAGTTTCTGAATTTCCTGTGTGGAAGTAATCCAAACGCATGGTTTTGTTTTTAAAGAAATCATCAAAGACAACATTTCCTTTATTAACAACATTAATTTCAGGAATTGCTTTCGATTCTTCTGTATTTTCTGTTTGCACTTGAGTGCATGCCATTATAATAGTCAGACCTAATAATATTGGGATTAGTTTTTTCATGATACAATTTTTTGTTTTAAAGATAGGGATTATTTATAAATTTCTTATTTCAATTTCAGGCTTGAAACCAGAAACTATGAATTAATTATAAAACCTGACAACAAACGACGTAAGCTAAAAGGGTTTTTATTGAAATTATTATCAGTATAAAAACATTATAAAGTTGTACAATGTAAAACAATGTTGTATATTTGAATTAAACTTTTTAGTTATGACATATTTTACTGATGTTAAAGAGAAAAATGATTTAAAATCGATGTATCGAAAATTGTCGTTATTATACCATCCTGACATAGGAGGTAAACTTGAAAAAATGAAGGCAATTAATGAAGAATACAATATGCTTAAACATACTTTTGGTATTTTCCCTAAAGGACTAAGAAGTGTTAAGGTTGGTAATTTTGTGTTTGTAAACCAATCACTTTGTATAGTAACTAAAGTAGAAGAGAAATTGTTTAAGGCTAAATCTTTTGAGACAAATAGAGTTGCAATGTTTGCTAAAAATACCGGGTATGGATTGTTTAATTTTAAGATCAGGGCATATGCAAGCAAATAAAAAAAACGATATAGAATTAAAGGTACATACTGGTTTTAGGCTTACAAAAAATAATTATAAACTTCTGGAGGATCTGGAAAAAGATTTAGGTATTAATAAAACAAGTGTCGTAAATATGATTCTTTCTTTAATTAAGAAAGATAAATCTATTCTTATTAATCTTATACGATCAGCAATTACAAAATAAATTTTAAACTCTTATAAACACATTTTGGTTTAGCTAACATGTTATGATATTGTAGAGTTGCAAAAAAGTAGTCTTGAGCACTATGCTCAAGACACATTAAAAGTTAATTCTTCGTAAGAACAAATTTTGCATTATCAGCTTTTGAGATTTGTAAAAGGAAATTTCTTAGTTCATTATACTCTTCTGGTTCAAATTCACCTTTCTGCATTGTTAATGTTCGTTTATAGGATAAAGTATTATCATTATGATTCACCTCTGTTTTATATTCTCCAAATTTAGATGAAATAGTAGTTCCTTCCGGAATACTTTCAATAATATAGCCTTCCGGAATAATATAATTTATATTATCTGTTTCATGTCCGGATCTTCTAATTACAACATTCGTTTTTCGATCTTTAACTCTTTTGGGAAGTTTATTAATATTATTCATTAAATTCAATGGTACTATTAAGCGGTTTCCCATTGCAGCACTATAGTTTTTAACCTGAATGCTAAGATTTTCCTTAATTTCAGGAATAATTTTTCGATCAACCGCGTATTTAAAGCTTATTACTGAAAAATCCGGAATTTCAAGATTCTTATATAGATAGCGTTTAATATCTTCATTTGGTAAATCAATTAATCCATAAACATCTTCTGTACTCAGACCAATGTATTCAGTCTGAACTTCTGCTAAACCTTCTCCATTTTCATCTAACGTAAAGTTGATGTTACGTTTTTGCAAGTTTTCATCTACGTTATAGGATTTAGTACGGACTAGCTCAGAAGCATCTTTATTAATAATTAGAACATCTCTGTTATCAGTAAAATCACCAATATAACCGGCAGGTATTTTTTGGTTAGTACACTCAAGCCACATTGTATCTTTCTCAGTTGGAACACACAAAATTGCATGATTGAACTGATTCATTGTAAAATCAGAAATGATTGGCGATGCATATGAACCAGCTTTAACAATTGTATAATATGATTTTATTCCAACTACATCCAGCAATGATTTCATATAATTACTTAATGCCTTGCAATCTCCATAAGATAGTCTATCTACTATCTCAGCTTCAAATGGTTGCCATCCACCCATTCCTACACTAATATTAACATACCGTGTCTTATCTTGCATGTATTTATATAGAATCTTGATTTTCTCTTCATCATTATTTACATCCATTACTAATTCTGATATTTTTTCTTTAGTTTGATCAGGAAGAATATTTTTATCTTTTCCAAGATCAAAAATCCAGTTGCCGAAATCCTTCCATGATTCCATATTTCCGTTATACCCGCCAATACTAAAATTAACTGGTGCTAAAAATAAAACAGGTGAAAAATTCCTTATTGAAGGACTAAATGGTTCGTAATCAATTGCTGGCAAATTTGAGATATGCCATTTATAAATGATTCTTCCTTCTTCTTTCTTTCTTTCTTCTATCGTTTTCTCTGGCTTCAAATCCAGATTTTGATAATGGAATCTTATAAAATTGTGCGATGGAATAGTAACTTTAAATTCATTTTCCTGAATGGATACATTGTAATCGTTATAAATTTGCCAGGAAGGATAGGTCAGGAATCCTTTAAATTCCATTGTGTAAGAATATTCAAAAGTAAATGGAAAATCTTCTATTTCCGGATCATAAAAAATCACCCTGTTATCTTCATATAACGAATATCCTGCAATTGAAGGGAAATCAATATAATCATCTGATTTTATCTTTTTTATTTCATCACCAAATTTATCATAATATGTGCCTTTTATGTTTTTAAGTTTTCTGAATTTATCATAACCCTCTATAAATAATGAATGACGTAAACCAGATTTATTCATTATTGTTATTGCAGTTGTAACTTCTAATTTACCATTATCTATAGATTTAATAGTAAAATGTTGTGAATTCTTTCTAATAACAGCTTTAGCATTTTGCAATAATTCCTTAGGGATTTCATCTATTGGGTATTTTTTTTCTGCTCCAAACACCACAGAAGAAAATAGCGTCAGAAACGAAAATATAATTATTTTTTTCATAGTTAGCTATTTGTTTTTTTAAGAATAATCATTTCAGAATGTTTGTTTATTATTAAATCATAAAACTGTTTTAGTTGCTTATATTCGCCTGGAAGAAATATTGGGTTATTAATATTGAACTTATAGGTTAGTTGAATATTTTGTCCGGAATGATTAATTGAATAAATAAAAACACCTGTGTTGTTAGGTAAAGCTGCTTTATATGGTTTTGGAAGCTGATCTACAATATAACCTTCAGGAATAGTAAGGCTTAATATATAAGATTTTTCAATCGGATGAATATAATCTACAGGATATATTCGATCTTCAATTTTAAATGGATTATCATCCATTTTTTCAAACAGCATTGGGTTTAAATAAATATTATTTCCAATAATATCTACATTGTTTTGTAAAGAAATATCATATTTTAGAACTACAGGTTTATATATATCCTCAATATTTTCAAATTCATAGTCATTAATAATTAATCCTGCAAACTCACTTTCTATATCTTTAATAAAATCATCTTGTGTTGTGTAATCCTCCAATATTTTTCTAAAATCATATGCTGCATAATCAAATAATTTGTTAGAAATACTTCCATTTATATCTCCATTATCTAACATTTCAAGTTTTGAATAAATAATTTCTTTTGATTTTACCGGCGTTCCAATCGTTATCCAATTTGTATTGTCTTTTACAATAGTCCTGCCATCGCCATTAATACATCTTTTTGGAAGTAATCCAAACGGTGCTAATTTATCTGTTGCGTCAAGAAAATAGTCTTTATCATTTAATTTAAGCCTGGCAATAACATAATTAGGTTTATTTATAGAAGGGAAAATAGGGGACAATATACCATTATCGCGGGTACTTAAAATAACTGGTTCAACTTCTAAGCCTATTTTATCCAGAAGCGAAATTAGTGTAATATTAATTTCTGCGCTACTTCCATTTTTCTTTGTGTTATATGTATAGTTTAAAGGCGAATAAGCGCTTTTTCTACAAGCCTCATTCCATGTTATTGTATTTTTAACTAATTCAAATGCTCTTTTTGCTTTTTCCAAATCTGATAAATCTAATTCTTTAATCATTTTTGCTTCGTTGTTCAGAAAAAGGTTACTCTCTAATCTTCCTCCAAAATAACGATTATCTAATAAAGTTTCATTTACTTTTTCCCAGGAAGTGGAGTATTCATAAATTCCTATCCTAACAATATCAAATTCAAATTTGGTTATATAATTAGTATATGAATTCATATAAGCTTCTTCTCTAAAAGCAGGCATATTCTCTCCAACCCATCTTGATTTTTCTATAATTGATAACGGCTCAAATCCAAAAAAGTATTTCTGAAATTTAACGTGATCATGTTGAACCCATCTTAACTCACTCCATTTTACAGGGATTACATCCTGAAACCTCCACTCATATGGAATTCCAGGTTTAGTATATTGGAACTCAATTATTGACCCTACTTTTACATTAGGCATTGAAAACTTAGTTGCAATTCTTCGATCTTCAACATATACTTCATAAACGGATTCGTTCTTCATCTTTGTTACCTCAATTTCTCCATTTACCAGGTTATAAGTTCTTGCTTTAAGAATTATTTTAGCTGAAGAATTTATACGATTATTTGCCCATCTTGCACCTTCCTTTTTTAATATTTTAATTCTACAACGCCTTGTAAATTCGATTGATTCAGGAGTAAACACACCGTAATCACATAATATAACTGCTTCGGCTGTTGTATCATTTTCATAAACTGTCATCTTAAGGTCTTCAATATCAATTTTCCCAAATTTCATTGGAGCTTTTTGACTATAACTAAATAGTGAAATTTGAATAAATAAAATAAATAGTAAAGTGCGTTTTAATAACTGAATTTTTCTCATAATAATTGTGTTAATTTTTAATATCCAGGGTAATTTATTTTTATGAATACCAAATATAATATTAAATTATTAATATTTAGACTGCTCGTGTAAGTTTAAAAACATAGCCAGTATTATCTTTATTATTAATTGTTTGGTTGGACAATTAGCTTAATTTGTATATTCTATTTTTAATTTCATAAAAGTTTAAATAGCTTTGAATCATAATAATTTAATGATTCATAAGTGATACTAAATAAATTTACCAGGAAGCATATTATTTTCGGGCATATTATTTTCTGGTTTATAATTCTGTTCATTAATTTTTCTTTCGATATTTTTTATCCCTCGGAATATCCGGTAAGTTATTATTACTGGAAAGTTACAAATAATGCGTCCTTTTCAGATTATATAAGTTGCTTCTTATTTTTTTCAGTGTAAGTTCTAAAAATCATTATTCGCGGTTTGACAATTAAAGCAAGTTAGAAACTGTATCTCGGTTTGACAGTTTAAGTATTTCTAATTCTTAGCAACTTGAAAGCGTATTTTTTGAGAATGGTTTATCGGTTTGATAGAAACAAATTTATTTTCCCGCCCGCTTTTTACAGCTTTCAGCTGCATTTGTGTTTTACTAAAGCACAATTACTCCGCTGCGCTTTGTAATAGAGCTTTAGGCGAATAATCTTATATTAATTATATTTTTAAATATTTTATGTTGGCAGCAGTTGTTTATTCACTTCTATATTTAAAATAATATTTGAAATAAATCTTCTTGAATATGTTAAATTGATATTTAAATGACTTATAATCATCAATATCCTCTTCATTACCATTAGGTGCAAAATTGTGAAATTTATCTAAAGCATTTAGTTCATGAAAAAGACTCATTGTATTCCAAAATAAAAAATCAATCATTGTGTATTTAGATACAATGCTATATCCCCCAAATAAATTAAATTCTGGATCATCCGAATTATTAAACGGCATAATAGCAAAACAAGACGTTTCTAATTCACCATGCGAAAATTCTGATAACCAATCATAGTAATAACCACTCTTTTTTCGTTCTAAAATTTCTCTCAACTCCTTGTCAATTCCCATTTTTTCGAAAACCTCATTTAAATGAACTTTAACTTTGCTTGGCTTCATGTATTTTTCATAGAGTTTTCTTTTTTGATTGGAACCATATCCATTTTCAGGTATACGACAAAAATTAGTAGAAAAATCTTCGTTGCATAACAGTAGCAAACAAATATCAGTGTATTCAACTTTACTTCTTGCAAGAATATTTGCCTGAGTATCAAATCCGGATTCTAACAATTCACGAATACTCAATGTAAAGTTTATTTGATTGGCTTTATACATTAAGTATATAATCGATGGTTCTCTAAAAAACTCTTTATTTGTTTGTTTATGATTCCATAATATTTTTCTTTCCTTGCTAACAACTTCTTTATGAATTATTAAATAATGAGCTATTTGATTAAGTAAAAAGAAATCATAAAAAAATAAAAGAGACTTTAACTCCTTTTTAGATTTTTGTTTATCTTTTGCTAAGTTTATTGTTTTAATTATCGAATCAATTTCTTCTCGTAAGTACTTATAATTTGTTTTTGTTTCCGATAATATTATTTCCTCCTCGTTCTCTTTCGAAATCTCATTGCATACATTTCTAAAGTCCTTTAATAGTTCTTTAAAGTTGATATTTATGTCTATTGATTTTTCCATATTTCAAATACTGCCTACAAGACCATATAGTCATTGTTGTTATTCATCCTACATGTAAATATAGCAACAATTGATCATATATCTGTTATATTATAAACTGCGCTTTTTAATTGTGTTATGTGAATATATTTTCTTTTTTATGGAATCATCAAATAAAATCTTACTCTTTTATAAACACTTTAGTAAGACAATCTTACCAAAAAGTTTATAATCCAACCCTATTTTGCCTTTTCAAAACAAATTTGTTTTTGTTTTCATGGTTAAGTTTGTAAGTAACTTGACAAGTATTGTGGCAATTGTGCACAATTTGTAACATCGTAAACCAAATTTCTTATTTATATTTACAATTGATATTATCGCTTTTGCGGGGCATCCAGCCAAAACGGCACACAACTATACGTTAAAACGTAATTTGGTACCGTTCTTTGAACTTTCGATATTTGTAAATAGCTTGTGACGGTAGCTTCGCTACCTTCAAGACAGCTAAAGAATAATTTCCTAACCTCCGGTTGTAAATTACTTTATCCTCTATTTTCAAATCTCTTCGTTCGCACAACGGAACTACGTTTACGATCTCATTATAAATAAGCCGCTAAAAATTCTGAAAATCGAGCAATTCTGCTCTTTTTAATAAGTATAATATTTAAGAGTCTTTTTTTGTATTCTGACAGCTTTTGCATTTTGGAAAGGTAATTTGCTTTCTGACAATGAAAGTGTGATTTATTCGTGCTGTTTAATACTGAATTTATCGAGATTGGTTCGGTAAGTATGATAAGAAACTGTTTTAGTTTTTTCCACTGCGCTTTTGTGCTTCGCACAAATTAGTATTTCAATTTAAACACATTTGCTTCGCTCCGTATAAAAGTTCAATTTTTGTCAACCCGTAATCGTCTTTATATCAAGAATTTATTAACATCTGAAATTCATATGTTATAAAACATGTCTGTTAGGGGGTCACCTTTTCCAGTTTTTGGGATTAATAAGTAGAGAGAGGAACAAGAATTTTAAAAAATTATTATAAATCAGAACATGCTTTTTGCATTAATTGAATTAACGTTATATTTATATTTGAAATAAATTTATTAACCTAAAAAATTAATATTTATGATAAAATTATATTTCACTTTGCTTTATCGAAGAGTAACAGAAAAGTTTTCGCTGTTTTTTTTGAATTTCATTGGGTATGTAATATTATTATCAGTAATTAGTTTAACAACTTTGTTTATTTATGGTGAATTAACCTATGATGATTTTAAAAAGAAAGATAGAATTTATAGAATGGTTAATTCAATTACTGCTGGGTCGAAACCTGCTTTTACTTTAAATTCTTCAATAACAATGCCTGAAGATCTAAAGGGAAAATATCCTGAAGTAGAATCTTTTGTTAATATGTCTCTTATTCGAGATATGAACATAACAAGTGTCGAAAAGCAATTAGCCCAAAATGTTATATTTTTTGAAGGAGATTTCTTGAATACATTTACTCCTGATTTTATTTATGGAAATATTACTTATTTTAATCGAGCTGGTAACACATGTTTTATTTCTAAATCTTTTTCAGAATATTTATTTGGAAAGAGTAATTCTTTAGGAGAAAGTCTGGTTCTTGCTAACAAGAGTGATACAATGCAAGTAAGTGTGGCAGGAGTAATTAATGATTTTCAAAATACAACTTTCATGCAAGGGGATATTTTTGTTAAGAGTGAAGTTGGATTTGATTTTTATGATACTTATTCGGACTTGACGTTTTTATTATTAAAAGAAAATGGCAAAATTGATAAATTAAATAATATACAAGCCGAGGAATATGAGTTCAATGGGATTAAATATAAGAAAAGCTTCTTTTTTCAACCCTTAAAGGAAGTGTATTTAAAATCAGGATTCTTAAATTTTAATTATTATCCTTCAGGGAACTTAAAATTATTAATTGTATTTATTGTTGCTTTATTGTTAATGCTTTTGTGTATTATATTTAATTATAACTTTATGTTTATAGTTTTAATAAGGGCAAGAGTAAAGGAGTTCAGTTTAAAAAGAATATTTGGTTTAGATAAAAAGAGTGTATTGTATGGGATTATATCTGATAGTGCTTTGTTTGTATTTATTGCTGCATGTTTTGCATATTTAATTAGTAAAAAGGCAATTTATTCTATAGAAAGCTTGAATATTGTCCTTAAAAATTATTCCCAGTGGTTTGATGGAGTTTTTGTGATTGTTTTCTCTGTTATCATCATCATCACAATTGTTATACCTTTATTGTATTATAAATCAATAATAAAAATAAAACGTTTAGATAGATTAGAATATAGTAATGAAGCAAAAAAGAATAAAGTGTTTGGAAATGTATTTCTTGGCGTGCAAGTTATTGTTGCATTTGTTTTATTCGCGTTTTCATTTACTGTAAAATCACAATTGCAATACGCTATTAATAGGGATTTGGGAATAAAGAATCGAGATTTAATCATTATAAGTAATGATTTGTCAGAACAAGATTATAATGTGTTTTCAGAAGAATTAAAAAAGACGTCAATGATATCTGGTGTAACCAGAATTGGCAAATTACCTCCATCAAATTTCCCTCAAAGAATGATGCGAATTAAATGTATAGGAGATAAGGAGAAGGATGTTATAACGGCTATCTTGCTTGTAGATCAAAATACTTTAGAAACTCTTGGTATAACATATGTGCAGGGAGAAGGTTTTCAAAATTACAGTAATTATAAATCATGTTGTGTTGTAAGTGAATCGTTAGCAGACCAATTAGGTGTTGATAATATAATTGGTTATGAAGTGACACCTGGGATAAGAATTATTGGTGTTGTTGAAGATATTAGCATGGTTTCTGTCCGAAAGGATAATTTTCCTCTTGTGATACAGTGTGATCCAGAATTTTGTAAAGAAATAGTAGTTAACACAATAACAGAGGATGTAGCAATTGTCGAAATTGTTTCTACAGTTTATGAGTCCATTCATGGAAAAAGTCCTCAATTGACATTTTATAAAGAGCATCTTAAATCCTTATATATAGAGGAAGATTTCATGTTAAAGTATGTTGTAACTTTTTCAACTATTACATTGGGATTGGTCTTTTTGGGATTTTATTTCTATGCAAGATCAATTGTTGATTTAAGATCAAGAGATATTGTTATAAGGAAAATTCATGGGGCATCAATTCAAAGTATTATAAAATTATTAATGAAGGAGTATTTACTGGTTTCAATTGGTTCAATTATAATTGCATGTTTGCTATTTTCATACATATCTAATATGTGGTTATCGGGGTTTACATTTCATATTGATAAAAGTTTAAAACACTATGTATATCCGGCTATTTTAATGGTTTCAATCTTAATAATTGCTGTCCTAAATAGTGTTTTAAGATTGGCTCATAAAAATATTGTTGCAACAATAAACAATTAGTTGAATTATTAATTTAATATTAAAAAAAATGAAAAAGAAATTAAAATTAACAAATGAGAATGTGAGATTCTTAGACAATAGAACTCTACAAACGATAAGAGGAGGGACGGAATGCACTCGGTACTGTGTTCTGGGAGACGACTACTATAATGGGGCGAATCCAACTAATGAGGTTACTGTTACCCCCTCTTAATTAAAAAAGTGTTGCCAATACAATACTATTTTAAGAGTACTACACCGTTGGAGGTAGATACTTATAGTGTTGTAGTTGTAAAAGTATTTACAATCTGGCATAAGCTATGAATTGAGATATTTATTGGAGTGTGAGATGTTCACACTCCAATATTTTAATGCAGATTAAATAATTGATATTAAATGAGTAAGCGTGGGTGGTATACTTTCAAAAGTAAAAGTGGTCATTCCTATTTATATAGTAATACGAAAAAGAGCTTTATTTTTATTTCTGATAAGCTCGATGAGTTATTAGTACTATTAAAAAATGGGAGTGATTTTTCGGAGTTTTTAAATGAAAAAAGTAAAAACAAAGATTCTGATTATGAAGATTGGCTTCATTATTATAATTTGCTTATCCTGTTGAGAGAGAATAGATATTTTGATGATTACGACAGGAACCATTTTATTGATGATAGATTAACAATTCAAGATTATAATATAGATAACTGTAAATCATTATGTTTTGAAGTAACACAAAACTGTAATTTAAGTTGTACATATTGCGCTTATGGAGATTTATATGAGAACAAAAGAGTAAGTGATACAAAGGTGCTTCAATTTGAAACGGCTAAGTTAATGATTGATTATGCAAAAGAAAATTTTGGGAATAAGTTTGTTATAACAATTGGGTTTTATGGTGGAGAACCCTTATTAAATTTTCAGTTGATAAGAAGAATAGTAGATTATGCAAAAAATCAACTTGAGAAGATTGATTTTCAAATGACTACAAACGGTGTTCTATTAGATAGATATATGGACTATATTGCTGAAAATAAATTTAAACTTGCAATCAGTCTCGATGGTGATGTTAATAATAATATTTATAGGGTAGATAATGAAGGGGGTGAGACTTTTGAGAGAGTTGCCAACAATATAGAACTTTTAAAAAACAAATGGACGGAGTATTTTAGAGGTTATGTGCGAATTTTATCTTTAATTAATTTTACAAGTAATATTAAAGAAATTTTAAAGTTCTTTAATGATAAATTTCAGATTGTTCCATACTTTTCCTTCTTATCTCCAATAGATGTTAACAAGTCAAAATTAGATGAATATTATAAAATGTCTAAAGATTACTATAAGTTCTTTGGAGAGCGCTCCATTCAAAAATCTTCAAGCAACAAATCGCAACAGACACATCCATCTGAAGTAGATCTTTTCGAGACTTTGAGAACTTATAGTGGGAATTTTTATGAAAATCATTCAGAAATATTTCTAAAAACTAAATGCTTAAGGCTTATAACAGGGACTTGCAAGCCATTTGAAAAGCTTTTTATAACGACAAATGGAAAGATTCTTCCATGTGAACGTATAGATCAGAAATTCTTTTTTGGCGAGATAATAAATGGAAAAGTAATTATGAAACCGCATCATGTAATTGAGCAGTTTAATAGTTACATTGATAAAGTTAGTTCATCGTGCAAGAGTTGTTATATAATTGAAAAATGTACCCTTTGTCTATTTCATTGTGGCTTTAATGATGAAAAAGTAGTTTGTAGAAATATCAGAGATAAAGAGGAATTTATATCAATGTTATCAAATAATATTAGTTATCTAGAGGAATATCCAGAATTATATAATTTAATGTCAAAAAAAGATTATGATATTGTTAAATAAAACATTTTTTACAATTTACCCATTTACATATTACTGTTTAAAAGGAGATACGTTGTTTTTATATAATACTTTAAATGGAGAGAGGTTTATAAAAAGTAATTGTGATAAAAATATTTTAGATATTATAACTAAACTATATAATACAAATAATATTGGAATGGTTGAGGTTAATCCTGAAAAATTTAATGAAAGTGCTTTGTGTTTTTTCAAAGAAATAAAAGAAAAGTTGTTTGGGGATATTATTCATTCTATTAATGGAGAATTTAATCCAGTACAAATACCTAAACGAATACATCTTTCTGGGAATCGTTTTTCAGAGGAGATTCTTTTCCCTGATAAGTCTAAGGGATTTACTCAAATTAAGGAGCTGCATTTTTTTATTATGTCAAAATACAAATTTGTTCCTGGAAATAATTCTTTATATAGACAGTTTCTAACAAATTGTAATTTTAAGGATTGTAACCAGGATTTAAAATTTGAAAAATTCAGGGACTTGGTGGAAGAGCTTATGAGCTATGAACTTTCAATAGTAACCTTGTATTGTGATGATATTTTTCTATATAGAGAATATGAGAAACTATTTGCTTTTCTAAATAATTTAAATATTAAGATAGAGTTGGTTTTTAGTTATGAATATTATGTGGAAAAATATTCTCAAATAAAAAAATCTATATTAAATCCTAATATAAGAATTATATTACATCATTATAATTTAAAGGAACTAGAAAAAGATTTTTGTACTGAAGTTGGTTTGAATTGTTTTTTTGTAGAAAGTGAACAACAATTTAATCTTGTGGAAGAAAATATTAGTGAAATAGGTATAGATAATTATCATATCGCAGGTATTTATAATGGGAATAACGATTCCTTTTTTGAATCAGCTGTTTTTATTGAACTTGAAGATATTTTTGAAGAAAAAATAGATTTTCAATCTATTTTAGTAAATTCAGAGATGAACAGAAATGATTTTGGGAAATTGATAATTCTTAGTAATGGTAATGTTTTTGCTAATATAAATAATGCTTTAATAGGTAATTATTATACAGAAAGTTTAGATAAGATTCTTGAAGAAGAACTAAAAAATGGTTCGTCTTGGGGTAATGTAAGGCAACGTGTTGCCCCTTGTAGTGAATGTGTTTATAATTGTTTGTGTCCCCCTATTTCAAATTATGAATATGTATTAGGAAAGTTTAATCTTTGCAAAATTTTTAAATAAGTTAATATATTTCTTAAATAAACACTGAGCACAAAGATGTAAAGGAATTAAAAAAAACATTGTTAAATTTGACCTTAAACCTGAAGATGTTGAATTTGTCAAAATGCTGAATATCAACGTTTAAAATTTGACGTTAGTTTGAATAAGTATTATAAAAAATGCATAAGTAACAAAAAAATAGAGAATCTCTTTTACAAACACATTGGTAAGCCTGCGCTAACACAACACACAGCCAAAGGCTTACCAAAAAGTTTGTAACCAACCCAATTTTGCCGTATCCGGCAATAATA
>JAHOYT010000091.1 GCA_019038645.1 Bacteroidales bacterium
TATACTAATACAGCAAGTGATAATGTTTATATTGGATATCAAAGTGGTTACTATACAGGTTATAATACCACCAGTGATCCAAGTTTTAATACTTATATAGGTTATAGGACAGGTTATAACATGGCTCGCGGTGAGTATAATACCTTTATAGGTTTTGAATCAGGATATGGAGCTAGTTTTTCAACTTCATCAGGAAATCGAAACACTGCTTTAGGATATCAATCTGCTCATAGCCTTACAACAGGTTCAAGTAATGTATTTATAGGCGAATCAGCTGGTTATGCTAATACATCGGGTGTTTATAATACGTTTATAGGCTTTGAGGCTGGTAATAGTAATACAGTAGGAGGTTATAATGCTTTTATAGGCAATCAGGCCGGATCAAGTAATATTGGTGGAGACAGGAATACTTTTGTCGGGGATAAAGCAGGAAATAGTAATACCGAAGGTGATAATAACATAATGGTTGGATATGTGGCAGGAGTTCAAAATACAACCGGTAGTAATAATGCTTTTGTAGGATACGCAGCAGGTAATGCAAATACTATTGGTCACGAAAATGCATTTTTAGGAACTTTTGCCGGTTGGAAAAATTCCAGCGGAAACTATAATACATTTTTAGGCAACGAATCCGGAGAACATAATACAACAGGATCCAATAACGTATTTATTGGGAATCAGGCAGGTAATGTAAATACTACAGGAGGGTACAATATTTTCATAGGAATGGAAGCCGGTTTTACATCCAATACAAACTACAATACTTTTATCGGATACCAAAGTGGCCAGTCAACATCATCAGGTGGGTATAATTCATTCGTCGGATATAAATCAGGAACAGCAAATACAACAGGTGTAAACGGTGCTTATTTAGGATATGCAGCAGGTAGTTCAAGTACAGGAACTCAAAATACATTTATTGGTGCAGAAGCGGGATATTATGCCTCATCAGGCAGTAACAATGTATATTTAGGACAAGGATCAGGTAGAGGTGGTACCGGAAGTGATAACGTGTTTCTTGGTTTTAGAGCAGGTTTTTCCGAAACAGCAAGTAATAAGTTAATAATTGAAAGTGGTTATACAAGTACTGATAATGCTACAAACGCTTTAATTTACGGTGATTTCTCAACTGATAAATTAAGAATAAATGGTAACATGGGAATAAATTATAATGGAGTTACTAATTATGGCTTAATTGTAGATGTTCCGTCCGCTCAAACTTCTACGTATACTTTATATGTTTTTGGAGATTCATATAGTTCGGGAGGTAGCTGGTTAGGATCTGACCAAAGATTTAAGAATAATGTTGAAACCTTTTCAGGAGCTTTAGATAAAGTGAAATTACTTCGGGGTGTATATTTTGATTGGAATAGAGAGGGATTTCCGGAAAGAAGATTCAAGGAAGGAAAGCAGATCGGTGTAATTGCACAAGAAGTTGAAGCAGTTATTCCTGAATTAGTTTTTTCTGATCACGAAGGATATAAAGCTGTTGATTATTCAAAATTTACACCTATTTTGATAGAAGCTATTAAAGAACAACAAGAACAAATAGATAAACAACAAGAACAAATTAATATGTTAATTAAGGAACTGGAAGAACTTAAAAAATAAAGATAATTAATGCAGTAATCAATATAACAGCAAAGAGTATTAATAAAAAATATAAACATCATGATCTTCTTAACCAGATACTTAAGGTTTCAGAGTTCAAAGCATTTTATTTTACTATTATGTTTTGTATTCCTGATTTCCTTTGTGCATGCACAAAAAGGAGTGATTAATAATGGTGCCAAAATGATTGTTAATTCAGGAGCATTTGTTAAAATATCAGGAGCCGACGGGGATTATACCAACAATACTTCAGATGGTACGGATGGAAGAATCGATCTGGACGGGAAAATTGAGATTGAAGGCAACTGGATTAATAATGCTGTTTCGGGCGGAGTCCTTATCAATCCAAATGTAGACGGGGAAGTTCTTTTTGTTGGATCAGGAACACAATTGATCGGAGGGTCAAGGGTTTCTTTTTTCGAATCACTAAATAACGGAAATACTGCAGGCATATCTTTAAGTGCTAATATAATTGTTTATGATTCATTAAAATTAGATAGTGGTCTGGTAGCTTTAAATAATAGTGATCTGGGTTTGGGTGTCATTGGTAAAATTTCAGGAACATTTGGTTCAGATAAAATGATTGTTATTAATGGTACAGGACGACTTGTTAAAAGTGTTGGATCAACAGGATCTTTCACTTTTCCTGTGGGAGATACCACTTCTGTTGATGAATATTCTCCTGTAGATATTACTTTAAATTCGCATGGAGGATTATCATCAGCATGGATTAGTGTGCATTTATCCGATGAAAAACTTACTGAAAATACCAGTCCTGATGAATATTTAACCAGGTACTGGACTCTGGCATCAGATGGAATCACGTCACCAAACTATAGTGCAGATTTTCATTATCTTCAATCTGATGCAATTGGAACTGAGGAAGATATTTATGCTGCTGAATATGATGGAGCATCAAGATCAGTATTTTCAACTGTAAATGAAGCGGGTAATGTTTTATCAGTTGCCGGATTATCTACTTTCGCTAATTACACGGGAGTTGACGGAACAGCACCAACGGTTGTAGTTACAACCGGAGAATCTGATCCTACAAATGCTAATCCGATAACATTTACTGTAACATTTAGCGAAACAGTAACCGGATTTGACGATAATGTTAATGATATAATTGTTGGAAATGGTACTGCAGGTACAATAAGTGGTTCCGGATCAGTATACAATTTTAGTGTAATACCTGACGGAGACGAAAAAATAACAATTGATATTCCATCGGCCGCTGCATTGGATATTGCAGGAAATGAAAATACTACTTCAACACAGTTTGCAATAAATTACGACGGAACTAAACCAACTGTTATTATTTCTTCAGGTTTATCTTCTCCGACTAATACTACACCAATTCCTGTTACTGTTACATTTAGTGAATTTGTCAGCGATTTTGATATTGGTGATATTGATGCTGTTAATGGTGCAAAAGGAACAATGACTACTTCTGACAGTACAATATTTAGCTTTAACCTTACACCCGGCGAAGGTGATATAACACTGGATATTAATGCCGATGTTGTAACCGATTCTGCCGGTAATTATAATGTAGCTGCAAGTCAGTTTGCAATAACATATGATAGTACAAATCCAATTGCTACATTCTCATCTGATGAGAGTGTTTTAACAAATGAAGGAACATTTATTGTTACAATTGAATTTAACGAAGCTGTTACAGGATTTGAGTTGCTTGATCTTTCCGATGGAAATTGTAATATTGGTAGTTTAACTCCGGTTAAACCGGATACCAGCTGGACAGTTACAGTGAGCCCTATTGCAGATGGAGCTGTAACAGTTGGTTTAGTTGCAGATATGGCATTTGATTTAGCCGGAAATGGAAATGATGCTGCTACTCAGTTCAGTATTGTGTATGACGGTACTTCACCAACAGTTGTAATAACTTCGACTGAGGTATCTCCAACAATGGCTAATCCTATTCCGGTAACAATAACATTCAGTGATGTTATTAGTGGTTTTGATGTAAGTGATATAACAGAATCTAATGTTACATTGGGATCAATGTCAACAGGAGATAGTACAATATTTACTTTAAATGCGACATCGACAGGAACAGCTGTTACTCTCAATATTGGCGCTGCTGTTGCAACGGATGCTGCTGGTAACGGGAATGATGCTGCAAGTCAGTTTAGTATTACATACGATGGAACTAATCCGGGTATTTCATTATTAAATCCTGCCGATCAGGCTACCGGAGTTTCAGTAAATACGAATCTCGAAATTAATTTCGATGAAGTCGTAAATGCTGGTACAGGATTTATTCGATTATTTGAAACAGGAGTAAGTGAAGTTGAGACATTTAATGTAGAATCTCAGATAACAGGTTCCGGTTCAGGTTCTATAGTTGTTGATCCGACTATTACACTGTCAAGCTTAACAGCTTATCATATTCAGATTGATGCAACAGCATTTGATGATGTTGCAGGAAATAGTTATGCGGGAATAGCAGATCAGACAACCTGGAATTTCACAACAGCTGATGTGGATATGCCTCAAATAAGTTCAACATCTCCTGTGGATAATGCAACCGGAGTACTAATCGATGCAAATCTTCAGATCACATTTAACGAAGATATCAAAGCAAACGCTTTTGGTGGCTTTATTCAGATATATACTGCAGCTGATGTATTATTTGAAGAGTTTGATGTAAGTTCTGATGTTACTATATTAAATGATCTGGTAACAATTAATCCTGTCGGTGAATTTACCGGAGAAACGGGATATTACGTATTAATTGACGATACTGTATTCCAGGACCTGACCGATAATTACTTTAATGGAATTTCAAATAAAGCAACCTGGAATTTTGTTACTGCCGATGTTGATGATCCAATTATTAGCAGTTTAAATCCATTAGATGATGCTGAAGACGTTTCAGTGACATCAGATCTTATTATTAACTTTAATGAGATTGTTAACGCAGTTTCGGGAAATATTTATTTGTATGAAACCGGAGTTGGAATAGTTGAAACATATAATGTATTAAGCCAAATTACAGGATCAGGGACGAGTACCATTACAGTTGATCCAACAAGCTCATTATCGGGTTCTACTGATTATCATATTCAAATTGATCCTACCGCATTTGACGATCTTGCAGGTAATAGTTTTGCGGGAATATCAGATCAGATTACATGGAACTATACATCAGCTGATATAACAGCACCAACAGCTGTATTATCATATTCAGGAACTGATCCGACAAATAATTCTCCGTTTGTTGTAACAATTACTTTCAGTGAAGAAGTGCAAAATTTTGTGGCAGGCGATTTATCTGTAAGCAATGGTAGTCCTTCAGGTTTAAATACATCAGACGATATAATATTTACCGTAGATATTACCCCGGTTGGTCAGGGTAATGTTTCTGTTATACTACCGGCAGGAAATGTTCAGGATCTGGCAGGAAACGGAAATATATTATCCAATCAGATTACGGTTGAATTTGATAATGTTCAGCCTACTGTTGATATCACTTCGGCACAATCAGGTACAATAAATACTGATCTGAATATTACAATTACGTTTAGCGAAGAAGTTACAGGATTTATTGCCGATAGCATAACCGTAACAAACGGTTCTGTATTCAGTCTTATTGAACAGGATCCGGGAATTGAATGGGATGCTGTAATAACGCCTGATTCTGACGGTGAAGTAACTGTTGATATTTTTGCCGGTAAAGCAAAAGATGCAGCCGGAAACGCAAATATTGCTGCAACTCAGTTTAGTATAATATACGATGGTTCCGGACCTGAAATCTCTGGACTATATCCTAATAATGGTGATACAGATATTCCAGTAAATGCAAATCTGCAAATTACTTTCGACGAAGTTGTAAATATAAATTCCGGCTTTATCAGGATTTATGAATTTGGTGGCGCAACATTTGAAGATATAAATGTTTCGGGTGTAAGCGGTAGCGGAACAAATACTATAACTATAGATCCAACATCCGATTTCGGAAGTGAGGTTGAGTATTATGTATTAATAGATGCAGGTGCATTTGTCGATGGAGTTGGAAATGAGTTTGCAGGAATTGTATCTACATCCTACTGGACTTTTACATCAAGCGATATTGTAAAACCAACTGTAAACAGTGTAACTCCGGTAAATGGTGATATTGATGTTATTGTTGGTACTAACCTGACAATTACATTTAGCGAACCGATATTAGCAAATATTGGTAATATCACTATTAAAGATGATGATTCCGGACTTGATAAAGAAATTATTGATGTTCAGGGAGCATTGGTAACTATTGTTTCAAATGTTGTGACTGTAGATCCGTTCTTTGATCTTGATGGTTCAACAAATTATCACATCATAGTCGGTGAAAGCTCATTTAAAGATGAATCCAATAATTATTTTGGAGGAATATTACTTGAAACAGAATGGGTATTTGTAACAGAAGATGTTTCTGTTCCTGAAGTTGTTACTTTATCGCCTGAAGATGGCATAAGCGGAGTCTCTTTAACTGCTAATCTGGAGATTACATTTACTGAAGATATAGAAGCAGCTGTTGGTGATATTGTAATTATGAATGCAACCGGACCGGTTGAACATGAAAGGATAGACGTTCAGTCAGGGCAGATTAATATTACAGGCAATATTGCAACCATTACCCCATCAGCTGATTTCGATGCGTTAACCGACTATTATGTTCTTATAGATTATGGTGCTTTTGAGGACTTAACAGGAAATAAATATGCAGGAATAACCGATGATACAAAATGGAATTTCACAACCGAAGAGGATAATACTAACCCGGTTGTAAGTTATTATACTCCTGGCAATGGGGCTACTGATGTTGTAGTTAGTACAACTCTGCAAATTACATTTAGTGAACCCGTATACGTCAACATTGGTAATGTTACCATTAAAGAAAAGGATTCCGGACTGGATAAAGAAGTTATTGATGTACAGGGAGGTCTGGTAAGTATTGTTTCAAATGTGGTTACAATAGATCCGTCATCAGATCTTGACGAAGCAACAAATTACTATATATTAGTCGATGCCAGCTCATTCAAAGATGAAGCTGATAACTATTTTGAAGGAACATTACTTGAAACAGACTGGGCATTTGTAACAGAAGATGTTTCTGCTCCTGAAATTGTTACTTTATCACCAGCCGATGATGCAAGTGGAGTTTCAGTTACTACAAATCTGGAAATAGTATTTACAGAATTTGTGGACGCAATTACAGGCGATATTGTCATTATGAATGCTTCAGGCCCTGTAGAACATGAAAGAATAGAAGTTCTGTCAGGACAGGTAAGTGTTGTGGATGATGTTGTAACAGTTATTCCATCTGCTGATTTCAATGAATTATCCAATTATTATATACTTATAGATTTTGGTGCTTTTGAAGACCTGGCAGGAAATAAATATTCTGGAATTACTGACGAATCAATTTGGAATTTCACCACTGAAGAGGACATTACTCCACCATCCGTTGAAATAACATCAACAGAATCCGGTACAGTAACAGGAAATTTTGACGTTGTAATTACATTTAGCGAAACTGTGACAGGATTTACCAGTGGAGATGTTGCTGTAAGTAACGGATCTGTTAACACATTTACAGAAACAGTTGCAGGTCAGATATGGACAGTTACTATTGAACCTACAAATGATGGTACTGTAACAGTTGATGTTAATGCCGGTGTTGCTCAGGATATTGCAGGTAATGATAACATTGCTGCGGATCAGTTCTCAATAGTATTTGACACCGGAGGAGTGGGAGTTGAAGAAATCATTCCTTATGAAATTATGATATACTCGGTTGAGAATAATGTAATTCTGGAATTTATTAATGAAAGTAATTATCAGTTTAAAGAAGGATTGTTAGAAGTTTACAATTTACTCGGTCAGAAAATGATAAGTGAGAATATAACGGACTTTGTTAAATTCAAAGCTAAAGTTGATAATTCGGCTTCGCAAATATATATTGTGAAAGTAGTTATTGATGATAGCAGTTATATAAAAAGACTATTCATAGAATAGTTGGTGTTTTTTTTAAAATATTTAAAAGACAAAATGCTATTTTTTAGCATTTTGTCTTTTTGTTTTTTATATTTATATAGTTTTTTCATAGAAATATTTTTATTATGATAAAAAAGAATCTGATTCTCTGTTTATTAGTTTTCTTGTATATTCCGTTATCAGCACAGATAAATAAAAACGGAATTCCTCTTATAAAAAATTATACATCAAATGAATATAATGCAGCCGAACAAAACTGGGCTATTTGTGAAGATTCGCGCGGAGTTATGTATATTGGTAATAACGATAATGGCATATTGGAATACGATGGAAAAAACTGGACAAAAATTCCAATATCCAACGGATCTATTATAAGATCGTTGGCATATTCTGAGGATGGATCTGTTTACGTTGGGGGTGTAGAAGAATTTGGGTATCTTGGACCTGATCATAAAGGTAAAATGAAGTACCACACTTTAACTGATCAGCTGGATTCAATTGATTTTAAAAATGTTTGGAAGATACATATAATTGAAAACGATATATATTTTTGTTGCTACGAAGATATTTATAAATTCTCGGAGAAAAAGTTTATTAAGCAGTATGAAAATATTGAAGGTTCTTTCTTTAGCTTCAAAGTATTTGATAAAATATACTGGGGTAATTATTATGAAGGTTTATTTGTGTTGGTAAATGATTCTGTTGTTGAATCCATAGGTGGAAGTTTTTACGAAGAGATGGATATTTTTGCAATGTTACCATGGAATGAAAACGAAATATTTATTGCAACAATTGGTCAGGGAACATATATTTATAATGCAGAAACAGGGTTATCCAGAACATTATTATCGCTTGGTGACAAATACCAAAAGCTAAATAATGTTTTGAAGGAAACTCAGACTTATAATGGAATTAGGCTAAGTAGTGGAAATTATGCATTGGCAACTTTAAATAATGGATGTGTTATATTTAACTCAGAAGGTGAGATTATTTATAGGCTTGATAAGGATAACGGATTGCACGATAACACAGTTATTAACCTATATGAATCATCAGACAGGAACTTGTGGCTTGGATTAAATAAAGGAATTTCATTTGTTGAATTAAACACCCCTTTTACATGGTTAGGGCTTGAATATGGTATTGAAGGGATTGTATTGGATGTTATTCGATACAAAGGAACACTGCTTGTTTCAACCAATATTGGTTTGTATTATTTAAATTATACCGAAAATGAAATTCCCGAATTTATAAATATTCCTTTAAATCAAAACAGAACTACAGTTTCACACATGGAAATATTCACGGTACCTGAAACTGGTGAACAGAAGTTATTATTTGCTACTGATATTGGAATTTGGGAATATATACCAGGAAAAGAACCTGTATATCTTACGAATGACCAGGCATATTATAGTGAAATAATACATCAGCCAAAATTTAACTCTGAAAGATTAATTGTAGGTTATGATTTTGGACTGGCCTTGCTGGAATTTAAAAATGGAAAATGGTACGACAGAGGAAAATACAGTGATATTTCAGTAAAAGTTGAATCAATTATAGAAGATAATAACGGTAATCTATGGCTGGGAACTGATTTAAATGGGGTAATAATGCTTAAGCCGGATATGTCGTTTATTCAGTATGGATTAAATGAAGGACTACCGGATTTAAATACCGGGAAGGTTTATTATGTTAACGGTGCTATAATCGTAGCTACAATAAAAGGTTTGTTTAATTATAATAATAAAACCGATAAATTTGAAAAGTATAGTGGATTTGGTGAAAAGTATTATTCATCTGAGCACGAGGTTCAAAGTATTAGTTTTGAAAATAAAAATGAGTACTGGGTAGTTTTGCTTAATCCTGAAACTAATCTTGAGTATATTGAGAAAATCACGATCAGTCAGGACAGAATGGTAACTGTTGATGATGTTCCCTTTAAAAGACTGTTAAAAAAATCTTTTAATAAAATTGTATTTGATGGTGATAACGGTGTTTGGATTGCTACCTCAGATGCTATATATAATTATCAGAAAAAACTACGGGATGATTTTTCAAAATATTATCACAATATTATACGACAGACCGAAATTGGTATTGATTCTGTAATTTTTTGGGGAACATATTATAAAGACACAGCAAATTTAACTGTTTCATTACATCAACCAGAAGAGCTGAAAAGAACCGTAGATTATAAAAATAATTCTTTTAGTTTTTATTATTCTTCACCCTTTTTTCCTGCTAATGATATCATGTATAGTTATAAACTTGATGGATACGAAAGCAAATGGTCAAACTGGGATACAAAAACCGAAAAAGAATATACGAACCTCAATAAAGGAAACTACTCCTTTATGGTAAAGGCGAAAAATATTTATGGTTTCGAAAGTGAAATAGCCAGATTTGAATTTACAATAAAACCGCCATGGTATCAAACCATATTAGCTTATTTTCTTTATATTATTTTAGCTGCCTTAATAGTCGTTGTTATTGTTAAAGTTTATACCAGAAGACTTGAACTGGAAAAAATCAGACTGGAACAGATTGTTAAGGAAAGAACAGAAGAGGTTGTTAAGCAGAAGGATGAAATTGCGGATAAAAACAAAAGTATTACAGATAGTATTGAATATGCAAAAAGAATTCAAACAGCTATATTACCATCTCAGGAATTTGCTGAGGAAATTCTTCCTGAGCATTTTATATTATTCCGGCCTCGTGATATTGTTAGTGGCGACTTTTACTGGATGGCAAAAAAGGATAATCTACTTATTGTAATTGCTGCTGATTGTACAGGTCATGGTGTTCCTGGTGCATTTATGAGTATGTTGGGAGTTTCTTTCTTAAATGAAATTATTAACACAAACGAAGTAACAACTGCTAACCTTATATTAAATAGTTTGAGAGCAGATATTAAGAAAACCCTAGGACAAGAAGGTAAGGAAGGCGAAGCAAAGGATGGAATGGATATAGCATTATGTGTTGTTGATTTCGATAATATGAAAATGCAGTATTCTGGTGCATATAACCCACTGTATTTATTTAGAAATAATGAGCTAATTGAGACTAAAGCTGACAGGATGCCTATTGGGATTTATGTAAAAGAAAAAGAATCATTCACAAATAATGAAATAAAGCTTCAAAAAAATGATGTCTTTTATATTTCCTCTGATGGCTACCAGGATCAGTTTGGTGGTGAAGATGGTCAAAAGTTTAAAACTAAAAATTATAAGCAGTTATTGTTGGATATTCATCAAAAACCTATGGCTGAACAAAGAGAAATACTTAATGTTAAAATTGATGAATGGAGAGGTAAATGGGAGCAGGTTGATGATATAATTATTGTAGGAATAAGAGTTTAATTTATTCTTCATAAGATATTAACCGGATGCGTATTGTATCCGGTTTTTTATTTAATATAAGATCCGGTTCTTTTTCTGTATTTAATAATTTCAGCTTCCTTATTTAATATTTTTATCTGTAAATAAAACAAGTAACGTGAAATGACTAACGAAAGAAATAATATAATAACAATGAAACTTAAATCATGAATAATTTTATTAATAGTAAAATTAAATAGTAACGAAACAGCAACCGCAAAAATAAATGTGAATAATAGCTGGCTTAGGTAAACAGTTAAAGGAAATAAATACAGAATACCTGTTGCTAAAACAGAAATAATTGCAACGTAGTAGCTTCCGTCATTAAAATTAATTAATAAAATAGATTTGAATACAGACCAGGTAAGAATAAACAAAGATATTATACCATGTACGTATTTGTGATGAATTAAAATATGCCTGTGGCTCTTTACCTGATTGAAAAATATATATAAAGTGAAAATAAAAGAAAAAACAACAAAGATAATATCCGTTTTAAAATGAATTAAGAATACATCTTTTTCACAAGTTTTTTGTAAAACAGAAATATCGTAAAAAGTAAAAACAAATGACACCATTATTAAAATAATGGTCAAGTATTTTGATCTGACATTGTTAAGAAAACAAAACCTCCTTATATAATCATAGCTTAAATTATGAGGGTTTATAAATAGTTTATTTAGAAGTGCCATAAACGAAGTTATTGTTTACTATCAAATTTAATAAAAAACCTCGTTAAATAAAAAAACCGCTCAAAGAGCGATTTTGTGAACCTGGAGGGACTCGAACCCCCAACCTCCTGATCCGTAATCAGGTGCACTATCCATTATGCTACAGGTCCAATTGCGGTGCAAATATATAAAAAAATATTTATTATCTGAATTTTTAGTATAGCTTTAATGTTTAATGTAAGTATTTAAATATCATAAAGATAAGTGTGTTTATTGAATAACTCAGGTCAGTTTTCCCTTTTTACAGTACTTGTTTATGCAATTGTTTGAATAAAATAATCTATAGCTCGTTTAAATTGAAATTTAATTAAACAATTTGTAACTTATAAGCTATGCAATTTTGTAAATTTGAATAAGTATATATCCATATAAAAAAACACTGTTATGAAAAAGATAATTAAATGGTTCTTTCGAATTTTACTCATCCTTTTAGGATTAATTATTATTTTATTAATAGTTGTCCCAATGTTTTTTAAAGATGAGATGCTTATCAAAGTTAAAGAAGAGATTAATAATAATGTAAATGCAAAAGTTGAATTCACCGATTTTAAATTGTCATTATTTAAATCTTTTCCTGATTTAAATCTGGGTTTACATGAAGTTTCTGTCACAGGTATTGATCAGTTTGAAGGTGATACTTTGGTTTATTTTGAGTCATTTAATATTCAGGTCAATTTGATTAGTGCTATTAAAAAGAATGTTGTAGTTAAGGGTATTGTCCTGAAGGAACCTTTCATTAACGGAAAAGTTTTAGTGGATAGTTCAGCTAACTGGGATATTGCTAAATCCGTAGAAGTTATTGACTCAGCTCTTATTGAAGATGAAATCACTGCAACAGATACAACAGCTGAAACAATGGATTATCGTTTACAGCTGAAAAAATTTCAAATTAAAAATGCGAAGATCAGGTATCAGGACGAGACATCTAACATGACAGCAACACTTGATAATCTTAATTTTCTGTTAAAAGGAGATTTCGGAATGGATTATTCTGATTTAGCAATTAATGCTTCTATTGATGCTATTAATGTTAAAATGGGAGGGATAAAATATTTGAAAAATGCCAGCTTTGGTTTTGATGCAACCATAGGTGCCGATATGGAAAATATGATTTTTACTTTTAAGGATAATTTATTTTCACTAAATGATATTGCTTTAGGTTTTGAAGGTGTTGTTAAGATGCCTGAAGAGGATATCGAAGTTGACGTTAAATTTAACACAAAAAAGACGAGCTTTAAATCATTACTTTCGATGGTGCCTGCCATTTATATGGAAGGATTTGAAGATTTAAAAACCTCCGGTAATCTTGCATTAAGTGGTGATATTAAGGGAACATATAACGAAACACAGATGCCTTTGGCTAATATCAGGTTAGTTGTGGAAGATGCTATGATACAGTACCCTGATTTACCAAAAGCTGTTGAAAATATTAATATAGATGTTTCTGTATTTTACGACGGCGTTGTTAATGATAATACAAAAGTTGATTTAAATACGTTTCATGTTGAGCTTGCCGGTAATCCGTTTGATATTGCCATGCATATCAGAACACCATTTAGTGATCCGTATATCGAAGGTTCTGTCGATGGTCATATTGTTTTAAGCACATTAACTGATGTTTTGCCTTTAGAGGATATGAGTCTTGAAGGAGAGATAACTGCTGATATTGATATTGCCGGTAATATGTCAACCATTGAAAACGAAAATTATGAAGATTTTAAAGCAAGCGGTCAGTTACAATTAAAAGGTTTTGTTTTCGAAAGCGCTGATTTGCCAGCCGCTGTTAAAATAATCGAAACAACATTTAATTTTACGCCTCATTATCTCGAATTAAAATCTTTTGATTCCGAAATAGGAGAGAGTGATTTTCATTTGAATGGTAAAATTGAAAATTATATCGCATATGCGCTAAGTGATGGTACATTGAAAGGAGATTTTAGATTTACCTCTACTTTTATTAACGTAAATGAATTTATAACAGAAACAGAAGAATATGAAGATTCTGAAGTTCCGGTTGATTCTGCTTCCGTTATGACTGTTTTTGAAGTTCCCGATAAAATAGATTTTAAACTTATATCGTCTCTCAATCATATTTTATATGATAATATGGATATTAAGAATTTAACCGGAACATTCCTTATTAAAGACAAGAAGATTCTGATGGATAATCTGGATATGAATATCCTGGATGGCAAAATTGGAATAAATGGTGAGTATAATACACAAAAAATTGAAGCGCCAACTGTAATTATGGGATTGAATATTAGTGATATTGAAATTGAATCGGCTGTAAACTCTTTTAGTATGCTTGAAAAGTTAGCACCAATATTAAAGGAATGTAAAGGTAAAGTTTCTATTAAATTCGATTATATGAGTCTTCTGGATTCTGAGATGAGCCCGGTGTTGAACTCAATTGATGGATATGGAAGAATTAAATCAAAGAAAATACAGGTTATAAACTCAAAAACACTGGATAAAATTGCTGATCTGTTAAGCTCAGGGAATAAATTTAATAATGAATTTAATGATATAAACATAAGTTTTAAAATTAAAGATGGACGAATTACAGTTGAGCCATTTAATGTTAAGGTTGAAGATATAAAAATGAATGTGAGGGGTTCACATGGAATTGATCAAACACTTGATTATAATATAAAATTAATAGTACCTCGTAAATATTTTGGTTCAGCGGCTAACGATGCACTTGATGAATTATTGAAAGAAGCCGAATCGAAAGGAGTGAAGCTTGATGTTTCTGAAAATATTAAAGTAAAAGCAAAAGTTGTAGGTACTACAAGTGATCCGAAAGTAACCCTTAATTATAAGGATGATACTGGTGATACTGAAAAAAGCCTTAAGACACAACTAAAAAAGCAGGCCGATAAGGAAGCACGAAAAGAAGTCGAGGCACGTGCTCAAAAAGTTATAGATGATGCAGAAAAGGAGGCAGCTAAAATTAAGAAAGAAGCACGTGTTTCAGCAGATAAAGTATTGACTGAAGGGAATAAAGAAGCGGATGCTCTAGTTGCAAAAGCTGCGAAAGAAGGTTATCTGGCAAAGATAGCTGCTGAAACTGCTGCTAAGGAACTAAAAAAAGAAGCACAGAAACAAGCCGATGATTTAGTAAAAGAAGCAGATAAAAAAGCGGATGCGCTAGTTGCAAAAGCAAGAGTAGAAGCTGCAAAAATTAAAAAAGGAGAGTAGAGCATTGGCATAAAAAAGAAAAACCTCCCTGCCGATAACTATCGGGATTGGAAGGTTTTTTTATGTGATTGTAAAAAGATTTAGAATCTTTTTTCTTTAATTCTTGCTTTTTTACCAGTTAAACCACGTAAGTAGAAAATTCTTGCTCTGCGAACTCTACCATGTTTGTTAACTTCAACTTCTTCAATAAAAGGTGAATTAACAGGGAATATTCTTTCAACTCCAATTCCTCCTGACATTTTTCTTACAGTAAAAGTTTCATTATGTCCTACACCTTTTCTCTGAAGAACAACACCCCGGTAATTTTGGATTCTTTCTTTATTACCTTCCTTAATTTTATAATGAACGGTAACTGTATCGCCAGCATTAAATTCAGGAAAATCCTTTTTTACCGCGAATTCATTTTCAACAACTTTCATTAAATCCATCCTGATACGTATTTTAAATTTATTGTATTCGATTTTAACAGAGCGCAATATTACGATTTATTTTTAACAACTAATAATTTTTCATCTAAAAGTTGCTTGATTTTTCAAAATATTTTTCCCTGTTCGGATTGCAAATATCTTAAAAATTTAATAATCAACAAAATATTATTAAACTAAATAATGTAAATTTATTAACCTTTTGAAAATCAGCAGATAGTATAAGTTATATTAACCTGCGAAGAGTGCGTGTGTACAGAAGTTGATTAAACATTCTTATGTAACTAAAAAGCACTCGCAAAAAGTAAAATTCTATTTTATAGGAAAGTAAACTTTCGTTTCCCATTTACTTTGATCTCGTTCCAGCATAGGATCTGTTATATAAACTTCCCAGGCAGAACCTGTAACTTCAATATCATTATCATCTATATATTTCTCAAGTGTTTTATATGTGGTTTTTACAGTATTGTAATGACCAAAATGAGATGCCATGATTGTTTTGGTTGCCGGAAGTGTTATAAATTTTATATTATCTTTTCCTGCTATTTTTTTATCAACGGGCAATCCACATTCAAGAATAGTATATCCTTCAACCTGACTTGGGTGATAAACAGCAAACGGAGATCCTGATATTTCTTCATTATTATCATTTAAAAATTTCATTAACACCGGATACATTTCCATCATCTTACTACTTAATTTATCTAAAGCACATTGCTCTTTTATTGCAACAGCAAGTAAACCTTCAAATTGAGCTTCTTTTATTTCACCAGTTCTGCCGGTTAAATCCGGCAAACTCTCTGTTAAAGATTTAAAATTGCTTAAACCTTTTTCAAATGAAGTTCCCAGGGATTTATCCATAAACAATCCAAACCATTTTTCTATCGGATAAGATAATGTTCCTTCAAACGCCCATACTATTTTAGTACCTTCATCTGTTTCCATGAAATTCCAAAGAACATCCGATTCCATACTTTGGGGTGCTATAAATACAATTTTAGATTTTATAAGTTCGTTTGATATAAATTCCTTAATCGTTATTGTGCCTTCTCCAAGAACTTCTCCTTTCCATGAATACCCGGAACCAATTACTTCCTGTGTTATTTGAACTTTAATTTCAGCTTCAGGATCTGTTTCAATCCATGGATCCCATTTAACTCTTTGATTCATATCAACGGCAGTATTAAAAACAAGGTGGATTGGTTTTTCTACAACGATTGATCTTTCCACATGAAAATCTGAAGGTAAAAACAAAGGAATAATTAAGAATAAGCCAATAATAATCAATATAACAATGCCTGACCATTTTAAGAATTTCATAATAAAAGGATTTAAAGGTTTGTATCAAATTTACTAATATTAATAACAAAAATCCAGTATAAAATGTTTGTATAAATAAAAGAGCCGCTGAAAATCAACGGCTCTCTTTTTGAATCTGAAATTATATTAAATTCTTAATTCTTCCTTCTCATTTATATTCTAATGTCCTTCGCTTTTAACTTTGAATTTATCTCCTGTTTCCTGAATAATGAATTTATACCATTCTTCACCATAACCTGGCTGTTCAACTTTTGGAGTAATATATATACTACTTTCAGGAACAGGTCTTGCTTCTTTTATATTGCCATCCATAAATTTAGTAAATAAGTGAGCATATAATTTTTTCCACACAGAAACAGTTTTATTCCCTTGATGTACAGAATAGTCTGTAACAAATTTAATAGCTTGTTCAGGATTAGTTTTATGCATTTCCTCGGCTGCTTTATCAATACCTTGTATTTCATTAATAAAACCTAATTCAAGTTTATCCTGTATTTTTTGAATATCAGGAATCATTGCTGAATAACGGGTATATGCAAAATTAGAAACCTGGTTAAATACCCAGAAAGCAGAATTGTCACTATATTCCATGAGTGATCCATTACCAACAGCAAAGGTTTCAGGAACTTCGGTCATGCTACAATACATTGGAATATATACGGATGAATAAGAATCATCAACTCCGAACCAGATAATTCCACCAATAGGATCCGGTAACCAGTTACGACTTTGAGTTACAAATGAAAAACCTGTTTGTTGAGTCGATATAGCTCTTTCGTTAAAATATTTTTGTCCTTCTACTTCCCAGTATAATGGTCTCCATCTTACTATGTTGTTATAAGGTCCTGCACCCACATCTTTAGTCATATCCATTGGAGTATTCTGATAATAATCTCTCATCAATCCCATTACATCACGAACAGATAGTTTTTTATCAGGCTTAATCCAAAGAGGCATTCTGTTTTCAAGATTTTCACCCATTGCATAATCTTCATATTTTTCCATTCCGGAAGCTACTCTGTTAAATCCGGCATAAACACGAGCCTCACAAAAGCGAGCACCGCCAAAATCTATAGGAGCATATGTATCAGAAAAACTAAAATCTTTATCTTTTCCATCGAAATATCCCATCTCACGTGCAAATTCAATTACATCCGGTGAATGATATGTTGTTTGATTTGGATCGTTAAAGTTGTTTTCTTTGTTAAAAGGGAAAGTGGTTATTCGTGCATGGTTAGCATGACCAGAAATGTATCCGTCAGGAATCTGACGAGCTACCCACACTGCTCCAGTAATTCCAGGACCTTTTCCAATTAATTCCATAATCCATACTTCGTTAGGATCAGAAATTGAGAAAGATTCTCCTGAACTATAATAACCATATTTCTTAACTAATTCTGACATTATTTTAATAGCTTCACGAGCTGTTCCGGCTCTTTGTAAAGTAACATATATTAAGCTACCATAGTCAACAATACCTGTTGTGTCACGAAGCTCAGAACGTCCGCCATAAGTTGTTTCACCAATTGCAACCTGATTTTCGTTAATGTTTCCTATTACATTATAAGTATGTTCAACTTGTTCAATTTCTCCTAAATACTTGCCGGTATCCCATTCATAAACTTTAAGCATTGTTCCTTTTGGATAATCAGCAGCAGGCCAGTGATATAATTCTCCGTAAAGAACGTGAGAATCAGCTGCATATGTAATCATTGTTGATCCATCGGTACTTGCTCCTTTGGTAATAAGAAAGTTTGTACATGCAAAACTTGTATTTATCAGTAAAACTGACAATAGAGTTAAAGAGATTGTTAAAAATGATTTTTTCATAGTTAGTTTATGTATTTATGATTTATTTATTTTATAAACATGAATTTGACAAAAATAGAAAAATATTTAGATTAAAAAAGCAGGAAATGATTTACATCATCAGTTTAACAATTTTTATTCTGTCTTCATCTGAAAATTCGTGAACCATACCATTTATTTTATTTTTCAACATTTGCTCAATAATTTCTTTTTCCTTTTTTTTTCCAATATTAATATCTGATAGATTTACAGGGCAATCAATTGATTTGAAAAACTTTTCAAGATTTTCAATTGTTTCATCGGCAGAATTTGTGCCGAATAACTGATTACCAAGTTTAGTAATTCTTTCCGGAATTCGGTCCTTCTGAAGTTTTAACCACGCAGGGTATGCAATAGAAAGTGTTGCTCCATGAGCAGTGTCATATAAGTAAGAAATGTTATGGCCAATATCATGAACTCCCCAATCTCCGTTTTTTCTGCCATAATTGGTCATTCCGTTTAAAGCTGTTGTTGCTGCCCACATAATATTTGCACGATACGCATAGTTTTTAAGATCTTTTAAAAGCAAAGGTCCGTATTCCATAGCTTCCTTAATTATTACTTCAACAAAACGATCGGAGAGTGAGGCTTCGCCATCACCAAAGTATGCTTCCAGGGCATGAGCAATTAAATCAACTACTCCGTATGCTGTATAGTTTTTTGGAACTGTATAAGTAAATTCAGGATCAAGAAACGAATGTTTTGGATAATTTAATGATGACACATATCCGATTTTTTCGCCTGTTTCATGATTTTGTAAAACCGCAGCGCCATTCATTTCAGTTCCTGTAGCTGCTAAGGTTAATACAGCAATAAGAGGTTTAGTTGTTTTGGGCTTAGCTTTGTATTTCATTATTGCCCATGGATCAGTAATATTTGCAATGGCTAAAGCGGCAATTTTAGCTGAATCAATTACACTGCCACCGCCAACAGCAACAATAACATCAATATTGTTAAGCTTGCCAATCTGAGCAGCTTCTGAAACATCATCAACCAGTGGGTTTGGTTTGATACCTGAATATTCAAATATTTCGGCGTTAACCGATTTTAATTGATTTATTACCTGGTCAAAAATCCCGTTTTTTTGTATAGAACCTTTACCATACATTAACAATACACGTTTGCCGTATTCAAGTACAGTTTCACCAAGCATATCAGTTACATTTTTACCAAAATGGAGTTTGGTTGGATTATATGCTGTAAAATTTTCCATCGATTTTTGAGTTTTTGATTTGATCAACAAATTTATAAGATAAATGATAAATCAATCATTATTTATATAAAAACTAAGACAAAAATTAAGGGAAATAGTTTAATAAAAATTAACTATGGTAGATGAATTACACCGGAAGAAGAATCTTTTATGGCTCCTGTAACTGATGATAAGCAATTAACCTGATTATTAAATCTTAATACACCTAAAAAAGCAAAAATAAGAGCTTCTTTATATTCAATAATTTTTTTATCAGGAATAATTATTTCAGATTTTGTTTTTTGATATATTAATTCAATTAAAAATCTATTGTAAGCACCACCACCGGTAATAAGTGCTGTTTGATTGTTATCATTTGGTAATGAGATAGAAATTTGCTCAGCTATATGTTCGTATACTGTTCTAAGTTTATCATGTTGTGGAATTTCTGAGCTTTCAAGTATTGAAATAAACGAATTGTCAAGCCATTCTCTGCCTAAAGATTTAGGATAAGAGAGATTGTAATACTCAATTTTATTAAGTTTATTTAAGAGCTTTTCATCAACGTATCCGGCTTTTCCTAATTCTCCGTTTTTATCAAAGTTTTGACCGAATTCTTGTGCTAAATGGTTAAGAATAATATTCGCAGGGCAAATATCAAATGCTAATCTTTTATCATCTTTTTCAAAAGAAATGTTTGCAAATCCTCCAATATTTATACAATAATCATATTCAGAAAAAAGTAATTTATCGCCAATTGGAACAAGTGGAGCTCCTTGTCCTCCAAGCGCTACATCCAATGATCGAAAATCAGAGATTGTTGTAATGCCTGTTGTGGCAGCTATTTCATTTCCATCGCCAATTTGTAATGTGAGTTTTTTTTCCGGCTGATGAAATACTGTATGTCCGTGCGAAGCTATAAAGTCAATTTTGTAATCAGTATTTTTAAGGAATGTAAGAACAGATTCTCCGATATAATGTCCAAATTCTTTATGCAGAATGGCGAGATCAAATCCCTTGAGACCGGAAGCATTATTTAATTTTTCTGTCCATTCTTCGCTATAATTAATGGTTTCATATTTCAGGATACTGAAGTTCCATTTATCCTGGTGAGTAAAATTACAAAGCACAATATCAAGACCATCTAAAGATGTTCCTGACATTATTCCAATAACCTGATACGATTTCATTTTACTTGTTATAGTGATCCTGAATAGTATTATGAATTGCCCTGTCAAGCATTAAATAAATGTTGTCTGTTTGTTGCTCTTCAGCAGGCTGAACAATCATTTCCGAATTATCAAAACCTTTAAGTAGATACTCATTAATTGCTAAAGGATATTTTGGAGTAGAAGTTCCGGCCCATTTGGCAACTGGTATAAGACCTTCGTTATTGTGAACCGTAATATGTATACTTAATTGTGGATAAGTAACAGGATAATCAATATCTTCAAATAGCTCAGGGCTTTCGTCTTTTTTCTTTTTAGTAACAGATTCAATATCAACTTCTATTCTGAAATAGAAACGAGAGTATCCCTTTTTGAGAGCTTCCCGTATGTTTGTTTTTGGATAACCGTAATCATCATATTTCACCTCACGCATAAATGTATTAACCGGCAATATCTCCATTTCAAGTTCGCTGCTAAGCTTATCTTTTAAACTATAGTATATAATATGAACTAAAATAGCTTTTAACTTTTCATTTCCAGGGTCATTATAAGTTTCTACATTGTCAATAAATGATTCAAGACTTGCAATTTCTTCAATCAGATCATCAGAAATGGATAAATTATAATTGTACAAAGAAAATTGCTTGTTTTTTATATTTTGAGCAGATACGCTAATACTTATGAGGATTACAAGAAATAATAAAATGTGTTTTTTAGTAAACATAAGATAAAATTTGCTTGTTAAATAATGGGTCTATAGCACAGGTTAATTACAAAGTTATAAATTTAAAAATTAGTTCCATTTAAAAATTAAAAATTTTGATAAAACCAATGTTGAACAAAACCTGTTATAAAAGTATGGGAAATATTATCATATTTTTTTCCAAACTATTGATTTCCAAAAAAACAGTTTAGAAGCTTCTGCTTCTAACTCATTTTCTTTTGCATAATTTATTTTCAAATTTAATTTTATACCTTTTTGAGGTGCATAAATTGTACCATTAATCCATTGATTTAGGTTTGAATCATATTCAAGATCTGAAATAATTATTTTGCCAATTAGTTCGTCATCTCTACTATGCTTGTCGGGATTTTTAACATCCTTCGTTTGCCCGTTATTAAAACCTTCTAAATCAATAATTTTACCATAGAATTTATTATTCTTTTTAAAGATTTCAATTCTAATGTTATCAGGTAAAAGCCATTTCCCAATAATTTTATCAGCAATATCATTAGTGGACTCAAAAGATGTGAGTGTTAAAAATATTATTATTATAGCAAATGTGTTTTTTATTTTTTTCATAGTTATTTTTTAAATTTGGGTTTAACAGAATCATTAATTGAAGCTTCAGAAATGTTAGTTAACTTGCTCAGTGCTTCAATTTGTATAGCTGCATCTTCTTGTGATTTCTCGAATAAGGACCATGCATCATCCTTCAGTCCTGGTGTATCTTCAGCAATTAACCTGAATAATTGCATATGGTTTAAAAAATTATTTAAAATATGATGCGTTGCAGATAACATAGCTTTATATATTTCCTCCTGTTTTTCGATCTCAATAGATTTTTGTTTATTAATATCACATTGTTTATTTATTAGATCTATTATAACTAATAGAATTGAAACAGGGAAAATTAGAAAAGCACCATTGACTTTTTGTATTTCATATCTATTAAATAGATTCAGGTTAATCTCAAAAACATCTATTTCTAAAAGGTTTATTATTAAGAAAACAATGCTTAATAAGATAAATCCACTAACAGTATATTTAAAATTTTTCATGATTTCTTTTGAAAGGACAGCCTTAAAATTTTGTCTTTTGTACTGAGCAATCAAAATCCCATTTTTTAGAAATTATATTTAAGTTTAGCATATATCATAGAGTTTTCCGAGTATTGTCCGAATCGGCCATCTGAATCCCCAACAAAAATATTTGATCCCAACAGGATTGAAAAACTGTCATCAAAATCGTAAGATATTTTCGGACGTATCAAAGCATCATTGTATGTTAATCCGATATATGAGAATAATTCAAGATGAAGAGTTTCGCGTAATAAATCATATCTGGCCATAAATGTCATTGTGTTGTCAACTTCTTCATTTATCATGTTTTTATCATAGTCGAAAATCGTTTGCTGTATAAACTGTGTGCTTAAATTTACACCTCCGATAATAAAATCCAGACCAGCTAAATAATGTAAATAATCTTTTTGAATAACTGCATCAAGCTGTAAAGGATCTTCGGTCTGGAAATATTTTCCATTATAATAAGCCGCTTCTCCACGTAAAATAACACCTTTAATTTCTGTACTAAAAGAACCTCCTCCAACAGATAAGCGATGATGTTCCGGTGTTATATTTAATCCTGTTAACTGCATTGTAGCAGGATCAATAGTTTTTTGTATATGCATCGTTGGATAATCATCCCAGGTGTATGCTCCCATGATTTCAAAATCAATTTTTGATGTCATTGCAGAGTATTTTACAAATACTTCGCTGTTTTCGAGGCTTGGGTCTATATCTTCTTTTGAATAATCAAAAGTTGGAGCTATTGGAAAATCGGGAGCTGTATACCAAATAGAACTTTCAGGTGGAGTTTCTGTTGGTGTAATTATTGGCATCCATATAACTTCAAATGTACTATTACCAATATAATAGTCGAATTTAGTAGCTATTACTCCGGTTCTTATTTCATCAAAATCGGGTAAAAGAAATTCGGTAAGATTCAATGGTGAAACAATATCAGTAATAAAAACACCATCGGCTTTACCCCAAACAACTTGTTGTTTACCAATCCGTAAATCGAAATTGGTAAAATATAAATCCAGATATAGTTCTCTTAATCGTAGATTTAAGCTATCCGAATTATAATGATAAAGCATAGGATTTGCTTTAAAAGCTATTTTATCTCCTGATTTGCTAATATCAAGATTAAAAGTATTTTGCAGAATAGCAAAATCTCCATTATCGTATAAAACACCTGTGTAGTTTCTCGCAAATCCAGAAATATCAGGATTTTGTGCTTGACCAAATTGACTTGTTATCAAAATCAATATTAGTATTATTCCTTTAGTTTTCATATCGTTAATTCTTTATTTATTAGCGTAATTATTCAATTTAGTATTGTGATGTTTGAATACGATTCTAATAGTTGTTTTAAATAATCCGGAAATACTCTGTTCATTTAAAATCTATGAAAAAAATAATCTTCAAAATATTTAATTCTTCGTGAGAATCGCTTTATTTAATATGTCGAGAAATTTATCAAGGGGCACTCTATGAATCTTAGCCGCCATTTGTACAGTTATTACTTTAGTAATTATTTTTCGTATAGAAAACCCGCCTACTCTCTTTACTCCAAATATTTCCATAACCGGAGCGATATCTCCATATTCTTTTAAAATGTCTGAAACGAGTGTTTTTTTTGTAATTTCCATCATATTATATTTAAAAAGTTAAAATCTTAATTTTTCTGTCATTATTCCAAAACGGATGATATCTATCTGATGATTAAAATAAATATTGTAATAATCCATACCGTGATATATTTGAGCAAATAACCCGATATCTTCCAAAAACTTTGGATGATAATAAAATGTAAAGCTCAGGTTCAGCCTGTCTAAGGAAAAACCATCCAGGTTATTCAACTCGCCAAACATCCAGGTTGCCTGACCTTTTATGGATATACTTGCATTTTTCTTATTACTCTGATTGCTTTTTGGTGGTAGTCTGAAAATTGAAAATAGCGTGTTCCATCTGTATAAGCTATACATTCCATCCATTTCTTCCATTGTTGAGCTTTGCGGATGAATTTCTAAAGACGTTCTAAGAAATTGCACAGCACTAAATCTTGCATTGTAATTTGTTTTGATTATTCCCAGCTCATAATAATTTGTTGTAAAATTTCCGGATTTAAGATTAATCTCCCCGTTTTCCAGATAAAAATCGCCATCCTGTCCATTGGAATGATGTGCAAATTTCCCGAATACACTTAAACTATTAACTTCTGTTTTTGAGCTCAATAAATAATATACCGTAATTTGAGGCATATAACTCGGTGTTCGTACAGGGTAAGATTCCTCCTGGTACATTCTGATAATAATCTGTGGAGTAATAACTCCCATTAACCGGGAATTTTTGCTTTGCCTAATGTAGAAATTGGGCATCAGGTTTCCTTCGAACCAGAGTGGCTCAATGTTTCCGATATCTGTAGGAAATGTGATGTAACTATTCCCTTGATTTACCTGAGCTATTGTGGTTAGTTCGATAATCGGAATTGTATCATTATTTTCCTGCCCAAAACAAAATACTGAGTAGGTAACAGTGAAAATTAATGTTGCTAAATATTTTTTCATAATATTTATTTTTAACGATAAACTGCTACTCCAAAACCAAGTTCGATAATATCAGTTACCGGAATGGATGAATTTTCAAATTTACTTACGAAATACAAACCTCTGGTTCCTACCCGCGCATAAAAAGCTGTTCCTGAAGCTGGTGTCTTGTTTGCCAATAATTTTGTTTTAATTTCTCCACCCAAAAATATTCCTGCATTTCTTCCGGGCGACCACCAATAATAATTATCAGGATAATTATCGGGCAACGTAACCCAATATTCATTTCCAAAAGTATGATGTGCAAACCAACCAATATTTAAAGGCAGAATTTCAATATTTTTATATTTAAACCTAAATAGTTTGGCGGTTAGTTGCAAACTTATGCTATGTAAATCATCGGCTGTAAAATATTCAGGTACATATCCGTAAAAGAAAGAAACATCTAATCTGTGATCGAAAAAAGTATAACCAATACCTGTGGATAAAAATCCTATACCACCTGCAAATTGTAATTTTACATAATCGGGCAAAAACTTTTTATAGCTGGCAGAGTCAACTTTAAATGAATCCTGACTGTAGCTTGCTGATATGCTACAAGCCAGAATAAAAGCTGAAAATAGCAATACTTTAAAACTCATATATCTCAATCTCAAATTGATCATCAATTATTTTTATTAGGTTAAATTTTTCATATTGCACACCATAAACGTTAACATAAGTAATATTATCAGGGTAAGGAGTATATACTTCGTGATTATGTAAATGACCATGAATTGTAAACAGTACATTATCATATTTTGCAATGGTTGTATGGAAGTCTTCTTCTAAGGCAGAGTCAAAATCTGCATCCATTGGTGGCACATGAAATATAACTACTGCATTTGTAAAATCGACATTTGGTTGTAACTGAGAATCTAACCAGTTTATATCCGGAACCTCTCCGTTAAAATTGAATTCACGACTATTTGTATTAATGAAAATAAATTTCACATTGCCATAAATAAAACTGAAATTATATTCCCCATACATTTCACTGTATGCTAAACGGCCGTTTCCCACCATATCATGATTCCCTAAAACAACAAAATAGGGGCTGTCCAAATTTAAAAGATATGAATTTCCCCAAAGGTATTGCTGAGGTAATCCAAAATCGGCAATATCCCCGGCATGAATAACAAAATCGACAGGATTAGTTTTGTTCACATTATTAACTCCATTAACAAAGCCTTCAAACTCATCATAAAAACGATGTGTATCGCCTGTAAAAGCAATCCTGATTGTATCGTTTACATCCTTTTCTAATAATCTTTCAATATTAGTCTGATGCACATCTTTGTCTTTTCCTTCAAAATCAACAACATAAGTTGAATAGTCGAACATGTCTTCGCATGCAACAAGGAACATGGTGCTAATCAGAAATAATATTTTAAGTTTGTTTATCATGTTTTTGATTTGTGGTTTTTAGTATTTGTTGCTGTACAAAAAGCACTTATGTTGTTCATATTTCGACAAGCTCAATATGACAATTTACTGACATACAGGTTGTCACACTGAGCCTGTCGAAGTGTTTTCTCAATTTGTACTGCTTTTTAGATACCCTCTATAAATATTCAATAATAAATAGTCAATTACAATCCTCTCATCATCATCCTTTCAGTGAACTTAGAAACAGAAATACCAATATTAACTTGCACATTGTTTAACACCATACTTGTTTTATGATTTTTCTGAACATTTTTCATTTCCGAATTAGTGATAATCAAAAGACCTGAAATCTCTTCATATTTTTTTATGGATAATATTTTCAAAAGATCTTCATCTTCATCGTAAAACTCTTTTTTTAATCCGATGAAATTGTCTTTTATAATCCATGTAATGGTTTTCGTATACATGTAATCTTCGTCTTTTGATACACTTTCAACAACGTAGCATTCTTTATCCTCGATAGTTTCTTCACGTAATAATTTATGAGTATCATCTTCAAGTTTACGATCACCAAGGTCATCGTAAGTAAAATCAGAACCCATAAAGTAGTCACTTTTACTATCGCTTGAAATTCGTTTTGTCTTTTTCAAAGCAGGTAGATAAATCCACTGATCATCACTTTTATCTGAATCGTAAGACCAACTCATGAATGATGTGTTTTTAACATCTGCTGGCGAAAGAAAAAACATAATGCTCTTTTCAACTTCACCCAGATCTTTTGTGAATTGTTTAATTTTTCTTACTCTTTGGTTTCCGCTTTTATTAATAAGAGTCATGGTTAAGTCAGAAGTCTGATCATCACCTGTAGGGCGGTTATAAGCTTTCTCAACGATTTGCTTGCCGGTTAAACTTTGACCCGAAACTTCAGGACTAAATCCGATTGCAAAAATTAATGCAATTAATACTGATGTGATTTGTAATTTTTTCATAATTTTTTCTCCTTATTATTTTATTTTTAAAATTTTCAAGAATTGTTTTTAAGAGACAGTCCAAAAAGACATTTTTTGTCATCTCCAACTCGATTGGAGATCTCGTAATGAATTGTATCACTGTCAAATATGAGATTCCCTTATTCAAGGGAACGACAGTTCTGTGACTTTTTGGACAGCCTCCTTTAGTTTATTATTATTTTTCTTTTTAAAATAGATATTCGATACTTTTAATAAAACCAGCATTACTGTTACTGTTCCAACAAAACTGGTAAACATATTAAGCGATACTAATGCACCAAGTTCTCTGTTTGGTGGAAATACGGAAAATAAAAGAACCATAAAACCTGCAATTACTACAATAGCGTTATAACTGATTGCTCTGCCGGAGTGTGCCATAGTTTTTTGTGCAACAAGCAACTTATCATCTGATTTTGAAGCGTTAACACGATATTGTTCAATAAAATGAACAGCATAATCAATTCCTATACCGATTGCGATACTGGAAAGGAGTGCAGTTGTGGTATTTAATGGAATATCAAGGAAACCCATTATTCCAAAACTAATTAAAGCTGTAATGGTAATAGGAATGGCTCCAATTAAACCTATTTTATAATTTTTGAACATTAGTGATAGAAGAATAATTACTATTATTAATGATAGTATTAAGCTCATTATTTGTCCTTCCAGAATTAAGTCGGTAAATACTAAGCCTTTATAACCACTTCCGGCATAATTCATTGTAATTCCGTATTTTTCAAAATCAGCTTTATATGAGTCAATGATTTTAATTGCAGAATTTATTGCTTTAGAATTATCGCTTTTTAGCTGGAAAGTAACATTCAGTTTAGCATAATCATAATCGACAACCTTATTCAGATTTTCAGGATCGCCTGACATTTCGTAAAGTAATAAATACTGAGCTATCATTTTTTGAGCTAATGAATCCAGTGGCTCCGAATCCAGAATTGCTAGTTTAGTTTTCAATTCCTTAGCTAATGTACTCTGACGTTCTAAATCCAGACTTGCCAAAAGTTGAGCTACTGAATCACGTTCAGCTAAATGCTGGTTTACCAAATACTGATTATCAGGGATTGCATTAAACTTTTCTTTATCAGCATTCATTACCTTATTCATACGCTTAGTATAATCAGTAAGAGTAAAAGAATTCCCAACAACTTCCAGATCATTTTCCAGTTGATCTTGCATCTGGTCTACTAATGTTAATACATCGGGGTTTTTGAATACATCTTTTTTACCTTCTGAATCTAAAATCAGGTTAAGTGTTGTTGTTCCACCAAAATGATCATTTATAAATTTGTCGGTAAGTACAATCTCGCTGTCTTTTTCGAATTTATCAAGGAAGCTGGAATTGATCCAGATTTTTTGCATTCCAACAATCGATAGAATAATAATAGCAGCAGTAACAAATATAGAAACACTTTTACGTTTTAGTACTTTTGCAGCAAAACCATAAGCAAGATTAGTCTCTAAGCTTGATTCACCCTTTTTGGATTTTTTAACTTTTGGTAATCCAAATATCATAATTCCTGCTGGAATTAATACTAAAGAAAATACCATTGCCATTAATACACCAAAAGCAGTGAAAATACCAAAGTATTTAATTGGATAAACCTGAGATGTAAGTAAGGAAATAAATCCTACGGCTGTTGTAATTGATGTCATTACTACAGGTTTCCACATATGTTGAAGCATATCAAGTGTTGCTTCTTTTTTGCTTGCATCCGGATTTTTCCGCAGAAATAGTTGTAAATGACTGTATAAATGTATCCCGTCTGCAACTCCTATTGCAATGAGCATTACCGGGATCATTGTTGAAACCGCATATATTGGGATATTTACTGTAGCCATTAGACCAAATGCCCATACTACACTGAAAAATACAACAGCCATTGTGAGTAATGTACTTTTCACACTTCGTAATGTTAAAAACAAAACTAAAGTAATAACCAGTAAAACGATTGGCACCATTTTCATCATATCGGCAGGGCCAAGAAGAGCCATCGTGCCTTCAACAATCGGGCGGCCTGCAATATGAATTTTAATATCATCTGTTTCGTAAGAAGCTGCAAGAGAATGTATCTCTTCATAAAATTCCTGAGTAAATACATCGTCTCTGATTTCGGCAATTATTACTGTCACAGTTTCATCATAAGAAACTAAACGGCCAAAAGTCATTTCATTATTTTCAACATTACTTTTTAGTTCATTTAACTTTTCTTCAGACTTAGGTACACGTTTATAAAAAGCTTTAACATCCATTCCTTCTTCATTGCCAATGATATTATCGGCAGTATATAAGGATGTTACATCAGCTTTTTCAATCTCGTTCATTTTCTGCAACCTTTTAGTAAGCTGCTTTAAAGTATCTAAAGTTGCAGTATTAAATATGCCATTTTTATTTTCAATGGCTACAATTATACCATCATTAATTCCAAACCATTCTTCGGCCTGATCGCTGTAAACAAATGCCGGATGATCTTGTGGCATGTACTTATCAAGATCGGTTTCCATTCTTGAATTTTGTTTCATTTGCATGAAAAGCAGAGCGCTAATAATAATAGTTAATGCAATTACAATCCAGGGTGCGTTTAATAATTTTTTTAAAATGTTTTCCATTTTTATCTTTTTTTAATTAGTACTCAATAAAATAGATCTAAAAAATCAATTGTTCTGAGTCACTTTCTTTTGTGCATTTTTCCTGGGTCTACAAATAGTAAAATATGCAAGTAACACAAAGACTATTGTAATAAGTATTCTAAATCCCATTGCACCAATTGTTTTTGTTTCATAAATACCACCCTGATTGATGTGAATAAATAAGCCAAAAAACGCTGTTATGAGAATTACTAATGAGGCAACCATAAATTTGGTGGTCCATTTGCTGTTTTTAATAAAACCATAAGCGGCAAAAAGATAGAGAATACTGCTAATGGAATTTGCCCATACAACTAACAATACATAATTGCCTTCTTTTTCTCTAATATCGAATAGATCAAATATCACAGAACCACTTAGAAATAAGGTGAGCAGTCCAAATACTGTTAATGCAACTGCTATTAAATAAGGAAGTTTCTTTTTCATAATTTTTTTATTAGTTGTTTCTGTTTATTTTATTTATGTTAGTTAATACTCACTAATGGTTGTTATAAAAAATAATCATTAATAGAAATTAATCTTATTAATGATTATGCTATTTAGCCAGACTTAATAATGTGTTAAATAATTCATTTCCTTTATTTTGTAAATTAAAACTATGACCTGAATATTTCCATTTACGTACTAACAGGCGTACAGATCCAAAAAATATTAGAGTAAATGATTCAATATTAAGTTTTTCTGATATATGTTTTGATTTTTGTAATTCTATAAAAATAGAGCTAACTATTTTCTCATTCATTGCATGTATTTCATTAACTTTATCAGAAAGAAGATTTTCATTCTGAAAAATTTCTTCAGAAAAAATTACGGATATTAAAGCAGGATTTTCAATAAATTTCATAAATAATTTATTGAAGAACAATTTTAATTTAGTTAAAGGATCTACATCATTCTTATTAAATGCTTTTTGATTCTCAATCAGATTTTGCATAAAGGATTCTAGAATTTCATTAAGAATAGCAAACTTACTTTCAAAATGTCGATAAATACCGGGTTCAGAAATACCAATTTCTTTCGATAAATTTTTAATGGTAAATCCCTGAATTCCTTTGTTATCAATTAACTTAATTGATTCTTCGATTATTTGTTGTTGCCTTTCAGATAGCATTTACTAAAATAAGTTAGTTAGTATTCACTCGCAAAGATAAGTTGTGAATTATCTTTTTCCAAATTTAAACTGAAATATTTTTACGGTAATTCTGTAAATGATAGATTATGAGTTAATTAAAAAAACTACAGTTGTTATAAAATTTTATTTCTATAGCAAAGTTTAGTAAAATAATAAGATATTTAAACTAAATGGTTTAAATAAATAGTAGGTTATAATTCATGGTCAATAAAAAAAGAGATTGCCGATCTAGACAATCTCTTTTTTTGAAATTTTATATTATCCCGTTAAGTTTATTCTTTAATAAATTTAATAGTTTCTTTTATATTAGATGATTTAATAAAGTAAATACCACTTCTAAATTCACTAATATCAATTTCCAATAAATTATCTTCAAGATTCTTTTCTAATACAAGTGCACCAATGGCATTGTATATTTTTATTGTATTATTATTTTGGAATCCTTTTAAATAAATTTTATCAACAGCAGGATTAGGATAAACAGATCGTTTTGTAATTAATGGATTATCAATACCTGTAGCATCTATTCCTGTTCCACTTGCAGCAATTGTACTAGTACCACTTATTGCATCACTTGTTACAGATATATCTCCACTATACGTTGTGGTTGCTGTTGGGTTAAATGTTACTGTAACATCTTCTGAGCCACTAGCAGCAACTGTTACAGTTGTTGTGCTAACTGTAAAACCCGTAGGTAAAGTAATATCCGTAACGCTTAGTTCAGCATTTCCTGTATTACTAATAGTTAAAGTCGCATCAGCTGTAGTACTAATATCAACATCTCCAAAGGTCATATTACCGGATAAACTAATAATAGCAGCCATTCCGGTACCGGTTGCAGCAATTGTGTTAGTACCACTTATTGCATTACTGGTAACAGTTATATCACCGGAGTATGCTATTGCATCCGTAGGAGTAAAGGTTACGGTAACATCTTGTGATCCACCGGCAGCAACTGTAGTGCTTGTTGCACTAACTGTAAAGCCTGTTGGTAAAGTAATGTTTGTTACATCCAGTTCATCATCACCTGAATTGCTAATTGTAAGTGTTGCATCAGCAGTATTTCCAACATCTACATTGCCAAACGCCATAGTACCAGTTAATTCAATAATTCGAGTTGTTCCTTTGCCTTTAACAGTTACAATACTATCACCTCCTGTTGCATTGCTATGCACAATTGCAGAGCCAAAGTATAAATGAGCATCTGTAGGACTGAACGTTACTAATACATCCTCTTGAGCTTCAGCTGCTATTGCATATGTGCTTGTGGTAACAGAAAATCCGGCAGGTAATGTTATATCGGTAACATTTAGTGTGGAATTACCGGGATTATAAATAGTTAAAGTTTCAGTGCTTGTACTATTTGCATCTACAGTACCAAAATCTTCATTAGTAATAGTCACTTCGATACCTGCACCATCTATAACAGTTATTAATTCAGTAGTTATGGATACTCCGCTATTTGTCATGGTAACATAATATACACCAACAATGTCAATTATAAATTTACCAATGTTATTTTGCGCAATTTGGCTATCATCACTATTATCATAAAGTGTAAATGTAGAAAATATGTCACTACCATTAATGTCTATTGTATCTTCACCTTCATAATATACACTATCGCCAATAGCCATAAAAACCGGATCATAAGGCATTTGATTAGAGAAATTTCTATTTGAAACTGAAGGTAAATTATACGCTGGAGCAGCTTGTGATAAAGGCAGTTTATTATTTTGGACATAAATATTAGTTAGACTTGTAAGACCTGTTACATCCAAAGTTTCAAGTAAATTATCATAACAATTTAATGAATTTAAACTTGTTAAGCCTGTAGCATCTAAATCTGTCATGTAATTATATTCAATGTCTAATTGTATTAAGGCTGTACAATTTGTTAAATCAATAGAAGATAATTTACATTCATCAGCATAAAGATATTGAAGACCGGTACAACCTGACGCATTAATACTTTCCAGATTTTTACTGTCATCAGCATCTAATCTATAAATAGTTGTAATATCCGAAATATCGAGATTTGTAATATTACTTTGATCAATATCTAAATTGTTCAAAGAAGTACAACCTGTTAAATTAATGCTCTCTAAAGAATAGCAATAACTGGCATATAAATCGTATAGATCTGTACAACCTGAAACATCTATGGTGATTAGATTTTCACATTCATATATATCAAAGTAATAAAGATTTGTATGTCCTGAAAAATCAAGGCTTGCAATATTACTTTCATAAATATGAACTTCATATAGACTGTCACAACCAGTAGTGTTAATACTTTCAAGCATCTTGGTGCTACTAGCATAGATATTTTCAAGTTTCGTTAATCCCGATAAATCTAATGTTGTAATATCTGTTTTACTACATCTGATTTCCAAAAGATTTTCTAAACCGGAAACATTAATTGCTGTAATATTGTTATTTGCATCGCAACGGAAAAGTTCTAAGGAGTCAAGACCTGCGGCACTAATTGAACCGGAGAGATTTGTTGGTGCCGCTGATTCAGTACCATTGCTTAAATTAAGTTCTAATAATCTACCTGATACAGTGTCCCAATCACAACCATCCCATAAAAACGGCTCGATTTCTGTTTCCCAGTTAAGTCCGGTTGCATCTGTAAAATTATTATCAATTATGGCTTGCAATATAGCAAGATCAACAGTACTGGCATTTACATCTTTTACAAGTACTTCAACATAAATTTCATATCCCTGATTATTCATGTTCAGATTATATATCCCAGTTGTGTTTATCGTAAATAAGCCTGTTGTATTTTGATCTACCTGAATGTCTAAATGGTCATAAAGAGTAAAAGTGGTAGTGTTACCATCAATTTCTGCTTCGATACTATAGTCAATAGTACCTCCGGCATCAATAACATCTTTATGGATTTGTGGATCGTATTCAATGGATGACATTGATGGCCACTCTATAAGGGGAATTAGATCTGATAAAAACATTTTATTTCCGTATAAAGTAAGATAGTCTAAACTTGAACAGCCCGTAATATCTAAAGTGTCTAAGGTGCTTTCATGACATTTCAATGTTTGTAAATTAGCGAGATTTTTTACATTTAGAGTCTTAAATCCGGCATTACCGGAATACACGTATTCAAGATTTTTACATGTAGATAAATCTAAATTTTGAACACTATTATAGCTGACCTTAAGTTCAATTAAACTTGTGTCTCCGGTTACATTTAAACTAGTAAGATTATTTCTCTTACAATGCAACATCTCTAAATTTTTCAGATTGGAAGCATCGAAACTTGTTAATTTATTACTAGCACAACTAATTTCAACTAAACTGTCTAAACCATTAACAAGAAGAGAAGTTATGGAGTTATTAGAGCACTCAATATCTGTAATATTTGTACAACTTGTAAAATCCAACTCGGTTAGTAGGTTGTACTGGCACTTAATATAATCTAAGCTCGTACATCCATCTACATTAATACTTGTTAACTGAGCTTCACGGCAATGTATTTCATATAAACTAGTTAAACCGGATGCATCTAAGGTAGAAACCATTGTTTGACTAAGTCGCAAATCTTCCAGTTTTAATAAGCCTGAAACATTAATAGAAGTTACCTCTTCATTAGCATCAACACGGAAAAGTTCCAAAGAATCTAATGCCGTAACATCAATACTTCCTGTTAAGTAAGTTGGTACAATGGCTGAATTTCCATTACTTAAAAATAATTCCGAAATACGTTTAGGAGTTGCTGTAGTCCATGTAACAGCATTCCAAAGACTCGTGTCGGATTCTGTTTGCCAGTTCAATTCTGTCTGTTCTGTAAAGTTGTTATACATAATGCTTTGCAAAACTGCAATGTCATCAGGGTGGTAGTTTTGCGCATTTACAATTGAGGATAGAGATAAAAAGGTAATTAGAAAAATAAGAAGTAAATGTTTTTTTTTCATGATTAAGCGTTTTGGTTAGTATCTAAATTCCAATTGAAGTAGTTCCAAAAAACAATTCTGGCTTAAGAGAATAGAGGGATAACAAATTTAACGCTTTATTTTTTTAAAGTCAATTTATATTATTAAAATTGAGAAATTATTAAAGTATATTAAATCAGTAGGATATAAAACAAAATATAAAAAATGGTATTAAAAACTTGCATTGTTTTAATAAAAATGTCTATCTTTGACCAGTTGGTTAAATCGGTTGGTTAAATTATATAGTTAATATTTGTTGCTTTATGAATGAACCTGAAATGAATACGGAACAAAAGATACTTGATGCTGCGAAAGACGTTTTTCAGCAAAAAGGAATGACAGGTGCAAGGATGCAGGAAATAGCTGATAAAGCAGGAATTAATAAGGCGTTGTTGCATTATTATTATCGTACTAAGGAGAAGTTATTTGAAAAGGTATTTAATATCGCTTTTTCAATCTTTATTCCAAAGATGCAGGAGATAATGTTATCGGAGAAACCTGTTTTTGAGAAGATTGATTTTTTTATTGAAAATTATATGGACCTACTTACTAAGCATCCTTATATTCCGGGGTTTGTAATTAATGAACTTAATAGAAATCCCCAAATTCTTGTGAATATTTTTGAAAAGAATGTTCAGATAAAGGAGAACAAGTTATTTGAAAAATTTGATGCTCAAATACAGGCTGAGGTTCAGAAAGGTATTATAAAGCCAATAGATACAAGAAACTTAATGACTAATGTTATTGGTTTAATTGTATTTCCAATTGTAGCAAGGCCAATAATTCAGGGAATTATGTTTGAAAATGATAAAAAGCAGTATGATGTTTTTTTGAAACAAAGAAAAGATTTTGTTAAAGAATTTATTATTAACTCAATAAAAGCGTGATGATTAGGATTATTATTATATTATTTCTCATAACAAATGTGGCATTAGCTCAACAACAGCAGTATGTTCGGCTAAATGATTGTTATGAAAGTATGTTGGTTAATTACCCGTTAACTAATCAAAGTGAGATTTATAAACAGTCGAGTGATCTTAGCATACAAAATATGAAAGCAGCATGGTTACCAAATGCTGAGTTAAAGGCTCAGGCTTCATATCAGTCTGATGCAATTACAGTAGAAATATTAGCGCTTGGCTATAGTTTTGGATTCGAGGCAGAAAAAGATCAGTATAAAGCAAGTATAGATGTGAATCAGTTAATTTATGACTGGGGGAGGATTAAATCGGCGAAGCAGTTGGAGAATGTTAATCTAAAAGTAAATCAACAGAACACTCAGGTTGAGCTTAATAAGATTAAAGAGCAAATAAATAAATTTTATTTTGCTATTTTAATTCTTCAACGTAACGAGGAATTGCTTGGAGTAATGTTAAATGATTTGGAAATCAGAGAGAAATCAGTAGAGTCAGGAGTAAAGAACGGAGTGTTGTTAAGTTCAGATTTGAGTGCACTAAAAGCTGAAAAAATTAGAGCAAAACAAAGTATTCTGGAAATACGAAATCAACGATTTGCTACAATTGATGTAATGTCTGAAATAACAGGACTCAACTTGTCATATGAAGCAGAGTTTAAAATTCCTGAATATGATTTAGATAGCTCTGAGAGTATAATCAGACCAGAATTAATTCTGTTTAATTACCAGAAAGAAAAACTCGATGCTACATCAGGATTGGTTTCGAAGCAGAATAAACCAACCGTATTTGCATTTACACAATTAGGTTATGGAAAGCCAGGTTTGAATATGGTTAACGATCAGTTTGACGCATATTATTACGTTGGAGTTGGATTGAGCTGGAAATTCTGGGACTGGAGTAAAACAAAACGCGAAAAACAAATTTTATCTTTAAATAAAGATTTAATCTCAACTCATGAAAGTTCTTTTAATAAGCAAGTTGAAATAGCATTGAAAAATGAAAGTTCTAAAATTTACATATATACGGAAGCAATTGAATCTGATAAAGAAATAATTAAATTACGTGAAGAAGTGTCGGAAAGTGCCCGTTCAAAATTAGATAATGGCATTATTACATCAACAGATTATATCACTGAGTTAAGTAAGGAAACGCAGGCAAAGATTAATTACGAAACGCATAAGATTCAGTTAGTTCAGTCGAAAGTGAATTACTTATATATAAAAGGAGAAATATAAAATAATTAAGAACTATTAATTACCAATTAATAATGAAATAAATGAAAATGATGTCGGTTTCGAAAAGTATTAAAAATGAAATAAAATAAAGTCTTGATATTAAATACTAAAAAAATGAAAACAAAATATTTATTATTGTTATTTACTGCGCTATTAGCAGCTTGTTCTGGAAATGAGAATGGTTCAGATGCATACGGAAATTTCGAGGCAAATGAAGTAATTATAAGTGCTGAAGCACAGGGTAAACTTATTGAGTTTAATATTGAAGAAGGAGAGAAGCTAAGGAAAGGTCAGATGCTGGGATTTATTGATACGGTACCTTTATCAATTCAAAAAGAACAGTTATTGGCACAGAGGCAGGCTGTTGCTTCAAAAGTTCCAAATGTAAGAGCTCAAGTAGCTGTTCTGGAAGAACAAAAAGCAATTCTGAATACAGAGAAAGAGCGAATTGAAAAATTGTTCAATGACAACGCAGCCACAAAACAACAGTTAGATGACATTAGCGGAAAGTGCAATGTTTTAGAAAAACAGATTGTCGCTACCAAAACACAGATATCGTCTGTTGCAAAAGAGATTCAGGTTGTCGATAAGCAAATAAAACTAATAAATGAGCAAATCAGCAGAGCAAAAATTATTAATCCAATCGACGGAACTGTTTTGGAAAAATACCTGGAAGAAAATGAGATAGCGGTTGCGGGAAAAGCACTTTATAAAATTGCAGGACTCGATGAAATTGATTTAAGAGTTTATATTAGCGGAGCTCAGCTGCCGAATATAAAAATCGGACAAAAAGTAAAGGTTTTTATCGATAAAGACGAAGAAACTAATCAGGAATATGATGGTGAGGTATTCTGGATTTCTGATCAGGCCGAATTTACTCCCAAAATTATTCAGACAAAAGAAGAGCGGGTGAATATGGTTTACGCTTTAAAAATCAGAGTAAAGAATGATGGTAAATTAAAGATTGGAATGCCCGGTGAGGTCATATTCAATTAACAATTAACAATTAACAATTAACAATGAATAATGACATATTAAATGACGATGTGTATATTTTGTCGAAGACATCCTGAGCCTGTCGATGGATGTTGAAAGAATTTAAAATCTGGAATTTACAGTTATAGTTAATTTTAATTATCAATGCAAAATCAGTCAAATTACATAGTAGAAGTAAAAGATTTAAAGAAATCATATGAAAAAGTTGAAGCCGTAAAAGGTGTAAGCTTTAATGTTTCCAAAGGAGAATTGTTTGGGCTAATTGGCCCTGATGGTGCTGGCAAAACAAGTATTTTTAGAATTCTGACAACACTTCTATTTCCAACTAGTGGAAAAGTAAAGTTATTTGATTCTGATATAATTAAAGATTATAAAAAGATCAGGAATAATATTGGATATATGCCACAAAAATTTTCTTTGTATCAGGATCTATCGGTTGAAGAAAATCTGATGTTTTTTGCAAGAATATTTGGAACAACTATCGAAGAAAACTATGACCTTATAAAAGATATTTATATTCAGATTGAACCATTTAAAGATCGTTTAGCTGGAAAGCTTTCCGGTGGAATGAAACAAAAATTAGCGCTTTCATGCGCACTTATTCATAGTCCTGATATTTTAATATTAGATGAACCGACCACCGGAGTAGATGCTGTTTCCAGGAAAGAATTCTGGGAAATGCTTATCCGTCTAAAAGAAAAAGGGATTACAATTTTGGTTTCAACACCATACATGGATGAAGCAAATTTATGCGATCGTGTGGCGTTGATTCAAAACGGGAAAATCATGTCTATTGACACTCCCGAAAAGGTCATTGGAAATTTTGGAAGGAAACTGTGGGCTGTAAAATCTAATAATATTTACCAGTTAATAAATGATTTGAAAGGACTGGATTTTATTGACACCGTTTTTCCGTTTGGAGAGTATCTGCATATTACAGCTACAGAAAATGATATTGATATAAAGGAAATGAAATCTCTGTTGAATGAAAAAAAACATTCTGAAATAGAAATTCAGGAAATTGAAGCAAATATTGAAGATTGTTTTATGAACTTAATGCGTGTTAATTAAATTAATACTATGATACAGAGGATTATAATTATTGTATTAATTGTTGGTTTTTTCGCATTTATCATACTAATAGGAATAAGAAATAAAATCAGCAATATTGGATCTACAGGAAAGTCTCCGATTAATAAGTATTTATTTATTCTGGCAAAATTAACGATGATTGTGCCATGGATTGCGATCTTGATTAGAAGTTATACTCCAAAATGGATTCCTTATGATTTTTACAATATATTCGTTTGGATAAGTATTAGTTTGCTTTTAAGTGGATTTATGATTGTTATTATTGCTTATATTTCTCTGGGAAGACACACTAAATTTGGTTTGCCCACCGAAAAAACAAAATTAATTACTGCCGGGATATTCAAGTATTCCAGGAATCCCATGTATCTTGGATTATTTATAATGCTTGTTGGATCAATAATTTATTATCCTCATTGGATCTTAATTCTAAATTGTGTAATCGCTGTTATTATTCATCATAAAGTTGTTTTGGGAGAGGAGAAATTCTTAAAAAAAACCTTTGGCAATGATTGGGAACAATATTTAAAAACCTCAAAAAGATATATTTAATGGAAAATCATGAGAATATAATAGAGGTTAGAAATCTTGTAAAAAAGTTCGGAAGCTTTATTGCAAACGATAATTTGACTTTCAACGTAAAAAGAGGTGAGATTTTTGGCTTTCTTGGTGCTAACGGTGCCGGAAAAACCACAGCAATCAAAATACTTTCAGGTTTGTCTTTTCCTACTTCGGGCGAAGTAAAGGTAGCAGGCTTTGATGTTTATAAAGAGCGTGAAAAAGTAAAGAAAAATATTGGTTATATGAGTCAGAAGTTTTCACTTTATGAGGATCTGACCGTGCGCGAAAATATTCGGTTTTATGGTGGTATTTATGGATTGTCGAATAAATATATTAAAGAAAAAACAGAGTCTTTGCTCGAACGCCTTAAAATGAACGATATTCAGAATTCATTAATCAGTTCATTGCCTTTAGGCTGGAAACAAAAAATTGCGTTCTCGGTAGCAATTTTTCATAATCCTAAAATCGTATTTCTTGATGAACCCACAGGAGGTGTAGACCCTGTTACCCGGCGCGATTTTTGGGAAATGATTTACGAAACATCTGATTCGGGAATTACTGTTTTTGTAACAACACATTATATGGATGAGGCGGAGTATTGCGACAGAGTATCTATTATGGATCAGGGTAGGATAGAAGGGCTTGATACTCCCGAAGAATTAAAGAAGCAATTTGAAGCGAAAAATATGGACGAAGTATTTATAAAAATAGCACGTAAGCAATGAACAGATTTTTTGGTTTTGTGAAAAAAGAATTTCACCATATTTTCAGAGATTACCGCACAATGCTCATATTGTTTGGAATGCCTATATCTCAAATCCTGATTTTTGGTTATGTAGTTTCCAATGAAATTACTGATGTTAAAATCGGAATATTTGACAAATCAAAAGATAATGTTACTCAGGAGATAACCAATAAAATAACATCGTCTGGTTTTTTTATTTTACATGAGAATTTAAATTCTGATAAGGAAATTGAGAAAGCTTTTAAAAAAGGTGTTATTCGTGAAGTTATAGTATTTGAATCTGATTTTGCAAAGAAACTGGAACGTGACGGAACTGCAGGAATACAAATTATTGCAGATGCGTCCGACGCCAATACCGCCAATATTGTTTCGAATTATACAAAAGCAATTATTAATTCTTACGTTAAAAACGAGCTTTTTGCAAAGGGATTGCCATATGAAATAATTCCTGAAGTCAGAATGCTCTATAATAACAGTTTAAAAGGTGTTTACATGTTTGTTCCCGGAACAATGGCATTAATTCTGATGCTGGTTTCAGCTATGATGACTTCCATTTCAATTGCACGCGAAAAAGAAATGGGTACAATGGAAGTATTATTGGTTTCGCCCTTAAGACCATTACCAATTGTAATAGGTAAGGTTATTCCTTACATGGTATTATCATTTATAAATGCAGTAGTAATAATTGCCCTCAGTTATTTTATTTTTGATATGCCAATTCGGGGAAACATTATTTTTCTGCTACTTGAAACACTGCTATTCATTTTTATGGCTCTTTCACTGGGAATACTAATATCTACAGCAAGTAATAGTCAATTGGTTGCAATGTTTATTTCCATGTTTGCGCTGATGTTACCAACAATGTTGCTATCAGGATTTATTTTCCCGATTGAGAATATGCCAAAAATATTACAGTGGTTAAGCACAATTATGCCAGCCCGATATTTCATTATTATCGTTAAGAATATTATGATAAAAGGTTCTGGAATTGGTGTGATTTGGAAAGAAACATTAATTATTGCCGGAATGACAGTTTTCTTTTTAGTTATGAGTATAAAAAATTTTAAAGTAAGATTAGAATAAGCTTAACAGACAATAACTTAATAGTCATCCTGAGCTTGTCGAAGGGTGATGACATTATAAAGCAAGTAACTTGAGTATACTGAGAAGAAAATGAAGAATAAGTAGTTAATATCGTCATTCTATAATGAGAAAAATAAAATTCATATTACAAAAAGAATTCATTCAGGTTTTTAGAAATAAAACTATGCTGCCAATGATATTTGGTGTTCCGATTATTCAGTTGGTGGTACTGGTACATGCTGCAACACTCGAAATGAAATCAATTGATATGTATGTTGTCGATAAAGATTTGTCGTCATTGTCGCATAAATTAATTAATAAGTTTGAGGGATCGCCATTTTATAATATTTCAGGAGTTTCCTTTTCAATTGATGAAGCTAACGAAACGATAGAAAAGAATAGGGCAGATTTTGTTATGCACATTCCTTACGGTTTTGAACGCGATTTAATACGTGAAAATGTAACTCAGGTTCAATTATTAATTGATGGAATTAACGGAACAGCAGCAAGTTTAATAAATGCATATTCTATATCCGTAATATCTGATTTTAACCGGAATATTATTGTGGATTTAACAAAAATGCCGGACATTAAAGATTTAAATCCAATAGCCGTTGAAACTTCGTACTGGTATAATCCGGAGTTAAATTATAAAACATATATGCTTCCCGGAATACTGGTTATTCTTGTAACAATTATCAGTATGTTTCTGGCAGCAATGAATATCGTTCGTGAGAAAGAAATAGGAACAATTGAACAGTTAAATGTAACACCGATTAAAAAATTTGAATTTATAATTGGAAAGCTCGTTCCGTTTCTAATAATTGCATTATTTGAATTGGCTTTTGGATTGGTTATTGGCAAAGTCTTTTTTCACATCCCAATTGTAGGAAGTTTGTGGTTATTATTCGGATTTACAACGGTTTATTTATTGACCGTTTTAGGAATTGGATTATTTATTTCAACAATTTCGTCAACACAACAGCAGGTTATGTTTATATCATTCTTTTTTATGCTTGTTTTTATTCTTATGAGCGGAATTTTTACACCTACCGAAAGCATGCCAGTGTGGGCACAAAAGGTCAATATCATTAATCCGTTTTATTACTTTATGCGGGTAATTCGAATGATTTTACTTAAAGGATCAGAGTTTCGGGATATTTCACACGAATTTTTCAGCCTGCTTATATACGCAACCATCATGTTAAGTTTATCAGTTTGGAGATATAGAAAGGTGGCTTAATTTTACATACTTTAATTGAAATATCTAATTATTCTAAAAAACATCAGTTAAACTAAGTCCAAACAAAGTAATAATTATCATAAAAATGATAAATAAGAACATAAAGAAAATATAAAAAAACAAGGTTCCAATTACATATATCAATATTGCCTTAATTGTAGCTACTATGGGTGATCCTAAAAAGACCTTATACAAGGCATAGCTATAATAAACGATAGTAATCATTAATAAACCAAGTGGAACATAATTAGTTAATGTTGGAATAATAATTACAAGTGGAATCGAAAGTATAAAAGTAATTACATAACTTTGGGCTAATAAATAACAATTAACAATAAGGAATTCTCCATAAAATAATTTCTTTGATCGGTAAAACCACATTGTAACTAAACTTAAAAAAGGAATTATAAGTATTGGTATTATGTTAATGTATTGTTTGAAAAATTCAATAAATTTTTTTTGAAATTCTATTGTTTCTTCACTGTTTTGCGCTTGATTAATTACTTCACTATTTTTAGACAAAATTTTATTTGATGATTCAATGCTGGTATCAAAAATATTAGTTGATACAACAAGAATTGCATAAATACCTGCAATAAGTATTACATATTTTAAAGGATTAAAATATGATTTAGTTTTTCCTTTAATATATTCATTTATAATAACTCCAGGCTTAAAAGTTAACATCTTTAATGTATAAATGAATCCTCTTTCAATATTAAAAGCATCCAGAAATACAAAGAAAAAAATCTTTAAAGTAAATCGCTTTGTGTATATCTTCTGTCCACAATTGCTACAGTAATTATCTATCTGAGTTGAATTACAGTTTTTGCAAACTTTCTCTTTTTCAAAATATGCATCTTTCGATTTCATTCTTCAGGGTTATTTGGTTTTGGATGTTTAAATATATTAAAATATTTTAATTATACATGATTCTCAGTTCAATCATATATGTTCAATTAGTGTCAGAAAACTGATTTTGAGCTGAACTTATCTGTTAGCAGTATTGTTAAGTGATTTAATTTAAGAAACTCAGTGTAAAAACTGTTTCTTTACCGGGATTTGATTTAACTGTAATGCTACCATTATGTAATTGCATTATCTGCCGTGAAAGAAATAGTCCAATTCCTGAACCATTTTCTTTCGTTGTGAATAATGGTACAAATATTTGATTTATTTGTTTCTTCGGGATTCCAGGACCATTATCCATAATATCAATTTTTATTTCGCTGTTTATTTTTGTAGCCTGTACTTTTATTTTTGGATGAGTAATTTTTTCTGATGATTCTATACTGTTCTTTATCAGGTATATAGCAATTTGCTTTTTTTTTAGTTAATTGATAAAGTGTTATATGCTTTGTACCTTTGATTAAAAAATATATTATGAGAAAACATGCAATAACCGGAAGTAAACATATTTCGCTTTTTGGCCTGCTCTTTTTTATGATTATACAATTGCAGGTTTATTCACAAGAATTTACATCTGTTGATACCATCATTGCTTCAGAGTACATCGTTAAGGCTGAGCGATTCATTGATGAGCTTTCTGTTGATAGTGCTGAGTTTTATTATTTACAAGCTCAGAAAATTTACGATGATGCTAATAATATCATTGGTTATATTAAAGCTTCAAATGGTTTAGGTGAAGCTTATAACAGAAATAATAAATTAGTGAAAGGTCTGCTTTTATTACAGAAAACACAAAAAATCATTATTGAGAATATCGGTGATAGTAATTTTTATTTAGCTGATAATTACAATAAAACAGCCATAGGGTATTATTTTATGTCTGATTTCAAAGAGTCTCTTAAATATCTTAATCTATCCTTAGAGTTAAAACTGAAAATCTTAGCTCCAAATCATTCATCAATAGGTGATTCTTATAATAACATTGGAGTAATGCATGATATGCTGGGAGAAAAAGAAAAAGCTATTAATGCATATTTGAAAGCTTTGGAGATTATAAAAAGCGCAGAAATAATTAACAATATTGATTTGGCTAATACGCAGGAAAATATTGCAATACTCTATTTCGATTTATCAAAATATGATTTAGCACTAAAGTATGAAAAGGAAGTGTGCAATATATTTTATAAAGAATTCGGAGACAATCATCTTAAGTACCTGAACAGTTACGAATTAATAGGTGTAGTGCTATTTAATATGGAGAGATATAAACAGGCAGAGCTGATATTAAAAGATGTTTTTGAAAAAAAGCAAAAAATCCTGCTTCCTCATAATCCATATATGATAAATTCTTTCATTAATGTGGGTAATTTGTACTTTATCTATGGTAATGTAAGCAGAGCACTTAAATATCATTTAAAAGCGTATGAATTTCTGGAGGCATATTCTGAAAATGAAATTAATTACGCTTTTATAGATTTGTTTAACAATATTGGTAATGATTATAATGAACTTGCACAGCATGAATTAGCAATTGAATATTATAATAAAGCTTATGCTATTGCTCATCAGATATTTGGTAAAAATCATATTATTTACTCTTCTTATTTTAATAACATTGCTATTGCACATACTCACCAAAAGAAATATAATTTAGCAATAGAGTATTTATATAAAGCAGAAAAGATTCTTTTAAAAAATAAAGGTAGCGAGAAAACATTGTTAAATATATATTCTAATCTTGCGGTTAACTATTTTCACGATAAAAAACCTGAAAAATCAAAAGAATATTTTAATAAAGCTGTTCAATTAGCCATTAAGCTTTATGGTAATAATAGCCCCTCTTTGGCAACCATATATGGAAATATAGGAACACTTTATCACGATAGTAAGGATTTTATAAATTCCTCATTATATTTTGAAAAATCTCTGAAGATAAGAAAAGAAAACTTTGGAATAAAACACCCTGATGTAGCAAGTGCGTACGTTTCGTATGGTTTGGCATATTTTGAAAATGAAGTTTATGACACAGCCTTACTGTGTTATCAGCATGCATATATTGCTAATTTGCCTGAATATAAAACGGAGCAATCAGAAGAATTTGAAAATATAATACTGAACCCAACTCTTGACTTCTTAATATGTCCTGATTTTGAAATTCCATACAATTATTTTGAACTGATCAGGACGAATGCACAAAAATTAAGCGTTTTTGAAATGTTATATTTCAAAACAAACGACATTAAATATTTACATCCTGCATATGATTTGTATTTCTTTTGCGACACCGTTATTTCAGAATACAGAAAAGGAATTACTAAAGATTCGGATAAATTGATATTGTCTGAACTTTTTGGGGAATTATACCCTAATGCTTCATTCACATGTATGGAGTTATTTGATTTGACTAAAGATAGTACATATCTGAAAGATGCTTATTACTTTTTACAAAAAGGCAAGTCTTTAATTCTGATAGAAACAATGAACGAAATTAATGCCAGAAAAATAGCAGGTATTCCGGATAGTCTGTTAATCAAGGAAAGGAATATAACAGATGAACTATCTTATTTGCAAAGACAATTAATAACTGCTGATAAAAGCGACATACCTGAAATTTATAAGTCGAAGCTTAATTTAGCAATTAAGCTGGATAAGTTAACCAGTGAGTTTGAACAAAATTACCCTAAATATTACGATCTGAAATACAATGTAAAATCATTAAGTATTAAAGAGATACAAAGCGAATTGGATGAAAATACCTGTATATTGTCATATTATGAAGCTGATTACCGGTATTTATATACAATGATTACAAAAGATAGTATTGAAATCGTAACAATACCCGTTACGGAAAATTTTATTGATACTATAAATTATTTTCGAAATAGCTTGATATATCCTGAAAGCGGGAGGTTTAAATCATTTTATAAAAGAAATGGGTATAATCTGTATAAATTACTATTTCCTCAAAACTTACCTGAGAGTGTTGAGAATATAATTATTATACCTGATCACAAACTAAGCGTTTTTCCTTTTGAAGCGTTGTTAACTTCAGAAGTTACATCTGATATGAGTTTATCAGAATATCCTTTTTTAATTAAGAAATATAACCTGACATATAATTATGCAGAGAGACTTGTATATAATGGTTTAAAAGATAGGGCCATTAAGGAAAAACAATATGATTTTATTGCTTTTGCTCCTGTCTTTTCAGATATGAATACAAATCACACAAGCCGGAATACCAAAACTATACTTAATAATATTCAGACTGATATAGATACAAATAATGTAAGAAGCAGGTTTATTAACAGAATGATGATTTCAGCATTACCAGGAACAGAAGAAGAAGTAAAGTCTATCTATAATCTTTTTAATCAAAACAGTTTGTCCGCAAAAGTAAATTTATACGAAGCGGCTGACGAAAACGAAGTTAAAACCTCAAATTTAATTGATTACAAGTTCATTCATTTTGCTACACATGGATTTGCAAATACCGAAAACCCGGAATTATCAGGATTGTTATTAGCTCAGGATTCAACTGATAACGAGGATAATATATTATTTCTGGATGAAATCCTGAGTATTGAAATTGACCCGGAACTTGTGGTGTTATCCGCTTGTGAAACAGGATTAGGCAAAATATACAAAGGTGAAGGCATGATTGGTTTGAGCAGATCATTAATATATAGTGGCGCAAAGAATATTAGTGTATCACTTTGGAAAGTTTCCGATGAGTCTACACAAAAATTAATGACTGAGTTTTACAAAAATATTTTAATTGATAATTCGGGTAAATACGGTAATTCACTTAGAAAAGCTAAACTGAATTTAATTAATTCAGAAAGATTTTCTCATCCGTTTTATTGGTCTCCGTTCATTTTAATTGGTAATTAATTTATTAACCGGAAAAGTGATAATTCAATATTGTATGAGTTTATAATATTAGAAATTATTACTTTTATATTCTAATCCAATATTTAAAACTATGTTTCAGAAAGTATTAGATTTTCTTCAAAAAGATATTTGGCGAATTTCTGTTCGTAATATGCCAAAATATAAAGTGGTTTTAATTAAACAGTTACGTGTTTTATTACTGGCTTTTCGTGGGTATAATGAAGATAAGGTTAGTTTACGTTCATCAGCTTTAACTTTTTATTCCATGTTATCTGTAGTTCCGGTCGTTGCCATGGGTTTTGGAATAGCTAAAGGATTTGGTTTCGATAAACATTTACAGCAGCAACTTATGGAAAATTTATCCGGGCAGCAGGAAGTACTGGATTGGGTAATTAAGTTTGCTAACAGATTTTTAGATAATACAAAAGGAGGAATAATTGCTGGTATTGGGATCGTGGTTTTGTTTTGGTCAGTTATGAAAGTATTAAGTAATATTGAAAGTTCTTTTAATGCAATATGGCAAATACGAAAACCACGGGTATGGTTTAGAAAATTTAGCGATTATCTGTCTATGATGCTAATTGCTCCAATTCTAATAATCTTATCTACCAGTTCTAATGTTTTTATTACCACTCAAATCACACGGATTACCTCTGAAGTTGCGTTACTTGGTATGATAAGCCCTCTGATTTCCTTTTTTTTAAAATTAATTCCTTATGTACTTTTTTGGTTGGTATTGACAATAGTTTATATGGTAATGCCTAATACAAAAGTGAAATTTAAATCCGCATTTGTTGCCGGAATAATTTCAGGTACTATTTTTGTTTTTGTGCAATGGGCCTACATTCATTTTCAGGTTGGGGTTTCAAAATACAATGCCATATATGGTAGCTTCGCAGCTTTGCCTATGTTCCTTATATGGTTACAAATGAGTTGGTTAATAGTTTTGTTCGGTGCTGAGATATCGTTCGCAGTGCAAAACGTGGAAAAATATGAATTTGAACCCGATACACACAATTTAAGCCCTTTTAGCTGGAGAGTACTTACATTAATGGTAGTTCATTTATTAGTAAAAAATTTTAATACAGGTGAAAAGGCAATGACGGCGGCCGAAGTTAGCAAGAAGCTGGAAATACCAATAAGATCAGTTCGCGATATTATTTACAATCTGGTTGATAGTAATATTATTTCAGAGATAAATACTCAATACGAGAAAGAAAATGCATATCAACCTGCTCAGGACATTAATAACTTAACAATTAGTTATGTGTTAAACGCAATAGATCATGGGGGAACAGATAAAATTCTGGCAATTGCTTCTACGGAAAAAGATCAGATCATAAAATTATTAAATGATTTTGATATTGCAATTCAGAATGCAAACGGAACTATGTTATTAAAAGATATTAATTAGAAAACAAATTAATCCTTTACATTTGCAGGATTAAAAAATGAAGGGATGAAAAATTTTGATGAAGCTATTGCACAAAAAGGACTGGAGTTACCTTTAGTTGAGGAATTTTATTCATTACAAGGCGAAGGTTATCATACAGGAAAAGCAGCATATTTTATTCGTATTGGAGGTTGTGATATAGGTTGTCGGTGGTGCGATTCGAAAATGTCGTGGAATCCGGCGTTACATCCTTTAGTTTCTATTGATACAATTGTGGCTAATGCTTTAAAAACAGCAGCAAATGCTGTTGTGGTAACAGGTGGAGAACCAAGTTTATTTAACCTTAAACCTTTAACAGATAAACTAAAAGTACATAACATACAAACTTTTATTGAAACATCAGGAGCTAAATCACTATCAGGTACATGGGACTGGATTTGTTTATCACCAAAGCGCCAGAGTCCTCCGGTAGAGGAGTTTTATGAGCTGGCAAATGAGCTAAAAGTTATTATTTATGAAGATGAAGATTATCATTGGGCAGAACAGGCAGCATCAAAAGTTAATAAAGATTGTATGCTTTATTTACAATCAGAATGGAGCAGATACGTGCAAAATATACCGGATATTGTAGATTATGTAAAAGCCTACCCAAAATGGAACGTATCACTTCAGGCACATAAATTTATGCGTATACCATAAAATAATGTATGGCTGATATTTTTTTCGTAACTTAAAAGTCGAATTTAAATCAATGTCATGCGTAGATTTCTATTATTTATTATATTTCTTTTAATAATACCTGCATATTCAATTGCGCAGTATAACTATTCAACATCCAATAAAAAAGCTATAAGTGCATACGGGGAAGCGCTACAATCATTTAACAGGATGGACTATAACAGCGCAATTGTATTAATGGAAAAGGCAATTAAAGCTGATAATAAATTTGTTGAAGCTCATATCGTATTAGCAGAAATTTACGTTGAAACCGGAAACCGGAAAAATGCTATAATATCCTATAAGAATACTATAAAAATTAACCCTGACTTTTTTCCTGGTCTCTATTTTTCGCTGGCCCAACTTGAAATGATGGAAAATAAATTTGAGGAAGCTAAAGGACATTTTGAAAAATACATTAGCTATGCAAATCTCAAGCCTGTATCCATTGCAAGGACCAAAAAGAAAATTGAATCATGTGATTTTGCCATAGAAGCCATAAAAAACCCTGTTCCTTTTAATCCAATAAATTTAGGGGATAGTATAAACACATATTTTGATGAGTATTGGCCTTCTTTAACTGCTGATGAACAAACATTAGTTTTTACAAGATTAATTCCTGTACGATCTGAAAATGAGCTTAACTCAGGAAATAACGGGAAGAAAATACCAGCAGGTTTAGCAAAGGTTCAGGAGGATTTTTATATCAGTAAAAAAGGAGACAATCAATGGAGTGAGGCCGAAAATATTGGAGAACCTATTAATACTTTCGGTAATGAGGGCGCACAAACTATTTCGGTTGATGGTAGAATCATGTATTTTACAGCATGTAACAGAAAAGATGGTAAAGGACGATGCGATATTTATCAATGTTTTAATGAAAACGGAAAATGGTCGAAGCCTGAAAATATTGGATTTCCGGTAAATTCAGGCGCATGGGAAGCTCAACCTTCTTTATCACCTGACGGTAAAACCTTATATTTTGTAAGTAATCTTGATGGAGGTTTTGGAGGTAAAGATATTTGGATAAGTACTCTAAACCAGGAAGGAAAATGGTCAAAACCAGTAAATCCCGGAGAAAATATTAATAGTAGAGGTGATGAACAATCACCCTTCATACATCCCGATAACAAAACACTTTATTTTTCATCTAACGGGAAAACTGGAATGGGAGGCAGCGATTTATTTAAAGTAAGACGTAATAACGGTGGTGCGTGGAGTGAAGCTGTGAATTTAGGTTATCCAATAAATACAGTTTTTGATGAAATTGGATTAATTGTAAATGCAAGTGGCAATCGCGCTTTATTTTCTTCTGACAGGCTAAACGAGAAAGGACGTGATATATTTGAGTTTGAATTATATAAAGAGGCCCGGCCGGATCCTGTATCATATATGAAAGGAAATGTATTCAATGCAGAAAATAAAATTAAGTTACAGGCCCGGTTTGAACTTATTAGTCTGGAATCAGACGAAGTAATAATGCAGGCAGAATCTGATGCAGTTACAGGCGAATTTTTAATATGCATACCTTCAGATAATGATTATGCATTAAATGTTTCGAAAAAAGGTTATTTATTTTATTCAGATAATTTTAATCTAAAAGGAGTTCATGAAATTTTTGATCCTTATTTAAAAGATATTGCTTTAAAACCAATCCAATATGGTGAAAAAATTGTATTAAAAAATATTTTTTACGAAACTGATTCGTACGAACTTATGCAAAAGTCTATTACAGAATTAACCAGGTTATTAGATTTTTTAAATAATAATCCTACCGTTAAAATAGAAATTTCTGGTCATACTGATAATGTAGGAACACGTGATTATAACATTGATTTATCTGAAAATCGTGCCAAATCAGTTTATAACTTTTTAATCAAAAATAAAATTAAACCTGAAAGACTAATTTATAAAGGATACGGAGAAACTCAACCGGTTAATACTAATGAAACAGAACAAGGAAAAGCAGAAAACAGAAGAACTGAAATGAAAATATTAAATTAAAACATTTTTAAGACTTTCTTGTTTTCATATATGACTTGATTTAATTAATTTTTAGAATGCAAAATTATCATACACAATGAAATCACTATTTATAGAAGCAACGGAAGATACACCCGAAATAAATTTGAACTCTGAATCCGGAGTTCTTGAATTTACAGGTATTTCTATCCCTGAAAATGCTAACTCGTTTTACAAGCCTGTAATAGGATGGCTGGAAAAATATATTGTATCTCCTAACAAAACAACAGATTTTAAATTTAATATTAAGATGATAAGTTCAGCATCATCAAAAATATTTTACGATATAGTTAATAAAATTGAACAGCTAAGCGAAAATAAAGATATTTGTACCAGAGTATTTTGGTATTATAGTATTTACGACGACGAAATATGGGAGCAGGGTCTTGAATACAAAAAAACTCTTTCTGTTCATTTTGAACTTATATTAATAGAAGAGGATGATTAATATACAAACTACTCAATTATACTTTTAATTCTTTCGATTTGCATTTGTTTGTTTACTTCTCGCAGATTTTTACCAGTTTTAGTAAAAAAATGATGATTCGACAGAAATTTTACCTGAATTTTATTCCAGTCATTTAAACTGCCCATTTTATTCTGTTCTTTAAGTTCCTTATACAAAGTATTTGAAACAGGAATAAAATCGCTTCTTCCCAGATAATCAAGATCAGAATCACACATAATGCTTTCCAATAAACCTTTTGGGCTTGGCGGTAGCTTTGTTGCCATTATTAATTCACAGATTTTTTCTATTTGTTCATCTGTATATCTGTATTTAGGTAAATAATCTTTAGCTAACTTTGTTCCGTTATATTCATGCTCATCATAATCAATAACATGGCCGGCATCATGAAATAAAGCTGCTGTTTTTAATAAAAGAATTGACTCATCATCGACACCTTCACCGTAACCTATTAGTTCGGCCTGATTAATAACATCAATAGTATGCTTAAAATTATGATAGTATAAGTAAGATGGTAACTCCTTCTCAAGTTTGTCAAGGATTATTTCTTGTAAATCTGTAAATTGTCTTAGGAGATATTTATTCCACATAATCTGATTTGGGACTCTTCCGCTTTTTCTGTCTTCAGAATACGCCGGTTTGATTCGCTTAAGGAAATACATTTCCATATCACCTTTATACTTAACCGGAATTTTCCCGTTGTATTCACATACGAAGTATTGTTTTACAAGCTCATAGGTCATTATAGATATGTTAATCTGACTTACTTCACTTGCAGAAGCCATTCTGGTAGCAATATGAACTGTTTCGCCTTTTAACTCATAAGATATTTTTTTTCTGCCAGAAAAAGTAGCAGTTACAGGACCTGTGTGTATCCCCATTTTTAAATCCCAGAATTTTTTATCCTGATTTTCATATTCGATCTTAAGTTTATTCAAATAATCCTGCATTTCAAGTGCAGCCAAAACAACGTCAACAGGGTTTGTGATATTTTTTATCGGAACACCACCTGCGCACATATATGCATCGCCGATAGTTTTTATTTTTTCTATTTTATATTTTTTAACAATAGAGTTAAAATGGAAAATAATCTGATCAAGTTCATCAATGATATCATTCGTTGCAGATTGTTCAGCAATTTTTTTAAATCCTTGAATATCAGCGTAAAGTACAGTTGCCATTTCGAACCTTTTGGTTCGGTTTTTTAACTGACTGCTTGCTTCTTTTGGTAAAATTTCAGGAGGAATGATGGATATAATATTTTCAAGTTTCTCGTTTTGCCTGAATAATTTTTTATTGGTTTCGGATAATTCCTTTAACTGGTTGGAGAAATCCTTATTTTCTTTTAATAAATCAGCAATTTTTAAAACGAGCTTTTGTTCTTGTTCTTTATCCATATCTATATTGATAGAAATATTATATTTAGTGATTGCTTATTGTAAACTTATTTATTTTGAACTGAAATTGCAATTTATGATGTAACTAATTGAATTATTTATACTGTAAAAAACATAAAAGGTTTTAATATTTGAAAATTGTTTTATGAATATACTTAATCAGGTGATAAATAATAATTTTTTATAAAATATACCTAAGTACATGACAAAAATTTAAAAATATCTATATCGTCTTTATGCTGAGAGTTT
>JAHOYT010000058.1 GCA_019038645.1 Bacteroidales bacterium
ATATGATTTTCAATACCTTAATTTAATATAAAAATCGGTCAATAAATTTAAGAATAAACCATTACATAAAAAACTCAAAGAGATGTTATTTTCTTTAAATCAAGAATGTAATTATCTTTAAAAATTGGGATTACGGTTGTAGTATCTGTTTGAAAGCAATAATTAATGGTATCTCCTAATTCAAAATTGGTTAAACGTTTGTACTGAAAGATCTTTTTAATATATTTTAAAAGATCGATTTTGGCTACATTCCACAGATCAATAGAAGATAAGGCTGAATCGGATTCTGTTGTATAATGTTTCGACAATATGAGTTTCTCAGATAATGCACCCGCAAAAAGAGAATCCTCAATGCAAAAGTCCCCTTTCCATCCTGAGCATAATATTAAAACGTCTTTTTTCTGATTCAATAAATAACTAACTACACTGGTTAAATTCAAAAATGAAGCAATTATAACCGTTTCAGATTTTTTAGCAATGTTTATACTGTATGTTCCATTTGTAGTGCTGTAAACTAAAGTTTTGTTCCGGATATTTTCCGTAGAATAATCAAAAGGAGAATTACTAAAATCAGCAAAATCTACTTTCTTTCCGTTTCTTTCGGCTGCAACTAAAAAACCTTTTTCCTTATATTCGAGAGCATCATTAAGGTTTTTTACCGAAATAAGTTTTTCCAAACCATAATGAAACATCGTTGTGATGATTGTTGTTGCTCTTAAAATATCAACAATTACAACAATTTTATTATCAGAAGAATATTTATTAAAAAGTTCAGGGCTTAAGCAAACTTCAATTTTATGCATAATAATATTTTTTCGATATGCTAAGGTAATAAAAAACCCTGCTTCAAAATAGCAGGGCTCTCAATATGTTATCTTCACAAATTACTTTGTTTCATGAAATGGTGGACGTGCAACTTTTGCCTTTAATTTTTTGTTACGAACTTCAATAAAAATCTCTGATCCTACTTTCCAGAAGCCTTTATTTAAGTATGCCATACCAATTCCTTGTTTAATTATCGGAGACATAGTACCTGAAGTAACTTCACCAATTTCGTTTCCTTCGGCATCAACAACCTTATAATGTTGACGAGGAATTCCGCGATCTTCCAATATGAATCCTTTTAATCGTTGCGGAACACCTTCTTCAATTTGTTTTTGCCATTTTTCACGATCGATAAAATCGTTTCCATCAACAAATTTAGTGATCCATCCCAAACTTGCTTTAATTGCTGAAATATCATCGTTCATATCGTTACCATATAAACAAAAACCTGATTCTAATCTCAGCGTATCACGTGCTCCTAAACCAATTGGTTTAATTCCAAATTCTTCGCCAGCTTCAAAAACTGCTTTCCAAAGTTTTTCTGCATCTTCATTAGAAACATAAATCTCGCAACCTCCTGATCCTGTATAACCTGTTGTAGAAAACAGAACATCTTTTATACCTGCGAAATCACATTTTTGGAAAGTATAATATTCCATATCAACTACATTTGCTGAAGTCAGTTTTTGCATAGCCTTTAATGCTAATGGTCCCTGAACTGCCAACTGAGCAATTTCGTCAGATGCATTATAAACTTCTTTCCCAATTTCCAGACCCATTTCCTGCGCGTGTTTGGTAACCCAGTTCCAGTCCTTATCAATATTTGATGCATTAACAACTAACAAGTATGTCTCGTCATCAAATTTGTAAACTAATAAATCATCAACAATTCCGCCTTTTCCATTTGGAAAGCATGAATACTGAACTTTTCCATTATATAATTCTGCTACATTGTTTGATGTTAATTTTTGTACTAATTCAAAAGCTTTTGGTCCTTTTACCCAAAATTCGCCCATGTGAGAAACATCGAAAACACCTACTTTTTCACGAACTGTAATATGTTCATCGTTAATTCCAGTATATTCTATTGGCATGTTATAACCTGCAAATGGAAGCATTTTAGCTCCACGCTCAATATGAAATTTTGTAAATGCTGTATTTTTCATTTGTATATTATTTTTTATTAATTATTTATACTTGTGCCACAAAGCTATAAAATTTTAATCAGAAAAATTATGTTTTTTATATATATCGCAACGAACAAAAATGGATGATTTAATTTAACCATCCATTTAATATTATTGCTTCAGTAATTTCTATTTACTTAATACTTTGAACTCTACACGACGATTCTGACTACGTCCTTCTGCCGTATTATTATCGGCAATTGGCTGATTAAAAGAGTACCCTTTATACTCCAGACGACTAGAACCTACTCCTTTACTCACGAGGTATTCAACTACACTTTTTGCGCGCGATTCGGATAATTTCTGGTTGGCCCGATAGGAACCTACGTTATCTGTATGACCTGAAATTTCCAGCCGGATCGTTGGATTCTCAATTAATAAATTTGCCAGTCGTTCCAGTTCTGTTGTAGATTCGGGCTTTATAGTTGCTTTATTTGTTTCAAAGAAAATATTATTCAAAACCATCTTAGCACCAACATCAATCTTATCCAATTGAAAATTAGCCTGTATTTTACTATCAACAACCTGTTTTTGAGACAAATAAGCTATCTCAACAAAAAACAAATAATCTTTGGCAGTTACTTCTACGCCAAAATCCTTTTTCTTCGGAATTTTTAGCTGATAAGCTCCGGCGGTATCTGCCAGTCCGGTTGCAATAACCTGACTTAACTCAAGATCAATCACTTCGATCTTTGCTAATTTTATGGGCTCAGCGGTTTTCGAATCTGTTACAAATCCAATCATGAATAATGCTGTATCCACTTTAACCTCATTGGGGTTATGATAAAAAAGATCATCAATTGGTTTATGGTTCCATGCTAAGAATATATCTTCTTTGCTTAATTTCAGTTCTTTTTCTTCTCCCAGAAAAATAATTTTATATAAATCTTTTCCTCCAAAACCATTATCCCTAACTGATGAGTAATATGCGTATTTGTTATTTTCATCCATTTTCAGGAAAAGATCATCATTTGGCGTATTAACAGGATAACCCAAATTTTCCGGACTTGACCACATGCCATTTTCATCCCTTTCCATTACAAACACATCAAATCCACCCATGGAATTAAATCCTTGCGAACTAAAATAAACTTTATCTTCTTTTGGGTGCCAGGAAACACCTTCCTCATCATAAATTGTATTAATGGCAGCTCCCATATTTGTTGGCTCTGTCCATTTTTCCTTTTCGTCCAGCTTACTATAAAAAATATCCATACCACCTATACTTCCATACTGATTTGACACAAAAAACATTTCGTTTCCTTCCGGACTGAATGTTATCGTTGTTTCTTTATATTTAGAAAGTATTTTACCTGATATTCCTTTTGGTGATTTCCAGTTTCCTTTTTTTAATTCACTTACCATTATATCACCACCATTTTCGTCGCCATTGTATAGATAGATGCGATTACCGTCAGGAGAAATTGCAACAACAGATTCATTATTTTTTGAATCCATTTTATTATCCAGCATTTTCGGTTTTTTCCATAATTCTCCCGCCTGTTTTGATACAAAAATGTTTTCAAAAAATTTATTATCGGCTTCGTACCTCTTATCTTTATTCTCAGTTTCTCTTCGAGACGTAAAATACAATTGATCCTGATTAGGGTGTAATACCGGATTATAATCGTCATATTCTGAATTAATTCTGGGCCCTAAATTATTAATAATTACCCGGTCAGGAGAATTAACCAGTTCTTTTCCAAACTTACATTCCTTAATGAATTTATCAATATTTATTTCAAGTTTCTCAAGTTCTTTAACAGAAAAAGAGCTATAGTAAGCCTTATAGTTTTCAATTGCATTATCAAAATCCAGATTTAAATGATAAGCCCGCGCCAGTATATAATGAACATCACCTGCTACATTATTATCTTTCAAATACGCTTTTTCAAGATATTGAGTGGCATGATAAAATTTATCCGTAGCGAGATAACAAACACCAATTTTATAGTTCAATTCTGCACAATCTGAATTATACTTGTTTGCTTTTAAATAATGTTCAAGTGCATTTGGGAACGTTCCTAAACCAGCTGTAAATAATTTTTCGCCTTCTTTAATTTCTTTCCATGCTTCTTTAAAGCCCACCTCTTTTATTTCAATCTGGAAATCACTTTTCTTGATTTTAATATTTTCCTGAGCTATGGATAACGGACCAATAAGCAAAAGGGTAATAAACGACAAAATTGTTGATTTAATAATTTTCATCTCTTTCTAAAGGTTAAGTTATTCACATTCAGTCATATATTTCTCTGCTTCCTCAATACCAAGCTCCAGCGCTTTTTTCCAGTCAGCACATGCGCCCGGAAATTTTCCTAAAAATTCTTTGGCATATCCCCGGTTCATATATGCTTCGCCATATTCAGTATTTAATTCAATGGCCATATCCAGATCCTTTTCAGCGCCTAAGTAATTTTCCATTTTTATCTTTGTTATACCCATATTATTATAAGCCGGAGCATATTCCTTATTTATTTCTACTACTCGTGTAAAATCTTTTAGTGCTGCTTCAAAATCTCCCATTTGATAATAAGCTACACCTCTGTTGTTTAAGGCAATAAAATATTCCGGGTCTTTTTGTACTGCCTTTGTGTAATCTTCAATAGCACCCTGAAAATCGCCTGTTTTTATTTTACAACTACCCATATTATCGTATGCAATAACTATAGTTGAATCATATGCCAAAGCCTGTTTGTAATCGTGTATTGCGCCATGGTAATCGCCCAACATTCTTTTTGAGCTTGCACGTTCGTTATACGCATATGCGAAATCATAATTTTTATCAATAGCGAGAGTAAAATCGATAAGCGCGCTATTATAATCATTCATCTCAAAATACATTAGTCCCCGGTAATAATATGCTTCAGATTTTGAATGACCTTTTTGAATAGCGTGAGTGAAATCTGTTAAAGCACTCTGATAATCTTTCATTAACAACTTCATGTATGCTCTTATATAAAAAGCTTCACCCAACTCCTCGTTTATTTCAATAGCTTTTGCTACATCATTCATTGCCAGATCAAACTCCTGATTCAAAATTTTAATTTTTGCTCTTTCCAGGTACGGAAGATCAAATTCCGGTAAAATGTATAATGCTTCATCAAATTTAAGATGTGCTTCTGTATATTTTTCGTCGATTGCAAGCCTGACACCTTCGTTATAAATTAATTTTGCCTTTTTTCTCAGCTCTTTAATTTCTTCTTCAAGTGAAGCCTGGCTCTGGGAAAACATAGTCAGGGATGTCAGTAAAACTAGTAAAGTTATAAAGGTTTTTTTCATAAAATTCTGATATAATGTATCATAATATTGTATTTAACTCAAAAAGAGTTAAAATTGTTTAATTATAAGAAAAGTATTGTAAATATAAAAATTTTATATCTCCTAATTCTAAATTCAATATCATTAAATTTTTGAATCTCGAAAAAGTTTATTTTATTGCATAAAATAATGAGATCAATATAAATTTTCGATAATAAATGGGAAAAAAACATAGATATATAAATCTTTCTTATTTAAATGAAATTAGTGACGGCAGCAATGACCTTATAATTGATCTTATTGATATGTTTTTCATTCAAATTCCGGAATATCAGGTATCTTTATCTGAGTTAAACAAAATAAAAGATTGGAAAAATTTAGGTAAATTAGCTCATAAAGCAAAATCGGCGATACTTATGATTGGAATGAAAGACCTTGCAAATGAGCTTAAAAAATTAGAAGAAAATGCAAAAGACGGTAAAAATATTAACGAATTTCAGGAAATAATTGCTAAATTTGTAAGAGAAAGCAATATTGCTATTGAAGAATTAAAAGAAATAAGGAAAAACTATAACTGAATATATTAACTTAAAAACCGGAATCTATGTTAAAACATGAATCGAACGATGGGATCGAGATATTAGCTTTTGATAATGTAAGTAAACTAAATATCTTAATTGCCCAATCTTTAAAAGAAGAGGTTGCTCAATATTTAACAAAGGCAAATTCCAAACTTATTCTTAACCTGGAAGGTGTTGAATATGTGGATAGTTCTGGTTTTGGTGCTTTGCTTTCAATTTTACGAAATGCAAAGAATAACGACAGCCAGTTCAAAATTTGTAATATTTCAGAAGATGTTATGGAATTGGTTAAATTACTTCAACTGCATAATGTTTTTGATATTTGCGATAGTATTAATCAGTGTATTGAAACATTTGAATAAAAGAGATAAAATAAATAAGAGGGCCGGCTGATACCGGCCTTTTTTAGTTTTACAATAATATTGACTAAATAAAGATGGAGTATTACTTGCTTAATATGGATATTTTAGATTATAAAGATGGGTTTTTTACCATTTCTATATCACTTAATAATTCTGTTTGTAAAATTCTTTTTTCGCCTGAAACAAGAGATTTACAATATCCTGAAAAAAATGAACTAACACAGTTTATTAAACTCAAGGAATTTCAACTACGCAAAATATTGCACAATAAACGACCCGAAAGCTATTATAAAGGTTTTAGCTTAAAATTTGTATTAAGTGATTCTTTGCCTGATGTAAACTTTTACGATAAAACAAAAATTACGATTCTTGACAATACAATGAATCAATACATAGTAAAGAAAACCGATAAAAAAACAGAGAACATAATTGAATTATTTACAGATGGCTCTTTTAATCATGAAAAAAGCATTGGAGGTTATGCATTATTAATAAAAACAATACAAAAGGATTATTATATTGACACTGTAAAAACGGAACGTAAAGGGAATAATTTAATTGAACTTTTAGCTGTAATAAAAGGTTTAGAATATTTGAAGAAGGAAAAGTCGTTAAGAATAGTAACAGACAGTCAATATGTAATAAAAGGAATAACGGAATGGTTACCTGTTTGGAAAATAAACAATTACTACACGGCAAACGGAACAAAAGCTAAAAACATAACTGAATGGAAAAAGGTCTTTTCCTTAATTAAAGAGAAATATATTGAATTTGAATGGGTAAAATCCCATACAGATCATTTTGAAAATACTATATGCGATATAAAGGCCAGATCATTAATACAAACTAAAAATGATGGAAAAAATAAATAAAAAACCAACAACATTAATATATCCGATTCCTGCTGCTCTGGTTAGCTGTGGTTCAAATAAAGATGAATACAATATTATTACAATTGCATGGACGGGTACAATAAATTCTATTCCTCCAATGTGTTATATTTCAGTTCGAAAAGAACGATATTCATACGATATTATAAAACGAAATATGGAATTTGTTATTAATTATTCCACCAAAGATCTGGTTGAAGCTGCTGATTTTTGCGGCAGAAAATCAGGTAGAGACTATAATAAATTTGAAAAAATGAATTTAACTGCTAAGCCCGGAGAAAAAGTTGATGCACCAATTATTATTGAATCGCCTGTTAACATTGAATGTAAAGTAACTGAAATTAAAGAGTTGGGATCACACGATATGTTTATTGCAGAAGTTGTTAATATTCAGGTTTCGGAAAATTTCATTGATCCTTCCAACGGAACAATTAATATGCAACATCATGATTTAATGGCTTATTCGCACGGGAAATATATTCAACTGGGAGAAATAATAGAGCAGGCAGGTTTTTCCGTGAAAAACAATAAATAATTCTGTTATCTTTGTTCGTCCTGTTAAAACTGAACTCAAGATTAATGAAAAAAAGAGTTTTACTACTTATAACTTTTACTATTACCATTACATTTTTTTCTTTTTCACAGCAGAATCTGAAACAGACACTACGTGGAGTTGTTGTGGACAGAGAAACGCAAATTCCTTTATCTGGTGTTAATATCATATTGACGAATTCCAGTCCTCAACAAGGAACTATTAGTAATGAAAATGGAATTTTCAGATTTGATGAAGTAACCCTAGGCAGACAATCCATTCAGGCAAGTTATGTTGGATACAAGACTAATACTATTGATAATATTATTATAAATTCTGCAAAAGAAACTATATTAAAAATTGAATTGGATGAATCAGTTACTGAAATTGATGAAGTAGTTATAAAAGCAACAATACACAAAGACAAACCATTAAATAAAATGGCTACCATAAGTGCCCGTTCATTTACTGTTGATGAAACTAATCGCTATCCGGGAAGTTATGGCGATCCGGCAAGAATGGCTGCTAATTATGCTGGTGTAATGTCAGTTAGGGATAATAGAAATGATATTATTATTCGTGGTAATTCATCAACAGGATTGTTATGGAGACTGGATGGTATTGAAATTCCTAATCCGAATCATTTTGCCGCATCGGGAACAACCGGTGGACCTATTACAATTCTCAATAATAATCTTTTAACAAACTCAGATTTTTTAACCGGTGCTTTCCCGGCAGAATATGGAAACGCACTTGCCGGAGTATTTGATCTTAAAATGCGCACTGGTAATAATGAGAAAAGAGAATACTGGATGGAATTTGGTTATAACGGACTTGAGTTTGGTGCTGAAGGGCCGCTTTCAAAAAACACTAACGCCTCTTATTTAATAACTTACAGATATTCATTGGTCGATATCATTGACCTTTTAGGTGCAGAAGTTGAAACAACAAAATATCAGGATTTAACCTTTAAACTCAATTTCCCATTAAAAAAAGGACGTTTAAGTTTAATTGGAATGGGTGGAAAAAGTTACATCGAAATGTTTGATTCAAATGATGATCAGATTGACTGGACATTTGAAAGCTGGGGCGAAGATTTAAGTAATGGATCAGACATAGGAACGATATCACTTTCGCACGTTCATTTTTTCGGTACGAAAACAAGACTTCAGACCGCAGTTTCTGTTTTTGGTTCACAGGTAACAACAAAAATAGATACTTTGAGTGAATTGAATCCTTCTCCTTATAACTGGGCCGGAGAAAAATCGTCGGAAGTAAAGGCAAGTTTTACTACACATCTGAATTCAAAAATTAATAGCAAGAACATATTTAATTTTGGATTAAAAGCAGACCGTTATTTTGTAAACTTTATGGATAGCAGTATTACAGATGGTCAGTTCAGAGTTGATACTGATGTGGATGAGGCTTTTAATTTATTTCAGGTTTATGCACAATTTAAACACAAATTCTCAGATAAAACTGAATTATACTCCGGGTTACATTCTCAGTATCTTGATTTGAATAACTCATGGTCGCTGGAACCAAGAATCGGTTTTAACTGGAATATTAATGATAATAATTCAGTAAAAATTGGTTATGGACTTCATAGCCAAACTCAACTTCGGATTTTATATTTTACACAAACACAGTTGTATGATGGATCATCAATATACACAAACAAGAATCTTGATTTTTCAAAAAGTCACCAGATAATATTAGGATACGATCATTTGTTTAGCGACAATCTAAGGTTAAAAATTGAAACATACTATCAGTATTTATTTGATATTCCTGTTAAGGAAAATCTTCCGGAATATTCTGTATTGAATTATGGTGCTGAATATTTTATTGAGCGAATAGATAGTTTGTCGAATGAAGGATCTGGAGAAAACTATGGAATTGAATTTACTCTCGAAAGATTTCTAAATAATAATTTTTATTTTTTAATTACCGCGTCATTGTACGAATCAACATACAAGGGATACGATGGAGTAAAAAGAAATACCGCCTTTAATGGTAATTTTGCAGTTAACGCTTTAGGAGGTTATGAGATTCCCGTAAAAAAAACCAATGCAATATCCATAGGCTTACGAACAACATATGCTGGTGGCAGACCATATGTACCTTACGATGTTAATGCAACCATCAACCAAAAAACTGAAGTATTTGACTGGGAAAATGCATACGAAAGTCAACAGGGTAATTATTTCAGAATAAATTTAAGAGTCGGTTTTAAAAGAAACAAACCAAAGTTTAATGTTGAATTAGCTATGGATTTGCAATACAGAACAAACTATACAAGTGTTTATGAATACAGAATTGATCCTTTAACAGGTGAAATATATCACAATTACGAAATGGCATTGTATCCAATGGCAAGTTATAGAATACAGTTCTAACTTCTTTTATCTTCTATTATAAAATTAATATTGTATCAAAAGCCGTTCAGTAATTTGGGCGACGCTCTTTTTAATAATTAATTAGAAACTTTTTATATCTTCGCAAACATTAGAATTTGTTTAGGTTTTACATATGAAGATACTCCTTATAAATACTCCACGCTCTCCTCATAATATGATTCTTGAATCAGCTCCTGCTGAAGCAAAAAAATACATTCACAAAAGGCTTATAGGACCACCTCTGGGTCTGTTAACGGTTGCCGAAGCTGTTAAAGATCATGACGTTGTTGTTTTTGACACAAAAGGAGAATATGACTTAAATCCTGATACAACTCCACCTCTTGACAAACTTGTTTTAAACCTGCTTAAAGAACATAAACCTGATGTTGTAGGAACTACAACAATCGCATCAGAGTTTTATTATGCTATCGAAATTTTAAAAGTTACAAAATCTTATAACCCTGAAATATTAACAGTTGCAGGAGGATTGCATACAACATTATCGCCAAATGATTTTACAGATAAATCCGTTGATTTGATTTTACCCGGACAATCTGCATTCACCTTCAGAAAAGTAATTGAAGCCAAAGAAAAAGGAATCCCATTTGAAAATATTGCCGGGATAATTATTAATAAAAACGGGATATTAAGTAAAACGGCTGAAGCAATTGAATATAATTCAGCAACAGAAGATTTTCTTTTTCCAAACAGAAAACATCTGGAAAGATGGAAGGAAACGTATATAGTTGGAAACAGTACTTATCCATCCACTTACTTGTTTACTTCTCTTGGATGTCCTTATAAATGTACTTTTTGTTCAATTTGGTGCCAGTACGATGGTCGGTATCTAAAGCGTAATATTGAAAGTATAATTGATGAGCTAAAGCAAATAGATGATTATCCGATTGTTCGCTTTTCTGATGCCAATACCGTTGTTGACACTAAAATGATTGACAAACTTTTCGATCGGATACACGAGGAAGGAATTAAAAAGACTTTTGTAATGGATATCAGAACCGATACGGCTGTTAAATATCCGAAACTAATTGAGAAACTGGCAAAAGCCGGACTGAAAGTAGTAATTTGTGGATTTGAATCATTCCGCGAAGAAGAATTAAAAAAATACAATAAAAGCTCAGAAGCTAAACTGATTCATGAGGCAATTAATATATTCCATCAGAATAATATTATGTTACGTGGGAATTATGTAATTCCTAATGATTATGATGAAGATGATTTTAATGCTTTATCGGAATATACGAATTCGCATAAAGTAACTTATGCAGGATATACAATCCTTACTCCCATGCCAGGAACTCCTTTTTACGAAGAGGTTAAAGATCAGATTATTGATTTTGATCTTTCAAAATATAATTTCTTTAACAGTGTTTTAAAAACAAAATTACCATTAGAGAAATTCTATGAAAATGTTGGGAAATTATGGCTCATAAAGAAAGGTACTGATGTTATTTAGATGTGAGATACCATTAATAGATTTTGTTTCACAACATCGAATTTAATTTAGTTAGTATAATTCTCAATACCTGATAATCAATCCTGATTTTCTTTTCTTCAAAATTTTATTAAATTAGCTTTTGATTAAAAAAGCAGGAGACATATATTATGAAACGTAGATTTACTATTACCGGAATCTTATCAGTTTTATTTTTACTATTCACCATAAGCAGTTTTGCCAGTAAAACTTCAGTAACAATATCTGCCCCGGAAAAAGCAGAAAAGGGAACAGAAGTAACTATAAAAATAGAAGTCTCGCACTCAGGAAATACTAAAGCGCATCATACTGATTGGGTTCTTGTTAAAATTAATGGCAGAGAGTTTAAGAAATGGGAATATAGCAAAGAAACATTGCCGGAAAATCAGAATTTTACATTAGAGTTTACTGTTAAAGCTGAATCAAATTTTGAAATTAGTGCCGAAGGAAATTGTAACAGGCATGGTTCAAAAGGAGAAGATAAAGTAACGATTAAAGTTGAATAATATATAAACTAATTGTTTGTAATATTGATAGTATCAATTGATGCTGAACAGTTAAATTTAAATTAATAACCAACTAAAAATAAAATTATGAAAAAAATTAAAATTACATTAGTTGCACTATTAGTACTTGGTATGACTGCTGTACAAGCGCAAAAAATTAAAGTGACCCAGGGAGATTTAAGTTTTCTTAAAGGACAATCAGAAGTATTATTAGAATATGATTATAGTGAAATGTCTGTTGGGAAATTTGATAAGGAAGAAGATTATGTTAATAAAAAAGTAGCTGAATATAATAAAGCTGAAGCAGGAAGAGGTGACAAATGGAAAGATAACTGGGAAGGCGACAGAGAAGGTAGATATCATCCAAAATTTGAAGAGCTTTTAAATAATTATACAAAAAAGGTAAATTGTGATTTTGATCAGACAAATATTAATGCAAAATACACTTTGATTTTAAAAACAACTTTTACTGAGCCCGGTTTTAACATTGGTATTATGAAAAAGGACGCAATGATTCATGTTGAAGTTAAAATTGTTGAAACAGGAAATAAAGAGAATGTTCTCACTGTTATTACAATGACAAATGTTCCCGGCCGTGGCATGGGTAATGATTACGATTCAGGTTATAGAATTCAGGAATCTTATGCAAAATGCGGAAAATCTCTTGGAGCGTTCTTAGTTAAAAAAGCATTTAAATAATATATAAACCAGGTAATAAAAAAAGGAAATCAGTTTGATTTCCTTTTTTTATATTTTATAATTTAATCTCATAATCTCAGAGAATAAATACATAAAATTTCTTTCTCTTTTAAAGAATACCAGGAATAATAGCACGTCTTTCAACCGGATAGTCCGGAAATTGTTTTTTATACCATCTGTGATGATCAATGGCTCTTGGAATCAAATTGATAAATGTCCAGGTAAAAAATGCTAAGGCAGGAAGACTCCAGACTAATAATGCAAATCCAACCCACTCAATAATTTCTCCAAAAAAATTCGGGCATGAAATAAATCTGAATAATCCGCCATAAGGTATCTGATACCCGTTCGCGCTACTTTTTCTAAGGTTTATTAGTATTTTATCATGATATTTATTTATGATAAATCCTGTAATAAATAGTATGAATCCAATAATAAACCTTATGTCGAAAAGCCAATCGATAGTATATGATGCAAAATTACCCAGCCAATATCCGTTAATAAATCCATTAACAAAATTAAAAATGAATGCGAAGAGCATTATCAACACAGGCATTTTTTTATTTTTAGTTTTAATCCTAAACGGGAAAATTAATGAGCGATGAATATAATGTAGAACCCATAGTAAGAATACTACAATTACAACTATATTATTCATTTCTTTAGCTCTTAATACCATATAAGCGAAAACTGCTAAAGCAGGAAACTCCATAACTACCCATCCTAACCTATTCCTGATCATTGGCCCCCAGTTGTTTTTTGAGTGACGTCCGTAGGGAGCTGTAATAAAAAGTACTATTGGAAAAATTAAAACTGCAATTCCTATCCAGATAAAAACAAGAACATTAAAATTATCTATCGTTATCATATTAATTGATTGTTCCATTTTGTTTATACCATGTAAATGTATCTCTTAAGGTCTCTTCAAGCGGGCGGCTCTTAAAATCAAGCACTTGTGTAGCTTTCGAATTCGATATGAGCTTATTTGAATTCTTTAAAATATCTAACGATTCACTTGTGTATAAGGGGTGCTCTTTCATAATAATAGAGTATAACCTAATGAAAGGCAGTCCTATTTTTGCTAAAAATAAAGGAGCCAGTAATCCGGGAGTTTTGTGCTTACTTATTTTTCCAATCAATGCTGAAAGCTCTTTTAGACTCAAATAATGACCGGAAAGTATAAATTTTTCACTGCTGTTCCCTTTAGTTATAGCTTCTATTGAAGCATTTACAATATCTCTCACATCAACCCAGTCGTATCCTCCAGGAACAAGCACAGGTAGTTTATTTTGATATATTTTTATTAAAGCCTGTCCCAGATATGAACCTTTAAAATCATTAGGACCAATTACAGCAGTAGGATTTAGAACTACAGCATTCAACCCTTTTTGAGCTGCTTTGATTACTAACTTCTCGCTATCTGCTTTTGATTGTTCGTAAATCAGTTTAGTATTACCAATAAATGCTCTATTTTCATCTAATACTTCATCTAAAGGGTGAGGATCAAGAGTGTGTATACTACTAAAATGAATAAACCTTTTAATTTTTCTTTTTATACAAATGTCAATAATGTTTTGTGTACCACCAACATTGGTATTATATACAACATCTTTATTATTTTTATCAATAGCAATTCTTGCAGCCAGGTGAAATACTACATCCGTATCAGTACAAAGTTTATCTAAAGAATTTTTATCTGTTAAATCCCCTTTAACTAATTCCAGGTCCAGGTTTTTTAAACTATTATCAAAATTATGAACTAATGCTTTAATCGTAGCGCCCCTTTTTATTAGTTCACGAATAAGGCAGTTTCCAATATGGCCGCTCCCTCCTGTAATGGCTATTTTCATATTTTTGATCTTTCATAATGTTATTATTTATAAATTGAATTTATTTTATAATCTCCATTTATAAAACGTGCTATTTTTTTCAGATCCTTCCCTGCGCCGCACTCATAAATTTCATTTACATTATTTTCAATCAATTTTTGCATTGTTTTATACCAATTAATCTTCCTTGTTAAATTTAAAACCAACTCTTTCTTTATTTCTGATGCTTCTATTATTTCTCTCTGATCAAAGGTTGATATTACCGGACACACAGGATCTTTTATTTGTAACTCATTCACAAAGGTGCTGAATGTTTCTTCATATTTTAATAAATATTTGGAATGATAAGGTGTATTCACAATCAACTCGGCAGCCGATAAAGCGCCCTCATCTCTGGCATTTAACAATAATTTTTGAATATCATTCTTTTCGCCTGCAACAACTATAGAATGCTTATTATTTATATTAATAATTTCTGTTTCGAACCTGCTTTTGTTAATCAGACTTTCAATATCATCGATTGATAAACCAATAATTGCTCCCATTCCGTATTTGCCTGAAACTCTTAGTTTGTTTACCAGATCATATGCAGACTTTATTATTTTTACTCCATCGGTAAGAGTAATTGCTTTTGCAGAATACAATGCAGCATATAAGCCCATACTATATCCGGCAAAAAAATGAGTTGGAATATTTCTCTTTTCAAGAGTGTCACTAATTGTACAACTAAATAAATATGCAATTATCTGTGAAAGAAGCTCATTATTTTTATACTTATCGTATTCATATGAAAAATCAGGAAGGTCAAAACCAATTACATTAGAGGCTTTAGTCAGATAATCTGCAAAATCAATCTTATTTTCATTCAGAAAATCTAATTCCTTTCCGGTATAATCGGTAATAAATGCAGGAAAAATAAATGCTGTTTTATTAATCATCATTGTTCTGTTTTATTAATAAAACCTTAAAAACTGCGTAATTTTCTTTTAGCTTGATATCCGCTTTAATATCAGTTATTTTCAGATCACTAAAAATATTGTCAATTTTTTTTGATGTGTATATCTTAAAACCATTTTGTCCGTTAAAAATAATTTCAACATCCATGAAATCTACTTCCGTATTGTTAAGAGCCTTATAAAAAGCCTCTTTAAAACAAAAGCCTTTTAAAAAGGCTTCTTTTCCGAAAACGGAAAAATTTTCAATTTCTTTCGACGTAAAAAGATCATAAACTAAATCCGACAACCTTCCTTTCTCAAAGTAGTGCTTATCGAAACGATCAATTTCTTCAATATCGATACCACAACCAAAAATCATTGGTTTAGTTTTACAAATCTAAAATAGTATTCTCGTGTTCAATTATAAGCAATTGCATATCAATTAATTCACCAATAGTTTGCACAGGATTTTTAACTGCATATTTGCCTATCGTCTTTAATTCAATATTTAAATTATATTTCTTTTTAAAGATTTCTATTAGTTCCAGAAACATTAAAGAATCACCATCTAAATCACTAATAATATTTGAATCATCAGATATTTCATCAAGTTCTATCTCGCATTCTTCAGCAAAAAAATCAAGCACTATCTCTCTTACTTCATCCTTGGTTTTATCAGTAATTTGGGCCATATTTTATATTTATTCTGTTATTAAATTATCAACATCTTCTTTAGTCATTTGTTCCCATTTTGGGTTAGCAAATTTATCATTTAATATTTCAAATTGCACTTTATAAAACGATTCCTGATTAAATGATAGTTTTGTTTTCTTATCAGGAGTATGTTCAATGTAAACTAATTGATTAACATCAATCTTATATTTATCACAAAGTTCTTTTGCAAGATTGGTATTCCATTCTGTAATAGATGTTCCCGGATTATCATCAAATAAATCTGTTGCAATAATTATGGATTTATCCTGTTTCATTACAATCTTCAAACCACAAATTGATGGAACATCCCATAATCCGTTAAAGTTATATACCTCATCCTGATATTTACTCGCGTTAGCTTCCATTTTATATAACTTTTAAGCGATTTTAGGTTTTACATTTTTACCAAAACTTGTTTTTGATAAATCTGGTCTGCGTTTTCTGAATGTACCATCGTCCATCTCACGCGAAACCACTTTTTTCAGAAGTTTAAACATTTTTTCTTCCTGAGTTTCGTCCTTATAAAATGTATCCCAGGCATACTGATACAATTCCTGTAATCTTTCCGGACTCATGTGTTTCGGTTGATACACAACCTGACCAGCATTATAGTCATCCCAATTTTTATTAAAAATACGATCTTGTTTTATTAAATCGTTATAAGCTTTAGTATGCGGGAATGGCGCTAATACAGTAAATTCAGCGAGATCAAGATCTATTTCTAATAAGAAATCAATTAGTCGTTTTATATCATCTTCGGTCTGATTATCAAGACCTAACAAAATAGTGCCTTCAACACCAATACCATAATCATGATATTGTTTTACTCTCCTTTTTATATAATCCGAAGTATCAAATACTGCCTGGTAAACATACCATGCACCCGCCTGAGCTGCCAAATCAAGAACTTCGGGTTTATCTTCAATAGTATGGCTACACCATTTCTTTTTCAACGGAATCATTTCTCTGAATAAATCCTTTTCCCATTGTGTATCCTGAGCAAGCGAATTGTCTACAATAAAAAGCCTGTTATTGTCAATTGTTTCTAATTCCTCAATTGATCTATCGATTGGTCTTGGACGAAATTGTCTGCCTCCCAGATAAGAAACTGCACATGGATAACAGCTGTATTTACACCCTCGTGAAGCATGGAAAAGGTCAAGCATTTGTACTCCCTTGTGATAATATAAGTCTCTATTATAAAGCTCACGACGCGCAGGACCAACAATCTCAATTGGAGGTAAATCGTTCATGTGATTGTAAACTTTTTTCAGCTGACCGTTTCTGAAATCCTTAAAAACCTGTTCCATATGTCCTTCTGCTTCTCCAAGAAAAACAGCATCTGCATGTAACATAGTTTCTTCAGCATGTAACATTGTGGAAATACCACCAAAAATAACTTTTTTACCACGTTTTCTATACTCATCTGCAATTGCCCAACCCCGTTTAATTTGTGTGGTTAACAGCATCGATATACCAACAAATTCAACATCATCGTCGAATCGCATTTCTTCAAGATTCTCATCTATAAATTCAACTTCTACATAATCAGGTATTGTTGCTGCAAAAACCACTGCACCATGCGGTGGCAGGTTAAAAGTTGTTTGCCCCTCAAGCTTTCTCCACTTTGGAAATATTAATTGAAATTTCATATATTTTGTATGTGTTATCTACTGTTCAACCGGATAAAAATATCAAAAAAAAAAACTAATCCAAACTATAATTTTTCTCTGTCATCCATGATTTCAGGATGTTATTGATTTCCAGCTTATCGCCTTCCGGCATCATATATTTATTTTTTTGGTATCCTTTTAGCGATATTAAAAATTCATTAATTTGTTTCTCAAATCCTTCTGAAACCTGAACATTAAAATGCCTGTAAATTGATTTGATTTCCTGTACAGGATTTTTTTCTAAATCCTCAAATTTTATTTCAAAATATCTGTCTTTGGATAAGACATTTAAATCTATATCAACTTTTTCCAACATTCGTAATAACAAATCGCTTGTGTCCTTTATATTCGGTTTTACCCATTTTCTGTTCATAGCATTTTGTGTACCAACTATATCCCACATTTTTATTGTTGAAGGAACAACTTTGTGCGGATGCCTAATAATATGAATGTACCTTGCATTTGGAAAGATTTCGTTTAAAACATTAATCCGAAAAGAATGAAACGGGTTTTTTACAAGAATTGTTTTGTTATTCTCAAGTGTTAATTTCTTATAAAAATATTTTACAGCCTCTTTCCACTCTGTAAGTTTTTTTCCTTCAGGTAAAAATCCCGCAAACTGATTTAAAAAATATTCATTTGATTTTGGGAAAATTATACGTTCAAGCGGCGAATAATTGCTTAAACGAAAAAGCGCATACTCATCTTCCAATGGTTCATCCATGCTGAGCTTTACCTGATCCATCGGTCGTGTTCCCCTAAGAGCACGTCCCATAATTGGTTCATAGGATTTTCTGGATGTCAGGAAGCTATCCGGTATTGATCCCTGAAATACATTTGAAGTTACCAGATTAGAATCTAATGCTAATAATTGATGCAAAAAAGTGCTGCCGGTTCTCCAGTGCCCTATTATTATGATAGGATCGTCAGGTAATTTATGAGTCTTAATTTTCTGGTCATAGAGTGACTTCTCTTTTCTGTGAAATATTGAAGCCCATATGCCGTTTTGAAGAAGAAATAGAAATCTCACCAGATATTTCGGATACAATGACATTCCGTTTTTCATAATAAGTTTTATGAACCTGGATAGTCGCATCCCTGCTATCAGGTAAGCACTTTTCATATCTTAATTATAATTGAAATTAATTAAACCCAGCAAGTATTTTTATACGGATTTACTTTGGATAAAATCTGCAATTGAATTTACATCTTTTAAAACTTCACGAGCAAGATTCTGATCATCAATACGTACTTTAAAATCTCTCTGAATAGCCATTACAAGTTCTATTGCATCAATTGAATCCAGACCTAAAGTATTATCGCCTCCAAAAAGTAGTAAATCATCTTCTATATCCTCTGGTGTAATATCCTGCATATTCAATGTTTCAATAATCATCTTTTTAATATCTGCCTTCAGATCAGTGCCAACATTTTCTCCCATTCTATCTAAATATTAAATATTACTAACTACTGTTTTTAATTCGGTATAAAAAGCCTCTTCAGCATCGGCTCTTTCGTTAATCATTTGACCCAATTCCTCAAGTTTTTCAGGACCAAGATCTCTATTTTTTCCAATTTTGGCTGCAAAGTAAGAAATATTTCTCCAACCATCTCCAATTTCCATCATCTTTTTTGACATATCGTCCAATTCTATGTTATTAAGAATCTCCGATGCCTGACGAAGGAATGTTGCATATAAAAATCTGAAGCCACCACCTCCTGTTCCCTGATCTTCAAGAAATACATTAATTTTCATAACTTCATGTGACAAATGATCAATATCTCTTGTCAATTTTGGCCATCCCAGAAGTTTTTTTGCAAAAGTTCGTATTCCTCTTACACCTATGAACGGAGGTTGAACTCCAATCATATTATTGATTGTATTTTTAACTGAGAGAGGTATTAATTTTTCATAATCAATTTTCTTAGGAACTGACTCAATGTAATACATAAAACCTTTAGGAGCTAAATAACCTCCTGCAAAACGGGCTTTTCTCAGATTATCTTTATGAATACGTGCAATTTTTGGATAATAACTATCACTTAACAGATACTCATCTCCCTCTTTTCCAATAACAGTAATAAAATGAATATTAGCATGAACTCTCTCCCATTGTGGAATATAATCCATATAATAAAAATCAACCTGACATGCAACGGGAATACCTTCTCCAATAAGTCTGTCCAGTTCTAATTCTGCGTTATTCTGATCTCTAAAACGTTGTATCTTAAATTTAATATCTGTTCTTTTAGCAATCTTTTTTCTTAGTTTTCCTGGTTTTGTTCTTAAAATGAACATTGGGAAATTTAAATTCGGAGTCCGGCTTAAATAACCAAAATACAAACCACTTCCCAAACCAAAAATCATTGGTTCAGTAATTTCAAGACCTTTATGTTTTAGTAATGCTGTCAATGAGCCAGACTCACAATGAGCTGCCATATTGTGTTTAAAAGATTCTATTATCATTTTTTATTTGATTCAATTTTTGTAATAACCACGAAAGGATTTTCTGTTCTTTTTTGTTTAACTATAATTGGTTGGTTTAATGCATCAGTCTCTGCTTTGTTTTCATTATCCTCTACCACAATTGCCTGAAACAAATTAGAAACAGGAATATCAAAAGCATAAGCATATTTATATAAATCAGACAACTTTATTTTCCTGAAAGATTTAACATTTTGATGACGTTTAACCCTAAAAACAGGTATTCCTGTTCTTCTGGATAATTCAACATTGTTAAAATCATGAATAAGCTTATAAAAATATATTGGTGTTATCTCATTTCTTTTAAGTTTTTCAAGTAAAGAGTTTCTTAACTTCATCATTTTTTCCCAAAAATCATCAAGATAATTTTTAGTTATATACGAACCTGTCTGAATGGGTCCAAATGTTCCATCCTCCTTTTCAACATACATTATAAGTTGTTGAGGTTCGTAATCAATATAAGCATCTTTTTCTTTCATCCAATTAGTTTTTCTGATAGAATTCAGGCTTTGATTTCAAATCAATCTAAAAAATCTATTTGGGTTTTTAGAATGTTGTTATTTATTGACAGAATAAAGCCAAAATTCAGCCTACTAAAATAATTCAAATTAAATTATTGCCAAAATTAATCATATAAACAATAAGATAATTCAACTATTTACTTAGGCTTATAGTATTTACAGAAGTTTTATAATTTTTAACTTAACGTACATATACTTTAATGTAATTTTAATGTTATTTGATAAAAATATTTGCTAAAACATATTGGATTCTAAGGATTATTAAAAGTATTTATTAAATTTGCATACTTAAAAAAAGTCAAAAGAACTAAAGGGTTAAATATTAACTTCTTTAACATATAACAAGGAAAGAGATGATAATTATTGGGGGCAAGAATCTAAATCTTGATGATTTTTACAAAATTCTTTTTGAAGGAGAAAAGGTTGATTTAAATACTGAAGCCCTAAAAAAAGTACAGAAGAATTTTGAATTTTTAGATAACTTTTCTAAGAATAAAGTAATATACGGAATAAACACATGTTTTGGTCCAATGGCTCAGTACAAAATTAGCGAAAAGGACCAAACAGCATTACAGTACAACCTTATTCGTAGCCACGCGGCTGGCTCCGGAAATCCTATTCCAAACATTTATGTAAAAGCTTTAATGATTGCGCGATTAAATTCATTTATGCGTGGTTATTCAGGTGTTCATCCGGAACTTGTAATTCTTCTTAAAGATTTTATCAATAAAGACATTTATCCTAAAATATTAGAGCATGGAGGTGTTGGTGCAAGTGGTGATTTAGTACAATTATCTCATTTGGCTTTAAATTTAATTGGCGAAGGTGAAATTTGTTATGATGGTGAGTTTCGGCCTGCTAAAGAAGTATTCAAATTAAATAAACTTAAACCTCTTAAAGTACATTTACGGGAAGGTTTAGCGTTAATTAACGGCACATCCTGCATGTCAGGAATTGGAATCATTAATCTGATTCATGCCAAAAACCTCATGAATTGGTCAGTAATATCTTCAAGTATAATTAATGAAGTTGTTGAATCATATGATGATCATTTTTCTAAAGAACTTAACCAGGTAAAACTTCACGATGGGCAAAACCTGATCGCTGCAGAAATGCGTAAAATGGTTCATTCCAGCAAATTAATCAAAAAGCGATCCGACCATTTATACAATAATCATGTTAATGTTGGAATAATTAAAGATAAAGTACAAGAGTATTATTCTCTTCGTTGTGTTCCTCAGGTGTTGGGCCCAGTGTACGAGACTCTTAAAAATGCAGAGAAAATACTTATTAATGAAGTAAACTCAGTAAATGATAATCCAATTATTGATAGCGAAAATATTGACGTTTTTCATGGAGGTAATTTTCATGGTGATTATGTTTCGCTGGAAATGGATAAATTGAAAATCGTTACAACAAAAATGTCAATGCTAATTGAGAGACAATTGAATTATTTGTACAATAATAAACTGAATGAGAAATTTCCTCCTTTTGCAAATTTGGGCGTCTTAGGCCTTAATTTAGGAATGCAGGCAGCTCAGTTTACTGCAACTTCTACTACTGCAGAAAATCAGACTTTATCGAATCCAATGTATGTTCATAGCATTCCTAACAATGGTGACAATCAGGATATTGTAAGTATGGGAACAAATGCTGCGCTTATTACTAAGAAAGTAATAGAAAATACATTTGAAGTTCTGTCCATTAAATTTATAAGTTTATTACAGGTTGTAGATTTTATGGATTTTAAAGACAGACTTTCTGATCCTGCTAAACTACTGTATGATGAAATGAGATCAATTGTTCCTAAATTTGTTGAAGATGCTCCTATTTATCCTCATATTGAAAATATAAAACAATACTTAATTAAAAAACAACCAAACCGTATAAACTAACAAAGATGAAGTTTGCACTAGTTACAGGAGGCTCCAGAGGTATTGGTAAATCAATTTGTTTGAAAATTGCCGAATTAGGTTATCATGTAATTATAAATTACAGAAGTAACGATAAGGAAGCGGAAGATACCTTAAATAAAATTAAAACTTCAGGTGGTAACGGAGAACTTATGAAATTTGATGTTTCTAATCCTGAAGAAATTAAATCGTCAATTGATAACTGGAAAGAAAAAAACCCTGATTCTATAATTGAAGTATTAGTAAATAATGCTGGCATTCGAAAAGATGCTTTAATTGTATGGATGAAAGATGAAGACTGGAAAGATGTTATTAATACAAATCTTGATAGTTTTTATTATATTACAAAACATTTAGTACAGGATATGATTGTGAACAAATATGGCAGAATTGTTAATGTTGTTTCATTATCGGGTATTAAGGGATTGCCGGGACAAACAAATTATTCTGCCGCAAAAGGTGGAGTTATTGCTGCCAGTAAGGCATTGGCTCAGGAAATTGCAAAGAAAAATGTAACGGTTAATTGTGTTGCGCCGGGTTTTATTAGAACAGATATGACCAAAGAACTTGAAGAAAAGGAATTAAAACGCTTAATCCCAATGAGCCGGTTTGGTAATGCAGAAGAAGTTGCTGATGTTGTTACATTCCTTGCTTCTCCAAAAGCATCATATGTAACAGGTGAGGTAATTTCAATTAACGGAGGACTTTATACATAATATAACACTGTAATACAGATCTATGAATAGAGTGGTAATAACAGGAATGGGAATTTATTCCACTATTGGTAAAAATATTGAAGAAGTAAATAATTCGCTTTATGCCGGGAAATCCGGAATTGGTTTTGATCAATTAAGAAAAGAATTAGGTTTTCGTTCTGGTTTAACAGGAATTTTAGAACGTCCAAATTTAAAAGGGGAATTAAAACGTCGTCAGCGGGTTGGAATGGCTGAAGAAGGTGAATACGCTTATGTTGCTACTGTTGAAGCCTTAAAACAAGCAAAAATAGAAGAAGATTTTTTAGATAAGAATGATGTTGGTATTTTATATGGAAACGATAGCACTGCCAGATCCGTTGTTGAATCTTATGATATATTAAGAGAAAAAAAGGATACATCACTTGTTGGTTCAGGAGCTATTTTTCAATCGATGAATTCTACAATTACAATGAATTTATCGACCATTTTTAAATTAAAAGGTATAAATCTGACTGTTAGTGCCGCATGTGCCAGCGGTTCACATTCCATTGGAATGGGTTATCATTTTATTAAAAGTGGTTTACAGAATATTATCATTTGTGGTGGTGGACAAGAAATTAATCATCATTCAATGGGAAGTTTCGATGGATTGAATGCATTTTCTGTTCGCGAAGATCAGCCACAAAAAGCTAGCAGACCATTTGATCGCGATCGTGATGGATTAGTTCCAAGTGGAGGAGGAGCTACTGTAATTCTGGAAAGTTACGAATCTGCCATTAAAAGAGGTGCTCCCATTATTGCTGAAGTAGTAGGTTATGGATTTTCGTCGAACGGAGATCACATTTCGGTTCCTAATGTTGTGGGACCAGCAAAATCGCTGCAAATGGCCCTGAATGATGCACAGCTTAAAGCTGCTCAAATAGATTATATAAATGCTCATGCAACAGCAACACCAGTTGGAGATTTAAATGAGGCACAGGCTATAAGCAAAATTTTTGGACTAATAACTCCTCTTGTAAGTTCAACAAAATCGATGACCGGACACGAAATGTGGATGGGTGGAGCCAGTGAAATTATATATTCCGTATTAATGATGCAAAACTCTTATGTAGCTCCCAATATTAATTACGAAAACCCTGATGAATACTCGGCAAAATTAAATATTGCTACAGAAACTATTAAAAATCATAATATTGATATATTTTTGTCAAACTCATTTGGATTTGGAGGTACAAATTCCAGTCTGATTGTGAAAAAGATTAAATAATATATTAACCGGTAGATATTACGAAATGGAGAATCAGGAGATTATTAGCAAGGTAAATGATTTTTTAATTGATGAATTTGAGCTAGACGAAGATCAACTTATCCCTACAGCCAGCCTGAAAGAAACATTAGAGATCGATAGTCTCGACTATGTTGATCTTGTAGTCATAATAGAAAAAAACTTCGGATTTAAAGTTAAAGGCGAAGATTTTGCCAATATAAAATCCCTTCAGGATTTTTATGATTACATCATAAACCGGGCTCAGGAAAACTAATCAGAGATTAGAAAGAAATTGGAGGTTTTTTAATGCCATCATGGAAAGGACAATCCCGGGGAAATGTACTAGGTTATAAAATATTTGTGTTAAGCCTTAAGTATTTAGGACTATCGTTCGCTTATTTCATTCTACTATTTGTCGCATTTTATTATTTTCTTTTCTCGCGTAAAAGTTCAAAATTCACATATTTCTATTTTCGGGAAATTCTCAAATATTCCTGGTTAAAAACCAAATGGAGTATTTATAGAAATTACTTTGCCTTTGGGCAAGTACTATTAGATAAAGTTGCTATTCTGGGCGGCCTTAAAGGCAAGTTCTCATATAATTTTGATGGTGAACATTATTTACGGGATATGGCTGATAATAAAACCGGAGGCATTATCGTAAACGCTCATATTGGAAATTTTGAGATTGCAGGACAGTTACTTGAACGATTAAATACCAAAATAAATGTTTTAATGCTTGATGCTGAACATCAACGAATAAAAAATTACTTAACCGATGTTTTAGTTAATAAGGACGTGAACATTATCCCGATTCAAAATGATTATACACATATTGTACCTATCAGTGAAGCGCTTATAAATAAAGAGTTGATTGCAATGGCCGGCGACCGGTTTATTGAGGAAAGTAAAGTAATTGAGGTTGATTTTATGGGACAAAAAGCGCTATTTCCTTCAGGGCCCTTTTATCTGGCAGCGAGATTTGGAGTACCAGTTACTTTCGCTTTCGCTATGAAAGAATCAAAAACTCATTATCATTTCTTCGCTTCGCCACCAGAGAAAGTAAAGAGATTTAGTAATCCTGAAGAACAGGAAAAAGAACTACAAAAATTTGTAGAGAAATTTGCCGGTGAATTTGAACGAATTTTAAAAATGTATCCAATGCAATGGTTCAATTATTACCAGTTTTGGAAAACGAATTAACACATGAAAGAAAATAAAATATTATTTATATCTGCAAATAAACATACTGTCCCCTATCCGGTTTATCCAATCGGACTTTCATATATTTCCACATACCTGAATGAAAAATTACCTGAATATGAAACTAAAATTGTAGATCTCAATTTCAATTCTATCGAAGAATTAAAAGGTATTGTAACAGAATATAATCCTAAATACATTGGTGTTTCATTCAGAAATATTGATGATGTAAACTCATATAATCGTGAGGAGTTTGTTACTCATTATAAAAATGTTATTGATAATCTTCGTACAGTTTCCGATGCTAAAATTATTGTTGGTGGTTCTGGTTTCTCAATTTTTCCTGAGCTAATGTTTAAAAGATTAAATCCGGATTTTGGAATCTATGGCGAAGGTGAAGAAGCAATTTTGAAACTAATTAACAATCTTGACAAAAACGAAGATTATACCGGGTTAAGTCGGTTAGTTTATAAAAAAAACGGACAATGTGTTTTTAATAAGAATGAAAGTTATTTTAGTGATTTAGACCTGGATTTCGATGAAAATCTAATTGACTTTTACTGGGAAAAAAGCGGAATGTTAAACATTCAGACAAAGCGTGGTTGTCCTTACAATTGTATATACTGTACTTATCCTTTAATTGAAGGAAAAAAGGTACGAACATTAAATACAGATAAAATTGTTAACACATTAAAGAAATTATATTATCAAAAAGGTATTGATTATGTATTTTTTACCGATTCTGTTTTTAATATAAATAATAAATACAATTACGAACTTGCTGAGAAAATTATTGCGAGCGGTATCAAAATACATTGGGGAGGTTATTTTACATTCAAAAATCTTGATGAAGATTTTCTAAAAATACTTAAGAAATCAGGCTTACAACATGTTGAATTTGGTACAGAAGCTATTTCTGAAAAATGCCTGAAGACATACGGTAAGAATTTTACTGTTAAAGATGTACTTGAAAAATCAGAAATTTGTAATAAACTTGGAATTGATTTTGCACATTTTCTTATTACCGGAGGATACGGAGAAACTGATGCTACAGTAAATGAAACTTTTGAAAATTCTAAATTAATAGATAATTCTGTTTTCTTTACTTTTGTAGGAATGCGTATTTATCCGGGAACAAAATTACAGGAATATGCAATTAATGAAGGTGTAATTGATAAAAATGATAAGCTACTTGAACCAAAATATTATCTTTCAAAAGATGTAAATTACGATACCTTAAAAGAAAGAGCTCTGAAAACACGTAAACGTTGGGTTTTCCCTGATGAAGATACAACAACAATAACAAATAAATTACGACAGAGAAATAAGAAAGGACCATTATGGGAATATATGACAATGTAATTGCTGATGGTGAAACTATATTGCAGTTTATTCCGCAAAGAGCACCAATGGTAATGGTAGAAAAATTGCACAAAGCCGAAGGTGGTCAAACTATTGGTAGTTTAAAAATTGAGGGTAGTAATATTTTTTGTAAAGATGGATATTTACAGGAACCGGGCTTAATTGAAAATATAGCTCAGACTGCGGCAGTTGGAGTTGGGTTTGAATACAGAAATGAGAATAAAGATGTTCCTACAGGATACATTGGAGCAGTTCAAAAACTAACAATTCACAAATTACCTGAAGAAGGGAAAATAATTTTAACCGAAGTAAATGTAGAACATAAAGTTTTTAATACGACCTTAATAAATGGGAAAATTACATGCGATAATCAGTTAATTGCTGATTGTTCCATGAAAATTTTTTTAGACGAATAAAGTGTCCATTTTTGAGCTAAATTTATCGCTATGGAAAAAGATAAAGTACCACAAGACGAAGGCATAACAGAAGGGATATCCCGCGAAGTGCAATATGCTGTTGACAAAGACGGCAAATATATAAAAGTATTAAGTAAAGGCTGGGAACCAAAAAATATTGTCAACGAGCTTGCCTGGGAAGATATTCAGGAAAGTGTTGACCTTGCCGATGAGAAAATAAAATCAGGTAAAGCAAGTCCTGTAATGCATTTCATGGCTAAAAACCAGATGAATGCTACTTTGCTGGCCGATTACATTGAATTACCAAAATGGAAAGTGAAGAGACACTTAAAACCTAAAGGATTTAAAAAATTAAATCAGAATCAATTAGAAAACTATGCTAAAGTTTTTAGTATCAGCATAGATGAATTACTAAATTTTAAACCAGAATAAATAATATGAAACTCGATTTCGATCATATACCTGCGGGACATTGTGAAAACGGTGTAATTTCAAGTTTATTAAAATACCATGGATTAAACTTAAGCGAAGCCATGATTTTTGGAATTGGCAGTGGTTACTTTTTTGCTTACATGCCATTTGTTAAGGTTAATGGAATTCCTTTAGCTTCATTTCGACCTGTTCCGGGAATGATTTTCACAAAAGCTGCAAAGCGATTAGGAATTAAAATGAAAAAACAGACATTTAGGAAGCAACCTAAAAGAGCAATGGATGAGCTTGACAAGGTTCTTGAAAAAAAATTACCTGTTGGAATTCAAAGTGGAGTATATCATTTATCATACTTCCCTCCTGCTTACCGCTTTCATTTTAATGCTCATAACCTTACAGTTTATGGCAAAGAAGATAACTCATATTTCATTAGTGATCCTGTTATGGAATATGCAACTACATTAACCTACGAAGAACTTAAAAAAGCCAGATTTGCAAAAGGGCCTTTAAGTCCAAATGGAAAAATGTATTATCCCATAAGTATTCCTGAAGAAATTGATTTAAAACCTGCCATTATTAAAGGAATAAAACAAACTGCAGACTGGATGCTTACTATACCTGTTCCGTTATTTGGTGTTAAAGGAATCCGGTATTTATCAAAAAGAGTGCGGAAATGGCCCGAAAAACTTGGTCCAAAAAGAGCAGCCTCTTATTTAGCACAATTAGTGCGAATGCTGGAAGAAATTGGTACAGGAGGAGCCGGATTCAGATTCATTTATGCCGCATTTCTACAGGAAGTAGCTGAGGTTATGCAAGATGATAGATACAATGAACTTTCAAAAGAAATGACAAAAATTGGTGATAAATGGAGAACTTTTTCTTCATTATCAGCAAAAACATGTAAGGGCCGGTCATCCGATCCTGATGGATATAATACGATCGCTAATCTTATGCTGGAAATAGCCGATGATGAAGAGAATTTTTTTATTAAATTAAAAAAACTAATAAAATAATGCAGGAAAATCATCATATTATTGAAATAAAATATCTGACCAAATATTACAAAGGTTTGATTACTCCTGCCATTGATAATATAAATCTGAACATCGACCAGGGAGAAATTTTTGGTTTACTTGGCCCAAATGGAGCAGGGAAAACAACAACAATATCCATCCTTTGTGGATTATTTGGTCCAACTTCAGGAAATGTGTTTATTGATGGAATGCAATTTCAGCATTCTGCAGAAAAAATCAAAAGTATAATTGGTGTTGTTCCTCAGGAAATAGCACTATATCCTTCGTTAACTGCTAAAGAAAACCTTAGATTTTTTGGTCACTTATATGGATTAAAAGGGAAACACTTAAAAACAAGAATTGACGAATGTCTTGAGCTTTTTGGTCTTGAAAAAAATGCGAATCGCAGAATAAAAACTTTTTCGGGAGGTATGAAACGCAGGATTAATTTAATCGCAGGCATTCTTCATAAACCTAAAATTATTTATTTAGATGAGCCAACAGTTGGTGTTGATGTGCAATCAAGAAATGTAATTCTTGAACATCTTCGTGATCTCAATAAAGAAGGTACTACTATCATATATACTTCTCATTACATGGAAGAAGCTGAGAATTTCTGTTCCAGAGTTGCTATTATTGATAAAGGAAATATCATAACAAAAGGCAAACCAACAGAATTGATAGACAGTAAAGAAGAATATACCGATTTGGAAAGCATCTTTTTAAACATAACAGGCAGAGCTTTACGCGACGAATAAATTACACAGATATGCTAAGATTATTATCATCAATATATAAAGAATTCCTGATTCTAATAAGAGATAGAGCCGGTTTGGCAATTTTATTTATTATGCCTTTGGTTCTCATTTTAATTATGACTGTAATACAGGATGCGACCTTTAAAACAGTTAAGCAAGTCAATATTTCTATGATTTTAGTAAATAACGACAAAGACAGTTTGGGAGAAGCAATAAGTGAGGGCCTGTATGCTTCAGAGTTTTTTCAAATTGTTGAAGAAATTGACGGTGAAAAGATAACTAAAGAAAAAGCAGAAGAACTCGTGGCTCAGGGGAAATACAAATTAGGAATTATAATACCTGAAAGAGCAACAGAAGCTATTAGAGGAAATGTAAACGCTCTAATTAACAAATCATTTAAATCGTTTAATATTCCGGGAGTTAAAAAAAGAACTAAAAAGAGTACAATTGACATTACTATTTATATTGATCCGGTAACCAGTCAATCTTTTAAAAATATGGTAATGAGTTCGCTTAAAGAATTTACATCTCAACTGGAAATTGAAATGTTCTTTAAAAATTTCTCAGAAGCAATGGCGCAATTAATGCCGGATCAAAAACCTATTAAATTTGAAAGCTTCGGAACAATCAATTATAAAGAAATATACGCATCAACAACTAATGATGAAATATTACCAAACTCAGTTCAACACAATGTTCCGGCATGGACTATGTTTGCAATGTTCTTTATAGTTCTTCCTTTAGCTGGAAATATAATTAAAGAGCGTGATGATGGCAGTGCATTCAGGTTAAAAACAATGCCGGGATCATTTATTACAATCATGTTCAGTAAAATATTTGTATTTCTTGGTGTATCATTCCTGCAATTTATTTTAATGCTATTAGTAGGTGTTTATATAATGCCTTTATTGGGATTACCACAATTGGAAATTGGATCTCATAAAATTGCTCTGGGAGTTATGGCGTTGGCATCAGGCCTGGCTGCAACCGGATATGGCGTATTAATAGGAACAATAGCTACTACACATGAACAAGCGGCTACTTTTGGTGCCGTATCTATAATTATTTTTGCTGCATTGGGTGGTATCTGGGTTCCTGCATATGTAATGCCTCCTGCATTAAGAATTATCAGTCAGTTTTCGCCTTTACACTGGGGATTAAATGGCTTTTATGATATTTTCTTAAGAGGTGGTGATTTAACCGTTGTTTTGTCTGAAACAGCCAAATTGTTAACATTTTTTATAATTATGCTTGGACTTGCTATTGTGTATAATAAACTTAATAAGACTAAATAGTTTTGAGTTCTGAGTTCTGAGTTTTGAGTTCTGGGTTTTGAGTTAAAAGTTAAAAGTTAAAAGTTCACTTATGTAAATAACTTTGAGCATTAAACTTTGTTAATAAATTCATAAGAATTAATTTAGCGCTTTATTAAAAAAATTGAAGTTGGAGAAGAAAAACCTGAAACACAGAACCGAAATTGTTGTAAGATTCAGTGAAGTTGATTCGATGGGAATTGTATGGCACGGAAACTATGCTAAATATTTTGAAGATGGCCGCGAAGCATTTGGAAAAGCTTTAGGATTAAGCTATTTAGATGTTTATGCTAATAAGCATTTAACGCCATTGGTGAAACTGGATTTCGAATATAAAACGCCGCTTGAATATGGCGATACTGCAATAATTGAAACCCGGTATATTGATCACGATGCCGCCAAAATACATTTTGAATACACCATTTACAATAAGAAAAATAACAATATTGCCGCAACCGGTGAAAGTATTCAGGTATTTCTAAATCTTGACCGCGAATTAGTGCTCATTAGCCCGGATTTCTTCATTGAATGGAAAAAGAAAATGGGATTAATTGAGTAAAAAGATATTCTGATTATGACTAAAATATATACGGTTGCAGATAATATTATTACTTCTTTGGGATTTTCCAGTAAAGAAAATTTTGCAGCCTTAAAACAAAGGAAATCAGGAATAGCTCAAACAACAGATCCTAATATTACCCAGGTTCCAATGTTTACATCAATTATTGATTCAAACAGAATTATATCTGAGTTTACAAAAATTGGAAATCCTGATGTTTTTACCCGTCTTGAGAAGATAATGATTTTATCAATTAACGATGCATTGAAACATACAAATATCGATCCTTCCGATAATGACACATTATTTATTTTTTCATCTGTTAAGGGTAATATTGATCTCATAGAAAATGAGAATCATCCTTTTGAAAAAGACAGAGTTAATCTTTGGGCAATTTCTGATCAGGTTTGCAAATTTTTCAATTCATCTGTTAAGCCTGTGTTTATTTCAAATGCATGTATTTCAGGAGTAACTTCGATAATTGCAGGTGCTCAATATTTACAAAGTGAGAAATATAAAAATATCATTGTGTGTGGCGGAGATATTATTTCTGAATTTACACCATCAGGGTTTCAGTCTTTTAAAGCAGTTAGCGAACAGCCTTGTAAACCATTCGATGCAAACCGCACTGGTATAACATTAGGCGAAGGAGTCGGAACAGTTGTTTTATCTACTAATAAAGAATTAGTAAAAGAAGAAAATCCGGTTATTTTTCGGGGTGGCGCTAATACAAATGATGCAAATCATATTTCGGGACCTTCCCGAACCGGCGACGGATTGTATTATGCAATCAGCAACACATTGAAAGAAGCAGAAAAAACAAATACAAATATTGATTACATATCAGGTCATGGAACAGCAACTCCGTACAACGACGAAATGGAATCAAAAGCCATAAGCCGGGCTGAACTTAACCATGTTCCGGTTAATAGTTTAAAAGGATATTGGGGACATACATTAGGTGCAGCAGGTATAATAGAATGCATTGCAGGAATACATTCAATAAAAGAAAATTGTTTAATAAAAACTTTTGGTTATTCTGAACACGGAGTAAGCGAACAGATTAACGTAATCAAAGAATTTAAGGAAACCGAAGTAAAAAACTTCCTGAAAACGGCATCAGGTTTTGGAGGAAGCAATGCAGCAGCATACTTTTCTGAATTAAATTCTGATTAATCAGATCTTTAAAATGGATAACTATATAAGTAAATATTGTATTATAAAACCACATGAAGTTATTGTAGACGGAAAAACAGAGTTTTCTGATTCTGAAAAAAATGAATTCGGAGCTTTCATGAAATCTATCTACAAACATTACGAAGTAAAATATCCCAAATATTTTAAAATGGATAATCTTTGTAAAGTTGCTTTTTTGGCTGCAGAAATTGTTTTAAAAGAAAATGAGCATTTAAAAGAACTTGATCCAACTAAAATTGGTGTTATTCTCCAAAATTCGCACTCATCAATTGACACGGATATAAAATATAATGAAACCATAAAAGATAAAGCAAACTATTTCCCCAGTCCGGCAGTTTTTGTTTATACTTTACCAAATGTAATGATTGGCGAAATATGTATTCGCAATAAGTTTCAGGGCGAAAACACGTGTTTCATTACCAAAGAATTTGATTCTGAATTTCTGACTTACCATGTAAATGAGTTGTTGAATTCAGGTAAAATAGATGTTTGTATTACAGGTTGGGCAGATTACTATGAAGGTGAATTTAGCGCAATAATGTTTTTAGTTGAAAAAAATATGGAAAATAAAAAAGATAATATTAGTTTTAAACCCGAATTCATTAACAGATTAATTAAGTAAACAAGAGATGGAAGAGTTAATAATAAAGATTAAGGAGCAGGTAATAGAAGTTTTAAATTTAGAAGATATTGAACCAGATGATATAGATACTGATTCACCACTTTTTGGTGATGGTTTAGGACTTGACTCAATTGATGCATTAGAGTTAATTGTATTGCTTGAAAAACAGTACGGGATAAAGATTGAAGATCCAAAAGATGGTAAAAAAATCTTCTATTCAATAAGGACAATTGCAGAATATATCGAAGAAAAAAAGAAATAATTCATTTTAGCTGAAGAGGAGTTTTTTAATGTCGCAAAGGATTTTTATTACCGGTATAGGTATAATATCAGGAATTGGGAATAATGTTGACGAAACACTTCAGTCAATTAAGCTGAAAAAGTCTGGCGTAACTGACATAAAATATCTTGAAACAATTCACAAAGGCACAATTCCGGTATCTGAAGTAAAACTTTCAGAAGATGAATTAATTGAACTCGCCGGACTGGATAAGAATGAACCTTTTACCCGATCAACATTAATTGGTATTATAGCTGCTGATGAAGCAGTTAAAAGTGCTAAAATTGATGACATGAAAGAGTATAAAACAGGTTTAATTTCAGGAACTACTGTTGGCGGAATGGATAAGAGCGAACTTTTTTACAGAGATCTTTTAGAAACAAACAATCATATTGAATATATCGAAACACATGATTGTGGAGATAGTACCGAACGAATTGCAGACTATATCGGAGTAAAAGATTTTGTTTCAACAACGAGTACTGCGTGTTCATCTGCGGCAAACTCAATGATACTGGGAGCCAGAATGATAAAAAATGGACTCCTCGACAGAGTAGTTGCCGGAGGAATTGAATCATTAACTAAATACCATATGAATGGTTTCAACACATTAATGATTCTGGATAAAGAGCCTTGTAAACCTTTCGATGAAAACCGCCAGGGGTTAAATTTAGGTGAAGGAGCTGCTTTTCTTGTACTTGAATCTGAAGAACTTGTTAAAAAAACCGGCAAAAAAGTACTAGCGGAATTAAAAGGTTATGGAAATTCATGTGAAGCTTTCCACCAGACAGCATCAACTCCTGAAGGGAAAGGTGCCTATATGGCCATGAAAGAGGCACTGGAAAGAAGCGGATTAAAACCTGAGCAAATTGATTATGTTAATGCTCACGGAACAGGAACCGACAATAATGATCTATCGGAAGGCAGAGCAATTGATAAACTTTTCGATAATAATCCACCTAAAGTGAGCTCAACAAAAGCTTATACAGGTCATACAACAAGTGCTGCCGGCGGTGTTGAAGCAGTTCTTTCTGTTTTGGCTATTCAGCATAATATGATTTTCCCGAACCTGAATTTTAAAGATCAAATGAAAGAGTTAAGTTTTAAACCTGTAACAGAGCTTCTCAAAAATGTAAAGGTTGATCATGTATTATCTAATTCTTTTGGTTTCGGTGGAAATAATTCTGCATTAATTTTTTCAAGATATTAGTATGGAAGTTTATATAAAAGGTATAGGTAATATATCTCCACAAAATACTGCTGATAGCAGCATATTCTTAGATGAAGTTGTTGGTCACGATACAGATTTTATTTCTTGTATAGAACCTAATTATAAAGAATTTGTTAATCCAATTCAACTTCGCAGAATGAGCAAGTTAATTAAAATGGGAATTAGTGCATCTAAAATTTGTTTATCTGATGCAGGAATTGAAAATCCGGGTGCAATTATTACCGGAACAGGACTTGGATTGGTTGGAGATACTGAAAAATTCCTGAATCAGGTTATTGATAATAATGAAGAGTTTCTTGCCCCTACTGCATTTATACAATCTACTCACAATACTATTAGCGGACAGGTTGCAATTGCTTTAAAATGTTTCAACTATAATAACACCTACTCACATCGTGGTTTTTCATTTGAAAGTGCTTTATTGGATGGAATGCTTTTAATTAAAGATAAAGATGCTGAAAATGTATTAGTAGGTGGTTTTGATGAAATAACCAAGGAGCATCATTCAATTATTAGGAAAACGCGTTGGGTTAAAAACGAAACTATAAAAAGTTTAGAACTTTTAAATCATAAAACACAAGGAACAATTGTTGGCGAAAGTGTTGCTTTCTTTTCATTAACAGGAAAAAAGGATGAAAACACTTATGCTAAAATAAAAGATATAAAAACTATATATAAGCCTGAGAATAAGAAAGAAATTGAAGCTAAAATAGATCAGTTCCTTACAGAAAATGCTTTGACTAAAGAAGATATTGACTTAGTTGTTTTAGGCTTAAACGGAAATGTTGATACCGATGATGTTTATTATCATTTAGCAGATAACTATTTTAATACCAACTATGCTTATTTTAAACACCTTTCCGGTGATTATCACACAGTTGGTTCTTTTGCATTATGGTTTGCAGCTAATACAATTAAACATCAGAAAGTACCCGAAGTTGCTCGTTTCAGAAAAGAAAACTTTACTGAAAAACCAATAAAAAACGTATTGGTATATAATCATTTTAGAGAAGTTGATCACTCAATATTTTTATTAACTCAATGATAAAACCCGGAACTTCACTTGTTCTATTCATCATTGTTTTAATCCTGGTTTATCTCTTTCTTCCATGGAAAGGGATATTTTTTATTATAATCACTCTCCTGTTTTTAACTCATTTAGTTTATTGCTCAGCAAATATTTGTTCACAGGCTTATATTAATACCTTTTGCAAAGCAAACACTAAAGAAAAGAAAATAGCAATTACTTTTGATGATGGCCCTGATTCAAAGATCACACCAGAAGTTTTAGCTTTACTTGATTCTTACAATGCCAAAGCTACATTCTTTTGTGTCGGTCAAAATATTGCTGACAATGAAGAATTATTAAAATCAATTGACGAAAAAGGGCATTTAATTGGGAACCATACCTGGTCACATGCTCGGTGGTTCGACCTGTTTTCTTCGAAAAAAATGAAAACTGATATTGAAAAAACAAACGATCATATATTTGAAATAATAAAGAAAAAAACAAAGCTGTTTCGTCCTCCGTATGGAGTAACAAATCCTGCCTTAAAAAAAGCTATAAAAAATTTAAACTTTAATACTATTGGGTGGAGCATTCGTTCTTTCGATACTATTAATAGTCCTGAAAAAACATTCAAAAGAATAAAAAAGATACTATCATCAGGCGATATTATCTTATTTCACGATAATCAGCAACATATTGTTGAAATCTTAGAATCTTTTTTAGAATATGCCAGAAACAAAAATTACGAAATTGTTGCACTTGATGAGCTATTAAATATAGAAGCATATGAATAGAATATATAAAATGGATTGTCATCCTGAGTTTATCGAAGGGTGGCAAATAAGGTTTGGCAAAAAAAATAACCATATTTATGCTTCGCATGAGAAAAGTTCGACTAAGCTCAATATGACAGCTATTTTTTTTATAATCTTTTCATTATTTGGACTCAATAATATACATGCACAGGAAAACGGGTTTACGCAAGTTAAAGATCTTACCAAAGCCAAAACAGAACTTAGCAAATTAGCAGATAATACTTCAACAATTCAGAGTAAGTTTATACAGGAAAAACATTTAAGTTTTCTAACAGAAAATATTATTTCTAAAGGAGAATTTTATTTTAAAAGTCCGAATCAGTTACGTTGGGAATACTCCGAACCATTCGAATATATTATAGTTTTTAATGATAAAAATATACTGATTAAGGATGAAGATAAAATAAGTACATTCGATACTGAATCGAACAAAATGTTTAGCGAAATTAGTAACATGATGATTGGTACTATTCAGGGAAATATTTTTACCGATAGTGATCGGTTTGCAGTAAAATATTTCGAAAACAATTCTCAGTATTTATTAGAACTGGACCCGAAATTACCCGAAATGAAAAACATGCTCAAAATAATTAAAATATATATTGATAAATCTGATATTTCTGTTGCAAAAATTAAAATGATCGAAAGTTCCGATGATTATACCAGCATTGATTTCATAAATAGAAAGCTGAATCAGCCAATTGATAATGAGATATTTAATATTAAATAATATATTATTAAGTAGCACTCCCCCTCGGAGAAGGGGGTTAGGGGGATCGAAAAAAGTTACTTATACAAATCCCCCTGGCCCCCTTTTTAGAAAAGGGGGAAATTTTTTATTATTGATTTCCATTCTTATTGTTACCAGTTGCTCCAATCCATATAAGAATCTAACTACAACTGAATATTCAATCAACGAAATTCATCAGATTCCCTATGCTCTGCCCTTTTCCGAAAAAGCTTTGATATATAAAGCCAATATCAATTTTTTTAATAATGATATCAGTGGATTACTAATCCTTAAGAAAACCGATGAAAGTAATTATCGTATTGCTTTAACCACTCAGTTCGGATTAAAAATATTTGATTTTGAACTAAACCACGGCATTTTAAATGTGAAATATTGTGTCGAATACCTGAATAAGAAAGTAATCATAAATACATTTCAGAATGATTTCAATTTGCTTTTAATGCAGAACCATATTAATAATATTTTTGTAATTGAAAATCCTGAACAAGATCAAAAAATATGGCAATTAAAATCAGGGAAACTAACTTATAATTATATTCAAGAGACTGAATCAGAAAAGATTGCAAACATTAGCTTTAAGAAACGAAATTCTGATAAAATATCTGTAGGTTTGTATAATTACAAAGGAAATATTCCTGAAAATATTACTTTGGAACATCACAACATTAAACTAAAAATGAATCTAAAATTGATACAATAATACAATGCTTTTAAAAGATTTCTACACCATAATTGAATTAGACAGCAGCGATAAGGAAAATGTAAAAGCAATTATCGACTTAAATAAAGAACACAAGGTTTATAAAGGTCACTTTCCCGGAAATCCTGTAGTTCCTGGCGTTTGCCTTACCCAACTTATTAAAGAAGTAATGGAAAATATAGAAGGTATGGAACTTAGCCTTGTTTATGCCAGTAATATTAAATTCATGGCCGTTGTTAATCCGGAAATAAATGACAGACTACAAATCGATCTTAAAGTAAAATACGATACTGAACAAAACATCATTAAAGTTGATAGTGTTACACACTTTAACGATCAGGTTTTTTACAAATTTAAAGGTAACTTTAAGGCAAAATAAATACCGGGGAGAATGGCTGCCGATAAATACAGTAAATTGTTCAGGGAGAAAAAGTGTTGTGTTATAATTCCAACTTATAATAACCATCAAACTATAGAACAACTTATTAATGATGTACTGGAATATACCAGTCAGGTTGTTGTTGTGAACGATGGATCAACTGATAATACCAAAGAAATTCTAAGTAAATTTAATCAGATTGATGTAGTAAGCTATCCTAAAAATAAAGGGAAAGGATATGCCTTAAGAAAAGGATTTCGCTTTGCCTGGACCAAAGCTTATGAATATGCAATAACAATTGATTCTGACGGTCAGCATTTTGCTTCTGATCTGCCGAACTTTGTGGAAGCTATTGACGAAAATCCAAATGCCATTATTATCGGGAACCGAAATATGGATCAGGAAGGAGTTCCCGGAAAAAGCAGTTTCGGTAATCGTTTTTCAAACTTCTGGTTTAAATTAGAAACAGGTATAAAAATGCCCGACACGCAATCCGGTTACAGATTATATCCTTTGAAGCCTTTGAGTAAAATGATATTCTTCACCCGTAAATTCGAGTTTGAAATTGAGGTTATTGTTAGGGCTGCCTGGAAAGGTGTTAATGTTACTAATGTTCCAATTCAAATATATTATGCGCCAAAAGAAATCCGTGTTTCTCACTTCAGGCCATTTCGTGATTTTTCCAGAGTTAGTATTTTAAATGCTCTTTTAGTAATATATGCTTTTCTTATTGTTAAGCCGTTTGAATTTATCCGAAAGCTGAACAAAAAAAGTATTCAGGAGTTTTTTCGCACACAAATAACTCAAAACAAGGAACCTAACATTAAAATCACATTTGCAGTTATGTTAGGATTATTCATGGGTGTTGCTCCTGTTTGGGGATATCAAATGCTTATTGCATTTGCACTGGCTCATATGTTAAAATTAAATAAAGTCATCGTTCTGGTAACATCCAATATTAGTATTCCGCCAATGATTCCAATTATAATTTTTGCCAGTTTTAAAACTGGCGGATTATTTATTGAAGCGAATAAACTTAGCTTAAAATATAATTCCGGAATTAGCCTTGATTTAATTAAAGATAATTTTATTCAATACATTGTAGGAAGTCTTGTATTCGGAATAATTCTGGCAATTGTATTTGGTATTATAACGTATATTCTTCTTCTGATTTTCAGAAAAAAACCTGTATTACAGGAAGAGTATGTAAAATCTTTTCAGGAACAATCTTAGAAAATATGTCAGGTTTATTTAATGGTTTATACGATCTTTTTCGAAAATTTAGAATTTCATTCATATTTCTAATCCTGATTATTTTTGGATTTTCAGCTTATTTTGTATCTAAAATCAGATTTGAAGAAGATATTACCAGAATGCTTCCTTCTGATGAGAATATTCAGAGAATAAGCATGGTTTCGCAAAATATCAACTTTATGGATAAGTTGATTATTAACATTGCATTAAGTGATACCAGCATTGCTTCCGATCCACAAAAACTCATCGAATTTGCTAATCAGTTAAATGATAAACTAACAGAATATAAGCCTGATTTAATTAAAGATATTAACTACCAGGTTTCCGATCGAGTCATGTCAGAAGTATATGATGTTTTCTTTGAAAATCTACCTGTGTTTCTGGAAGAAAAAGATTACGCAAAAATTGATAGTTTAATTCAACAATCCTCTGTTGAGAATTCAATCAGAAACAATTTCAAAACGCTTATATCTCCTGCAAGTATGGTTATGAAGCAATTCGTAATGAAAGATCCGCTTCACTTCACTCCTATTGGTCTGGATAAATTAAACACTTTCCAAATTGGTGATAATTACGAAATTTACAATAGCCGTATTTTTACAAAAGATAAAAAGAACCTTAATATTTTTGTTACATCGGCTTTTCCTTCAGGTGAAACTCAAAAAAACGGGAGCCTGATTCAGGTTCTTAATCAAACTATTGATAGCCTGGAATCGCAATTTAATCATGAAATTAATGCTCAATATTACGGAGCTGCAGCAGTAGCTGTTGGAAATGCTAATCGTATTAAAAAGGATATTAAGCTTACTGTTACTATTGCGCTAATTGTTCTGTTAGTGTTTATGAGTTTGTTTTTCCGAAAGAAAAGTATTTTTCTAATTCTTTTTCTCCCTGCAATTTTTGGCGGTAGTTTATCCTTAGCAATTCTTTATCTGATTAAAGGTAGTATATCTGCTATTTCGCTTGGAATTGGTTCTGTCTTATTAGGCATAACTGTAGATTATTCATTACATCTGTTTACTCATTACCGAAGCGTTGGCGATGTTAAAAAAGTATTGAAAGATATTGCAACTCCGGTATTAATGAGTACGTTAACTACTGCATCTGCATTTTTGTGTTTACTGTTCGTTAGCTCCAAAGCTCTTCAGGATTTAGGTATGTTTGCGGCAATTAGTGTTGTTGTGGCGGCTTTATTTTCACTAATTGTTTTACCTCACTTCCTTAAAAAGAAAGATTATGAAAAAACAATTGTAAGTCAGCGAAAATCAATAATAGAAAAGATCACATCATATCCTTTTGAGAAAAATAAATATTTGATTCTGGTAATAGTTGCATTTACAATTGTTTCTATGTTTTTCTCCGGAAAAACTTCTTTTGATGGCGATATGGATAAAATGAGTTATCTATCGGACGAGCTAAAAGAAGCTGAAACTAATCTGAATAAAATTGCCAATGTAACACTCAAGTCTGTTTATTTAATAAGCACTGGTGATAACCTACAGGAAGCTTTAGTAAACAGCGAAAAAGCCATTCCAAATCTTGAAAAGCTTAAAAAGAGCGGAATAATAAATCAATATACTTCGCTTAGTAAAATTCTGATTTCAGATTCACTTCAAAATGAAAGAATAAAACACTGGAACGCTTTCTGGACTCCGGCAAAAATTGATCAATTAAAGTTGAACCTTTTGATTTCAGGTGAAAAATATAAATTCAAGCCCGATGCTTTTTCATCATTTTATCAACTTTTAGAGAAAGATTTTGAACCGGTGAAACAGGAAGAGTTAGGTGATTTACGAAAGCTATTTTTAGATGAATACATAACCGAAAATGATGATATTACAACTGTTGTTAGCATCTTAAAAGCTGATGAATCGAACAAACCTTTCATTTACGAAACATTTGCCAACTCTGATAAGCTGGTGGTATTCGACAAAAAATATATGACCGATAATCTGGTTCGGGTTTTAAAAGATGATTTTAATTTATTGGTTAAACTTTCATTAATTATTGTTTTCCTGATACTTCTTTTATCGTTTGGTAGAATTGAATTAGCTCTTCTTACTTTTATTCCAATGGCAATTTCATGGATCTGGACATTAGGAATAATGGGTATATTCGGAATTAAGTTTACCATATTCAACATCATTATTTCGACCTTTATTTTCGGTTTAGGAATAGATTATTCCATATTTATTATGCGTGGAATGTTACAGGAATACAAGTATGGAGTTAAAAATCTTAATTCTTATAAAACATCTATTTTCTTGTCAGCAATAACAACAATAACCGGAATTGGAGTTTTAATTTTTGCAAAGCATCCTGCCTTAAAATCAATGGCATTGCTTTCAATTATTGGAATTTTATCGGTAATAATTATTTCTTATACCATTGAACCGGCATTATTCAAACTGTTTATTTTAAATCGCAAAAATAAGAGTAAAATAGCTTTCTCTTTTCAGGAATTTTTAAACTCCATTATTGCCTGGAGTATTTTTGTTGCAGGATCAATTTATATAACTTTTGTTGGATTAATATTTAGCAAAGTATTTGGAATTAAAAATAAAAGATTTAAACTATTCCTTAATTATTCAATGAGTTATTCAAGTAAGGCTCTATACTACGGAATGTTTAATCTTCGTAAAAAGATACTAAATCCGAATAAAGAAAAATTTAAAAAACCATGTATAATTATTTGTAATCATCAGTCGCATATCGATTTGATGTACAATATGTCAATTAACCCTAAAATCATTATTCTAACAAATGATTGGGTTCAAAACAGCAAAATATACGGACGTATTATTCAAATGGCAGATTTTTATCCTGTTTCGGACGGTTACGAAGCCCTGGTTCCTAAACTAAAAGAAAAAATTAAAGAAGGATTCTCAATTTTAGTTTATCCCGAAGGTACCCGATCGGTTAATTATAAGATGAAACGTTTTCATAAAGGAGCATTCTATTTAGCAGAAAAACTTAATCTTGATATTTTGCCAATTGTTATGCATGGCACAGGTTATTGCATGACCAAAGGTGATGATTTATTAGTGAAGAATGGAACAATAACAGCTAAGTATTTAGACCGGATTACTCCTGACAATAAAGATTTTGGAGATAATTATTCGGAAAGAGCCAAAAAAATTGGACGATATTTCAGGGAAGAATACAAGCAAATGAGGCTTGAACTGGAAGGGCCCAAATATTATCGTAATCAATTAATTAAAAACTATTTATACAAAGGTCCGGTTTTAGAATGGTATCTTAAAGTAAAACTAAGACTTGAAAAAAACTACGAGCTATTTAATAATTTAGTTCCACGCGAAGGTAAAATTTATGATATTGGATGTGGTTATGGTTATTTATCATATATGCTTCATTTCGTATCAGACGAAAGAATTGTAACAGGTATTGATCACGATTGTGAAAAGATTTTGGTTGCAAATAACTGTCCGTCAAAAAATGAGAAAGTAAATTTTGAGTGTGCCGATATTACAAAATATGATTTTGAGCCGGCTGATGTATTTTTATTAAGCGACGTTCTGCATTATATGCCGAAAACTGATCAGGAAATGGTTATTTCAAACTGTATTAATAACCTGAATGATAATGGTATGATTATTATTCGTGATGCTAATAGTAAATTAAAAGAACGTCATAAAGGAACTCGTTTTACCGAAATATTCTCAACCAAAGTTTTTGGTTTTAATAAAACTGTAAGCGAATCAAAAGAGCTATATTTTATATCTTCGGATGATATTTTAGAAATATTTAAGAAACATAATATGGAAGTTGAGATTGTAGATCAGACAAAATTAACATCCAATGTTGTTTATATAATCAGAAAGAAGTAATAAAAATTAAGTTAATAAAGTAAAGAAATAGAAAACACTTCGACAGGCTCAGTGTGACAGCCATAATGTTAACGAGTTGTCATCTTGAGCATGCCTGACGGCAGTCAGACTTGTCGAAAGATAGACGACAATTATAATTGAAAGTTTAGGAATAAAAATTAATTATGCAAAAATACGATGTTGTAATAATAGGTAGCGGATTGGGCGGTTTACTTTGCGGAAACATTCTTAGCAATGAGGGAAAAAACATCTGTATTCTTGAAAAGCAATTTCAGTTTGGTGGAAATCTTCAAACTTTTAAGCGTGACGGAAAAATATTTGATACAGGAATCCATTATGTTGGCGGATTATCTCCCGGACAAAACTTACATCAATACTTTAAATATTTTGGAATAATTGATAAACTCAAACTACGTAAATTAGACGAAAATGCATTTGACAAAATCAATTTTGAAGGTAAAAACTATTCTTATGCTCAGGGATTTGATCATTTTGTAGAAGCACTTGCAAATGATTTTCCTTCAGAAAAAAATGCTTTAAAAGAATACAAATCGAAGATTAAAGAGATTTGCAGTCATTTTCCTTTATACAATTTAAGGCCAAATTTAGGATTGGATAAAGAGAAACAATTTTACGAAATAAGTGTTGGAGATTTTATTAAATCAATTACTCCAAATAAAACTCTGCAAAATATTTTAGCCGGAAATAATCTGCTTTATGCCGGAACCCCAAATAAAACACCTGTTGCAATTCACGCTTTAATCACAAATTCATTAATAGAAAGTGCATATCGATTTGAAGATGGAAGCCATCAGATTGCCGATTTATTAGTCGAATCCATTAAAAATAATGGAGGAACATTAATGAATAACAGCGAAGTTAAAAAGCTGGAATTAAACAATGGTAAAGCAGAGTCTGTTATTTTAAGTAATGGAGAAGTTATCGAAGCAGATCATTTTATTTCAGCTATTCATCCTGCACTTACACTGGAAATGACTGACACAAAATTATTGCGAAAATCCTATCGTACACGAATAAGTGACTTGGAAGAAAGCATTTCTGTATTTTCTATATATTTTTCACTCAAACCTGGTAGTTTTAAGTATTTAAATTATAACTATTATCATTTTAACGAAGATACCGTTTGGAGCATACCTAAATACAATCCGGAAAAGTGGCCACAGGAATATTTATTTTTAACACCTCCATCGAGTAAGTCAAAGGAGTTTGCCGAAACTGCTACTGCAATGACTTACATGAAATATGACGAAGTTAAGCAATGGGAGAATTCTGATAAAGGAAAACGCGGTAATGATTACGAGGAATTCAAAAAATATAAAGCTGAAAAATTGATCAGTCAAATTGAAATACAATTTCCTGGGTTTAAAGCAAGTATTAATAAATACTATACTTCTTCCCCACTCTCTTTGAAAGATTATACAGGAACCCGAAATGGTTCTATGTATGGAATTGTGCACGATTGCAACAATCCGTTAAAAACTCAAATATATCCAAAAACTAAGATTCCTAATTTATTGTTAAGCGGGCAAAATATTAATTTCCATGGTGTTTTAGGAGTTACAGTTGCTTCAGTTTTTACATGTACCGAAATGTTAGGAATGGAATATTTACTTGAAAAAATTAATAATGCATAGATTAAAAAAAATATTAACAGCTTTACTTAAAGTCTTAATCATTTTGGTTGTTATTATATTGGTTTTAGTAGTTATTTTCAAAATCACAAGCAAACTTAATCCCCCGGAAATAAATAATCTGCAAATAGAAAATCTGCAAAGAACTACAGTTGATTCTAATTTTTATTCCATCAATGATAACTGGTTACAAAAGAACGAGCATGGATTGTGGGAAATGTATGTAGCAGGCAAAGCTTACGAACGTGGAGTTATAAATGGAAAGCTTACCAAAGAACTCATTTACAAACAGGAAAATGCTTTTGTAAATCAGATAAAAGTGATGATTCCATCTGATTCCTATTTGAAATTTTTGAAAAGCTTTGTTGCTTTTTTTAACCGTAATATTGATAAACACATAATAAAAGAATATCAGGAAGAAATATATGGTATTTCTCATTCTGCTTCAGATCAATTTAACTTTATTGCTCCTAATTATCCTCGTATTTTAAACTACCACGCGGCTCACGATATTGGTCATGCTTTACAAAATATGAACTTAGTTGCATGTACTGCTTTTTCTGGTTGGGATTCCAATTCTGAAGATAGTTCTTTAATTATTGGTCGCAACTTCGACTTCTATGTTGGAGATGAATTTGCCGAAGATAAAATTGTTATGTTTTGTAATCCCCAAAAAGGATATAAGTTTATGATTGTAACCTGGGGTGGAATGATTGGTGCAACTTCCGGTATGAACGATCAGGGATTAACTGTTACTTTAAATGCTGCCAAATCAGATATTCCGTTTAGTGCAGCAACTCCAATTTCACTTGTGGCAAGAGAAATATTGCAATACGCAACGACCATTGAAGAAGCTTTTGAAATTGCTAAAAAACGAAAAACTTTTGTTTCAGAATCACTTTTTATCGGATCAGCAAAAGATGGAAAAACATCAATCATAGAAAAATCACCGGAATATCAGGTGCTATTTGAAACCGACAATGATTATATTATTTGCAGCAATCATTTCCAGAGCAATGAAATGCAAAAGCCTGAAATTATAAATGCCAGACCATGCGAATATGCTACAACATACAGGTTTAAAAGAGTTGAGGAACTATTAAATCAAAATCCTAAGTTAAATATTAAATCAGTTACCAAAATATTACGTGATCAGAAAGGCCTGAAAAATGAAAATATCGGAATGGGAAATGAAAAAGCTGTAAATCAACTTATAGCTCACCATTCGATTATTTTTAAACCCGAAGAATTAAAGGTTTGGATTTCAATATCACCTTTTCAGTTAGGCGAATTTATTTGTTATGATTTAAATAAAGTATTTGCTGAGGCCGATAACATTAAGGAATCTAAAACGATTTATGAAAATAATTTAACTATTCCAGCCGATTCATTTCTGTACTCAAATGATTATAAAAACTTTGTTCGGTTTAAAAACATAAGAAATCAGATACAGGCTGCAGTAAAGAATGACATAAGAATTCCTGATGAAGCTTTTATTTTTAACGAAATAATTGCATTGAACAGGGAATTCTTTGAAACTTTCGTTTACATTGGTGATTATTTTAATCATTTTAAAATAACCGACCAAGCAGTTTTAGCATACAAAAAAGCGTTAACAAAAGAAATTCCTAACATTTATCAAAGGGAAAATATACAGGAAAAGATAAAAGAATTGGAATAATAATTAAAGAATTTGAAAAATTAAATGTTTAAAAAGTAACTATTAAACAAACACACTTCGACAGGCTCAGTGTGACAGCTCTCATTTATTTTAGTTGTAATCTTGAGCCTGCCTGACGGCAGTCAGGCTTGTTGAAAGATAGACAAATTTCTATGCTGTTAAAACATTATGATGCTTTAAAAAAAAGTAGCTAATAAATGATAAATAAAATACTAAATACAGAATATGACATAGCCATTATCGGCGCCGGAATAAGTGGTTTAACAGCCGCGGCAATTGCCGGAAAGTTTGGTCTGAAATGTTGTATTCTTGAAAAAGAACCAAAGGCAGGCGGTTATTTAGCAGGTTTTAGCAAAGAAGGTTTTCATTTCGATACGGCAATTCATTGGCTTAATCAATGCAATAAAAATGAAATGGCCGGTAGAATTTTTAGTCTGATTGGTTCTGATAGTCCTAAAATAAAGATAATGAATAAAATTCACCGGTTTAAAGGTGAAGCTTATGATTATTTACTTACCAACGATCCCGATGAACTTAAAGAAAAATTAATAACTGATTTCATACACGAAAAAAAAGGAATTGAAAAATTCTTTAAAGCTGCTAAAAAAATTGGAGCAGGATCTTTAAAATATGCCAGTCTTTTTAGAACAGATGAAAGCATGTCTGGCTTTGAAAAAGTATTTTTCAAGCTGAAACTATTAAAATTTGTTCTTCCACTTGTAAAATATGTTTTTTATAGCGGAGAAAAAGGCGTTCCAAAAGGATTAAATAAATTTTTTAAAGATAAAAATCTACATAAAATATATAGCTCTGAGAAAGATCTGTTATCTTGCTTATTTCCAATTGCATGGGCATATAACAATGGATATCAAATTCCGGAAAAAGGCGGAGCAAGAGTTTTTATACAATGGCTGACACATGTAAATAAGCTGCTCAAAAATGATTTGATTTTTAATGCTGAAGTAAAAAGTCTCGAGCTTGACAATAAAACTTGTGAGAGTATTGTTTATCAGCAAAAAGGGAAAGAGTATAAAATAAAAAGTAAGTATGTAATTTCAACAAATGATGTTGAAACATTATATACTAAAATGCTTCCTGAAAATACTGTATCACAAAAGTTTAAAAACAAACTAAATAATGCTGTATTATACAGTTCTGCATTTACAGTTTCTATTGCCCTGGATTGCCCTGCGGAAGAATTAGGATTTAATCAGGAATTGATAAACATTAGCCAGGAAGGAATTAAAAGAGATGATCACGACAGTGGTGATCCTTCAATAAGTGATATTAGTGTTTTAGCACCATCGGCGCGGGACAAATCTCTTACTCCTGAAGGAAAAGGTTTGATTACTTTGTTAATTCCTGCTTATATTGATTATCAAAATTATTGGCAAACAGAAAAGGATGAAAACGGAAATTATATTCGGGGTGAAAAGTATAAGAAACTAAAAACAGAAACAGCTGAAACTTTGATTCAAAGAGTCGAAAAAAGATTGTCGGTTGATATAAAAAATCACACTCTGTTTTATGATATCTCAACGCCAATTACGTATTTAAGATATACCGGAAATAAAAACGGAAGTATGATGGGTGCACGACCCGGAAAAGAAAATATGCAGGCAGGAATAGCACATCATCAGACCTCAGTAAAAAATCTGATTTTGGCTGGTCACTGGTCTGATTTGGGTGGTGGTGTTCCAATCTCAGTAAAAGCAGCTATTAATTCTGTACTTCTGGTTCTTAAAAAAGAGAACAATAAATCATTTAAATTATTGGCCAATTATATGGATGGAAAAATTGATATTGATCAATTAAATAATTCTTCGCTTGTTAAAGATTATGATAATTCGTGGAAAAATTAAGAGTTTCTTAATTTATTTCAAAGAATGAAAAAATTTGAATATCCGCTTTTATACTAATGTAGATTTATAAATACTATGTCATTCCGCACTCCTGCCTGCCGGCAGGCATGTGATGCGGAACCGGGCTTGCGAGTTCACCGAAGGTAATCTCTTTGTTAATTATTAGATTCCTGCTTTCGCAGGAATGACAAGTTATAGGAATTATTAGGTATATTAACGGACATTCATATAAAAAATTATCTTATTTTTGCCAACCTTACAAAATAATAAAAACATGAATACCTCAAAAATAATTCAAGGACTCATCATTATTCTAATATTACAATCGTGTGCAAGCACAAAACTATCAGAAGAAGGGGGAACTGCATACCGAGAGGGTAATTATGAAACTGCTTTGAATACATATAACCAAATTATTTTGGCTCGCGAAAGTAAAGGCAAAAAAGCTAAAGCTCCGGTTTATATTGGTGCTGGAAATTCAGCTCTGGAATTAGAGCAAATTAACAAAGCCAGAAAATATCTTGAGTCAGCAAAAGAGTTGGGATTTTCATCTCCTGAAATGTATGCATCATTGGCCAAAGTGTACAAAACAATTGATAATTTATCTAAAGAGATAACTGCTCTGGAAACCTACCATGAAAAATATCCACAAGGGGAAAAAATAAGCTCCATCACTACCCGTTTGTTTGAAACCTATGTAGAAAGTGAAAACTGGGGTTTAGGTATCGATCTATGGCCGGAAATTGAAACACAAGCTCAATCAAATCCCGACCTGCTTGCAGGATATCTTATCATTAACAAGAATCTGGAAAACACAACAGCCTGCGACAAGCTTGCGCAGCAAATCATAAAACTGGAAGCATCTAACATAACAGCACTGGAATATTATGCCGAAAAGTATTTCCAGTATGCAGAAAACCTTTATGTATCAGAAATGAAGGCCTATAAAAATAAAAGAACTACAAAACAATACAATAAACTTCTTAAAGCATTGAAAGAAGTATGGCCTGCATTTAGAAAGTCGCGTGATTATTTCCTGAAATTATATAAAATTGAACCTAAAAAGGAATACGCAAAATATTTGGGTAAAATATATACCCGCTTTGACGATAAACAAAAGGCTAATTATTATAATAAAAGAGCACAATAAATTAATAGCAAGATAAAAAATGGTATCCATAGGTCTTAAATGAATATTCACACTTCGGCAGGCTCAGTGTGACAAACCTCTTTACAAAATAGTGTCATCTTGAGCCTGTCGAAAGATAGACACCAAATTTTCATTCTTTTAGAAAATTATAATAAATTAATTCTACGTTTTTTCCTGCTTTTAAGTTTAAGGTGTTAAATTTGAGTTTTGTTAAAATTAGAAGATAATGAATATATATCCGGAAGATATCGACCTTCGATCAAAAGAAGAAATTAAAACTTACCAGGAAGAGCAATTAAGAGAGCTCTTAAAATATGTAAATAAGAACTCAAAGTTTTATTCCGATCTTTTTAAAGAGAACAATATCAATATAAACGATATCAAAACAACTGAAGATCTTCAGAAAATTCCTTTTACAACAAAAGATGATCTTTTCGAGCAGAATGATGATTTTATTTGTGTTGATCGCCAAAAAATAGTAGACTATATTACCACTTCCGGAACAATGGGCGATCCTGTTACATTTGCTATGACTGATGCTGATTTAGAACGATTGGCGTACAACGAATATATTTCTTTTAAATGTTCAGATGGAAATCCTGACGATATTTACCAGTTAATGGTTACACTTGATCGCCGGTTTATGGCTGGTTTAGCTTACTTCTTAGGAATAAAGAAAATGGGTGCAGGAATGGTTCGTGTCGGAAATGGCATGATTGAATTACAGTGGGATACTATTCGAAGAATTAAACCAAATGCATTAATTGCAGTTCCCTCATTTATTTTAAAACTGATTGAATATGCCGAAGCTAATGGAATCGATTATAAAAACTCAAGCATTAAAAAAGCTATTTGTATTGGAGAATCATTACGAAATCCAGATTTCACACTTAATACACTCGGACAACGAATAAAAGATAAATGGGATATTAAATTGTATTCTACTTATGCCTCAACAGAAATGGGTGCTGCTTTTGCAGAGTGTGGAAATAGTATTGGCGGACATCATCGTCCTGAATTACTTATAGTTGAATTTGTAGATGAATATAACAATCCTGTTGCTGAAGGCGAAGCCGGAGAGTTGGTTATTACAACGCTTGGTGTAGAAGGTATGCCGTTAATCCGATTTAAAACCGGCGATGTAGTTGAATATCATACCGAAGCTTGTGAATGCGGAAGGAGCTCCATGCGTTTAGGACCAGTAATTGGCCGTAAAAACGAAATGATCAAATATAAAGGAACCACATTATATCCACCTGCATTGTATGATATTTTAAACGATATGGAATATGTAGAAAACTATATTATAGAAGTTTCTACAAACCAGATTGGTACAGATGACATTTTAATTCGTATTGCAATAAACGGAAATAAACCTGAAAATTTTGAGAAATTAATTAAAGATCATTTCAGAGCAAAATTAAGAGTTGCTCCTACCATTCAGTTCGAATCAAAAGAGGAAATTAATAAAATCAAGTTCCCTGAGTTGAAGCGCAAACCTGTTGTATTTATTGATAAAAGGAAGAAGAAATAGATTACTTAAATTAACATACCAATTTATACATTGAAATGTAGCTTTTATCTATATTTGTTATAACAACAAGTTGTACACAATTATCGAAGCCACAACATCAACAATTGATTATTTAAAATTTACGTTATGAGACACATCTTTTTATTATTTTTCTTATTTACTTTTTTTGCTAGTTTTTCAAATAATGCGAAAGCTCCTAGAAAGGAAAATCTTGATAGTATTGTAAGTCTCTTACGGGCTAAATTGGAAATTGAAAAAACTGATAAAGAGAAATTAGATAGTTTTAATATTGAATTGAAAAATCAATTAATAATTTATAAAGCTAAAGAAGACTATTTCGCAGCAGCTTTGGGAGATCAATCTAATAGATTTGCTTTAATAGTTACAGGATTATTAGCATTTATGGCTCTACTCTCCTTTTCATGGTATAAAGTTGAGAAAATGAAAATTAATAATAAATTTAATTCTTTTAGAGAAGAATTTAATGAAATGAAAAACGAATACAAATGCATGGAAAGTGACCTTAATAGTAATAACGCTAATTCGTGTGTATTGATAGCTCAAACTTTACTTGAAGATAACGATTTCGTAGGAGCATTTCAGTATAGAATAAAAGCTGTTTGGGGTGGTTGTAAAAGTCAATCATTATTAGATAATAAAGACTATTCTTTTGTACCAGAAGTTTCTAACCTTAAGAACGCTATTGAGCATTTAGATGAAATTAAAAAAGATGTTAACTTAAAAGAAAAATTATCAAAAAACCGAGCTGCAATAAATGAATATATTGAGACAATCCAGAAAACAAAAAATGAAGATATAAAAGATTTATGTGCTGAAATCAGAATTTCAATGAAAAATTACTTGAAATAACTGTGTACAACAATGCATCATAAAACATAAGGGTTTCAGATGTTTATTTAAGTTTTTGCAAGAAATTAGTTCCGCCAACTTTCTCACAACCAAAGGGCGTAAATCTGCGATTTGACGGGTAAATAAAAAAAGCTAAATTTGTGTCTAATCGCAAATTCGGCTCAGCATAAAACTGATAAGTAAGTGTTTCAAAACCTCTTACGTTTCATATGCGAAGCCGTTGTGGGTAATGCCAAGAAATGAACTTTCCTGAAATAGGTTGACTAAAAATTAGTCAACTTATTATAAAAA